>JBBKWY010000177.1:0-4909 GCA_037969215.1 Halioglobus sp.
CGGATTTCAGCGAGACCAGTATCGAGTTGATGGGTACAGAGTGTCAGTACGGCCAGTTCAGTGAAATCAGCAGCAGTCGTGAGGTCGTGATGAAGATCGCGGCCAAACACCCGGAGACCATCGGCATTGGCATTCTGCTCAAGGAGGCGGTCGGCCTCGGGCTGGCTACACCGCCGGGGCTGTCCGGTTTCGCGGGCAGTCGCCCCGCTCCCTCACCGGTGGTGCGACTGTTTTCCTGCACGGTGCCCAAAGCCCAAATACAGGTGCAGATAGCGCTGGGGGATGAGCAGGTCTCCTGCGACGAGGTCCACGGTGAAATGCTGGATACATCCAACATTGCGCGCCCCGACACACCGAGCGTAAAACTCACTGCTGACATGATCGAAGTGCCACTCATTGCGCTCGCCTGGGGCCGCAGCGGCGACAAAGGCAACAAGGCCAATATCGGCATCATCGCCCGTCGTGCTGAGTACCTTCCCTATATCTGCGAGACACTCACGGCAGCAGCAGTGCGCGAGCGTTTTGCCCACTTTCTCGCCGATACTTCAGCGGGCTGTGTCGAACGATTCATCCTGCCCGGCGCTCATGCAATGAATTTCCTGTTGCACGATGTGCTCGGCGGCGGTGGCGTGGCCAGCCTGCGCAACGACCCACAGGGCAAAGGATACGCGCAGCTATTGCTGTCCTGCCCAATCCCCATACCGGCGACTCTCGCGGAGAATTTGTGATGCCTGTGTTTAACTCAAAGATCAATATCAACTCCGAGGGTTATGCGAAAAACCGCCGCGAGATGCTCGCGCTGATTGACACGCTACAGGAGCTGAACGGGCGTGGCGCCATGCTTTCCGAAAAACGCAAGCCACGCTTTGAAGCGCGCGGTCAATTGACCCCACGCGAGCGACTCGCTCGCCTGCTCGACCCGGGCATGCCCTTTCTGACCGTGGGCAATCTGGCCGGCTACCTACTGGACAATAGCGATCCGGAAAAATCCATCCCAGGTTCTACCATCGTCTCTGGCATTGGTTTTATCAGTGGCGTGCGCTGCATGGTGGTGGTGGATGACAGCGGCATCATGGCGGGCACACTCACCACCGCCGGCGGCTACCGTGTGCGCCGCTGTGAGGAGATCGCACTGGAGCAAAAACTGCCGTTCGTACACCTGGTGGAAAGCGCGGGCGGCGACCTCATCAATTACACGGTGGAAGGTTTCTCGCAGGGCGGCATGTTGTTTGGTAACCTCGCAAAATTGAGCAAGGCGGGCATACCGGTGATCTCCATCCTGCACGGCTCCTCCACCGCGGGCGGTGCATACATGCCGGGGCTCAGCGATTATGTGATCGCTGTAAAGAACAATGGCCGCGCCTTTCTGGCGGGGCCGCCGCTGCTGAAAGCCGCCACCGGCGAAATCGCCACCGAAGAGGAATTGGGCGGTGCGGAAATGCACGCGTCTGTTTCCGGGCTGGCGGAATATCTGGCGGAGAACGACGGACAAGCGGTACAGATGTGCCGGGAGCTGATGCACCGGCTGCAGTGGAACAAGGACTGCACCACCCCCAACAGGCGCAGCTTTCGCGAGCCGCTGTACGATGCCGATGAACTGGCCGGCGTGATTCCCTGTGACTACCGCAATCCCTACGACATGCGCGAGCTAATGGCACGCATAGTAGACGGCTCGGATTTCATGGACTTCAAATCCCGTTACGGTGCGTCTACCGTTTGTCTGCAAGCCGATATCTTTGGCTTGCCCTGCGGCATTCTCGGCAACAACGGCCCGATTGATCCGGAAGGCGCCACCAAAGCCACGCAGTTCCTGCAGCTGTGCGATCAGTCCAATATTCCTGTGTTGTTTATGCAGAACACCACCGGTTATATCGTGGGCACCAAATCCGAACGCGCCGGGATGATCAAGCACGGCTCGAAGATGATTCAGGCGGTGCGCAACCTGGAAGTGCCACGCATCACGATGATGACAGGTGCCAGCTTCGGCGCCGGCAACTACGGCATGTGCGGCCGACACTTCGATCCAGATTTTCTGTACACCTTCCCCAACGCCCGCACTGGCGTAATGGGCGGCGAGCAGGCCGCGAAGACCATGTCCGAAGTTGCGCGCGGTAAGGCCGCCGCGCTGGGGCAGGAAGCCGATGAGGACACCCTCGCCAAACAGGAAGCCTTCCTGGCCAATATTTTCGACAGCCAGTCCAGCGCATTCTATACCTCGGGCCACATGCTGGATGACGGCATGATCGACCCGCGCGACACACGCAAAACGCTGGGCTTCCTGCTGGAGACCGTATGGGAAACCCGGCACCGCGCTGTGCGACCGAACAGTTTTGGCATAGCCCGAATGTAAGTGCGCGACAGACGGAATCACTGGAGAAAACAACATGACCGCACTACCCGATACCAAAGACCTGATACTGGAAAAACAGGGCAGCGTACTGACCATCTGGCTCAACCGCCCCGAGGCCAAAAACTCCCTGTCAGCAGAGATGGTCGATGAACTTCACGCTGTGCTGGACGCCGCTGCCGGCGACAAAACACTGCGCACACTGATCCTGCGCGGCAAGGGCGGCATATTCTGCGCCGGCGCCGATATCAAGGGCTTCAAGTCGGGCGCGCAGGGCGGTGCGCCAGATGAAGCAGAAGTCGCACGCGGCAATCGCAGCTTTGGCGATCTGATGATAAAACTCAACGAACAACCACAGGCCGTCATCATGTTGGTGGAGGGCGCGGCGATAGGCGGTGGCTTGGGTTTGTGCTGCGTTGGTGATGTCACCATCGTCACCCGCGATGCCAAGTTTCGTCTCTCGGAAACCAGTCTCGGTATTCCACCCGCGCAGATCGCGCCGTTTGTGACCGAGCGTGTCGGCCTCACCCAGGCTCGCCGCCTGATGTTGACCGGCGCACGGTTTAAGGGCGAGGAGGCCGTGCAGTACAGCATAGGCCATATCCTGGCCGAGGACGCCGCCGACATGGACGCCAAGTGTGCTGAAGTTCTGGCGCAGATCGCTTTGTGCGCCCCCGGCGCCAATGCCGTGACCAAAAGCATCGTGTTCGAGGCGACCCGTCGCCCGCGCGGAGAGGCGCTGGATTTTGCCGCGCGTGGCTTCGCCTCCTGCATGCTCAGCGACGAGGGGCGCGAGGGCGTCGCTGCCTTCGTCGAAAAGCGCAAACCAAAATGGGCGGATGAATAGGCCGTGGAGAACACAATGACAAGATTTACCAGTATTCTGGTGGCGAACCGCGGTGAGATCGCCTGTCGGGTGATACGCACTGCAAGGGCGCAGGGTTACCGCACCGTGGCCGTCTACTCCGACGCTGATGCCAGGGCCCCTCATGTCCTGATGGCGGATGAGGCTGTGCATATCGGCCCCAGCCCGGTCAATGAATCCTATCTGGTAGCCGAGAATATTCTTGCGGCAGCAAAATCCAGCGGCGCCGAGGCGATTCACCCCGGCTACGGCTTTCTCAGCGAAAATGCCGAGTTTGCCCAGGCCTGCGAGGATGCGGGCCTTGTCTTTATTGGCCCGCGCCCCGATGCGATTCACCTGATGGGCAATAAGGCGGAAGCCAAACGGCGCATGATCGCAGCTGGAGTGCCCTGCGTCCCCGGTTATGAAGGAGAAGACCAGAGCGACGCCACGCTGCTCGCCGAGGGCGCCAGGATCGCACTCCCGCTGATGGTAAAAGCAGCGGCCGGTGGCGGCGGTCGCGGCATGCGACTGGTACACAAAGCGGACGAGCTGGCCAACGCCATTAAGCTGGCACGAGCGGAGGCCAGCTCGGCGTTTGGCAACGGTGAGCTGATTCTCGAAAAAGCCATCATGCGCCCGCGCCATGTCGAGGTGCAGGTATTTGGCGACAGCCACGGCAATATCGTGCATCTGGGCGAACGGGATTGCTCGGTGCAACGACGCCACCAGAAGGTTGTGGAAGAGGCCCCCTGCCCGGTAATGACCGCCGCGCTGCGCGAGGAAATGGGCGCAGCCGCCGTGGCAGCCGCGCAGAATATCAACTATCGCGGTGCAGGCACCGTCGAGTTCCTGCTGGATGAGCACGGTGCCTTCTACTTTCTGGAAATGAATACCCGCCTGCAAGTCGAGCATCCGGTGACAGAATTAGTTACCGGACTGGATCTGGTCGCGCTACAGCTTCAGGTTGCCCAGGGCGAGCCACTGGGCCTCACGCAGAGTGATGTCACCTTGACCGGACACGCCATCGAAGTGCGCCTCTACACCGAGGACCCGAGTCAGGATTTCCTGCCCACCTCCGGCCCGGTAGATTTGTGGTCACCGCCTGGCGGCACCGGCATCCGGGTGGATAGCGGTATCTGCACCGGCCAGTTGATTTCACCGTTTTACGATCCGATGGTCGCCAAGATCATCGCCAGTGGCCCGACACGCGAAATCGCCCGCTTGCGTTTGATCGAAGCACTCAAGGAAACCGTGTTATTTGGCACCCGCCACAACCGTGACTTTCTGGTTGCCTGTCTCCAAAAAGAGTGTTTCGCCGCCGGGCAGGCCACCACTGCGTTTATCGTTGAGGAATTCGCCGAAGGAGAAATCACTGACGCAGCGCCGGCCTTTACCGACAGTGCTGTAGCCGCCGTACTGGAACTGGCATTGCAGCACCGCGAGCTGTATGACAACAGTGTGATTGTGGCATCCGAATTACGCGATTGGGCCAGCGCCAGCCCACTGGTGTCTCGCAAGCAGTATATTCATGGCGAGCAGGTGCACGACCTGTCTGTAACCCCGCAGGGAAAGGCGCGCTATACAGTGACAGACGCCGAAAATAGCGTCGTGATCGAGCTGTTTTCCATGGCGGATAGCACGGCCCATGTTGGCGTCGACGAGGCGCAGCACATGGTGCGCTACCACTTGCCCGAGGAGGGCAGACTGTACCTGTC
>JBBKWY010000178.1:0-8733 GCA_037969215.1 Halioglobus sp.
ATCCCCAGCACCCCGGGCACAGACATATGAACGACAAAGACACCACACACTTCGGTTTCAAAGACGTCGACAAGGATGCCAAAGCCGGCATGGTAGCCGATGTATTCCATTCCGTAGCAGCCCGCTACGACCTGATGAACGATCTGATGTCAGGCGGCATACACCGCATCTGGAAGCGCTTCACCATAGAGTTGAGTGGCGTGCGCAAGAACAACGCCGTGCTGGACATCGCCGGTGGCACCGGCGATCTGGCGGCGCGCTTTGCCGAGCTCGTTGGCCCGGCAGGGAGGGTAGTACTGGCGGATATCAACGACTCCATGTTGCAGGTGGGCCGCGACAAGCTGCTGGATCAGGGCCGTCTTGGCAATATCGAATTTGTGCAGGCCGACGCCCAGTACCTGCCCTTTCCCGACGACAGCTTCGACTGTATAACCATCGCGTTTGGGCTGCGCAATGTGACGGATATCGATCTCGCCCTGCGCTCCATGTTGCGCGTGTTGAAGCCCGGCGGCCGGCTACTGGTGCTGGAGTTTTCCAAACCGCAGAACGACCTGCTCAGCAAGGCCTACGATACCTACTCATTCCGCGTACTGCCGTTCATGGGCAAGCTGGTGGCCAACGACAGCGAAAGCTACCAGTACCTGGCCGAATCCATCCGCAAGCACCCGGACCAGGCCACATTGAAAGACATGATGGAAGACGCCGGTTTTAGTCAGGTTGAATACCACAATATGACCGGGGGTATCGTCGCCCTGCACCGGGGTGTCAAAACCTGAGATGAGTAACACTGTCGATCCCACTCTGCACACGGCGGCTCTGGCCGCGCTGGAAGCGGCCCTCAACCGCGCACTGGCGTTGTCCCCACACAGCCTGGCGGAACTGGCCCGGCTGGACGACTGCGTTTTCGCGCTGCACTGCACCTCGCCGCCACTGAGTTTCTACCTGCACCCGGGCGCGCAGGGTATTCGTCTCACAGGCTTTCACCGCGGCCCGATCACTACCAGTATTAAAGGCGAGGCTGGGGATTTCACCGAACTGGCCACCGCCAAAGATCCAACCGCCACGCTGATCAATGGCGGCCTGGAGCTGGAGGGTGACAGCGCTCCGCTGATTGAACTACAGCATATTCTGGCGGGGCTGGATATGGATTGGGAAGCGCCCCTGGTGGACTCGTTGGGGGACGTCGCCGGACACCAGTTGGCGCAGGTATTGCGCAGCGTGTTCGACTGGGGCAAGCAGGCATCCACCAGTCTGTCCAGGCAGCTCGGGGAGTTCATCCATGAGGAGGCTCGCCTCAGTCCGCCAAGGCTGGAAACAGAAGATTTTTACCGCGATGTGCAGGAACTGGTGCAGCGCGTGGACCGTTTGGAGTCGCGCACCGAGCGCCTGCGCCAACGCCTGCAGAAGCTGAGGACCTGAGCCGTGTCCCGCGCGGTACGCCTGACGAAAATACTGCGAACAATCAGTCGTTACCGGCTGGATGAGCTGGTCGATCAAGAGCGACTGCCAGCACTGCCGCGTTTTGCACTGCGACTTGCGCCCTGGCGATTGCAGCGAACCCCGGATCTGACGCGAGGCGTTCGCCTGCGCCGCGCGCTGGAAGAACTGGGACCGGTCTTCATCAAGTTCGGACAGATGCTGTCCACCCGACGCGACCTGCTGCCCGAAGATATCGCCGATGAACTGGCCAGGTTGCAGGACAGTGTTCCGCCATTCCCTGAGCAGCAGTCCGTCGCCATTGTCGAGAAGGCTCTGGGCAAACCAGTGGGCGAGCTGTTCGCGAGTTTCGAGAGCACCCCCATGGCCTCTGCTTCGGTAGCGCAGGTGCATTGCGCTACCCTGCACAGCGGTGAGCAGGTGGTCGTCAAGGTGGTTCGCCCGGATATCGAGGCGGTGATCCGTGAGGATATCGCCCTCATGTATACGCTGGCGAGGTTGGCGGCGAAATACCATCCCAACGGTCGACGCCTGCGCCCGGTTGAAGTTGTCGCCGACTACGAGCTGGTGATTCTCGACGAGCTGGATATGGCCCGGGAAGCGGCCAATACCTCGCAGCTGCGACGCAATTTCGAGAACAACAAGCTGCTCTACGTGCCCGAGGTTTACTGGGAGTACACGTGTCGTAATGTGTTGACCATGGAACGCATACACGGCATTCCCGTCACCGATATGGAAACGCTGCGCGCCAGAGGCACAGACCTCAAACTGTTGGGCGAGCGCGGCGTGGAGATCTTTTTTACACAGGTCTTCCAACACAGCTTTTTCCACGCCGACATGCACCCCGGCAATATCTTTGTGGATGCGACGGACCCGGCGGACCCCACCTATATTGGCGTGGACTGCGCTATCGTCGGCAGTCTTTCGGACGCTGACCAGTATTATCTGGGTCGCAATCTGCTCGGCATCTTTCGCCGCGACTACCGCGAGGTCGCGCAACTGCATGTCGAGTGCGGCTGGGTCCCCCCCGATACTCGCGTACAGGAATTCGAGTCGGCCATGCGCGCGGTCTGCGAGCCCATATTCGAGCGCCCCATCAGCGAGATATCCTTTGGCCAGCTGCTGGTATACCTGTTCCAGACGGCCAGCCGCTTCGACATGGAGGTGCAACCCTCACTGGTATTACTGCAAAAAACGCTGCTGAACATCGAGGGGCTGGGCCGCCAGCTCTACCCCGACCTGAACCTGTGGGAGACAGCGCAGCCGTTTCTGGAAGAGTGGGTCCAGCAACGCTACTCACCACAATCCATGTTCAAACGTCTGCAGCGCCATGTGCCCTCCTGGCTGGAACAATTGCCGCAACTGCCCGATGTCGTGCTGGAGAGCCTGCAGCACTCACGGGGAACCGAGCGCCACCCCGCACCCCAGCTACAGCTGCGGGAAGATCGTTCCGGGCAACAGCGCGCGCTCGCGCGCCGGCGCCGCCTGATGCTGGCCGGCATTGCCGGTCTCGCAGCAGCCGCGGCAGCGTTTCCCGGTATCTCGCAACAACTGGCCAACGCGCCGGCGGTCAGCTGGGTATTGGCTGCAGTGGCCCTCTACCTGCTGTGGCCCAGAAGCCGCTGAGTATAGGTGCGATACCGTGGCCTGTGCCATAATATGCCTCCGTCTGGAAGATCGGTATGACTGCACCCGCAACACTGTTACAAGACATCAAGTGGAACGAGCAGGGACTCGTTCCCGCTATCGCGCAGGACTGGCAGAGCGGCGAAGTGCTGATGCTGGCCTGGATGAACCGCGACGCCCTGCAACTGACAATTGACGAGGGTCGCGCGATTTACTGGTCGCGCTCACGGCAGGCGCTGTGGCGCAAGGGCGAGGAATCAGGTCACGTTCAGATGCTGAAGGAGTTGCGTATCGACTGCGATGCGGACACAGTGCTGCTGAAAGTTGAACAAGTTGGTGGTATCGCTTGTCATACGGGTAGGCGAGCATGCTTTTACCGGCTACTGGAAGACGGCAGTTGGCGCGTCACCGACGACGTATTGAAACAACCCGCAGACATGTACGGGAAGACATCATGAGCGATGTGTTGCAACAACTGGCAGCGACACTGGCAGCGCGCAAGCAGGCCGACCCTGACGCGTCGTATGTGGCCAGCCTGCACCACAAGGGCCTGAACAAGATCCTCGAGAAAGTCGGCGAGGAGGCCACCGAGGTGATTCTTGCGGCCAAGGACGCAGAAACCGGGGGTGACCGCGACGCGGTGATTGGTGAAGTGGCCGATTTGTGGTTTCACAGCATGGTGATGCTATCCCATCTGGAGATGGACGTAGACGACGTAATACAGTGCCTGAGTGACCGCTTTGGTATTTCAGGATTGGACGAAAAGGCCGCGCGAGACGCGCAATAGTTGATGAGCCGTGGTTAACGGCGCAAGGATAACGGGAGAGCACAATGGGTATCGGCGGAATCAGTATCTGGCAGTTGTTGATCATTTTGGCAATCGTGATCATGTTGTTTGGCACCAAGCGATTACGCACTCTGGGCAGCGACCTGGGTAGCGCGGTTAAGGGCTTTCGCAAAAGCATGACGGACGATGGCGAGGCCGAAAAACCGGACGACGGCACCGAACCGGACAATACCGCGGACAACGCAGCCAAAGAAAAGTAAGCCCTGCATGTTCGATATAGGTTTTTCCGAACTGATCCTGATAGGCGTGGTAGCCCTGTTGGTGATCGGCCCTGAGCGTCTGCCAGAGGCGATTCGTACCGCGAGTATGTGGCTGAATCGTATCAGGCGCGGATTCAATGAGATCAAACAGGAAGTGCAGCAGGAACTACACAATGACGAAGTCATGCGTGATCTGCGTAAAACCGGCGAGCAGTTGAAGCATGACGCCAGCGCTATCGGGCGCGACCTGAAAGATTCCACTGCTGCACTGCACACACCGGTACAGGGCGACGCCACTCCCACCGAACCCAAGCAAATCCCAGCGGAAAAACAGGCTGAATGAACGAACCAGAATCCACGGATCAGCCACTGCCGCTGATCGCGCACCTGACCGAACTACGCGATAAATTACTGCGCGCACTGGTGGCAGTACTGATCATTTTTATTTGTCTGTTCCCGTTCTCCAACGAGATTTACGCGTTCGTCTCGGAGCCGCTGCGTGCGCTATTGCCACCGGGCGCGAGCATGATTGCAACAGAAGTCGCCTCGCCGTTTTTTACACCCTTCAAACTGACCCTGTGGACCGCAGTCTTTGTGGCGATGCCGTATGTGTTATATCAGGCATGGAGTTTTATCGCACCGGGTATGTACCGCCATGAAAAGCGTCTGGCGGTCCCGGTACTGGCGTCCAGCGTGCTGTTATTTTATGCGGGAGCTGCATTCGCCTATTTCATCGTCTTTCCGCTTGTTTTCGGTTTTTTCACCAGCGTCGCGCCGGATGACATCACCATTATGACGGATATCAACAGCTATCTGGATTTCGTGCTCAAGTTGTTTTTTGCGTTTGGATTAGCCTTTGAAATTCCGATAGTTGCAATACTGCTGATCTGGTCCGGCATCACAACACCGGAGGCGCTGTCCAGTAAACGCCCCTACATTATCCTGGGTTGCTTCGTGGTCGGCATGCTGCTGACGCCACCGGACATCATTTCCCAATCGCTGCTGGCCATCCCGATGTGGCTGTTGTTTGAGGTAGGCGTCTATTTCGGCCGCTTGTTGCAGCGCCGCTCCCCCCCACCGCCCGACGAGATTTAACGCTTCGCCATCAGGCCGCCATCTGCCACCAGCGTGATGCCAGTGGTAAAGGATTCAGACGCCAGATAGAAAATCGGATTGAGGATCTCCTCGGTTTCCGCAATACGCGGAATCAACGCCGCAGCTACCATGCCTTCACCATAGTGGGGCAGGGCGGCGATGGCGCTATCGGTTAGGTCCGAGTGGTAACTCCCGGGCGCCAGCGCGTTGACACGAATATTCCATTCGGCCCACTCCTGCGCCATGACCTCGGTCAGGGCTTTCAGTGCCGCCTTGGTCGCCGCGTAAATGCCGGAGTAAGCCGGGGTGCACAAAGCGGCCACCGACAAGACGTTGATCACGCACCCGCCGCCGTGCTCGGCCATGCGCGGTGCCAACCGCGAGGCCAGATACCACGGGCCCTTCAGGTTGACGTCCACCATCTTGTCGAACGCGGTGGTACCGATGTCGGACAACGGCCCGACTGCGACATTGGTGCCGGCATTGTTAACCAGTATATCGACGCGGCCAAAGCGCGCGTAGGTCGCCTCGATGAGCCCGTCCAGATCCGCAACATCACCCATATGTGCGCCATGCGCCAGGGCTTCGCCCCCCTCTGACTCAATCACGGCAACGACCTCCTCGCAGACCGCAAGCTTGCGACTGGCCACCACCACCTTGGCCCCCTCGCGGGCGAAGCCCAGTGACATGGCGCGTCCAAGCCCACGACTGCCGCCGGTTACAATGACGACTTTGTCCTTGAATCTCTCACCCATGTTGCATCTCCGCCCGTACCAGCCACTGAATATCATTAACCCCGCTGAGCCATTACACTAGCACGAAGTCATTGCCCCGCCACGGAACCCAATCATGAATTCCACCGCAGTCAAAGCTGTTGAGCCACCGCGCATTTCCTGCGCCACTACCACCACCCACTCGCACCAGAACAGACACTGCTGATGTCCTCGCGTGCAAAAGAGGGCCTGCCCGCGCTGCTGCCGATACTGCGCCTGCTGCAGAACTACAAACTGCGACTGGTCGGCGCCAGCATCGCGCTGTTGTTTACTGCCGCTGCTACGCTCTCCATGGGGCGCGGCCTGCAGGTACTGATTGATCAAGGGTTCGGCGGCGGCACCAGCACCGACCTCCGAAATGCTATCGTGCTACTCGTCGCGATCGCGGCCGCTATGGCCTTTGGCACGTTTATTCGCTTTTATCTGGTCTCCTGGCTGGGTGAGAGGATCAGTGCCGACATCCGCAAGAAAGTGTTCGAGAACGTCGTGCGGCTGCATCCGGGGTTCTTTGAGCTCAATCGCAGTGGCGAAATCATGTCGCGTCTCACCACCGATACCACCCTGCTACAGACCATTATCGGCTCCTCCTTCAGTATGGCGCTGCGCAGCAGCCTGACCACCGTCGGGGCGCTGGTCCTGATGTTTATCACCAACCTGAAGCTGAGTTTGATCATCGCGGTCGGCGTGCCTCTGGTATTACTGCCCATACTGGTGTTCGGACGACGCGTGCGGAAGCTGTCCAATAAAAGCCAGGACAGCATCGCCAGCGTTGGCAGCTACGCCGGTGAAGTCATCCAGAACATCCGTGTGGTGCAAAGTTACACCCGCGAGCAATTCGAGGCAGACGCGTTCGACCGGGAGGTGGAGCGCGCCTTCGAGATCGCCCGCCGCCGTATCTGGCAGCGCTCCCTGCTCATCTGCGGCGCGATCATGCTGTTATTTGTCGGCATGTCCGGGATGCTGTGGGAGGGTGGGCAGGACGTTCTCAGCGGGCGCATGACCGGCGGCGAGCTGGGCGCCTTTGTCTTTTACGCCATCATGGTAGGCAGTGGCGTGGCCACAATTTCCGAGGTTTGGGGCGACCTGCAACGCGCGGCGGGTGCCGCTGAGCGACTGGTTGAACTGATCAACACACACAGCCTGATTGAAGATCCCGGCTCCGCCGCCGCAACGCCGACCAGTGTGCGACCGGAACTGCGGATGGACAATGTCTCTTTTTGCTACCCGACCCGCCCGACACAGCCTGCGCTGAAAAACTTCACGCTGAACATCGAAGCCGGCAAAAGTCTGGCCCTGGTGGGGCCGTCGGGCGCGGGAAAATCCACGGTGTTTGAGTTGTTGCTGCGCTTCTACGATCCACAGGAAGGCAGGCTGCTACTGGACGGCGTCGATATTCGCGAGATGGATCTCAAGCATATGCGTGAGCATGTCGCGCTGGTGCCACAACAGCCGACCTTGTTCACGGGAGATGTCCGCTACAACATTGCCTACGGTAAACTCGATGCCACCGACGAGGAGGTAGTGGCCGCCGCCCGCGCCGCCCACGCGCACGACTTCATCACCGCGTTGCCCGAGGGTTACGCCAGTCACCTGGGTGAGATGGGGGTGCGGCTATCCGGCGGCCAACGCCAGCGCATTGCGCTGGCCAGGGCGATTCTCAACGACCCCAAAATACTGCTGCTCGATGAGGCCACCAGCGCGCTGGACACCGAGAGCGAGCATCAGGTGCAGCTTGCGCTACAGGAACTGATGCGCAATCGCACCACGGTGATCATCGCGCACCGCCTCTCTACTATTTTGCATGCGGACAATATTGCCGTGTTGGACGGCGGCCAACTGATCGCAACGGGCACCCACCAACAATTGCTGGTCGACTGCCCGCTGTATGCGCGACTGGCCAGCCTGCAGTTTCGGGAGCCGGATGTCAGCGCGGGGCCGAGTTCCGATCCATTAGCCGAATCCGGTCTTTGCGTTCCTGGTTAACCCGCGACAGATCGTCCAGCGTCTCCCGGGAAATACCCGCCACCTCACCCAACAGGCGGAATGTAATCCGGGTATTGTTAGCGAAACAACGCAGCGGCGCCGACATTGGCGCTTCCCGGAAGTATTTGAGGGAATCCTGCAGGGCCATTCGCAGGGACTCTCCCGTGGTATCGCGCGCGGACTCCGCTGCGATGGATACCACTTCCAGCGACTCCATGAACGCCTCCACCCCCATCCACTCGATCATCGTGCCGCGCTCCACAGAGCGACGTAAACTGCGGCGTAACTTGCGTGTCATATTGCGGAATTCGCGCTGCACCTGCGGGCCGAATACGGCACTGGCGACCGCTTCAAGCTGATCATCTTCGGCCAGATCGCGCCAGTCCTGCAGTGTAAGTGTCTCCTCAATACGCGGGAAAACGACCTTCTCCTCGACATTCATATGCTCATAGATATGCTCGACGTAAGCTCGGCCACTTTTGACCACCACGCCCCCGGAGACCTCGCCGAGACGCCATCGCTCAATATCCTGCAATACCCCTCGACTGAGTTTCGCAGTGTGGTCGTGGTCTCGCTGCAGCGTATCCACATCGTCGGCTGACGCAGGATTAACCTCAGCCACCCGGGCGTAGATCAGGTCTTCTCGCGGGTGGTGAAAGCGGTCAGGCCAGGTCACCATGTAATACATAATTTCGTAAACCACGTGCGTATCGACCAGTTCGCCGCCTTCTATCGCATCGAGCTGATCCATCAACAGCTGCATCACCGTGCC
>JBBKWY010000179.1:0-4326 GCA_037969215.1 Halioglobus sp.
CGCCAATTACGTCCTGCCCGTTGGGCTGTATGCGGTTAAATTAATTAACGGAAACTAAGCATGTAGAGCCGAAGGCAGAGTACTGGCGGACGCGGGTTCAATTCCCGCCGCCTCCACCAAACATAAAACCCCGACTGTTTTTTCAGTCGGGGTTTTTTATTGCCTCCTAGAACTTACACGTCGTTATTTCACGCATGCTTTATTAAAACCAAAGCGGCGATAGCGACTGCTCCTCAAACAGATGTGACAACTCCGCCGCATCAGACTCAATTCCCAGACTAGAAATCATTTCCTCACGGTGACGCCACAAGGGCTCCATTTCGGCGGGTTGCATCTGAGCCTCCCCCTTTGGCAACACCGTGACAACGTAGCGCAGCGGGCCACCTGCTTGTAATGCATCGAAGGGATAACAAGTGACCAACACCAACGCATTGGTGACACTGTCCACCGGCAGTGATTCCCTGCTCGCATCCACCACGCGAATCTCCTGCACTTGGTAGTCACGCTCTTCTCCTGAGGGCAGCTGTAACTGCAACAGCTGCCCTCTGCGCAGTTTTTTCAGGAATGCAAAATGCGTATCGCGATGCCCACCGACAACCGTCGTACCGCCAGACCCCAATTCGGCTGACGGTAATGCGCGCCCCGGACCAAAGGCCAAAGCGTTTCCTGAATCCCCTTCCAGAATAAACAGATCCACATCGAGATCTGCAATCTGCAGTCGCCCGACCGGCCATGTATCGGCCCAGGGCCAGGGTTTGACGACAGCATCCTCCAAGTGCAGGGTTTCCACCCAGGCCAATTCAATCAACATGGGTGCGAGCCGGGCCTTCGCCTTGATGATTGCGGCGCCGCTCAATTGCTGTATCCCAACGATCAAAAGACACAGTACGAGGACATTCCCCCACCTATTTCTCATCCTTGGATGGAACATGGTCCGCCTCCTGTATCGACAGAACCCGGACTATCATTGCCAGAAACAGAAGGAACACGCCAAGCCATATTTTGGCAGGCGCAGAGGTGGCCGTGCGTGGATAGGCGAAGGTCTGCGGGCTCTGCCCCCTGGGTCGTGTATTGGGGACAGGGGAAGCACCAATCGATTCACCTACGGGCCGAGACACGATTTCTTCCACCGCCACAAAGCTGGTGTAGGGGCTCAGCAATCGGTGCGTCAGCGCCAGAGGCAGCACCTCCGCACGCACTGCCGCCTCGTCACGGCCAGCGATTTTCTGATCCAGCAACCCGGCTATTTTACGTCTGGCCCAGACACTGGCCACACCGGAGTGAACGCCCGTATTGTCCGAGAGCAACTCATCCCCTAGTTGCAGCTGCTGCTTCCATGCCCGCCCATTCACCCGACCACTCACGGTGATATCGCCCGGCGGCAACGCAGTCCCAAAGCTCGCCACCACCGACAGGACCTCTCCCTTGTAGAGGTCTGGTATCCGCTGGGGCCAGGCATCTACGGTAGCGCCCCAGTCGATCTTGAAGTCCACTGCCGCCGGGCGCGCCAGTTGCTCAAACAGCGCCGCCATACTCGTCCCAACCTCGTTGAGATCGCCTATATGTGTATGGCTGCCGCGACCAAATTCAGCAACCTTACGCATGAACCAGGTATTGGGCGCGGAGCCAATCCCCACCGTAAACAAACGGCTATCACCGAGATTTGACGACAGTTCTGCCAGCAGCTCTGCCTCATTACCGACCGCGCCATCGGTGATAAATATCACCTGGCGCAAGCGCTCAACCTCCTCCTCGCCGGAGTGAGACAGCGCCGCTCGCAAGGCCGGCAGCATTTCAGTACCGCCGGACGCGTCCAGCCGCTGGACAAATTCCTGCGCCTCCCGGACGTAGTGGGCAGTGGCGGGTACGGATTCTTTATACAACGCCCTATGAGAAGAATTGAATTCGATGATGTTGAAATAGTCCTGCGGGCGTAGTTGGCCCAACGCGCTGGAGACACTGGATCGCGCCTGTTCGATAGAGACACCACCCATAGAGCCAGACGTATCCACCACAAAGATAATTTCTCGGGGAATACTGGTCGCCATGCGCTTGGCCGTGGGCGGCACCACCATCAGCAGGGCGTAATACTCTTCACCGACCTTTTCAGTGAACAAGGCCGCACGCGGTGCACTGCCGCTGACGGGCTGCCAGCTAAGGACGAAATCCCTGTCCATTTCACTAACGCCATTTACCAGATCAAGACTGTAAACCCCGGCCCTGCGCGACAGGGCGATTTCATGATACGCAGAATCGATACGGGCCAGTGGCATCCCCATATCCAGTTCAGCCGTAATTTCGATCGGGTTGAGCGGCGTATGGTCGCTCCCCCTCTCAGGATACAGAAACGGCGAGATCTCATCGGCATCGGGCACACGATCTGTGGGCATGGCCCAGCCCATGGCGGCGTCCACACGCAGGGACTCAACCTCCTGCTCCTGTTCTTGCTCCAACGCCGCAACGTCAGTAGGCGTGCGTGGCATATAACGTGGCGTAATCGTCATGGGGAAGCGCAGGGAGAAAACGTCTGCCTCGTATGCCACCGCCTGCACGTATTCCAGATGCACGGTGACTTCCTCGCCGGGGCCAATATTCGCCACCCGGTTGGTAAACAGGTTGGGGCGCTGCTGCTCCACCAGGCTCGCCCTCTTCCCCGCCGTCTTCGCGGCTTCATAGATTTTCTTGGCCTGCATCCTCTCCTTGATCTCGCCCACGATGCGACGATCGCCCAGCTGCATTTCCAGCGCACGCACGGCGGCATTACCCGGCAGGGGAAAGACATAGACGCCTTCCAGGTAACGATCCGTCTCATTGCGGAACGTTTGCTCCACCTGCACGATTGCGATCATGCCATTGATATCAAAATGGACTTTACTGTGGTGAACCAATGCAGGAATAAAGCGACCACTCGCCTCGTCCTTAAGCAAGAGATGCCCGCTGCCAACACCATTCGGCCCGGCATCCTCAAGATCCTCTGCAGCGGCGACTTTGGCGGACGTAACCGACAGTAGTAATAGCCATAGACAGCCCAATATCAGGGCGGGTAAACAACGGACAACCAGCCGCAGCGCTGCACTGCTATACGGGCGTGTGGCCGCAGTGTAGCGGTGACAGATGAATATTTTGTACGCCATACAATCTCTCCTTGGGTTTTCCACTATTTAAAGAGATCGAGATGGCCAAACACGGGACTGACTAAGACTTTTTACTGATGAATTGTGGCAAATTGTGGCAGCCCCTTGAGATCGGGCCCCTTCTTTGGAACTATGGGCACCCGCACAACGAGAGTCAGGATACGTGACGAATGCCGCACCATATCGCCATCGTTGAGGATGAACCCGCCATTGCCGCCAATTATCGCGATGCACTGCAGCGCAGGGGTTTTCAGGTCTCCCTGTACAGTGATCAGGCAAGTGCCAGCGCCGCCTTCCGGCAACGGCTTCCCGACCTCGCCATCATTGATATTGGCCTGGGCGATGATATGGATGGCGGTTTTGATTTATGCCGGGATTTACGCAGCCGCTGCCCGGAGCTGCCCATTGTATTTTTGACGGCACGGGATTCGGAGCTGGATATGATTTCCGGCCTGCGACTCGGCGCAGACGATTACTGGACCAAGGACATCAGTCAGGAATACATGCTGGCACGCATCGTCGCTCTGTTGCGTCGCACCAAGGCGTTGCGCGCACCGGAGCAACAGGAGGACACTCTGCAGGAGGGCGCGCTCACGCTGAATGTGGAGCGCATGACAGTCACCTGGAACGCTGAGCCCATCGATATGACACTCACGGAATTTCGGATTCTGCGTGAGCTGGCCAGGCGCCCCGGACAGATAAAATCTCGCCAGCAACTGATGGACGCGGCGGAGGTTGTTCAGGATGACAACACCATCACCTCCCATATCAAGCGCATCCGTCGAAAATTCATGGATCGCGATGCAGGCTTCGAAAAAATTGAAGCGGTCTATGGCGTCGGCTATCGCTGGTCGGGGAAGTAAGCCATGACTCTGCGCCGCCAGTTATTGATGGTGAGCCTGCTGCTACTGTCACTGCCGTGGGCTGGCTGTCAGTTTATCCGCGAGATGGAAGGCACCATGCGCAACGGACAGGAGCAATCCCTGCGCGCCACCGCCCAGGCTATTGCCACGGTATTGAGCACACAGGAAGAGCTGCTGTACCCCATTGCAGCGCGCCGCAACGCGCCGGTGGACGAGCGTGAATCCTTGTACGCATACCCTACGCATCAAACCGTTTATGTGGATGGCTACGCCGATGGATGGGAAACGGTTGAAAGCAGTCCCTGCAGCCTCAATTCGAATACCGCCTT
>JBBKWY010000180.1:0-3289 GCA_037969215.1 Halioglobus sp.
ATCCATATTTGGATACAAATCAAACAAAAACTCCTGAGTGCTCATTGGATTGTTTCAGCCAAACGGTCACGTTCCGCTCAGAACACTACCTACCCCCCATGAATCTCCCGAATCAACGCCGGCACCTCACTGGGATGCAGCACCGTATGATGCGGATTAATCCCCAGCTCAGCATCCAGCGGCTGCTGGTGTTGAATCCAGACAGAGGTGATACCACTGCTGTGCGCACCCGCAATGTCAGCGGCCAGACTGTCGCCGACATGGATAGCCTCATGGGCTTCACAGTTCGCCAGCCTCAGGGCTTTTTCAAATATGGAAGGCGCGGGCTTTTGTTCGGGCTCCTGGCCACCAATAATAATGTGGTCGACATGCCGGGCCAGATGCACCGCCTGCACTTTGGGGACTTGTGAGTATTCGGGGCCATTGGTGATCACCACCAGGGTAAACAGTTTGCGCGCTTCGGCCAGAAAGTCTTCGATACCAGGATAAAAATGAAAGGCGTTCAGGCGATCCTTGTCGAACTTATCCAGCAGGGTTTGCGCGGTGGATTCGCTGAAATCATCTATACCTTGCTCGGCTAACAGGTCGCGAATGAGTTGTGCGCGAAAGGCGCCTTCACCGCGTTGGTCGATAATGGGCTGATAGCGCGCGCGCTGGCTGTCGCTCCACTGGCGATACATACCGAGAACGTAAGCCCTCGCCACGGCCTGGCTGTCCACTGCCGCGCCGTATAGCGCATCCAGTTCCTCGTCCATCAAGCGGGTGGCCTCTTTATTGGCCGCCTGCGTGTCGCACAGTGTTTCATCCATATCGAGGAAGAGTGCTTTTAACATTGTTGCATCCTTAGTCCGCGTTGGCGTTGGCGTTGGCGTCTGCGGTTGCGCCGAACACTGAGGCACCGCTGGTTGATTTGCTGACATTGCGCCGGAACACGTCAAACAGATTGCGGCCCAGTGTGGTCTCATGCGGCGTCTGTTGCGCCAGCGGGCGCGACTCCAATTCCGCCATGGAGAGCAGCACATTGAGCTGGCCCCGGTGCGTGTCCAGTTCTATCACATCGCCGTCGCGCAATCGCCCTATCAGGCCACCGTCTACTGCTTCCGGTGAGAGATGAATAGCTGCGGGCACCTTGCCCGAGGCACCGGACATACGGCCATCAGTGACCAGCGCTACCTTGAAACCGCGATCCTGTATCTCGCCGAGATAGGGCGTCATCTTGTGCAGCTCCGGCATGCCATTGGCGACCGGGCCCTGAAAGCGCACGACGGCTACCACATCCCGGTCCAGCTCACCGGCATCGAATGCTGCTTTCAGTTCCTCCTGCGAGTCGAACACGCGGCACGGCGCGGTGACCGCCTGATGTGACTCTTCCACCGCTGAGGTTTTGATCACGCAGTGGCCCAGATTCCCCGACAGGCTGCGCAGGCCACCCTCGGCAGCAAAGGGGTCGCCAACCGAGCGCAACACATCGTGTCGGCGCGATGTCGCCACGCGTTCGGCCCATTGCACATTTTGCTCGCCATCGAAGCCTGGTGTGCAGGCGTAGGGGTCCAGCCCCTCCCCCAGCAAGGTAACGACGTCTTCATTGAGCAAGCCGCCGCTGCGCAGCTCCTGCACGACAAAGGCGGTGCCACCGGCGGCCTGAAAATCATTGATATCGGCAGAGCCGTTGGGGTAGACGCGCGCCAGTAGCGGCACCACACGCGACAGCTGATCCATATCGTCCCAGGTGAGATCGATACCCGCCGCGTGCGCAATGGCCACCAGGTGCAGGGTGTGATTGGTGGAGCCGCCAGTGGCCAGTATTGCCACCACTGCGTTGACCAGTGACGCCTCGGTCACCACATCACACAGGCGGCGCTCTTTCCCGCCTGTATTGGGTCGCACCAGTTCCTCTATCGTGCGCCGCGTTAATGCGGGCCGCAGCGGATCGTCAGGGTGCAGGAAGGAACTGCCCGGCAACTGCAGGCCCAACACTTCCATCATTACCTGGTTGGTGTTGGCCGTGCCGTAAAAGGTACAGGTGCCGGCACTGTGGTAGGACGCAGATTCCACGGCCAACAGCGCCGCCTTGTCTGCGGTACCGGCGGCATACTGTTGCCGCACCGCCGCCTTTTCCTTGTTGGGGATACCCGTTGCCATTGGCCCCGAACCGATAAACGCGGTGGGCAGATGGCCGAACTGCAATGCGCCGATCAGCATACCGGGGACGATTTTGTCGCAGATGCCCAGGCACAGGGCGGCATCAAACAGGTTGTGGCTGAGCCCTATCGCGGTGGCCATCGCCACCACGTCGCGGCTGAACAGGCTCAGCTCCATACCCGGCTGCCCCTGGGTAACTCCGTCACACATGGCCGGAACACCGGATGCCACTTGCGCGGTTGCCCCCAGCTCCAGCGCGTATGCTTTTATCATCGCGGGATAATCCGCCAGCGGTTGATGCGCGGACAGCATATCGTTATAAGCGTTGATAATGCCGATATTTGGCGCGGTCATACTGCCGATCAACTGCTTCTCGTGTTCGTTACAGGCGGCGTAGCCGTGCGCCATATTGCCGCAGGACAGTGTGCGCTTCGGCGGCGTATCGTCGCGCGATCTGCGACAGCGCTCCAGATAGGCTTGTCGCGACGACTCACTTCGCCTGCGCAGATTTGCGGTGACCTCTTCCACTACCGGGTGCATCATTCAATTCCTGTTTGCGTGGTAAATATCCAGTTCAAGCGCAGCGCAGTGCAGGAACGCGCGAATCGGCAGCACAGCCGCACTGCCCGGTTCACTGGCGCGCGCTAGCACGGCTTGCTTGGCTGGGCCTACGGTGTGCAGGTAAGTGTGTCGCGCGCGCAACAGCGCGGCTAGCGACAGCGTCATTCTATCGTGCGGTGCTGCAGGCGGTCGCACCGCCACACACAGCTCGGTGCCTGCGGGGTCCATCGCGCGTGACAGACTGGCTGCCCCGGGAAAGAAAGACGCGGTATGTCCGTCTTCACCCATACCCAGTACCACCACATCGATGCCTGCTGCGAAGGCTGCCAGTTTCTCACTGGCGGCGGCTTCGGCGTCGAATGGTGACGCGGAGGGGACTTTCATAGAGAGAAATTTCGCGGCGCTGGCCGCGTTTTGTAACAGAGCCTGTTCTATCAGCAGCGCATTGGAGTCCGCGTGATCCTCCTCCACCCAGCGCTCATCCACCTGAGTGATCGTCACACGCGACCAATCCAGTGGCTGCAACGACAGTGCCTCAAACAAGGGCCGTGGTGTCGAACCACCGGATACTGCGAGTGTGGCCACA
>JBBKWY010000181.1:0-77759 GCA_037969215.1 Halioglobus sp.
CCGATATGGCCGTTCCACAGGCCATCGGAGTAGCTGTATCTGGTGGTCTCGCCACCGCTTACAACATCGTTGTTGTAGTCAAAGTCGTCATAGCGAACGCCCGCAAACACGGTCCAGTCGTCGGTGATATCGACAGTATCCATAATGGAGAGTGACGTCGTTTCAATCTTGAAGTGTGAATCCCATGTCCCTTTGGTGATGTCGCGCCCCATGAGGTGTTGTAGATTGCCGACCTCATTGCCGCTGGCATTATAGATACAGTACCCCGGTGAATCACCCCGGCGACCGCTAGTAACGCAGTTCGTTGGTCCGGTGTTGTTCACGTCATAAACGCCGTTCTTCACTTTCAGATCAGAGTATTCCAGACTGAATACAAATTCGTTCTGGAAGCCGGCAATATCCTGGTCCAGATACACATTGAATCGGTCAACAAAGTAGTCGACGTCCTGCCATCCCTGGTGGGTGCTGAGCGAAACATTCGCCGATCCCGGTGCAACAGGATCTGAGTCGGCTAGCGTGGTACCCCGTGCGCCGGTTGTTACATAGCCGTTGTTGGTCTCGCCATAGCGCATGGAATTGTCCAGGCGCAATTTGCTATTAACTTCATATTCCGCGCGCAATGTATAGGTGTTGGTTTTGGACTTAAGAAAGTCCTCTGATTGCAGGTAGACAGGAATGTCTGCCACTGGGCCGCCGCCATCGGGGACAATATAGGTGCCCAGATCCGGCTTGTCTTGTGCATCCAGATAGTAGTAGTCGCCCAGAATGCGTAACTTTTCTGTCGCGTCGTAAACGGTCGATAAGGCAACACCGGTACGTTCACGATCAGCGGGGTCACGACTGGGTACATCTTCCGTGCTGTACACCCCGTTTACACGTACGGCGAGGTCGTCCGTCAATGCTGTATTACTGTCCAGGGTCATACGCCCAAAGTCGCTGCTGCCCACCCCGGCTTCAACTTTGTTGAAGTTGTACTCGCTGCTGGCCTGCTTGGTAATGCTGTTGATGGCGCCCCCGGTGGAGCCCCTGCCTGCGAAGGTAGAGCTGGGTCCTTTGGTAATTTCTATTTGTTCGGTTGCAAAGCTCTCTCTGGTTGTCATGCCAGGGTCGCGCAAGCCATCGACGAAAACATCAGAGCGGGCTTCGTGGCCGCGAATGATATATCGATCACCGAAGGCGTTGCCGTTCTCCCCGGTACCCAATGTGATGCCCGGTTGTGCAGCGACAATATCCTTCAGATCGGTTCGGCCTGAATCCTTAATTTCGGTTTGTGTGAGAACGGAGATAATTTGTGGGGTATCTGCCACGGGGCGCGTGTGACGCTTGTCACCGGATAATTTGGCTTTATAGGGTGCGCCTGGCTCCGCATAAGGGTTGGTATCCAGGGTTCGCTCCTCGATTTGTAGTGTTTCCAATACGATAGGCTCTTCCGTCTGTGAGAATGCATGTCCCGAAAGCAGTAGGGTTGGTAGCGTTATCCCCAGCGTGCCGGCACTGCTGAGCGCTGTGCGACGCAGGGATAGTGGTTTGTGGGCCATTTTCTTCTTCACGGTATTACTCCTTGTAACGTTGGTTAGTGATTAGCGAAAACTCAATCGGTATGACTAGTGTTATTTGCTCGCGATTCATCGATTCAGGAAGCGGTGGCAGAGGCGCAGCCTTTTCCAGCATGGTTAATGCGGCTTCATCTAACAGCGCAAACCCCGAACCCTTCTTAATACTGCTTGCGATGATTGTGCCGTCTTTGAGAAGCGTGAACTGCAACTCGACAATGCCTTGCTGCTTCTCTTTCTTCGCTTCGCGTGGATAGCGTTTATGTTGGTTGAGCCAGGCCATTAACTCGGCAAAGTAATCTTTGCTATTTCCCTGCTTGCCTCCGGCAGAACGATCGCTGGAAGTGCCTGTGGCTCGTTGCAGAGCGGCAGAAGGCTTCGCTGTTTCAGGGGCGACCTTGGCCGGCTCTGCCGGTACTTCTTTTTCGGGTGTCGGTGGCTCTACCTCGGGCTCGCTAGTGGCTACTATTGTGGCGGCGGTATTGTCTTGCTCAACGACGGCTTGCACGGTTTCTGCAACAGGTGTCGGTTCTTTCGGCGCCTCTATAGTCTTTTCAGGTACCGGCGGCGTCTTGTCTTTTATGGGCTCAGGGGGCGCAGGTTCTTCCGTTTCGGCTTCCGGGGTGGGCTGTTCGATAGCGTCGATATAACTGCCCGCGAAACCGAGCCCAATTTCAAGTCCGGCTTCACCCATGCCCATTGCGGACGACGAAACTGTCGGCGCAGCGTCATAAAACGCTACCGCCAATGCGACGTGCAGCAGAAGCGCCACACACAATGCGGCCAGTAGGCGTACGACGCGCATCTATAAACCCTCCAGCACCTTGCGCTGCACATAGAGGGTGATATCTGAAATTTGATGGTCTCGTAAAACGGCCAGCACAGGAGATAGCGCGGCAGCAGTGACCTGTTTGTCCGCTTGCAGCGTGATTTTTGTGTCAGATAGTGAGGGATCCAATGCCTCGATCCATGCGTTCAACTGTTGTAGATCAATTCTTTGTTCGTCGATGAATATGTCACCAGATGAGGCCAGTACAATCGAGAGATCCTGAACAGTGGCTTTTTCAGTTGCGTCCATCTCTGGAAGCACGACATCAGCTGGTCGAAAAGCGTCTATATGGCTCGCCACCATAAAAAATATCAGCAACAGAAACACGATATTGATGAGTGGAATCATATTGTCATCGCTGCTGTGCTTGCGCCGTAGTGAAGCAGTAAGCGTATTGGAATCAAACACCGTCAGCGCCCCACGTATCACCCAGCGACAGCTGCGCTGCGCCACTGGTTTTCAGTTGTTCGAAGACAGTCAGAATGGTTTGTAGATTCGCGTCGGCATGAGGCAATATGACAATAGGCGAATCTGGATCAAGCGTAGGGATTACCTCACTCAGGGCACCTTCTGTGGAATGATCGCTCCCCAGTACGGTTACGCGACTGTTTGCTGATAAACGCAATAGTTGCGGGCGTTCACTGATGGTGTTCTCACTCGCTGTCGGCGTATTCAAGGTCAGCGCGGAATACTGAGTGAAAGATGCAGTGAGCATGAAGAACATCAATAGAATGAACACCACATCAATCAGCGCAGTCAGACTGATTTTTCTTCTGACGGGGGAGGCGAGCAGCGACTGGTTGGCCATCATGCGTGTTTGCTGCTCTGTCTTGCTGTTTTTGAGTGGTCTGGTGACTGCGTTTGATCAGCACAGTAGTAAGTCATAAGGCGTTCCAGCTTATCCTGCATATTGGACGCCTCCACTTCGACGCGCCTTTCCAGCCAGCTGTGTGCGACAGACACCGGAATAGCCACGCCAAGGCCCACTGCTGTTGTCAGTAGTGCCTGCCATATACCTCCGGACAGAATAGAGGGATCAACTGTGGCACCCGCGGCTTCCATCGCGCGAAATGCTTCGATCATGCCAAGCACCGTGCCGAACAAGCCGAGCAAGGGGGCAAGGTTTGCGATCACTTCCAATACGCGCAGTAAGCTGCCGAGCTCACCAATCTCTGCTCGCGCGCAGCGCCAAGTTTCCGTGCGGGCTTCCTCCACCGTTAATACAGCTTCATCGTGAAGCTGTATTGCGCGCAAGAGGACCCGGGACTGAGGGTTGCGGCTACCCTGAAGCAACAATCTGGCCTGTGCCGGGGAGTTTTGGTCCAATGCACAAAGCGCCCGATCGGCGAGATTGGAAGTGAGTCGCTGAACGACCCAAAACTGCCAGATTTTGAGCAGAATGACCGTGGTGGCGATTATCGAAAACAGCGCTAATAGCCAGACTACGGGGCCACCCGTCAGCAAAAAATACATAATCATAAAGGTTTACATTGTTGCGAATAAGAACACCTATCATTATACAAATGATAATGAATATCAATAAGATTTAAAAAGTTAGTGAAACTGCGTGAAAAGTGGGTGGGCTCGAGGCAATTTCACCGCACTGTCGGGAGATGGCCGAGTGGCGCCTGGCGGCGTCCGCGATGACATTCCATGTTGTTGTTGGGCGGCTTTGAGGACATCATGGACTATTGTAGATACCAAAATGGAGCAGAGTATCGATACCGTAATGACAACTCTTTTAGAGTCCTATCTCCCACTGCTGGTGGTCGTTGTCATCTGCGCAGTCGCACTGGCTATGGGGCACATCTTCCTGTTGGCGCGGCATAAGGAACTGGGCGGCGAAGCCAGGCTGCCGCGACAACTCGTGCTGTTTGTGATGACATTGCTGTCACTGGTCTTGATGCTGATTGTGGCACCACTGCCAGATCCCACGCGCAACAACATCTTGACGCTGTTGGGCATAGGGCTGTCTGCTGTGATAGCGCTGTCGTCGACATCCTTTGTTACGAATTTTATGGCCGCCGTGATGCTGCGTGTGACCCGCCCTTTCAAAGTGGGTGACTTCATCCGGGTGGGCGAGCTGTTCGGCAAGGTTTCCGAGCGCGGGCTATTCGACACAGAAATACAAACCGAGAACCGTGAGCTGATAGCGATTCCCAATGCCACTTTTATTACTCAGTCAGTGAGTGTGGTCCGAAGCTCCGGGGTGATCGTATCGACTACGCTCTCGCTTGGATACGATGTCGGCTACGCAGACGTTGAGCCGCTGATGCTGGAAGCGGCGACAGAGGCCGGTCTGTCCGACCCCTATGTGCATATCCTTGCTCTGGATGATTTCTCGATCAGCTACCGGGTGGCCGGTTTGCTCAAGGATCTGGAGGGCATTCTTACCGCGCGTTCGAAGCTGCACCACCAGTTGCTGCGTTTTTTGCACGGGGCCGGCGTTGAAATAGTCTCACCCACAATCACCCGGCATATCACGCAGTCGGCAGAGCACAAGATCCTCCCAGAAGGCGGTTATACCGCACCCAGCGATAATGCCGTGCTGGCCGAGACCATCGTATTTGACAAGGCCAACGAGATCGCCAAGCTGGCAAGTCTGCGCGGTGAGCTAGAGGCCAGGGTCCAGCAGTTGAAACAGTCCAGTGCTGAGGGTTCCGATACGGCGCCGATACTGGAGCACCTGGAGCGCATTGACGAGGAACTACAGGCGTTGCGCAAGCAAACCTGAAAGGGTCAGATCAGTTCAGCTTTAAGTCGGCATACTAATCGTCCCTGCCAGCCATTATAATCCGTTGTACTGCATGTATTCAGAGGGCGTATTCCTATGTTGGGAAAAATGGTTTCACTAGGCTTCGATTTAGCCACAATGCCCGCTCGCATGACTTTCAGGGGCATCAGGGCTGTGGTTGCCATGCCGGGTGATGTTGAGCATTTCCTGGGGGAGATCCGTACGGTGTCAGATGATGTCGCCCGCGAAATCCAGGTGGTGCTCGACAGTGTAGATGCAGAAATGCGCCAGAAGGCAGCGCATCTGGATCCACAGCAGAAGCAGCAGGCGGCGGAGCTGGCGCTGGGTGCCGCGGAGCAGCATCTGAGCATGGCGGCCATCAATATCTTGCGGGCGCTGTGGTTGACGGTAGACGCAGAGCGCAGTCTGGAGCGGAATGAGGATGCGCTTGTTATCGAGCAGGAGCGCTAGCTTCGGCCCCCTTCATTTATTGCCGTGGATGTAAGTACAGTACGTTCTGGTCCTGATCGATTTCAAAACGGTAGTTCCGCAATACATTCATGCCCAGCAGGCCATCAATGCCATCGCTCGACGCGAAGTCGAGAACGGCGATCTCAACAGCGTTTAACCGCGTATTCCCGAGCGTTATCGATGTCGTCTGGTAGACCTGTCCCTGGGTCACCCCATTCGGCGTATTGAACAAGCGCGAACCGCGGTATCTAAAATCAGAACTGTCTATCTGCTGGAAGCTGCTGGTGGTTAGCGTCGTTACGGAAGCGCCTGTGTCCAGCATCAGAACAACCCGGCTGCCATCGTCTATTACGGTCGATACGAGGAAGTGATCGCCGCGCCGCGTAAGGGGTATAGCCTGCGGTGGTCGATCAACGCCGGTTGGCTGCGTGGCACTTTTTCCCCATTGCAGATTGAGCGCGGCCGTCCACTGGGCGCTGCTGCCATCATCCTGTGCTATCAGGTCCAGCAGCAGGTCCTGGCTGCGCTGGTTTTCCCCAACCAGCTGGTACAGTGCGGCCCTGCGCAGCTCTGATTCGCTAGTGGCAAGATCGATGGTCTGCAGAAACTCAAAAAATCCCAGTAGGGCAATCCAGTTTTTTTGTTGCGACAGGTTCTCGTCAGTGGCAGCAATCAAGCGAGAGACAGCCGCAGTTACACTGTTCTGCAGACCGGGCTGCATTGCATATGTCCTGGCTATTTGTAGCGTTCTGGCAGCTTCCTCGGGCGAACTGCATAAGCGTTGATTCTCAGCCAGAAGCAGCAGTACCGCTATGTCGTCGTAGTAAGCGTTTAGCCACAGGTCTACCAGGTCAACGAAAGCGCCGCCAGTACATTGATGAATGCTGGTACTCAGGTAGCTTTGCAGTGCAGGCCTCAAAAGCGCCTGGTAACCGCTATCGATCTTTACTGCGTTCTCGTAATACGTTATTGCCTGCTCAAACTGCTGTTCAGATAACAGCTGTTCGAAACGAGCAGTATCAGGCGATTCGGTGACCTTGCGTACGGCTGGCGCATTCGCTGTCGCAGCAAGCCGGGTAACGGCAGGTTCCGGGTGGGGAGGTGTCACTGCTCGCACGTTTGAGGATGAAAGGGGCGCTTGCGGTTGCGGTGGCGCAATCGGGGGTGATACGTCGCGCAGCCACCAGCCCAACACCATGCCAGTACACAGGACGACTGCATAGGTGACGAGTTTCTTCATCGCAAGCGCGCCCGCAGATTTCTGATTAACAGGCTGGGTGAGTAGCGAATACGGCGGAACACTTTTGTATGTGTGCGTTTCAAGTTTCTCATATAGGCCGCGTAGCTTTTGAAGTCACCGGCTTTGAGCAGGGCGCGTACATCCTTTCTGGCGGCGTGCCACAAGCGTTTCTCGAGCCAGCTTTCCAACACCTGCTCTGGGAATATATGGCCTGCTTTCGCCGCCTCATAGGGGCCTGTAATACTCTTCAGATTCTCTATATTTTGCTTGGTCGAGAGCGCTCTGGTGGCGTTGTTGTGATGCAGTCGCCAGACGGCTGCATCAATAGCGTGGAAAGCGACACTGCCGGTGAGAATATACCTGTGCAGAGACTCCCAGTCAGAGCTGATAATGTCCTGGCGGTAAAAGTCCAGATCGCATGCCTTCTGTCTTTTGTAGAGGCAGGTATTGTGGAACAGCGAGATTTTCTGGTCAGCGAGCCGCAGAAAGAGCTCGCGGCCCTCCAGAACGGCTGGAAGCCCCTGGTTCTCGCTCGAAGTCTGTAGCTGGTTGTCGAGGTCGTCTCTCAATCGTGCCGCGTTGGCAAAGACGAGGTCGATAGCGGGGTTATTGCGGGCGGTTTCAATGGCATCGGAGATATAGGACTTTTCACAGAGATAGTCGTCGCCATCCAGAAGCAAAACCCAGTCACTAGTCGATAGTTCATACAGACATTTTCTGTAATTGCCCACACGCCCGAGATTGTGCGAATTTCGGTTCACCAGAAGCCTTGGGTTGCCGGAAAATCGCTTTAGTACAGACTCTGTTGCGTCGCAGGATGCATCATCGGACACGATGACCTGCAGGTCATCATAGTCCTGATCAAGCGCACTCTGAACCGCGTGCACCAGATGCTCGGCCTGGTTGTAGGTGGGGATAAGAATATTGACGGAAGGCGACATGACGCTCGTTTAAAAAACTCCAGTTGCTCACGTCCCGAAAAGCTATGATTTGCAGCGGCAGGCAGCCTGACGGTCAGTGGGATGTTCAGAGAATATACAATACGTCTTCCGCACGCCACTGACGGGCAGCACGCCTCGGTATCAGATCATCGAAAGCCTCTCTCATGGCGGTCGCATGATATTGGGCTATCCTGTGAATGGTGTCTGGAGTTTCCCTATAAGCGCCAAACGGGCGGACTCACTGTCTTCGGTAAACAGGGGCTTGTGGTGCGAGCATAAAATTCATATTATATGCATCATATAATTAATAGGCAGGAGTAACCTAATGGCCGAAGTGCTTACCCGATCGGCTGCACGCAATATCTTCTACGGCGGCTCGCTGTTCTTCTTTATTCTGTTTGCCGGGCTAACGGCGCATACCCACTGGTACATGGCGAATGTTTCCACCGATAGCGAAGGCCTTACCGAGCAAGTCATACTGGGTAAGCACGTGTGGGAGGAGCACAGTTGCATCAACTGCCACACCATACTGGGGGAGGGGGCTTATTTTGCGCCTGAACTGGGTAATGTCTGGACGCGTTACGGCGGGCGCGAAAATCCTGAGGGCGCACGCGCCGGACTCAAGGGTTGGATTCGCGCACAACCGCTGAATGTCCCGGGCAGGCGAGTCATGCCAAAAATCGATGTCACCGATGAAGAGCTGGATGCCTTGGTGGCTTTTCTTGAGTGGACCGATTCGATAGACACCCAGAACTGGCCTCCGACACCCGCGGGTTAACCGCTCAGCCAAACAGCACGCATTCAGTTTACTGTGAGAGGATTGTATCGATGAAGTATGAAACACAACGGGTGGCCTATCCCTTTTTCGTAGTTGCGATGGCGCTGTTTGCATTGCAAATCGTATTTGGAATTATGGCGGCTACCGTTTACATCATGCCGGAGTTCCTGTCTGAGGCGATGCCTTTTCATATCATGCGGATGAGTCACACAAATCTGCTGATTGTCTGGCTGCTAATGGGCTTTATGGGCTGTACCTATTACCTGATGCCTGAAGAGGCTGAGGCGGAGATTCACAGCCCCATGATCGCCTACATACAGCTGGCAATTTTCGCAGTTGCAGGCGCTGGAGCGTTGTTGAGTTATCAGTTGGGTATTCATGAGGGCAGAGAATTTCTTGAACAGCCGTTGTGGTCCAAAATACTGATTACTGTTTCTTTCCTGATGTTCCTCTACAACACCAGTATGACGCTATTCAAAGGGCGTAAAACAGCGATAAACATGGTGCTGATGCTGGGGTTATGGCTGGCGGCTGTATTCTGGCTGTTTGCCTTTGTTAACCCGAGCAATCTGGCGATCGACAAGTTGTACTGGTGGTGGGTGGTGCACCTCTGGGTGGAAGGCGTGTGGGAACTTATTATGGCGGCGCTGCTGGCCTACCTGCTGATTAAGATGACCGGCGTAGACCGTGAAATCATCGAGAAGTGGCTGTACGTCATTATCGGTCTTGCGCTGTTTTCGGGGCTGCTCGGCACCGGACATCATTATTACTGGATTGGCTCACCGAGTTATTGGCAACCGCTGGGCAGTATTTTCTCCACCCTGGAAGTCCTTCCGTTTTTTGCGATGGTGATGTTCGCGTTTTTTATGTTCTGGAAAGGGAGGCGCAATCACCCGAATAAAAGCGCCATGCTGTGGACGCTGGGGAGTGCTACGCTCGCCTTCTTCGGTGCCGGCGTGTGGGGCTTCATGCACACTCTGTCCTTCGTCAATTACTACAGCCACGGTACGCAGGTCACTGCGGCACATGGGCATCTGGCGTTCTTTGGGGCCTATGTAATGACAGTGCTGGCGGTGATAACCTACGCCATGCCTCAATTGCGACGCGTCCAACCCTATAACCAGATTCTCAATATGTGGAGTTTCTGGCTGATGACTTCAGCCATGTGTTTCATGACATTCACCCTCACCTTTGCCGGTGTTGTGCAGACTCATTTACAGCGCGTTATGGGTATGAACTACATGGAAGTACAGGATCAACTGGCGCTGTTCTACTATATGCGCCTGGGTGCTGGCATCCTGGTAGCGGTGGCAGCGATCGTCTACTTCATAGCTATCTTCGGTCCGGTGAAATCGCAGGCCGCGGCCTCCTCTGAAAACCAACTGGCTGGCGCTGCTGGACAGTAATGTCCGCAGCCCACCCACTAGCCGTTCGATCCCGGAGACTGAAATGACCACTGCGGTCATCACTAAGGAAATTCCCGAGCACGAGGTACCGTTCTACCAACCCGTTGGGAATGAGTGTCAGCTGTTTGAGCATGCCTATCGCCAGCGGCTGCCGCTCCTGCTCAAGGGCCCCACAGGCTGTGGAAAAACCCGTTTTGTGAGCCATATGGCAGCAAAATTGCAGCGACCGCTGTTCACGGTATCCTGTCATGATGACCTGACCGCGGCAGATCTCACCGGGCGCTATCTGTTGCAGGGAGGCGAAACTCGGTGGGTTGATGGCCCCCTGACCCAGGCTGTGCGTGAGGGCGGGATCTGTTATCTGGACGAAGTCGTGGAGGCGCGAAAGGATGTCACCGTCGTACTGCACCCGCTGACCGATGATCGCCGGCTGTTGCCGCTGGAGCGGACCGGCGAACTACTGCAGGCGCCTGATACCTTTATGTTGGTGGTGTCCTACAACCCCGGGTACCAGCACATACTAAAGTCACTCAAACCCAGTACCCGGCAGCGTTTTGTCGCCAAGAGCTTTGACTTCCCGCCGCCCGATCTGGAACGTGACATTGTCGCCAGAGAGAGCGGGCTGCCGGCGCAGCAGTGCGCGGCATTGATCAACCTCGCTGCGCGTTTGCGTGCGATGAAAGGCCAGGATCTCGAAGAAGGGGTATCCACTCGATTGTTGATTTACTGTGCCACCCTTATCGCCAGTGGCATGCCAATATTACAGGCCGCACAAGCTACCCTGGTGGAGCCATTGAGTGACGATGCCGATGTGCAGGAAGGGCTGATGGAAGCGGTCCGCGCCACATTTGGCGACGACTAACGGCCCGGTTGACCCATGCTCGAATGGCTGGAATTTGAAGAAAACGTCGGCAGGCTTTGGCACCGTTGGGCCTCCAAACACAGTAGCAGCTTTCCCAACTACCCCGAGGCTGCAATTACTCTGCAAAGTCTCTCGGTACCGCTGGGCGTGTTCTTTCGAGCTAGCGGAGGTTCAGCCGGGATCGCGGTAAGTTCAATCGCAGCACAATCGTCTTCTCATCGGCTTAACTTACGTCAACGACTGGGCTTCGACGAGGAGACCCTGGATCTGGCTCGCCTCGATGAGGAGAGCTTGCTGCTCCCGCCGCAGATTGCCCTGTTCAACGATCCGCAACTCAATCGCGACTTATATTTCTGGCTGGCGGCCCTGCTCGCTGCCATGACACCGACTACATTATTCCAGGATCCATTGCGGCAAAATATCAGTGCGCTGCGGCAGGCAATGGCCGCCAGCCAGGTTGCGCTGCATAACTTTCCCGGTCTTAAACTGCGGCACAATCGCTTGCAGCGAGAGATGTTGTCAATGCGGCCCGGTCGATCACTGCCCCCTGTGGAAGCCGCGATGGAAGCGGTCATTTGTCGCTTGCTGGGTTCCCCTGAGCCAATGTCTGAGGACGCGGAGCGTTATTACAAGGCGATTCTGGATCCCACCATCAGTTTGCGCGAGTATCGTTCCCCCGCCAATTACCGGCAACCGCTCCCTGTTCCCCTGTGGGCTAACCTGAGTCATCTGGGTGTGGCCGGTGAGGCCAGTGCTGACGATGATGAACAGGCGGCGCCATCGCCAGCCGCCACGGAGCAAACCAGCGATAAGCGTAAAGCCGAGCGGCGGCGGCAGGATCAGTCCGAGCGCGACGATCCTCTGGTGTTCAATCGCTTCGAGAAGATCTTGTCGTTTGCCGAGATGGTAAACGTCAATCGGATGATCGACGACGAGGAGGACAAAAACGCGAAAAGTAACGCTGAGCAAATGGATGAAATTACCCTGAGTCCGAATCAACAGCGCGCCGCATCGCAACTCAAGATGGATCTGGATCTATCGCCCGGCGCGTCGGGCGGAGATCAATTGCGCGGTGAATACACCTATCCCGAGTGGAATTATCGGAAGCAGGCCTATCAGCAAAGCCATTGCCGGGTGTTGACCGACATACACGAGGAGGAGGGTGATCACACGGCCATCGACGAGGCCACGCGCCGTCGTATCCGCCGTGTGAGGCAACAGTTTGAAGCGCTGCGCCCGCGCCGGGAATGGCTGCGCGGTCAGGTTGACGGCAACGAACTGGATATGGATGCAGTGGTGCGCGCGCATTGTGATCTCGCCGCTATGGGAGATAGCAGCGCGGGGCTCTACATGACCACGCGGGCGCAGGCCAGAGACCTGGCCATTACCATTTTGATCGACGTCTCTCTGTCCACCGACGCCTGGGTGGAGGACCGACGCGTCATTGATATCGAGAAAGAAGCGCTGTTGGTACTGGCGCACGGTCTGGCCAGCTGTGGTGATGACTACAGTATCCAGAGCTTTACTTCACACCGTCGTCACCGGGTGTGGGTCAATACGCTGAAATCCTTTGACGAGCCTATGAATGAAACCACTGAACGTCGCATTGCGGCGCTCAAACCCGGCCACTATACCCGCATGGGGGCGGCTATTCGCCATACTGCCACCGAGCTGGCCAAGCGCCCTAACCGGCACCGTCTGCTGCTGGTGCTCAGTGATGGCAAACCCAACGACAGCGATTACTACGAGGGGCGCTACGCGATTGAAGATACCCGCCGTGCGATTCTGGATGCCCGGCAACACGAGTTGAAAGTGTTTGGTATTACGATTGATCGCGACGCACAACAGTACATCGGGCACCTGTTCGGGCGCGGTGGCTACGCCATGGTGCATAAGCCGGAACATCTTTCACAGGCTTTGCCTCGGATCTACCAGCAGATTATAGCCACCTGACATGACGCCACCCCCACAACAATTACCGTCGGGCACCTTGCGCAAAACGATTGCTCTGATTGCCGGTATTGTGATTTGCTTGCTAGTTGTCACGCCTTTTGCACTGGCTATCAACCGCTTCGACTGGGGGGTAGGCCTGATATTGGTGGCACCCCTATTGGTCTGGTTACTGTTGCGAATGGGTAGGGCATTGGAGCGTTGGGCACGCAATGAGTCCGACCGGGTGCCGCCAGACCCTGACTTTCCTGACGACCCGCCCGATGGGGCGGTCTAGCATCCGTTAGCGAAGATCGGCAGCGAGGTAGGCAAGAAATACCAATAGCAAGGTCGCGATCAAAAGACAGATAAATCCGCTTTTCCACCCTGCGCTGGAAACCCTCAAGTTGAGATACACCATCAATATTTGCTGAACTTTGACGCCGGCACTGGCCAGCACTATCGCAATGCCCCACAGCGGTAGCGGCGACCAATCTGACTGGCTACTCAATTGCGCCGACCACATCGAAAGTAGTGTCAATACCATCAACAGGAGCCAGGTCGTTAGCAGACGTTTTTTTCCGGGAAGTGTTTCGTTCATGCTCACCTCAGCAAATACAGCAGGGGATAAAGCAGTACCCAGATCAGGTCGATCAGGTGCCAGAAAGCGGTGACTGTTTCCACATTCATGCGCGAAGTCTTCCAGCAGGCCAGGGCTAGCAGGGCCAGACCAAACACAACATGGGCTAAATGAAAGGCCGTGAGCAAATAATAGTAAGTAAAAAACGTATTGGTTTCGGGGGTTAATCCCGCGTTCAGTTTACTGGCGTACTCCAGTGATTTGATCGCACAGAAGATCACACCCAAACACATGGCTGCCCCTAGCCACTGTCGGCACCCCTGCACATTGTCATCCGCGACAGCTTGTATCGCCAATGCCGCAAACAGTCCGCTGGTGAGCAGTACCATGGTGTTGATGCCGCCGAGAACCGGATCCAGCAGTTGCTGTGAAGCGTCAAACAGTGCCGGCTCAGCAGCTCGCTGCCAGGCAAAAAGTACAAAAAAAGCCGAGAAAACAAGCAGCTCGCTCAGTATCAGCACCCACATCAGTGGGTTGCCTGGCAGCGACGACAGTGGCCCCCAGTCGTCTTCTGCCGCTGCCGTCATGCCGCTTTACGCAGACCAAAGAGCCAACTTTTTGGCGCGTCGATAGCCCGATTGGAGGTCAGGCGATGAACGCCAACAGCGCAGCGCGCCATCATCCACGCGATACCGAGAGTAAAGAAGAGGTAGCCAAACGACCAGGCATACACGGGTGACAATTCCGCCAGACCCGAGACATGCCACACCAGCAGTGCAACGGCCGCAGCTAACACGCCCAACCAAAAGGTACGAATCTGGAATCGCAGGTGTGTATCCAGCCAGTCCGCCCCGCGACCCAGGCGCAGGTGGGCGATAAGCGCGCCCAGCGGTGCGGTCACCACCGCAATGATACTGCCAATATATAATCCGTAGATGACCACGACATAGCCGCGCCCGGGCGCATTCCTGGAGTAGGACTCAGGAGTCGCGGGTGTAGGGATATCTGAATGTGAATGCATGGTCATGTCCGAGAGCCGTACAGTTTGCCCTAAATTAAGTCGCCAACGCGCCGGAGAGCTGGCTTCACGCAAGATTGAGAATTTTTACCAGCTCCGCACGCTTCTGACCTGGTAATACATCCTCAAGCGTGTAAGCGTCCAGCGAGATAAAGAACGCCTGTAATGCATCGGCGAATATTCTGCGAAGCTCGCAGGATGGCGTGAGAATACACTGGTTGTTTTCGCCAAAGCACTCTGCCAGCTCCAGGCCGTTCTCCATCGTCCTGATCAGCTCCCCGATTCTTATCTGAGCAGGCGGTATGTTCAGGCGCAGGCCCCCGTTTTTCCCTCTCAGGGCTGTCACATACCCTTGATTACTGAGTTCTTGTACAACCTTCATCAGGTGATTTCTTGATATGCCATAGCTCTGTGCAATCTCGCGAATCGTCGCGTGTTTGTCATTGCTAACGGCCAGGTAAATGAGCACCCGGAAAGAATAATCTGTGAAAGCAGTCAAGCGCATCAACAGGGCTCTTAAAGAATCTGGAAACCAGTATACATAAAGAAGGATATTATTTGCATCTTTGTAGCTGTGGTAAACAGGCGCAGGATTGACGCTATGCGGTGTAATATCGTCTGGCGGTTGAAACGGAGTAGGCATTCTCGCAATTGAATGTCGGGCACACCAGGAGCGTGCCCGACAGCAGGTTTATTTAGCCTGCGACTTGCGCCGTTCGCGTTTTTCCTGGCGCTTTTCCTTCAGACTTTTCTGTGCGTCCTTCTTCACTTTTTCCCTGCTCATGATCAGTTTCTCCACTGCAAGGCGCTGCGCCGAGACTGCCGCCCGATCCCGGCGTGTGCACCCAGTCGTTGCGTAAACGATTTTCGTGGCGGCAAGTAAATGACTTCATGATGATGGTCCCTCCCTTATCCGATTGAAGACACTACAATTGGACAATGTCCAAAATCTGAAACCGAAAAGTACGCCGCCACACCTGTATCTGAGCGATGTCGTGTTTGCGCAGCCCCAGCAATCTGGACCCCAGTGGGGATAGCACTGAGATCCGGCCTTGTTGGGGAGCAGCTGCGCGCGGCATAACCAGCTCAAAGACGCATTGACTGGAATCCTCCAGATCGAGCAGATCTACCCGGCAACCGCAACGCACTTGCAGGGAAGATTCTGAATCGGACGAAGGTTTTGTGGACAGAATCTCAAGTTGGTTCAGCGCAGCCGCCAGCAGATGTGGCCGGTTGTATACCTGAACGCCTGAGAGCAGAGACTGCTGCTGCAGAGTTGGACAAAAAGACATACTCACCCCCCCCGCTCGGACGCCATAAGGTCCGAACGACACGTGTTAATTTAAAGAATGTGAAAAACAACAGACCAAGCGCCCAGTGGGCACTTGGCTTAATCGAGGAAGGTGGGAGCGCGCTCGTGTAATCTGGGAAGTGATTTTTTCATAAGCTCTATTGTGGGCCTACACACATCGTGGAACTGGATCGATCAAGCATGCTAGGCCACCCCTGAATGAAAGGCAAGTCTCAGTAAAAATCGGGTAATTAACCTGCATGAATTCTGCGATTCTTGGTGTTTTTTAAAACTTTAATCTTGCGGTGTCGAGGCCGTCGGCATTGCAGATTCTTTTATGATGTAAGTCATTGTGTTTTTCTATATTTGGGATGATAATCCCAAATAACTGGAAAGTTAGTCCAGTATCTCTACTGAGGTAATCCCCATGCAATGGCTGAATCGCTCCCTGCTAACGGCGTCACTTCTGGCTCTGGGGGCCCACGTCGCCTACGCCAGCACCGCTTACGGCACCCTGAATAATTTCGATACCGTCAACGATACTGGAGAGCAGTGTCACGGTTTTGAGATCGAGATCGAGGACGCCCGCAGCACTGATATCACTTATACCTACGACTGGAACCACTACGGGCCTCCTCACATCACCGAGGATCTGAGTAATCCGGCGCACCCCAAGGTACTGATTCGCTATGAAAGTGCCAGGAATTCCAACGGCACCTGGGCTGCCTACACCGCGATTCCTACAAGTCCGATCACACCGACAGATGGGCACAGCTGCACCAATCCCAACGTCAACGAAGGCTGTGAACACTTCGGTGTTGGTTTCTACGGCGCTCCCACGGCCATTCGCTACAATTGGCTGGTCGCTAGTGGTGGCGTGCTGGTGCACCACACCTCCCCAGTGATGGTCGGCACACCGAACTGGACTTACCAGCCGCCAGTGGGAGGTCAGGGCGCGAGAGTTGTCGCGGTGATAGAGGCGCCCGAGGTAGAGGTGGAAGTCAACAAGGAATTCGGCGAGCCCAGTTTCGTCAAGGTGATAAAAACCAAGCTACACAGTAGCAACGACGTTGCGTTGGCGGATCTCGTTTCCGATGACAAGGACTCCGACGGCAAGGAGGACTGGCAGAATGGTGAGCCTGCCGAGGTCGAAACCGAGTTCAAACTATTGCAAGCCTACATCGGGAATGACCCTGACAAGAGAGCTGCCAAGGCGGAACTGCAAGGTCAGGAAGATGATATGGGCGATGGCTCTGAGAATGTGACCCGCCGTTACGAGTTTTTCAAATACGGCGCGGCAGTCAACACGATCGACGGTGAAAACGGCGAGGCCATGTGTGACGAGGTCAATCCCACCACGAACCCGGCGAGTCCAAAGTATCTCCACGGCGTCGGCACGGAAGTGGAAGTCACCGATAGATTTGGCGAATCGTATATCGTCAATTGCGCCGAGCAGGTTGTCGTCGGCGAGTATGTTGGCGCGCAGATGGCGGGCTTTGCCGCTGCCCTGCCACTGGGCCTGATCGACCATCTTCAGGCTGGAAAGCGCGGTGTTGACTATGTCGCAAGAAGCGTTGTTGTCGGCGGCACGCCACCCTATACTCTGGTGCCATCGGTGGGTCTACCTCCGGGCCTGTCGCTGGGGAATGACGGTGTACTGTTCGGCAAGCCGACGAGTGGCGGTGTCTTTAACTTCACCGTTGCGGCAACCGATGCTGACAACGTCACAGCCAGTGGCGACTATACCTTGACGGTGGCTGGTGCTGTCGCAAAGTATGCGCTATCAGTCCAGAAGCTGGGTACGGGTACCGGCACGGTGACGGGCAACGGCATGAACTGTGGTGCCACCTGCAAAGTCACGCTCGATTATGGTACGCAGGCCACATTGATGGCGATGCCTGATGCGAGCAGCAAATTTACCGGCTGGACTGGCGCGTGCACTGGTGCGGGCAGTTGTGTTGTGACAGTGACTGCAAAAACCGTAGTCAACGCGAAGTTTGATCCGGCTCCGCCGCCCGGCTGCTAAATCTTCAGGGCAGACGCGCGTCAGTTACCCTGCGTAGTCACTGGCGCGGGCTATCCTGAAAAGGGACGCAAGGTCGTCTTCGCCTTCGGGGCGATCAGTGGATCCAGCCCATGCGGCCGTTCCCGTACTAATCGTCGTCGTCCAGAGCGCCGTCTTGTTCGAGTTCAACTTCATCGGCTATGCCATCCGGTACTTCCTTGTCACTGACCTTCACCAGGTCGCCAACCTTTAGTTGACCAAAGAATGCATTCGCGCCGACCGCGGCGCTCTTCCCGTTTTTAAACTTCGCACCCGCTGTGCCGAAGGTGACGCCCAACAATGTAATATCCACGCCGCTGCTGAAACGCTGCACCGGCGCCCGCAGGATGTAGTCATCCGCCTGATCTCGTTGAATACGGCTGGCCAGCAGGGAATTGCCAACCTGGGTGGCCTCTATCTGAAGGAAGTTGCCGCTGGCAATGTCGCGTAGCGATAATGACTGTTGCTGTCCGGTATCGTCCTTCAGCAATGTTGTGCTGTTCACCGCCACGGTGACTGTCCCGGTGACATATTGCATGGTGATGCGTCCTCCCGCAGTATCTACAGCGGTTACACGGGCCTCCAGTTTGACTCGGCCACGACGCGGCATCACCTCCTCTGCTACAAGGACGGTTCCGTTCCATCTGCCCTCGACTTCCACGATGACACCATTTGCCAGTACCAGATCCCCGGGCTCGAGAGAGGCGCTGCTCGCATCTACCGTCACACCACTGACAGTAAAATGCGACAGGTCGACAAAATTGTTTATCGCCCCGAGAATTGTGACTTCATCATCGTCATCGAAGCCATGGCTAATGTCTTCGTCTTCTTCCACCCGGCTCGCAGTGATAACGTTGCCGCTGAGCGTACCGTATACCTCGACCAGCAAGCCCTCGGAAACCCTGCCTCCTTGAATGCCTGACAAATCAGCATTGCTGAAATCAACCACAACTGTGCCCAGTGAAAATTGTGTACCCGAGAGAGCAGTTACATTGCCCTCCACTTTGACTTCGCTGACACCGGGTACAAAAGGGGAACTTTTTGCTATACGCGTGGAGCGAATCTGCACACTACTTTCAAAAAACCCGGATACCTCTACAAAATCATCAAGCGACAGTGTTTCAAAGTTGACACCGTCGAAAACCGTAGCCGTGCGCTCGGCGATGACGCTCACGCCGAGCACTGTAAGCAGTAGTGACTCACCGTCGGGGTCAATTTCAATCGCGGACACCGGTCCCTTTATTTCGTTATGGAAAATAACCTGATTGGCTGTGCCTGTTTTCCTGTCTGCATTGACGGTGCCGCGCACCGTGACCACCATGCCGAGGCGCAGGTCGTCCGCTGTTGATGTCGCGCCATCCAGTAAAACCTCCGACTCATCAGTCTCAAACTCTACGCCGTTGACAAAAATGCTGCCAAAGCCGTCTATAGTGCCTGAACTGGTAACGCCGGTGCCGCCAATACCGCCCCCATTTCCGTTGGATGCAATAACGCCGCCAGCACCACCATCACAGCCAATACACGTCAGGCCTGAAGCCAGCACGAGATACGCCACAAGTTTACTCAGGTTCATGGCGTGACTCCTTTTCCAGCAGTTGTTCTGTGTAATATATCCCTACGGCAACATAGCCGGTTTGACCTGTGTCAGGGCTTTCTGTATCAACCTCATGCGATGACAACCAGGTGTGATATTCCTCCAGCAGTTGCTGGGATTTACGGTTGGAAAGCTCTCGAAATTTGTCCAGTGCTTCAGCACTGACAGCTGTATTTGAGACTTTTCGCTGAAACAGGCGTTTTGCCGGTTCAGCTTCCAGGTTGTGGCCAATGGTGCTGATCAGTTCCGCCACGTCCGTGCCCAGGATATTAATCTTGTCGACGGAGGTCGATACGGGGATGTAAGCACGTTCTTTGAGCGCTACCGTGCCGTTTTCTACAGTCACGTTCTGGCTGGTTTCCAGCACTGACAACATGGCCACAGGTGGTATGTCACCACTGTATTTTTTGACCAGCGAGGAGAAGCTTATAGTGCTGCCATCAAAGGGCAGTTCCGCGGGTTCACCGCTCTCAGTATGAAAAGTGCTGTCATTTACCCAGCCACTGATTACGCGAATGGCGCGATTGTAGCGCTCTGCGGATTTTTCCGCGTCGATGTGTACGTTCTCCCGCAGTGCCTTGGTCTCCTTGCGGGTCAGACCCGTCAGCGCGGAGACACCGGAGACCGTGGGACGCTTGCCGGCGCGCTGCATATGATCAAAACCCTCCTCAACAAACGCCCGACGAGCGAGTTCCGCGAACGTGCCGTACGCCATGCCGTGTCTGAGCATCACACGGGCCAGAGGGCGCAGGATTCGCAGTATCGCGTTGCTCAGAGATTTTTGCAGTTTTTTCATATTGGGTGGGAAATTGACCCCAAGCCTAACCAGTTTCGAGTTTCTTAAGCCGCGGAGGAGGACCAGTCCAAAATCGGCGGGGATCCCGGGGGAATTATCTGTTCTCACTCCAGGTCTCGGTATCTTATTGTTTTCATGCCTTATTTTCTATTAGTGCCGCCACTGTTTTTCCGGAGCCATGCGGCAGTCAGCCATTCCGCCGCACCCCGTGTAGTCAGGAATAACCTTAATAATAAAAAGTGATTGCAATTTTTCATTGGTTCCGCATTATAATGTTTTGGGCAAATATTCCCATATAATATTTTCGAATAGCATGGGCGCCTGAAGATTCAGCGTGTGAACAGGCTTGATAGACATCACTTGCGGAGTAGTCCGATCATGCACCAGTCAAAGTACTTAGTCCTCATTGTGTTGTTGCTTGTGCAGGGTTGTCGTATCACGCAGGTGGTACCTGAAGGCGGCTCGATTCGCTCTGCCTCAGGTGTGCACGACTGCGAGGCAGGTCAAACCTGCACCCTGGAGATAGACGGAATCCCCTTCAGCGATACTTTCACTGCCATAGCGGCCCCAGGGTATCGGTTTGTCGGTTGGCAGGCGAGCCAGGGCAGCCTGTGTGGCGGAAAAACCGCGCCCTGTGTGCTTCAGGGGATCTCAGCATCGACGACGGCACTGCTGGCGGAGACCTATTTGCTGCCGCAATTTGAACCCGAAGGTGCGCCGGTATCGATCAACTCAAGCAGCGCTGGCGGGTATTATTCGCAGACCTATTCTCCGGTACCGGAGCGCCCCAAAGTGACAGGCTCCGGCTACTCGGTTTTTGCCGTCAACGATCTGGGCATGCATTGTGTCGACCTCGATGGCCGTATCGCGAATATTCTGCCGCCGTTCCAGATAATGCTGGGTCAGATTATACAAAAAGGCGGGACACCCATTTTGAATCCAGCGGGTGTCAGCCTGGCCTACTCGGCGGCGTCCAACCCCCTCGACCCGATACTGGGTAATGTTACAGCGCAGATGAAGGGTGTTGCACCGGATAGAACGCTCTACAAGACCAATTTCTGGGAGGGCATTCCGCACGGTTCTTATGATGCATTCTATCCCCCGGTGGTCACGCCCCTGTCCGGACCGCCGTTCCCGGTGACTGAAAATACGGGCTTGCCCGTGCCCAACGCTGAGCTCTTGTATATTGGCGAGAACGGTATCGTCGGCGATGGAGACGAGAGGCTGAGTGCGGTGCAGCACGCTATGCCCGGTGTTCCCAATCCAATGATTGCCAACGCGCCGCAACTTATGCAGGAGCACTATCTCAATAAGCCATTTTTTGTCGGGTTCCCTATCGGGTACGTGGCCAATGATGTGAACTGGTTTGAGGCAGCGGGTATACCGATGTCGCCATTTGATGACGCAGGTCGGCAGAATCCGTTCCCGCTGGTCAGGGTGGAAGCGAGCGCGGGAGGCGCGACGCTGGCAACCTCCGACGTGGTACTGCCGGTATCAAGTGAGACCAGTTGCACCAATTGTCACAGCGACCCTCAGGATTTCCCGGGCGCCAGATCAACTGCGCCGGCGGAGCGCTTGCTGGCTGCGGGTCTGCCTGTGGCGGATAAGAGCTGGGATCCGAAATACGCAGACGGCTCAGTGCCGGTGGCCGTTAGCCTGGAATACTCCGCAGATATCAATATTCTGCGTCTGCACGATCTCAAGCATGGTGAGCACTATGTAGAGCCCGAGGATGACGGAAGCGGGGCAGTAGTGCATCAGCCAAATGCCTGCGATCCCACGCAGGGTGTCTCCGGTTCTGCGAGCTGCCTGGTCAACCGCGCAATGGAACAGCAACAGCCTGTCGTCTGCCAGGCCTGTCACTATACGCCGGCGCTGGATCTCGCCCAGGTGGGCCCAGTAGCCGGTCCGCCGGGAAGTGCCGCTAATGGTCGCAACCAACTGGTACATGAGACCAACTCGCGGGTGATGCATAGTCACCACGGTGCCTTTGTCGATCTGTTTCCAGCCATCCCGGCCCCTCTCCAGAACCCTGTTACCGGTGCCATCAGCAACCAGGCGCAGCGCGTTGCTGCGCTGGAGAATAACTGCTACCAGTGTCACCCGGGCAAGGAGACCAAGTGTCTGCGCGGTGCGATGTACAACGGTGGCATGCTCTGCAGTGATTGCCATGGCACTCTGGCGCAGATCGGAGCAGATTTCTCTGCTGGCGTTTCGACTGCCAATCCCGGTGGTTTTGTGCTGAATCAGGGGAGTTTTTATGATCCGAACAGTGCGCAATCCCGTGTGCCCTGGGCCAATGAGCCCGGTTGTGGTTCCTGTCACTCAGGCAGCGCCAATAACAACCTGACACAGCAAGCCGGAGTGGTGGTGAATATCAAGGACAGTCGCGGAGTCAAAGATGGTATCAGGCTGCGTCAGGCCTTTGTCACAGGCGATGCGAAAGCCACCCCAATTGTGCCGCTCAACAAGTTGTTTGCCGAACCGGTAGTCCCTGCGGTTTTTAATGGTTTTAGTAATCCCGGCGCAGGAAATCCCAAGCTGTATCGTGTCAGCACCGGTCATGGCGGTGTGATGTGTCAGGGCTGTCACGGTGCCACACACGCTGAGTGGCCCGTGGCCGACGAGAATAGCAATGACAACCTGATGGCAATACAGGTGCAGGGCCATTCGGGCCCCATCATCGAGTGTGGTGCGTGCCACAACACCGAGGCCTTGCCGGCAAATACTCTGAAAGGGCCGCACAATATGCACCTGGTGAACAACAGGCGTTTCTGGAAGGAGGGACACAAGGATCTGGCCAAGCGTGAAAACGGTAAGCCGGGCGGCGGACAGTGTGGTAATTGCCATGGCGCGGATCATCTGGGTACGGTATTGTCGCGAGCAGCCGTTGATCGTAGTTTTCAGGTTGAGGGAATACAGCGGCGGGTCAGTGCCGGGCAGCCGGTGGCCTGTAACCTCTGCCACAGCCTGCAGAAAAGTTTTGGTGATTGAGCTGTGTCACAAGTTACAACGATTTATTACAGCCACATACGAGGTAGAGGTCAGAAATGAAAATACAGCGGATGCTGATCATAAAAATACACGCCATTCTGGCGTGTTTTTTTATCCCTATGGCGACTCTCTATTTTGTCAGTGGGGGGCTGTATGCTGTGGGTGTCGAGGGAGATGTAGACAAGCAAGTCTTCACCCTGGAGCTCGAGCGTCCCTTTGCACCTGATCTGGCGCAATTGTCGGGCGTCGCCACGGCAGCGTTACAGCAACGCGGACTTGTGGCGCCCCGGGGTGATCCGTTAATTAAAGAAAAAAAGGGCAACTACGAGTACCAGTGGGGCGATTTGCGCCGTCTGGTCCTGATGACTCCCACTTCCAATCCGCTGCAAATCGAGTTGACGTATCGCCAGCGCAGCGCGCTGGCTCAGGTTATGCGTGTGCACAAGGTTGAGGCGGGTTTACCGGCAAAGGTTATGTCCATCAGCATGGCAATCGCCTTGCTGCTGATTCTGGTAAGCGGTGTCTTTCTGGCGGTCGGATTGCCCAAGTTGCGTCGCACTGCTCTGCTTGCGCTGGGCGCGGGTTTTCTGGTGCTATTACCCATCTACCTGTGAGACTTGCCGGTCAATCGGTTGATGCGAAGCCCAGCACCCGGGAGTAGAAAAGACATTCCGCCTGCAGCGCGCGAATCTGATTTTCGGCCTTGCGAAAACCGTGTGATTCACCTTCGAATGCCAGATACTCGGTAGGGATGCCCCGCAGCTTGAGCGCCTCGTAAATCATCTCTGACTGGTTGGGCGGTACGACCGGGTCGTCCAGTCCTTGCAGTAGCAGCAAAGGCGTATTGAAACCTTCGAGATGGTGGATGGGTGAGCGTTCCCGGTAGAGATCGATGCGTTCGGGGTAGGGGCCGATCAGCTGGTCAAGATAGCGTGATTCGAATTTGTGTGTGTCTTTCGCCAGCGCTTCGATATCGCTGACGCCGTAGTAACTTGCGCCCGCAGCGAAGGTGTCGTGAAACGCCAGCGCGGCCAGCGTGGTCAGTCCTCCGGCGCTGCCGCCGCGTATGATGAGGCGCGCAGGATCTGCCAGCCCCTGCTCAGCCAGCCAGGTAGCACCGGCCACCGCATCCTCCACGTCGTACAGTCCCCATTGTCCGTAGAGTGAGCGGCGATACTCACGTCCAAAACCCGAGCTGCCGCGATAATTGAGATCCAGCATAGCGAAGCCGCGACTGGTCCAGAATAGCTGGGTGAGTTTGAACGTCGGCGCACTGACGGCGGTTGGCCCGCCGTGCACGCTGACAATTAAGGGCGGGGCTTCTCCGTGAGGACCTGTTGTATCCGGATGGGTCGGCGGCAGGTAGATCCCATGTGCCTGGGCGCCCGCGCCGCTGGGAAAGCTGACCAGACGATACGGGGGTGTCCAGTCTGTACCAATGCGGGCATCACTGGTGGTGCGAATCAGTGTTTGCTTTGCGCCCTTGAGATCGGTTGCAAGTAATACGGCCGGACTGTCGACCGGGGCGATGATCACAAAAAGTTGCTGTGCAACCGGGAGGAAATCGACAATGCCGGCGCTGGCCAGTGGCACTGGCTCCACGGTCGAGTCGACAGGGTCAATCACAGCCATTGATTCGACGCCCGCCCGCACTACACGCGCAAGAATTTTGCCGTCGGCTAGCAGTTGGTAGTAGTGCCTGCCGATGGTCCACTCGGGACCGCCGATCTCGGTGGGTTCTGTCTCCGTGGCTATGGCGGTGAACTGCTCATCCTCAACTCGATAAATTTGCCACCAGTTATCTCTGTCCGAAATGGCGTAGAGCTGGTTGTTCTGACACCATTGCGGGTTAATGACCGATTCGGCTGTTTCTGTATTGTGCAGCTTGAGTTCGGCGAGGCCGCCTTGTGGGTCAAACTGCGCAGACCACAGACTGGTGGAGTCACACGGCATCTTGGGGTGGCGCCAACTGGTAAAAGCAATGCGGCTGCCATCTGGCGACAGGGCGGGCGCTGACACAAAATCCCCGTCATCGAAAATCACTTCCCCCTCTGTGATGCCATCCAATGGCAGAGCGACCAGGGTGTTGTGTGGCTCTCCCTCGCCGCGGTGATCTTCACGTACACACAGTAGACGATTGCGTGCCTCATCCAGCACAAAAGCAGCATAGTGCAGTTTTTCGGCTGGGGTCACGGCTTCCGGTTCCTGGCCGGGGACCATGCGATAGATGCGCTGGTCAGCAAAGTTTGAGAACCAGACGGCGCCATTGGCAACCAGCACACAGCGCCCCCCATATTCGTGAACCCGCGTTCTGGCATTCCACGGGGCCGGCAGGATTTCCTCGGGCTCGCCACCTTCAGCCCAGCGCATCAGGGTGTTGCGTCCCCCCTCAAGTGGGCGCGATTCCACCCAGTAAAGATATTGGCCATCGAATGCCAGTGAACCCAGCCCGCGGCTGCCCGCTACCACAGAAGCGGCCGATATCGGCGAAGGCCAGGAGCCGTACTCTCGGATGGTGGGCATACGTTCGCTCTCTCTTACGGTTTAAATGGGCGCCTGTAATAGTAACAGGCCGATAGCTCACGCATACTGACGCCTCACATCGAAGAGCGAAGGGAGCCATGACAGACCTCCAATTGATAGAAGTTGATGCCACTGGGCTGGCGTGCCCCATGCCATTGTTGAAAGCGAAACGGGCACTGAATGCGATGCAAGTCGGACAGCGTCTGCGGGTATTGGCGACGGATCAGGGGTCGGTCAGGGATTTTCGCGTCTTCGCCGAGCAATCGGGCCACCGCCTGCTCGACAGTACAGAGGCGGAGGGTGTTTACATCTACCTGCTACAAAAAAGTTAGAATACAGACATAGCCAAAGCAATTCGCATGACTTCGACGGTATAATCCATCGCTGTTTCATCACTGCTTTGAAATTTTTCCTTACCAATCATAGTTCGAGCTGTTTATGCTGGATATCTTCAAGAAGTGGTACAGACGTTACTTGTCCGAGGAAGAATCGGTGCTGCTGCTGGTATTGCTGACGGTCTCAGTGGTTCTGCTGATGACGATAGGCGACATTCTCGCCCCCGTGCTGGCGGCGATTGTATTGGCCTACCTCGCCCAGGGGCTGTCTGGTCAGCTGCAAAATTTCGGACTGCCGCAGTGGCTGGGCGTCGCGGTCTCCTACCTGGTATTCGTTGGCGTCTTTTTCGGTTTTTGCTTCGCGTTGTTACCGCTGGTGTGGCGGCAGATGCTGAGTTTGGTCAGCCAGATGCCCGACATGCTCGAGCGCCTGCAACAGTTCCTCGGTGTGCTCCCCGAGCGGTATCCGCACATTCTCAGCCGGGAGCAACTCGGGGAGTTGATCGCCGTAGCGCAAACTGAGTTGGCCGGTCTGGGCCAGACGGTCGTCAAGCGGTCACTGGCCTCGATCCCCGGTATTCTGACGGTGATGGTCTATATGATTCTGATCCCATTGCTGGTGTTTTTCTTTCTCAAGGACCGGCAGAAAATTGGTGATTGGGTGGGGAGTTTTCTGCCGTCGGAGCGCCCGTTGTTGCGACGTATCTGGGGTGAAATGAACGAGCAGTTTTCCAATTACGCCCGGGGCAAAGTACTCGAGGTACTGATTGTCGGTTCCGTCAGTTACTTCGCCTTTATCTGGATGGGACTCGATTATGCAGCGCTGCTGGGACTGCTGGTGGGGCTATCGGTGATTGTCCCGTACATTGGCGCCGCCATGGTGACGCTGCCAGTGGTGATGGTCGGTTTCTTCCAATGGGGGCTTACCACTGAATTTTATTACATGTTCGGGGTCTATCTGTTTATCCAGGCAATGGATGGTAATGTGCTGGTACCCTTTTTGTTCTCAGAAGCGGTAAACCTGCATCCCGTTGCAATTATTATCGCCGTACTCTTTTTTGGCGGTGTCTGGGGCTTATGGGGTGTCTTTTTCGCCATTCCGCTGGCGACCCTGATCAAAGCAATAATTAACGCCTGGCCCTCCTCGGAGTTACTGGAACTCCCGAGGTCAGCCAGTTAACGCAAATCCGATGGAGTTTTTGATGCCCGTGTTGAATCCCCGGCAGGGGCTTAAGCCTCTGCTTTATCTGTTTGTCGCCCTGCTGCTGACTTCCTGTGCCACGCTATCGCCAACGGGTGAGCAACCGGTCAAAAGTCCCAACGATGATTATCAGTACCGATTGCTGACACTCGACAACAAGATGGAAGTCCTGCTGGTTTCTGATCCCAATACGCCGAAGGCAGCGGCCTCTCTGGATGTCCTGGTGGGTAGTGGTGACAATCCGCCCGGACGTGCCGGACTCGCACATTTTCTGGAGCATATGCTGTTCCTGGGTACGGATAAATACCCCAACGCGGCAGATTACGAGCGTTTTATTACCGAGCACGGCGGCAGTCACAACGCCTACACCAGTTTTGAGAACACTAACTATTTCTTCGACATTAACGCCCCTGATTTACCGGTGGCGCTGGATCGTTTTGCGCAGTTCTTTATCGCGCCGCGTTTCGAAGCACAGTACGTAGACCGCGAAAAAAATGCGGTGGAAGCCGAGTACCAGATGGGCCTCAAGAGCGATGAGCGCCGTGGGCTTGATGTGTTTCAGGAAGTCGTCAATCAGGCGCATCCCTACAGTCAGTTTACGGTGGGCTCACTGGACACCCTGGCGGATCGCCCCGACTCTGAGGTTCGCGAAGAGTTAGTGCAGTTCTACAATAAGTACTACTCCGCCAATATCATGCGCCTGGTGGTGCTGGGGTCCCAGTCACTGGATGAGTTGGAGGCGCTGACCCGCCCGCTGTTCAATCAGGTGCCCAATCACTCCTACGAGCGCAAGGTCATTGAGGCGCCCCTGTTTGAGCCAGGGCAATTGCCTTTGCTGGTGCAGGTGCAACCGCTGGCGACGCAGCAGCAATTGGACGTTTCTTTCCCGGTTCCCGACTACCGCAATCAATACCGTGTCAATGCCGGGTCCTATCTGGGCAATCTCGTGGGGCACGAAGGGGAGGGCAGTTTGTTCTCCCGCTTGAAGGCGGAGGGGTTGGCGGAGAGCTTGTCGGCCGGTGACGGCCTTGCCTGGCCTGGTGGGGCGCTGTTCAGCGTGCGCATTGCGCTGACACAGAAGGGCGCGGCGGACCCTGATCGCGTGCTGCAATTACTCTTTGCCTATGTGGATATGTTGCGTGCCGAAGGCCCGCAGCACTGGCTCTACGATGAGCAGTCGCGCCTGGCGGAGCTTGGCTTTCGCTTCCGCGAGGAAGCGAGTCCCATGGGGTATGTCAGCGCGCTGGCCAGCGGCATGCAATTTTACTCGCCGCAGGACATTCTGCGCGGACCCTACATGATGGACCGTTACGACGACGCGATACTGACGGAACTGCTAGAGCAGATCCGGCCAGAGAATGCGCTGGTAACGCTCAACGATGCGGCAGTGAAGGGCGAGCAGCTATCTCATTACTACCAGGTGCCCTATTCGAAACAGCCCCTGGATATCAAGCGTATTACCAGCGGTGACGATGATCCCGCCGCAAAAACCATGCATCTTCCGGCGGTAAATGAATTTATTGCCGAGGATGTTGCGCTGGTGGCGCTGCCAAAGTCGGTGCCGACGATCCCGCAGATTGCGCTCGAAACCGACAGGCAGACAATCTGGTTTATGCCCGACGAAGAGTTCAGGATTCCCAGGGGTGTCACCTATATCAATTTTCGTTCGCCCGAAGTCGGAGGCAGTGCGCAGCAGACAGTGCTGGTGGCGCTATATGCCGCACTGCTCAACGATCTGGTGAATGAGTTTGCCTATCCCGCCCATCTGGCGGGGTTGAGTTTTGATATTTACAAACACAGCAGTGGTATCAGCTTGCGAGTGGGTGGTTACAACGACAAGCAGGAGCTGTTATTACAGCGCTTGTTGGACAGTGTCGTTGCTCCTGCTTTCAAGCAGCGACGTTTTGACGATATTCGCAGCGACATGATTCGCAGTCTGCAAAATTCTGTCGCCAAGCGTCCCAGCAGCCAGGTGGTAGAAGACCTGAATGAAGCCCTGGTGTATGGCGAGTGGGGGGAACCGGTACTGATCGCAGCTCTGCAGAAAACCAGCCTGAGTGAGCTGGACGGGTATATACAGCAGTTCTGGGCGGGGGCTACGGCGGAGGTACTGATCTACGGCAATTACAACCCGGACGAAGTCGAGCAGCTGTCCGCTATGCTGGCCGGTATTGTCAGCAGTGAACCTGCGCCGGCCCTGCCGGAGCGCAAAGTATTAAAGTTGGCTGCCGGGGAGAACCTGCAATACACGGTGGACGTTCCGCACAGTGATTCCGTAGTCGCCTGGTATTTGCAGGGTGACGGCGACACGTGGCTGGACCGGGCCGCCACCGCGCTCACCGCCCAGATTATGTCATCGGGCTTTTTCCAGGAATTGCGTACTGAACAACAATTGGGGTATGTGGTGGGCACCTACGACTACCCCAAGCTGGATGTGCCCGGCCTGGTGATGCTGGTCCAGTCCCCTGTGGCCGATGCGAATACGGTGGCCGCCGCGATGCAGGCGTTTATGCTGGGCGTCGAGCCGGCATTGGACGAGCCACAATTTGAACGGCACAAGGCCTCCCTCGTGAGCGATATTTTGCGCCCGGATAAGAACCTCAACGAGCGCGCCGAGTACTTTTGGCAGTCGATTGCGCGTAAGGAGTGGAGCTTCGATAGTCGGCAGTCATTGGCGGATGCAGTGCAGGCGCTCACACTGCCAGCATGGAAAGCCTACTACGAGCGGGTCTTTTTACAGCAGCGGCATTCGCTGCAAGTTGTGGCGCCCGGCAAGTGGGACATTGTTCCCCGGAGTGACGCACGCGTGTATGACTCGGCCGAGGCGATCAAGCGCGGGCATGCGACCTATACCGTCGAGTGAATTTGGGCAGGCCAGTAACTCTGCGCATTTCTGGCAGCGGGTTCGGCGTGTGACCACTTGGCGGCAATTGCGCTAAATGTCATTATTTAGATAGTTCTAATTTAGAACTAAATAGATTTGTAATGCCCTTGTCGGTAGTATCCATAACAAGCTAGCGGTTTGTTGCAGGTGTCAGCGCCCCCGGCGGTGGTATAGTCACCCCGCACCGGGTCAGGTTTTGTGCTGGACAAACGAGCTAAGTTCTATTTAGGAATTTTGTATTCGACACAATTCCTTCCCCTGCTGGATTCACAGGAGCGCGCGTAGGTATGAAGGAAGATACAAATCCCCTGGAGACCCGCGAGTGGCTGGATTCGCTCGACGACGTGGTGAAATACGAGGGGCCGGAACGCGCTTCGTTTCTGCTGTTGGAACTGGCCAAGCACGCGATTGGTTCGCGCCTGCGGCTGCCCGCCGCTACCACCACACCATTTTCCAATACGATTGCACCCTCCGAAGAAAAGATGCTGCCCGGCGACCTCTTTATGGAGCGTCGGATCCGCTCACTGGTGCGCTGGAACGCACTGGCCATGGTGATGAGGGGCAATGACAACGACGAGGGGCTGGGTGGCCATATTTCGAGTTTTTCATCCAGTGCGACCTTGTATGACATCGGCTTCAACCATTTTTTTCGCGGCACCGATGACGGCCACCCGGGTGACCTTATCTTTTATCAGGGGCACAGTGCGCCCGGCATGTATGCGCGTTCGTTTCTGGAAGGGCGGTTCGACGAAGAACAGCTCGATAACTTCCGCCGGGAAGTGGATGGCGGCGGATTGTCTTCCTACCCCCACCCCTGGTTGATGCCGGATTACTGGCAGTTCCCTACCGTCTCCATGGGCCTTGGCCCGATACAGGCGATATATCAGGCGCGGGTCATGAAATACCAGCAGAATCGCGGCCTGATCGATCATGGAGACCGTGAAGTCTGGTGTTTCATCGGCGATGGGGAGTGCGACGAGCCGGAATCGCTGGGTGCAATCTCGTTGGCGGGTCGTGAGGGCATGGGCAATCTCAACTTCGTGGTCAACTGCAACCTGCAGCGCCTCGACGGTCCGGTGCGTGGCAATGGCAAGATTATCCAGGAGCTGGAAGGTGTTTTTCGCGGCGCCGGTTGGAATGTGATCAAGGTAATCTGGGGCCGCCTTTGGGACCACCTGCTGGAGAAAGATACCACCGGCCTGCTGCAGAAGCGCATGGACGAGGTCTGCGATGGCGAGTTGCAGAACTACAAGTACAATGGCGGCGCCTATACCAGAGAGCATTTTTTCGGCAAGTATCCTGAGTTGCTGGAACTGGTCGCCGACTTGTCAGATGACGACATCATGTACCTCAACCGCGGTGGCCACGATCCCTACAAAGTCTATGCGGCATATGCCGCTGCCGTCGAAGAGCACGAGCGTCCCACCGTGATATTGGCGATGACGGTGAAGGGCTATGGCACCGGCGGATCGGGCGAAGCCCACAACGAGACGCACTCCCTGAAGAAACTGGATATGGATAGCCTGAAGGCCTTCCGCGACCGTTTTGCTATCCCCATCAACGACCAGGAGTTGAAAAGTGTTCCCTACTACCGGCCGCCATCGGACAGCCCTGAAATGCGTTATATGCGCGAGCGCCGGGAGGCGCTAGGGGGGTCGCTGCCGAAGCGTCGCGCCGCGATGGAGTTGCTGGAGACGCCGCCCCTGACCGCGTTCGGCAATCAACTCAAGAGCAGTGGCGATCGGAAGGTGTCCACTACTATGGCTTTTGTGCGCATTCTTTCCAGCCTGGTGAAGGATGCTGATCTGGGCGAGCGGGTGGTGCCTATTGTGCCCGATGAAGCCCGTACCTTCGGTATGGAAGGGATGTTCCGTCAGTTGGGGATCTACTCCTCAGTCGGTCAGCGCTATACGCCCCAGGATGCGGGCCAGATGATGTTCTACAAGGAGGATATCAAAGGCCAGATTTTGGAAGAGGGCATCAATGAGGCGGGCGCATTTTCAGCGTGGCTGGCAGCGGCGACGTCCTATAGCACCAGCGCGTTTCCTATGGTGCCGTTCTACATTTTTTACTCTATGTTCGGCTTTCAGCGCATTGGCGATCTGGCCTGGGCGGCGGGAGATAGCCAGGCGCGCGGTTTCCTGATTGGCGCAACGGCGGGGCGAACCACCCTGAACGGTGAAGGCCTGCAGCACCAGGATGGCCACAGTCATCTGGCGGCGGGCACAATTCCGAACTGTGTGAGCTACGATCCTGCGTACGCCTATGAGCTGGCGGTGATTATCCAGGACGGTTTACGGCGCATGTACCACAAGGGCGAGAATCGTTTTTACTACATCACCACAATGAATGAGAATTACGTGCAGCCGGAGATGCCGCAGGGTGTTGAAGAGGGCATCATTCGGGGCATGTATCAGTTTAAAGCGTCCACGACCGATGCCGAACTGCGCGTGCAGCTGCTCGGTGGCGGCACGATTTTACGCGAGGTCGAGGCGGCCGCAGCCATCCTGGAAAGCGATTACCAGGTGGCGGCAGATATCTGGAGCCTCACCAGCGTCAACGAGCTGCAGCGCGAGGGCAAGGACGTGCAGCGCTGGAATCTGGTGCATCCTGAAGAGGAACAGCGCGTTCCTTATGTCACGCAACTGCTGAAGGATGCAAAGGGGCCGGTGGTGGCGGCAACTGACTACGTGAAGTTGTACGCTGACCAGATTCGCGAGTTTGTGCCGGCGCACTACACCGTGCTGGGTACCGATGGCTTCGGTCGTTCGGATACCCGAGCCAAATTGCGCGAGTTCTTTGAGGTTAGCCGCGACTACATTGTCATTGCCGCACTGAAAGCCCTGGCCGATGAGGGGCAAGTTGATCATTCACTTGTTACCAAGGCCATTGGCGCACTGGGTGTGAATCCGGACAAGGCCAATCCCGTATCGGTTTGAACGAAAAGGAAAAAGACATGCCCGCAGAACAAGTCATAGTCCCTGATATCGGCGGCGCCGAAGGGGCTGAAGTCATCGAGTTATTGGTTGCTGTGGGCGATATAGTCGTGCTGGACCAGAGCCTGATCGTGCTGGAATCGGATAAGGCTTCCATGGAAATTCCCTCTACCCTGGCCGGCACCGTGGTCGAGGTGCTGGTGAAGGAAGGTGATCAGTTGGCGGAGGGGGCGCCGATCGTCAAAATCGAGGTGACTGAAGAAGCAGCCGCCGAGGCACCTGCCGAGAATGAGCCGGCCGCGGACGACACGAAAACGCCAGAGGGCAAGTCTCAGTCGCCTGCCACCGAACCTCCCGACGATGCAGCGGAAGATGACTCGGAAGATGATTCGGAAACTGATTCGGAAGTGGCCGAGTCCTCTGAGATCCCGCCCGCCAAGGGGGAACCACCGCAGCCGTCGGCTGCGGTTAGTGTGCGGACTGAGGCTGGCGAGGCGGCAACTTTCTACGCAGGGCCTGCGGTTCGCAAAATGGCGCGCGAATTAGGCGTGCAGCTGGGGCAGGTGGACGGTACTGGCCCGCAGGGGCGTATTCTCAAGGAAGACCTGCAGCAATTTGTGAACAAAGCGTTGAATGAGCCCTCGGCAGCCACGGCGGCTGGCGGTGCGCTGCCCACGGTGCCAGAGGTCGACTTTAGCAAATTCGGTGACGTCGATGTCACGCAGCGCAGCAAGCTCGATAAGCTGACTGCCGCCAATATGCACCGCAGCTGGCTCAACGTACCTCACGTCACGCAGTTTGATGACGCTGATATCTCGGATCTGGAGGCGTTTCGGGCCACACTCAAACGCGAAGCCGAGCGGCGCGAAACCAAGCTCTCACCACTGCCGTTTGTGCTCAAGGCGTGTGCCGTTGCGCTGCGCGACAATCCCAAAATTAACAGTTCGCTGGCGCAAGGTGGCGAAAGCCTTGTCTACAAGCAGTACATACACATTGGGATGGCGGTGGATACGCCGGCCGGGTTGATGGTGCCGGTCATTCGCGACGTCGATCGCAAATCGATCTGGGATCTGGCCAGCGAAATCGCGGAACTGGCCGCCAAGGCCAGAGACCGGAAGCTGACCCCTGCCCAGATGCAAGGTGGTTGCTTCACCGTGTCCAGCCTGGGAAATATCGGCGGCAACGGTTTTACGCCGATTGTGAATACGCCGGAAGTGGCAATTCTGGGTGTCTCGAAGGCGGCCATAAAGCCCGTCTGGGATGGCGCCGAATTCGCGCCGCGCACGTTGATGCCACTGGCGCTGTCCTACGATCACCGGGTGGTAAACGGGGGTGATGGCGGCCGGTTTCTCACGCAACTGGTCAGTCTGCTTGGCGATATCCGCCAGTTAAGCTTGTAGTTTTTATTGCCAGCCCCAGTGCTGGCGAATGGCGTTCTGTAACTGGTCCCCCTCGGGTCTGCCAGCTGTTGCTTCAGGCCACAGTTGCGGCGCGAGGTTGTCCAGTTCTGCCAGCGATTGCAGGGGCAGGCCAGCATCGCGCAGCGCATGGATAAACTTCAGAGTGCGAAAACCGTCAAACCACTGGTGGAAGTGCCGCTGAAACTGGGCACTGGATTTAGCCTGCCGCTGGCAGTGGTCTAGCGCTGATGCGATGCCCAGTTTGTTGAGCGCCTCTTTTGCCTGTGTGGCAAGCGTAGGAGTAATAGGGAAATGGGGGCGGGCCTTTGCGCTGTGCCCCTTTGCCCCAGCCATCAGTGAACCTATATCTCGTCCCGGCTCATCTGCCAGCGCGGGTAAAATAGCGAGTAATGCCGCCAACGCCGCAAAACACTGAGGGTGGTAAAAAAGTGCCACCTCGCGTGGGTCTTTGGCGGCCATAATCGCGGCCACAGCAGGGCCCGTGCCGAACGGCACGCGGGCAGAGCGTCGCGCTTGCAAGGCGATACAGCGGCCCTGTAAGCGCGCCACAGGCCCTAACTTCGCCAGCTTATTCAGCAGATAGAAATCCTCTGCGCCAGCGCGTTTAGGGAAGCCGCGCACATGTGCGTAGGTCGTGGCCCGTACCGCCAGACAACTGCCGAGTGTATGGAAAGCATAGGGTGAGCCCGCATATTCCAGACCCAGTACGTAGTGGTGCAGTCGCAGTTCATACAAGGCGGTAGCGTCATCGCAGGCTTCGTCGGCGCCGGGCAGGTGGCGAAACGGGAACACGGCGGCAACAGCCTCGTGTTGCGCGCCATCGATTTGTGCAAAATAATCCAGTGGCAACGTTGCGTCGGCATCTGTGCTGCACAGCCACTGGCCACTGATGCCGCCCGCCGTCATCCACTGCAACGCGAGATCGCAACCTGTTTTGCGCGCGAGACCGACGCCCTGTGCGCTGGGTGTTGGTCCGCTGCGCATCTCCATATCGTACAGGTACAGGTCGGCCTGTGGGTTGAGACAGTAGACCGGCACCGACTCCCGCATCGCCTGTGGCAACCGGGATTGCGTCAGGGCGCTGCGCAAGTCGGCGTTGGCTTGCGGGTCGAAGTCGTTGTCGGGGCGATTCAATACCAGGATAACCAGAGTTCTACCCTCGCTCACGGGTAATTTGGTCAGTCGCTCCAGCAGAGCAGACGCCTCCCTATAGGCGGGCAGCACCAACACCTGGTGCCAGTGTGGCTGAGTGAAGCTGTGGGCGGGAAGCCCGGTTTCGGTGTGCCTTTGCAGGTAGCGCTGCAGGGCGATGGCATTGCGCATCACGATGTCGCGGTGACAAACATTACTGGTTTCATCAGTGCAGTGCTGCGCGTATCGGCAGCTTGGCGACGAGCGTCGCCTCGATATCAAGCAGTTCGTCCCAACGCTGTTCTATGGTCACGGGTTTGAGATATTTATGGGCCAATGCCAGAAACAACTCAAAGTGCCGCTCCTCGGATCGGGCAATGGATTGATAGAATTTTTTCAGCGGCCCTGCGTCCAGCGCCGCTGCCACCAGCGCGAATCGTTCTGCGCCGCGCGCTTCAATAATACTTGCGGTCAGCAGCCGATCCAGTAGGTACTCCTCACGACCCTGCCGCAGCGATTTGCGAAACTGCCCTACATAGGGGTCCTTCTGGTCTGGCCCGGTCGTCAGGCCGCGCTGGTGAATCCATCGCAACACTTCGCGGTAGTGGGTCAGTTCCTCAATTGCGAGGTCGGCCATGGCCGTCACCAGTTCCGTGCGATCGGGGTAGTGGGAGAGCATCGAGACCGCCATGCCCGAGGCCTTTTTCTCCGCAGTCGCATGGTCAAGCAGGAAACTGTCGAAATCCGACAGGACCGCCTCTGTCCAGGCGGCGGGGGTAGAGTAGCGAAGCGGTGAGTCAGGCATACTGGCGGATGATGGTATCGGCTGAAAGGGCCTACTATTGAACTGTAAGTGAGCACCGAACACAAGAACACGAACGCACCACGACTTGCAGCAGAGCGCGGTCGTTATGTTAAACTTTGCCGACTATTCAGGGTCTGGCAGACAGCGCCAGCGCCGAAATTGATCCACACACCAGGACAGCCTTGCCAATGATCATCAAGCCACGTGTACGCGGATTTCTCTGTATCACAACTCACCCCACGGGTTGCGACGCCAACGTCAAGCGGCAGATTGATTATGTCAAAGGCCGTGGCGTCATCGACAATGGCCCGAAGCGTGTGCTGGTGATTGGCGCATCTACCGGCTATGGGCTGTCCTCAAGGATCACCGCTGCGTTCGGCAGTGGCGCCGCGACGCTGGGCGTGTTTTTCGAGAAAGAGGGTACTGACAAGAAACCCGGTACAGCGGGCTGGTACAACTCCGCTGCTTTTCACAAGTACGCCGAGGCTGAGGACCTGTATGCCAAGAGTATCAACGGCGACGCTTTCAGCGACGAGATCAAGCAGAAGACGATTGACACCATCAAGGCCGATCTCGGGCAGGTCGACCTGGTCGTCTACAGTCTGGCTTCCCCGCGTCGACAACACCCGGTCACCGGCGTTGTACACAATTCCACGCTTAAGCCCATTGGCGGCGCTGTCACACAAAAAGGTGTGAATACCGACAAGGAAGAAGTGCAGGACTTCCATATCGACGAGGCTACACAGGAAGACATCGATAACACCGTGGCGGTGATGGGCGGTGAAGACTGGCAGATGTGGATAGATGCTCTGGACAATGCGGGTGTACTGGCTGACGGCGCAAAAACTACTGCCTATACGTACATCGGCGACAAGCTGACCTGGGATATCTACTGGCACGGTACTATCGGCGCTGCCAAGAAGGATTTGGACAAACGCGTCGTCAGTATCCGCGAGCGGCTGGTGGCCAAGGGTGGCGATGCCCGCGTGTCCGTACTGAAAGCAGTTGTTACCCAGGCCAGCGCGGCGATTCCCGCGATGCCCATCTACCTTGCGCTGTTGTTCAAGGTGATGAAAGAGCAGGGTATTCACGAGGGTTGTATCGAACAGATCGACGGCCTGTTCCGCGACTCTCTGTACAACCCGACGCCACAGTTAGATGACGAGGGCCGTTTGCGCGCTGACGGTAAGGAGTTGGACCCGGCGATACAGGCAGCGGTAGGGCAGTTGTGGGAACGCATCAATACGGACACGCTGCGGGATCTGTCAGATTTTGCCGGCTACAAACGCGAGTTCCTGCAGTTGTTCGGCTTTGAGGTGGACGGGGTCGACTACGACGCTGATGTTAATCCCGAAGTCATTATTGCGAATATGGTCTAAGCGCATGTTTGATCACGGTGTCCCGTTTCGTCTCAACCCCCGTGTCCGGCGTCTGGTTGCCCCCAATCCCGGTGTGATGACCGGGCCGGGAACCAATACCTATTTACTGGGTGATGAAAAGGTTGCGGTGCTGGATCCCGGGCCCGCTATTCCCGCTCATATCGATGCGATTCTCGCGGCGGCGGGAGATCGCATCCGCTGGATTGTCTGCACCCATACCCACCCGGATCATTCTCCCGCCTGGCAGGAAGTGGCAGAAGCCACCGGCGCGCAGGTCATTGGTGCGTCCCCACCGGACGATATGTTCCAGGACAAAACGTTCAAGCCGACGCTTGAAGTGCAGCACGACCATGTACTGGCGACGGGGGAATTTACCCTGCGCGCCGTCCATACCCCCGGTCACGTGGGCAATCACTACTGCTACTTTCTTGAAGAAGAGGGCATGCTGTTCGCCGGCGATCATATTATGAATGGCTCTACGGTGGTGATCATCCCACCCAGCGGCGATATGAAGGCGTATATCGAGTCGCTGCAACTGTTGTTGAATTATCCACTCAAGTTCATCGCTCCCGGGCACGGCGATGTCATGACCGATCCGGTGGCAGCGGTAGACTGGCTGGTCAAGCACCGTTTGCAGCGCGAACAAAAAGTGGTTGACGGCCTGTGCAAGACAGGGCGAGCGTCGTTGGATGATCTGGTCAAGGTGGTTTACGATGACGTGAATACCAGTTTGCACAAGATGGCAAAATTATCGCTGTCTGCGCACCTGATTAAACTGCAGCGTGAAACGCGCGCACAGCAGCATGCAGCGGATGACACCTGGGAGCTATCACAGAGCTAAACCCGCGCTGAGCGCAGATTACAGTACCCGCCCGCTGGGTGGACATCACTAACAATAAGGTTGGAGTGCAGCATCGATGAATGGCTTGATGATGAACCAGCAGCTGACAATCTCGTCAATTGTTGAACATGCAGAGCGCGTGAATGGCAGCGCCGAGATTGTCTCAGTAACGGCGGAGAATCCGCGCCACCGCTATACTTACCGTGAGGCATTTGCCCGTGCGCGGCAACTGGCCGATGCGGTGTCCAACTGGGGCCTGACGCAGGGTGATCGCATCGCTACGCTGGCGTGGAATGATTACCGGCATTTCGAAACCTACTATGCCTCCGCTTGCAGCGGCTATGTCTGCCATACGATCAATCCACGTCTCTTTCCCGAGCAGTTGGTTTTTATTATCAACCACGCTGAAGATCGTTATGTGTTTGTGGACCCGGACTTTGTGCCACTGGTTGAGGGCTTGGCCGAGCAATGCCCCACTGTGCGGGGCTGGGTGATACTGGCGAGCGAGGCGCATATGCCAGAAACCAGCCTGCCCAATGCCATTTGTTATGAGACACTGGTGGCGTCCGGAGATCCCTCATTTCAGTGGCCACAGCTGGATGAAAATGCCGCCTGCGCCCTGTGTTATACGTCTGGCACGACGGGTAACCCCAAGGGTGTGCTGTATTCCCATCGCTCCACCATGCTGCACGCCTACGCCACGATGATGCCCGACGCGCTGGGAATTTCGCGCAGCGATGTGGTGATGCCTATTGTGCCCATGTTTCACGTCAACGCCTGGGGCAACCCGTATTCCTGCCCGATGGCAGGCGCCAAACTGGTTTTTCCCGGGAGTAAAATGGGCGATGGTAAAACGCTCTGCACCCTCATCAACGAGGAGAGGGTGACCCTGTCAGCAGGTGTGCCGACAGTGTGGCTGGGCGTGCTTGCCCACCTCAAGGCCAGTGGCGAGCGTGTCGATACACTCAAGCAGATTGTCGTGGGAGGCGCGGCGTGCCCACTGTCGATTATGGAAGATTTCGATGGCTATGGCGTGGAAGCACGTGTGGGCTGGGGAATGACGGAGATGAGCCCGCTGGGTACCGCCAATGCCAGTGGGTCCGAGCGAGCAAACTACAGCGATGAGGCATTTGCAAAAGTACGCCTCAAGGGCGGTCGACCTATTTTCGGGGTAGAGATGAAAATCGTCGACGATGCAGGTGTCGAGCTGCCCTGGGACGGCACGGCATTTGGTTCTCTGATGGTGCGTGGCCCCTGGGTGTGCTCCAGCTATTTCAAACTGGAGGGTTCGGGTGCGCATGCCAAGGAGGACGGCTGGTTTGAAACCGGCGATGTCGCCACTATCGATGCCGATGGCTATATGGCCATTACCGATCGCACCAAGGACGTAATCAAGTCCGGTGGCGAGTGGATTTCCTCCATCGAAGTGGAAAACGTAGCCACTGACCATCCCAAGGTGGCCGAGGCCGCCGTCATTGGGCACTTCCATCCCAAGTGGAGTGAGCGGCCACTATTGATAGTGGTGCGCGGGCCACAGGGGCAGGACCTCAGCGTCGAGGAAATGTTGGCGTGGTTCGATGGCAGAATCGCGAAGTGGTGGACACCCGAGGCAGTGGAGTTCGTCGATGAGTTGCCGCATACCGCGACGGGTAAAATACAGAAGGTGGCGCTGCGGGAATTGTTCAAGGACTATAGTTTTCCCGTGTAACGTGTAACGTGGAAAGTCCATGCCCAGAGTGTTTTAAAATGGTCCGCAGGGATGGCTGGTATGCCTGCGGACCGTGTCGGTCATTGAGGTTGTGATATCTCCCTATACTGCGGGTGGTCCACGGCCGGTGAAGATATGGATGACCAGCAGGATAATGCCGATCACAAACAACACCCATGCAATTTGCCCAGCAATCGCGGCTACGCCGCTTGCGCCCAGCACACCGGCGACCAAGCCCACTACAAGAAAAACTAGCGCCCAATAAAGCATAGTCATACTCCTTTAACGAAGGGTTTTAAGGAGGTGTATCGCATTATCATCGATACGCCTCCCGTGATCCAAACAGCCTAGCCTTTAACCTGAAGCTGATTGTTTACTGCCTGTACACCATCAACCTGTTTGGTAATTTCCTCTGCCAGATCTTTTTCAGCAGCAGATTTCACGTCTCCAGTGAGGGTGACTGTTCGCGCAACCGTATCGACGTGAATTGAGAGCCCGCCGGTTTCACCATTGGCTAACAGTTTTGTCTTAACTTCCGCGGTCAAGGTTGAATCTTCGACCTTGTCAGAGAAAGTCCGGCCACCGTCTGAGCTTGTTCTTCTGGCTTCGTCCGACGACACGACCATCAGACGATTGCTCACCTGTGTAATTCCGTCGACGCCCTTCGCGATCTGTTCAGCCAGTTCTTTATCGACCTCAGATTCGACCTTGCCAGTGAGTACAACACTGTTGCCCCTCACCTCGGGATCTATGGTGAAATTGTTCAGATGTCGATTGAACAAATAGATCGTGTCCAGCTTTCCCTCGCGCCAGGCGTCACTTGCTTGTCGCTCCAGCTTGCTCGATTCGTCTCCAGTCATTGCCTGGCTTGTAGTGGTGGTGTGTGCGGTCGCTGTCTCGTGATGCTCAGCGTAACTCGGGGCACTTAGTGCCGCGCTCAATACCAGAGAGCTGCAGGCTAATGTTATGACTCTCATATTTTTCATCTTCATCTCCTCAGTATTTTCTGGGTCTCTCCCAGTGTAGACAGACGGTCTAAAAAGCGTCGTCGTGAAGTACAAAGCGAGAACCATGCCAACTCCAGAAAATTCTTTATTGCAGCACCTGAACGTGCATACCGTTTCAAGCCAAACTCTGCTTGTCAGGCCAAACCAGCCGGTGCATACGCGATATCTGAGGTGGCGAAAGCGTTGAGGGAAATCGAATTTGTGATCCAGGATTGGAGTGCTTTTCCTGGTATGAGGTGTGACAGCGAAAGTGCGTTGGATTTGTAAGAATTACATCCCGGACCGGACTAAATTTCATTTTGCACAGGCTATTCAAATCATCGATAGCCTGCTTGTAGCACGTCAAGTTGGGTAGGCCTGAGTATGGCATGTTTATTGCAGCGTTCTGATTGACTCACGTTGCCAATAGTGAAGTCACGCAGGGTCAGTTAGTCTGTTACTGCGCTTGGCAATGCTAGTCTGGCCGCCATTGTTGGCTGCAGCAAATACTTTAATCTACAGGGAGTAACACAATGAATATAAGCCTCGCTAAGAAGAAGATGATCACAGTACTGTTCCTGAGCATGTTCGGGATGCTGAGTCTCTCAGCCTGTGAGAGTAATGATGGTCCGGTCGAAGAATTCGGAGAAAAAGTAGATGAGGCCGCCAAGGATGCCAAGCGCGGGATTGAAGACGCCGCTGACTAGTTCCTTGCACAGTCGTGCGCTACAAGGCTGGCTGTTCCTTGGCCTGTTTGGGCGAGCGCAGGTGCTGACAGCGACTGTCTGATCGTCGCTGTCTTAACACGGCAGTGATGAGGGGATACATGATGAAGCGACTACAGAGAATCTCTCCTGCCTCCACTGCATCTTCCGAGAGTCAGAAAAGTGCTGCCATGGTTGCTCTACTGATTGTCGTCGCTTGTGGTTTTTTGTTCTATGGCTGTGGAGCGGTAACACCGGAACAGCCTGAGCCGGCGCCAGTCATTGAGTCGAGTGTCGATAGCGCGGCCCCCAAGGGCAAGGTCAGTCAGGGATCAACGAGTGATGCCAACAGCGAGGACCCCGCGAGTCCTTCCTCTGTTACCGGAGAGTTCAGGTTCCTATCGGGCAATACGGCCACCTTAAAAGTTGATGGTCCGAGCACCTTTGAAGCAATGTTTAAGGATATAGATAGAGCCGAGAATTACGTTCATATAGAAACCTACATACTGGAAGACGACGAAATAGGACGGAAACTGGCTCAACACCTGTTCAAAGCACGTGATCGTGGCGTTAAAGTGCGTGTGTTGGTTGATGCTTTCGGCAGCATGGAGCTCTCAACGGAATACGTCGAGCAACTTGAAGCACACAATATCGAGTTTCAGAAGTTTCACCCTATAGATCCCTCAGAGGATCTGCGTGTCTGGAGAAGTAACAACAGGGATCACCGGAAGCTGTTACTTGTTGATGACAAAATAGCCTACACAGGCGGGCTTAATTTTTCAGAGGTTTACAAGGAAGGATCAAGCTCTATCGGATTGCGAAAGCCAAAAAAAACAGAAGCAGTCGCAGAAGATGGTGCCTGGCGCGATACGCAAGTTCGTATCAGCGGTCCAGTGGTTAAGCAGTTTCAGTACTATTTCCTGAAAATGTGGAATCGTGATCTACCAGACGAAGAACAGATAGTTCTAGCACAACATTCTCCGGAGTTTGAGGTTCAGGGCGACATCGACATCGCCGTAGTTGCCAGTAGAGGTGGCGATGATGATGAGTTCGATATTTACACTACGTTTACCACTGCAATCGAAGAGTCTAAGCAGCGCGTGTGGATTACGCAGGCGTATTTTGCGCCCAACGACGAGTTTCTGGAGGCGGTGAAAGCGGCGGCGAAGCGCGGCGTCGATACACGTCTGTTGCTGCCAGGTGTTAGTGATGCTTCATTGATTGTGCAGGCATCGCGTGCCAGCTACCAGGATTTACTAGATTCAGGCGTGCGCATCTATGAACGGAAAGCGAGCGTTTTGCATGCTAAAACCATGGTGGTTGACGGTGTCTGGTCCAGTGTTGGCTCAGCAAATTTTGACTACCGAAGTTTTGTTCACAACTATGAGTTGAATGCAGTGTTAGTCGATAAGGACTTCGGGCAGTCGATGGAGGAATTGTTTCAGTCTGATATAAAACAATCAGAGGAGATAACAATAGCCGAGTGGAACGATCGATCGCTGTGGCAGCGATTTGAAGAGTGGCTGGGTGATTCCTTGCGGGAATGGTTATGAATGGCATCAGGCAATTCCTGACTGTTTTCAGTAGGGCGATAGCACGGGGAGAGTAAGAGCAGTGTCTATCGCCAACTGCAGGGCCCTCAACCGGTGTTTCGCATGCCCGCCGCAATGCCGGCGATGGTCACCATGATCGCCCGATCGATCACGTCATCCTGCTGTTTGCGATTGCGCTCCAGCAATTCGGCCTGTAGGAAGTTCAGTGGATCGGTATAGATATTCCGTAGCTGAATAGATTCACGAGGCCAGGGCTGATGCTGTAACAACTCGGTCTCGTCCAGTAGTTCGAGCACCACCTCGATGTCGGCCGCCAATTGTCCCCGCAACCGCTCACCGATATCCCGGTAGGGTGCCGATACCAGTTTTTCATCGTAATACGCCGATAACCCGCTGTCGGCTTTCGCGAACACCATTTCCAGCATCGATACGCGGGTGGCAAAAAACGGCCAGTCCCTGCTCATCTCCTTCAGCGTATTCATTTTGCCAGCAGTCACCAGATCCCCGAACGCCTGACCCGCTCCCAGCCACGCGGGGAGCATCAAACGATTTTGGGTCCATGCAAAAATCCACGGAATCGCTCGTAAGGAGGCAATGCCGCCACCGGCTTTTCGTCGTGCTGGCCTTGAACCCAGGGGTAGTTTGGCCAGTTCCTGCTCGGGTGTGGCCTCGCGGAAGTAGCTGACGAAATCGGGGTTGTCCTTAACATAGGATCGATAATACTCACAGGAACTGGCGGACAGGCTGTCCATCACGTCGCGCCACTCCTGCCTGGGTGTCGGCGGCTCTTTTAAATTAGCCTGCAAAATGGCGCTGGTGTACAAGGCCAGCGTTTTGATTGCCATGCCTTTCAGGCCCAATTTGGTTCTGATCATTTCACCCTGTTCGGTGACACGCAGGCCGTTCTCCAGAGAACCGGGCGGCTGGGACAGCAGCGCAGCATGTGCGGGAGCGCCGCCCCGGCCGATGGTGCCACCCCTGCCATGGAACAGGGTGAGCTTGATGTCGGATTGCGCACACCGTGCTACCAGCGCCTCCTGTGCCTGATACTGCGCCCAGGAGGCCGCAAGCATGCCGGCATCCTTTGACGAATCGGAATAGCCAATCATCACCATCATCCGCCCCTGCAAGTGTTTGAGGTACTGCGGGATGGATAACAGCTGATCAACCACCACAGCGGACCGATTCAGGTCATCAAGCGTTTCAAACAAGGGTACGACCGGCAGTGGTGAACGCAATCCAGACGCTTTTAGTAGCAACTCCACAGCCAGCACATCCGAAGCCTGGCGGGCCATTGATATGGTGTAACAGCCGAGTGCTCCCCGCGGTTGTTTGGCGACTACTGCACAGGTGTCCAACACCTCTTTTACCGCGTCACTCTGCTGCCAATCGGAGGGAATCAGGGGGCGCTTGCTGGCCAATTCCTTCAGCAAAAATGTCTGTTTGCGTTGCTCGTCCCACTGCTGGTAATCGCCCAGGTCCAGAAATTGCGTCAGTTCGGACAGCGCCTCGGTATGGCGATCTGAGTCCTGGCGAATATCCAGGCGCACCAGATTCACGCCAAAACATTTAATCCGCCGCAGCAGGTCGAGCAACTTGCCGTGTGCAATATTGGCCATGCCGCATTCCAGCAGCGATTGATAGCATGCATAGGCTGGCTGCCACAGCTCTTCTTCGCGCAGGATGATGTTGTCGTCCGGGATTTTGTGCTCGTTAATTTGCTCGGTCAGCGCGCGCAGGGTCAGGCGCAGCTTATCGCGCAGCGCCCTGAGCACGTTGCGATAGGGTTCCCGCGTGTTATCGGTCATCTGCAGCAGTGCTTCGTTACAGGCCGTCATGGACAGCTCTTCGACCAATATCTCTACATCTTTCAAGTAGAGCGCGGCTGCCTGCCAGCGGCCAAGCAATAGCACCTCTTCTGTCACAGTCGCGGTCACATTCGGGTTGCCATCCCGGTCTCCACCCAGCCAGGAGGCAAAGGTTACCGGCGCAGCATCTTCGGGAAGGGCGTTGCCCGTGACATCAAACAGGGTGTTATTCAGCCGACGCAGGAACTCCGGGAGTGCATCCCACAGGGAATTTTCCACTACCGCGAAGCCCCACTTCGCCTCGTCAATGGGGGTGGGCCGCTGATCACGAAAGTCCTGCGTGTGCCAGATCTGGGCAATCAATTCCCGCAGGCGCTGGTGTATGACGGATTCTTCCCGCTCTGTGAGGCCCTCCAGTTCCAGCTGACCCAGACAGGTATCGATTTCGCCGTGTTTATGAATCAGGGTGCGACGGGTGATTTCCGTGGGGTGGGCGGTCAGGACCAGCTCTATCTTGAGCGTCTTTATCGCTGCGCCTATCTCATCGGCACTGCGGCCATCGCTCTGCAGCAGTTCAAAAACGCCTGCCAGTGCTTCTGTTGCCGAGTACTCCTTGTCCATCTCACGGGAAATAGCGTGGTGTTGGTCGGCGATATTGGCGAGGTTGAGAAATTGGCTGAAGGCTCTGGCAACCGGGAGCAGTTCGTCTCTGCTGAGGGTTAGCAGCAGTGCTTTCAAGCGGCTTGCGTCGTCGTTATCGCCGCCTCGCGCCGATTTGGACAGGGTGCGTATTTGCTCGATTTTCTGGAGGAAATCCTCGCCAGCGGCATCGCTCATGGTGTCACCCAGAATACGGCCAAGCATGCTGACATTTTGTCTTAGTGAGGAGTATTGGTGGTCATTCATGGCATTTCCTATAGGACGTTTTGCTAATCATAGACATCGATCATCTTGGCGTCGCCGAAGAAGGGCAGTCGACTACACAGATCCCCGTCGATCGGTAACTGCTTGTGGCGCCACAGAGGCTCCCAGCAGCCGTGCTGCGTGAGCAGGTTGCGCGCCGTGTCCTGATCCTGCACGGACAGTGCGTTGTAATGCACGCGCAACCGCTGGATGCACCAGACCCTGTATTTGGACCAGCGCGCGCCACGGTAGTGCACCCCGCCGATGTCGGCGTCAAAGCGTCTGCGGCCTTTCGCTACCGCATCGATATTCGCGCACAGATACGGCAGGTAGTGTTTGCCGATGACGTCCAAAATAGGCCCCCAGTCTACAGGAATGCCAGTCAGCAACGAACCGGCATCGTCGCGTTTCCCATAATTCCACAGTCGGGCGGCCCACTCCCAGACGGCGGGCGCCTGTTGGCGCACGATTTGCGCGGGCACCGGATCCAGACAGAAATGGCGGAAGAACGGACCGGAAAAACCGATATCGGCGAGGCTTGGTCGGTCGCCCAACATAAACGGCCGATTGCGGAAAATGGTCTCCAGTTGTTCGAGGGTACGGTGGAAGATAGCCTCCACCCCTGGCACCTGATCCGGTCTAATGCCATCGCCTGTCGAATAGCCATTGCGCTGTCTGCGGGCGATGGACCAGCGCTTGAGAACATTGGGGGCGGGAACCTCTGCAGCCAGTTCTCTGGCGAGATGGCTGCTGGCGTAGCGCGCCCCTTGCGGGTAGTGCCAGCGGTAGTGCATTGCGGGGCGCCACAGCCATTCATCGGCGTAGTCCTCCAGCAACAGGCTAAAGAAACGCTGGAGTGGATCTGGCGGTATGACGGCCGGCGCCGGAAACTCGGTTTCAAACCACTGAATGATGGCGGTGCTGTCGGTCATCCAGCGGCCGTCACCCAGCAGCAGTGCCGGCATCTGCGTGGAACCGGTATTTTGCCTGACCAGTTTCATGCAATGCGGCGCTGTCAGGGCCTCTAGCTGGTAGGGAATGCCCTTGATACGAAAATAATTTTCCAGCTTACCAGTGAAGTAGGAAATGCTGGAACCGTAAATGGTAATGGGGAACAGTGTATCAGTGGGCATCCGTTAAAGTACCTTGAGGTAGTGGCCGACGGGCGCGACTGACATGTCAGTCCCCCGGCTGTGGCGGCGGCAAATCACGCACATGCAGGTCCATCTGTGGAAACGCAATCTCGATGCCGTGCTCGGCGAACAATTCATTGATGCGCGTGTTGAGTCCGTTCTGCGACTCTAGCCGGTCACTCAGCGAGGCGACAAATACCCTGAGTTCGAAGTCCAGTGAGCTGGCGCCAAAAGCCAGAAACCAGCAACTCGGCACGGGCTCGGCCACCACCCGGGGGTCTTCCTCCGCGGCCTGCAGCAGCAACTTGCGCGTGGCAACTGGATCGGTGCCGTAGGCAACCCCCACCTTGATGATCACGCGGGTAGTCGTGTCGCTGAGCCCCCAGTTGGTGAGGTGCCCCGTGATGAACGTTTTATTGGGCATCACGATTTCCTTGTTATCGAAATCAAGGATGGTGGTTGCGCGCGTGCGAATTCGGGTAACCCGCCCGTTCATATCACCTACCGTAATCACATCACCCACTCGAAATGGGCGCTCGAACAACAGGATGATGCCGGACACGAAGTTCGCGAAGATTTCCTGTAGACCAAAACCCAGTCCCACCGTCAGCGCCGCCGCCATCCATTGCAGTTGCGACCAGCGCATGCCAAGCAAACTGAAACCCACCAATGTGCCCCCGATCACAATGGTGTAGCGCAATAAACTGGTGATCATATAGCGAGAGGCTGCGTCGACTCCGGCCCGCGACAACAGGCTGATTTCCACCAGCCCGGGTAGATTGCGCGAACCGAGGACGGTTACCACAAGTGCGAAAATACCCAGCATTACCGCAGCGAGGGTCACAGGCAGCTCTATGGGGGCACCGTCGGGACCGATATCGCTGAAATACCACAGTGCAATTTCATCGAGCCGATAAATGGCCGGCAGTACATCGAGCCACACCCACAACAGGCCAAGCGAGACCAGGCTTATTCGCAAGCCACGCAGCAGGCTGCTCGTTTGTGCGCCCACTTCCTGTACGGAGATGTCGTTATCGGGAATGGCGGCATTCTCAGGGCTATTGGTAGCCAGCTCGCGCGCTGCGGCCTGGCTTGCCTGGAATTGTCGCAGTGCCAGGTTTTGCCTTCCCACCAGAAACCAGCGCTCCAGCATACCCAACGCAAGAGATACCGTAATAATGAGGTTGATGCTCTCAAGCTGTAACCTGAACAAGACGCCAGAGGAATAGATATAGCCAGAAAGTGCCAGTGCGGCATTGGTTAGGATCAATAGCGGTAGCAATCCGCGTAGCAACCTGCGCAGCGTCGAGGGTTTCACACCCTCTGTCCAGACCCTTCCTGTTTTGAGCAGGTGCCAGAACGCCCATGCCAGAACGATCGCACTGACGACTACAGCGAGGCGGGCCTGTACGTCGGTTGCGATCTCTGAACCGCGGATTAAGGCGAGCATCGTGATGAAGTACATTGGCAGTACGATCACTGCGGCGGCCGGTATCAAGCGCAATAGTGTTTGACGACGCTGCAAGCGCCAGCCGAGGTGCACCTCGGCCAGTCCGCCCCCGATGAGTGACCAACGCAGTGTTTGCAGGGCTAACAAGGGGGCTACGAGCGCCATGCAGGCCAGTCCAAGCGAGTCACTGAAGCGACCGGGGTTCCCTAATTGCTGTAGCAACAGGCCTGTAATGCCGATTGCAGCGGGCACCAGTAATGCGCCGAGCACAGTCCACAGCAGTGTGATACTTGTCGGGCGATAAGTGTGGATGCGCGACCGATCATTCACTGCGGCCTGGGCCAGTATGCGCGTCCTGGCCTGCAAACGCAGTGTGACTAACACCAGTATCACCACGAGGCACGTGCCCCATAGCGCTGGACGCTCACTGATGCTGCGCATGCAGAGCGAGAGCGTGGTGGTAAAACGCGAGGTGACGGTCAGGTCGCGGAGACCTTTCGGCACACGGGTGAGCCATGCCACGTCCACCATGCCGTGGCTCGGTAACCACATCAGATGACGATCCAGCAAGGCCTGCAGCGCTTCAGTCGCCACCAGACGCTCCTGCAGTGCAGTCTCACTCTGCTGCAGTGCTGCGATGCGCCGCGCGAGTACGGGTTCGAGCAGCCTCAGCAGTTCGGCGCGTTCATTTAGCAACGGCGGTAATAATTCGTCAGCACCTGCGTCACTCTGTTCGTCATCCGCGCCTACTTCACTCGCCTCTCGAATTGCGCGCAGCGCTTTTGGGATATCCGCTAGTTGTTGCTGCTGATCGTTGAGAGTGACCAGGCGCAGACGCATATCCGCCAGTGAGATTCTGGCTGAATCGAGGCTCTGTCGCAGGCGCGCCGGAGTTTCCAGACGTCGTCGCTCTGTCCACATCCAGCGGCCGACGTGCTCGCTGGCGCCGCCCAGTTCCAGACGCGCACGGCTGTCCCGCAATGCCTCGGTGACGTAATTTCGCTCTTCTTCTATGCTGGTGAGATTTCGGCGGTCGCGCGACAGTTGTTCATGATTTTCGACCAGTTCACTGCCCAGCTCGCTGTTTTGTTCAGCCGCCAGGAGCACCACCTGGGCGCTGCCGGCCAGTGCATCTTCAGTTGCTTGCAACTGCTCAATGCGAGCTTGCAGCTCCGTGCGCCAGAGATTGGCGATACGGTCCTGCAATATTTCCAGACGGCGTTGATCGATACTGAGGCGTTGCCGCAACTCGCGCAGCGACAGCTCCATCTGCCGTTGCCGCAGCGCAGCGCTGTCCTGTTCTATTACACGTAAGTCCAGTTCCGCCTTGGCCCGTCGTAATTCGCTGGTATGCCGCAGCTGGCGGGCTTTCAGCAGCACAGTGCGTTCACCGGCCGGATCGGCCACTGGCGGCGCAGGCATATCTTCGACACGTCGTCGCAGGGTGGCGATGTCACTTGCGGCCTGGAGTGGCTTGGTCAATGAGACGGTCAGTTCAATTTCCACAGCGTCAATCTGTGCTTGCAGCTCGGCTACATTGCGCTGCTGCTGTCCCAACAATCGTTCCAGCGTCTCACCATCTGCATCGACCGGCAGACGCTCAGACCACGTAAGCAACGCTGCCTCGCGATCCAGTTGCAGGGTTTTCTGCAGATCTTCTATGCGCTTTGGCAGCCCTGCGTGTTCATCCCTGAGTTCATCGACACGCTTGGTCAGTGCGGCAGCCTCGCGGTTTGCGGTGTCGGTGGCGTCAAGCGCTTCATTCGTCGCCTGGATAGCCGCGGCGTCCTGACCTGACTGTGTCATTTCGGTGCGCAGAAGATCAGTTTCCACTGATGCCTGGGAGGCATTCGCCGCCCAGGGGCCAGATCCAAGTGCCAGAATCAGTAGTGCAGGAAAAATGCCCTTCAGCCAGGAGTGGGTAAAGACGTTTACAGGGGGATCGATTGGCACGATTGATTCTCGGTTGGCGAATTAGAAAAAAGCGATGGCAGAGGCCGCAGTGTTCAGTCGGACAGCGTGAAACAGGAACAGCTTTCGAGTATACGCATTCTTTGGCGTGTAGCGACAAACCTCGATTGTACTTCCGCGCTATTGGCTGAACAAAGCACTCAATTGATATGGGGCACATCGGTTCCGGGCGCAATGGGGGCGCAGAGTGTTTGCGCAAGGCGCGGCTCTGGAATAAGTGTTATGTCAAATTTGTGCTGTATTGCGTGAATTTCTCCACAGCAAATATGTCATTTAGGAATATCTTATGATATTTTGCATTCCACATGGTTATTTCTGTGTTTTCGCGTTTGTTCAATTGCTTATTCAAAAAGAGAGAGAGATTTTATGAAAAAGTATCTTGGGATAGCCACATTGCTGGCGACGACTTTTTTTATGAGTACGGCCAATGCCGGTCTCATATTTGTTGGTTCGTGGGACGTCTACGACGCAGCAGCGCCCACGTGGTCCTCGGCTCCACCCAATGGTCCTGCAGCGTATACCGGACAGGAAGCCGCAGCCCTGTTGTTTGGCGGCAATGCAGCGGACTATTCCATCTCCACCATTGATAACGCCATAGCCAATATCAACAATATGGCCTGGTACGACGTCATTGGCACCGGCGGTAATGTATTTGCAGAGAACTATTCCAACAAATACCTTGGGCAGTATTACGGTCCAACCTCAGGTTATGACCCGGGTAACCTGAACAACGCGGCCTCTGCGTATGTCCGCGACAATCTCGATGGTGAGAACGCGATAAACTATGCGTTCATTGACGATACGCCCACTGTGCCTGAGCCCGCCGTACTCTCACTGCTGCTACCTGGTTTGGTGGGTATTGCTGCAATGCGCAGGCGCCGGGGTAAAGTAGTCGTCGCCTAAGCGTCCTGGAAGATCAAAAGGGGCGCCCACTGCCCCTTTTTCTTTGGATGGACCTTTTAAACTATTCGTAAAATAATAATAAAAATTCTACGAATAGCGGTTTTAATCTCGCTACATTCTGATTAATATAGCCCTCCCAGCCATCTCCAGCTGCGAGTAGATTCGATACCATGCCAGAAATACACTATTCAGCCCGTACTTTACCTCAGGTGGTTGCGGAAGCTGCCGCAGCGCACGGTGCGCGCATGGCTATCACGGATGGCGAGGTCCAGCTTACCTACGCCGAGTTAGACGCCGCACGCATTCAATCGGCCCGGGCATTTGTGGCTGCCGGGCTGGAGAAAGGCGAGCGTATCGCTATTTGGGCACCGAATATTTACCAGTGGATCATAGCCGCCATCGGCGCGCAAAGTATTGGTGGCGTGCTGGTGCCACTCAATACTCGGTACAAGGGTTCAGAAGCCGCTTTTATTCTCCGTTCCAGTGGCGCGAAGATGTTGTTCACGGTGGCTGAGTTCCTCGGGGCACGCTACCCCGACATGCTGGCAGAGCAGGACCTGCCCGAATTGCAGCGCACGGTAACGCTCAGCGGCGCGGCGCCGAATTGCCAATCCTGGGAGGATTTTCTAGCGTCCGGTGAGGCGGTAACCGAAGCAGAAGTTGATCGTCGCGCCTCTGCCCTCACGCCGCAAGATACCCTGGACATACTCTTTACATCTGGCACTACCGGTAATCCCAAGGGTGTGGTCACCTGCCACGGCCAGAATATTCGCACTTTCGAGACCTGGAGCGCGACGGTGGATCTGCGCAGCGATGACAACTACCTCATCATCAATCCCTTCTTTCACTCATTTGGTTACAAGGCGGGTTGGCTGGCGGCGATCATCAGAGGCGCACATATTCTCCCGGTATTGAATTTTGATCTCGACACCGTGCTGGCGCAGATTGCGCGGGACCGGATTTCGATGATTCCAGGCCCGCCTACTATTTACCAATCACTGCTGGCGCATCCCCGGCGCAAAGAGTATGACCTGTCCAGCCTGCGCCTGGCGGTGACAGGCGCAGCACCCGTGCCGGTGGAACTGGTGCGACAGATGCGCGAGGTACTGGGCTTTGAGGTGGTGGTCACTGCGTATGGTCTTACCGAGAGCTGTGGCGTGGTGTCGATCTGTCGCGCGGATGACAGCGCCGAGCGTATATCGCACACCTCGGGCTGCGCAATGGACGGCACGGAAATACAGTGCGTCGATACGCAGGGGCAGGTTGTTGCGCCAGGTGTCGATGGTGAAATTTGGACGCGCGGTTTCAATGTGATGCAGCACTATTTCAATAACCCGGAGGCGACGGCGGAAACACTGAGCAGCGACGGTTGGCTCAAAACCGGCGACGTTGGTGTGATGGATGTAGACGGCTACGTTCGTATTACCGGGCGGATTAAGGAGATGTTTATCGTCGGCGGTTTCAATTGCTACCCCGCCGAGATTGAAAACATTCTGTGTGACATGCCGGGTATTGCCAGGGCTGCGGTTATCGGCGTTCCCGACGACCGTATGGGCGAGGTCGCCAGAGCATTTCTGGTGAGAGCGGCCGATGCTCATCCCGACGAGGCCGCCGTGATCGAATGGGCGCGCGTTCATATGGCCAACTACAAAGTGCCGCGCTCTATTGTTTTTCTGGATGAACTTCCGATGAACGCTGGCGGCAAGGTGGATAAGGCGGAACTGGCGAAAAGGTCAGCTGCGGCCTAACGATGAGTGATCTGTCCGTCAATGCGCAGTCAGCACATATCGACCTGGATGACACCGATCAGGCGATTATCGACTTGCTGCGCCAGGATGGGCGCATGCCTTATCGCGCCATTGCCCGCGCCCTGGATATTGCCGAGAATACTGTGCGGGCTCGCGTGCGTCGGATGGAGGAGTCTGACACCATGCGGGTGGTGGCGGTCACGGATATTGAAGCAGCAGGTTACGGTATGTTGCTGGCGATCGGTGTGCAGGTAGAAGGTCGCTCGCCGGAGGCCGTGGCGCGGGAATTGGCTGCCATTCCTGAAGTGTTTTCCGTGAACGTGGTGGTTGGCGCCCAGGATATAGAGATCCTGGTGGTGGCGCAGGACCAGCCGGCGCTGAACGAGCTGATCACAGACAAGCTGGGCGCTATCCCGGGAGTACGTCGCCTGACACCGGCACTGGCGTTGGAAGTGTTGAAAAACCAACCCGACTGGGTACCCTTTCATGCGGCGTAAACTCGATCAGGCAGACCGCGCTATTGTCGAGCGACTGTCGCGCGATGCCCGCGTCAGCAATCGGGAGATTGCAGAGCAGTTGGGTGTGACGGAGGGTACCGTCCGCGGCAGAATTAAGCGTATGGAGGAAGAAAAACTCATTCGCATCACCGCAGTGACCAATATCGACCGCTTCAAGGATGCGGCCCTCGCGTATATCTGGATCGAGGTGGAGCGCAGTGGGCAGACTCGAGAAGTCGCGGCAAAGCTGGCTGAGATTGCCGAGTTGGGATTTGTGGGTGTGATGCTCGGGCGTGCAGACGTACTGGTCATTACCATGGTGCGTAACGCCGAGCATCTGGCGGAGTTTGTCCATCAGCGCATCAGTGTCATCGAGGGTGTGCGCGGTACGCGCAGCTCGCTGGGTGTGAATTTTGTGAAGCACGATTACCGCATGGCGCGGATCGTTAGTTAAAAGAGGAAGGGATACGATGAACAAGCAAATGACGGCGACAGAGGTCGTTGCACAATTGAAAGATGGCATGACCATCGGTATCGGTGGCTGGGGCCCGAGGCGCAAGCCGATGGCGCTGGTACGTGAAATCGTCCGCTCCGATCTTAAGGATCTGACGATTGTGGCCTACGGCGGCGCCGACGTCGGTATGCTGTGCGCATCGGGGAAGGTGAAAAAGGTGGTATTTGCGTTTGTGTCACTGGATTTTATCCCGCTGGAACCCTATTTTCGCCAGGCGCGACAGTCCGGCTCTATTGAGGTGATGGAAATTGACGAGGGCATGATGTTGTTGGGCCTGCGTGCGGCGAGTTGGGGTATTCCGTTTATTCCCACTGAAGTTGGACTGGGCACGGACGTGATCAACAAAAACCCGGATATCAAGGTCATCGACAGTCCTTACGACGATAAAGAGTGGGTGGCCATGCCCGCCTTGAAACTGGACGTCTCCCTGTTGCATGCCGACAAGGCAGATGTGCGTGGGGTATGCCAAATTGCCGGCCCTGACTTTTACATGGACGACTGGTTCGCGCGCGCGGCCAGCAAAACCTTTGTGTCCTGCGATGAGTTGGTCGATACCGAATATTTTCACGATCCCGCGCAAGCGCGCCTGGTGCACTGGGAGCGGTCCGAGACGACTGGCGTTGTTCCCATCGCCGGTGGTGCTCACCCCTCGTCGTGCAGCCCGCTTTACGGCTTCGATATACCACATTTTAAAGCCTATGCGGCCTCGGCCAAGGAAGAGACGGGTTTTCAGGGCTATCGTGACAAGTTCATCGGGGCCTCGGAAGAGGAGTACCAGAAGAGCGTGGGTGGGCTAGATGCCATCCGCGCGATTGAACTGCCCACTTACTGATCGGCCAAGGAGAAACGTATTATGACTGCAGCAACTGACTACACCCTGGCTGAACTGTGCATCGTCGCCGCCAGCCAGGCGTTCGCCAATGAAGGCGAAGTGCTTGCCACAGGTATCGGCGTGGTTCCGCGCCTTGCCGCAAGCCTCGCGATGAAGACCAGCAACACGGATCTGATGATGACGGATTCGGAAGCGTGGATGCTGAGCGAACCCAATCCGCTGGGCCAACGCTCCGCCGATTTTGTCCCCGCTACAGAGAGCTGGATGGGCTTTTCACGCATCTTCGACAACGTGTGGGGCCGTAAGCGCCACGCAATGCTTGGCCCCACCCAGATCGATAAATTCGGTCAGTCCAATACATCGGCGCTGGGCGGCACCTACGAAAAACCCAAAACCATGATGCTCGGTGCGCGCGGTTTTCCGGGTAACTCTATCTCCCATCCCAACAGTTTTTTTATACCCGATCACAATACGCGGGTATTCATGGATGGCGAATGCGATTTCGTGTCGTCTATTGGCTATAACCCGGCGCGCCTGCCCAAGGGGCACAAGCTGGATGATGTCGATATCCGTTTGGTGATAACCAACCTGTGTGTGATGGATTTTGGTGGTCCGGATCACCAGATTCGTCTGGTCTCCCTGCACCCTGGTGTGACGGCAGAGCAGGTGCAGGAAAATACCGGCTATCCCGTGCACATACCCGCCGAGGTGCCTGTAACGCCTGCACCAACGCAGGAGCAGCTGGCTGTGATTGCCACGATGGATCCGCACAACCTGCGCGCACACCAGATCAAGGACAACCCCCCGGGCAACCCTTCCTGAAGCGAGACTTGAACTATGCTTGAAACGCGTTTGACCAAACTGCTCGGGTGTAAATACCCGATCGTACAAACGGCGATGGGCTGGGTCGCCGACCCGAAGCTGGTGGCGGGCAGTTGCAATGCCGGCGCGTTCGGATTTCTCGCCGGGGCGACCATTCCGGCGAGTGAAATGGAGCGCGATATTCTGCGGGTGAAGGAGCTCACGGATAAACCCTTTGGCGTGAACTTTCACATGTACCAGCCCAATGCGGCACAGATCGTAGACCTGGTGATTCAACACGGCGTGCGCGCAGTGAGTTACTCGCGGTCGCCCGGCCCTGAATTCATCAAGAAGCTGAAAGACGCAGGTGTGGTGTGCATGCCGACAGTAGGCTTGCCCAAACACGCCATCAAGGCGGTGGAACTTGGTGCAGATGCCGTGACCGTGCAGGGCGGGGAGGGCGGTGGTCACACCGGCGCTGTTCCCACGACGCTATTGATTCCGCAGGTGGTTGATGCGGTGGGTGACAAGGTGCCGGTGGTTGCTGCCGGCGGCTTCAAGGATGGTCGTGGATTACTGGCTGCGTTGTCGTGGGGTGCAGACGGTATTGCCATGGGCACACGCTTTTTGATGACTGAAGAAAGCCCCGTGCCGCGGGAAACACTACAGCGCTATATCGACTGCAAAAGCCCCGGCAATATTATTGTCTCCAGAGCGATGGATGGCTTGCCGCAGCGCATGATCATGAATGAATTGCTCACGGAGCTGGAGAAAGCCAGCACCGCGCGCAAACTGCTTATTGCGATACGCAATGGTCTGGCCTTTCGCAAGCATACTGGCGCGACAGTGTTCAGTTTACTGAAGTCGGCCATCGCGATGAGTAAGGACGACGACATGACGGCGTCGCAGGCCATCATGTCGGCCAATGCGCCGATGATTATTCAGAAGGCGATGGTGGATGGTGATCCCGCGCACGGCGTACTGCCTTCGGGGCAGGTGGCCGGTGTGATCGATTCACTGTTGTCCTGTGAAGATCTGATCCAATCCATTGTTGCCGAGGCCGAGCAGCGTCTTACTTTACTGTCGCTGCGCGTTACCGAACAACTCAAGGAGTAACCTATGTCCAAACCTTTCAAGACTACGATTGCAGATGGCATTGCCGAGCTGATTCTCGATCATCCCCCGGTGAATGCCTTTGATAGTGCCGGCTGGTTCGCGATTGCGGCGGAGATTGATGCGCTGGGTGCCGATGACAGTGTGCGTGTGATTATCGTCGCGGCGGCGGGCAAGGGTTTTTGTGCCGGTGTGGATATCAAGGAGCTGGCGGCGCATCCGGGGCGGATCGTTGATGTGAACAAGGGCAACTACGAAACTTTCCGTGCAATTCATCGCAATCCCAAGCCGGTGATCGTGGCGCTGCACAGCTTTGTGCTGGGTGGCGGTATCGGTATGGCCGGTGCTGCAGACATCATCCTGTGTTCCGACTGCGCCCGTTTCGGTGTTCCGGAAATTGATCGCGGCGCAATGGGCGGCGGAGCACATCTGCAGCGTATGTTCCCGGTACAAAAAGTGCGTTACATGTACTTTACCGGGGAGTTCATCGACGCGCAGGAAGCTTATCGTTTGGGCGCGGTAGAAAAAGTGGTGCCGCTGGCAGAGTTATTGCCGACTGCACGCGATATCGCCGCCAAAATTGCCGCTAAGTCCCCAGCCATGGTCAAGCTTGCCAAGGAGGCGCTGAACGGTATCGAGGATGGGAACCTGGAAGACAAATATCGCTGGGAGCAGGGCTTCACACTGGAGGCCTATACCGTGGGAGATTCGCAGGAATCGCGCGATGCTTTCATAGAAAAGCGCGACGCCAAATTTTAGGGACAGCAGACAATGGATCTAAGCTTTACTGAACAACAACAGACCTTCCGCGCAGAAGTGCGCAATTGGCTGGCGGCCAATGTGCCTGCCGAGCCGCTGCAAACGTTTGACACTGCCGAGGGTTTTAAACAGCACCGGGCGTGGGAAGCCACCCTCAACAAAGGGCGCTGGGGGATGGTCACCTGGCCGGAGGCACTCGGCGGTCGCGGCTGCGATCTGATCGAGTGGCTGATCTTCGAGGAGGAGTACTACAAGGCGCGCGCCCCACTGCGAGTTAATCAGAACGGTATCTTCCTGCTCGGCCCCACATTGATGGAATATGGTACCGAGGAACAAAAAGCACGCATTCTGCCGAAAATGGCGAATGGAGAAGAAGTCTGGGCGCAGGGTTGGTCTGAGCCCAATGCCGGTTCCGATATGGCGGCGATACGCTCGACCGCGAAACTGGACGGCGACAAGTACATTATCAATGGGCAGAAAACCTGGTCTACGCGCGCGGTCTGGGCGGACTGGTGTTTCTGCATGTTCCGTACCGATCCAGATTCTGAACGACATCGCGGCCTGACGTTCATCCTCGTGCCGCTGAACAGCCCCGGCATTACCGTGCGCCCGATCCCGCAACTCGATGGACTGCCGGGCTTTGCCGAGATCTTTTTCGACAATGTTGAGGTGGCTGTCGAGAATCGCCTGGGTGATGAGGGTGCAGGTTGGAGCGTTGCCATGGCGACCGCTGGCTTTGAGCGCGGCCTGATGCTGCGCTCGCCAGCGCGCTTCCAGGAAACGGCGCGTCGTCTGGTTGAGCTCTATACTGAAAATAGAGAATCTGCTGACAACGATCCGGCGGTAAAAGACGCCGTTATGCGTGCCTATCTCGATGCCGAGTCCTATTGTCTGACGACTTATCAAACCGCGTGTCGTTTGAATAAAGGTGGCAAGATTGGCGCGGAATCCTCTACCAACAAAATCTTCTGGTCCGAGCTGGACCAGAACATGCACGCCACTGCGATGAGCATTCTCGGTGCGCGCGCAGAACTGTTGCCCCATGCGCCGGCGGCGCAAGGTGTGGGTAGCTGGCTGGATGGCTGGTTATTCTCGCAGTCTGGCCCTATCTACGCCGGAACCAATGAAGTGCAGCGCAATATTATCGCCGAACGAATGCTGGGAATGCCGAGGTAAACTATGGATTTTACATTTACAGAAGACCAGTTGCTGTTTCAGGAATCCGTACGCGATTTTCTGGTGAACGAAGTTACGCCCGAACGTATTCGCGCCAGTTGGGAAACCGATAGCGGGCGCGAACCGGCGTTGTGGAGCCAGCTTGCCGAACTTGGTCTCACCGGTATCACGGTACCCGAAGAGTTCGGTGGCCTCGGTATGACTGAACTCGACTTCGTGCTGCTGGCACAGGAGTGCGGCTATGTTGCACTGCCTGAGCCACTGGTGCACACCGCGTTGGTTGCGGTGCCAATGTTGCGGGAAATCGGCGGCGAGTTGGCCGCGCAATGGTTGCCGAAAATCGCCGCCGGTGAGGCCCGGGTAGTGGTGGGGGTGACGCAAAACCTGGTTGTTGAAGACGCACATATCGCCGACCTGCTGCTGTTGCAACAGGGCGATACGCTGGTTGCTGCGACAGCAGAGCAGGTAACGCTGCAGTACAACGAATCCATAGACCCCTCGCGCAAACTGTTTACGGTTGAAGTGCTGCCCGGCGCAACCACCGTGGCCACGGGTGCAGACGCTGCCAGCCTGATCGCCAATGCACTGAATCGCGGCGCACTGGGTTGCGCCGCGCAGGCATTGGGGCTGGCCCAGCGCATGATTGATCTTACTGTACAGTACACCAGTGAAAGGCAGCAGTTCGGTAAACCGATTGGCAGCTTTCAGGCGGTAAAGCACCACATGGCCAACGTCGCCGTGCGTCTCGAATATGCCAAAGCGCCCACGCACCGTGCGGCTTACGCAATTGCGAGCGGTCAGGATATTGCCGCCGAGGCCGTATCGCACGCCAAACTGATTGCCTGCGAAGCAGCTAATCTGGCAGCAAAGAACAGTCACCAGGCGCACGGTGCGATGGGATACACCTGGGAAGTGGATTTGCATATCTTCATGAAAAAGGCCTGGGCCCTGGCCAATACCTGGGGTGATGCGGGCTTCCACAAAACACGGGTCGCGGATCGTATTTTCGCCCCTGGCGCGGCACTGGGTGCCGGCGCTACTTTCGCTTAAAGACAGAGGACAGAAACATGGCAGATGCTTATATCGTAGACGCAGTACGCTCACCCACCGGTCGCCGCAAAGGTGGCTTGTCCGACGTTCACGGCGCCGATCTGGGTGCCCACGTGATGAAAACCCTGGTCGATCGCAACAGTATTCCGGATGATGAGTACGACGATGTAATGTTCGGTTGCGTGGATACTATCGGGCCATTGGCCGGCGATATTGCGCGCACCTGCTGGCTGGCAGCTGGGTTGTCCGACCTTGTACCCGGCACCACGATTGATCGCCAGTGCGGCTCCTCGCAACAGGCAGTACACTTTGCCGCGCAAGCCATCATGGCTGGCGTGAACGATGTGGTACTCGCAGGTGGTGTGCAGACTATGACGCAGATTCCTATTTCATCCGCGATGATCGCCGCCCAGCCGATGGGCTTTAGTGATCCCTTTTCCGGCAGTCAGGGCTGGGTAGCACGCTACGGCAGTACGCCACCTTCACAGTTCACCTCCGCGCAGATGATTGCCGACAAGTGGAAGATCTCTCGTGAGCAGATGGAAGAGTTTGCGCTGCGGTCACACACGCTGGCACTGGCCGCCATTAAGGAGGGCCGCTTCGATCGTGAAATCGCGCCGCTCAACGGCGTGGATATGGACGAGACACCGCGCAATACCTCTTTGGAGAAAATGGCAGAGCTGCAACCGTTGCTGGAAGGCGGCACCATCCATGCAGGCATATCCAGTCAGACCTGCGATGCTTCCTCGGCGATGTTGATTGTTTCGGAAGCGGCGCTGAAGCGCTACAACCTGACACCGCGTGCGCGCATCGTACACATGAGTGTGCGTGCCGCCGATCCAATATGGATGTTGACTGCGCCCATCCCCGCGACGGAATACGCGATGAAGAAATCGGGCATGAAGTTGTCGGATATCGATCTGGTGGAAATCAACGAAGCCTTTGCCTCTGTGCCAATGGCGTGGCTGATTGAAACTGGCTACCCGCTGGAAAAAACCAACGTAAACGGCGGCGCGATTGCGCTTGGGCACCCGCTGGGTGCGTCCGGTACCAAGCTGATGACCACGTTGCTGCATGAGCTGGAGCGCACGGGAGGCAAGTACGGGTTGCAGACTATGTGTGAAGGTGGTGGTCAGGCGAACGTGACGATTCTTGAACGATTGTAGGACTTTGCCAGCAACAGGATGTTGACTATGAAAATGGATGCGACTGGAAATGGCGCTGGCAGAAGTGCTGCGTAAGCAGTCTTTAGACAATCAAGTCGGTTTCAGGAACTGATCGCTCAAGGTGTCGCTCTGAACTCTGGCAAGGCTGGGGTTCTATTTTTTCAAGTGATCGTTTTAGAATTTGAGGATATCTATGAAAACATTATTCGCTTTTCCCGCGGCAGTGCTGCTGTCCTTTTCATTGGGCGCTGTCGCAGCAGAGGTTGAATACCAGCACCCCGACCTTACGATTGTCGCCAAGGATGAGCCGCTGGATTCAGTATTGAAATCCGTCAGTAAGGAAATGCGGATATTTGTGACAGCGCCGACGGGGCTTAATCCTCTGGTCAATTGTGATATCCAAAGTCGGCCCTTGAAACAGGCCTTCAAGACATTGCTGGGTGATATGAGCTATTCCCTGGAGTGGAAGGATGATGGCGAGCAGTTGGTTGGTCTGACGATTCTTTCTGGCACTGGAGATTCCGTTGCAGACAACGGCACCGACAGCCGTTCTGCAGCGCCTGGTGTTGATCAGGCGGCGACCCTTCCGGGCAGTACAAATCGCACCTCATCGGCATCAGGCATGCCTACTGGTAACAGCGGCGAAGCCGCTCAGATGCGCACGGATGGCAATGCAATGGCAGTCGAGCAAGAGGATCGTGAGGCCCGTATGGCGCAGGAAAGAGAGGCGCGAGAAGCCGAGATGGAAACGCGCCGTCAAGAGGAAGAGATAGCGCACGAAGCGAGAATGGCCGAAGAGGCCGTGCGCAATGAAGCCGAGATGGCGGAGTACTTTGAGTCCCAGGGCATCAATCCAAATCCATAGAAACCAACAGCAGGAAGTAGGAGAACAGGAACATGAGTGGAATTTTAACAGGCCGGGTAGCGATCATTACCGGTGCGGGTGGTGGTTTGGGTGCAGCCCACGCTAAAGTTTTCGCATCTGAAGGTTGCGCGGTGGTCGTAAACGACATCAACACGGCAGCGGCCCAGGCTGTGGTAGATGAGATAACCAATGCCGGTGGTAAAGCGGTGGTCAACAGCTCGGATATCACCAACTACGACGACAGTCTGAACGCTGTCAAGCAGGCTATCGACAGCTTCGGCGATCTGCATATCGTGCTGAATAATGCCGGGGTTAACCGTGATCGTATGTTCGCCTCCATGACGGAACAGGAGTGGGACACCATTATGGCAGTGCACCTCAAAGGGCATTTTTGCATCAGTTCCCACGCCGTGCACTATTGGCGTGGGCAGTCCAAGGAAGGCAAGCCGGTGGATGCACGCATTATCAACACTACGTCCGGGGCAGGGCTGCAGGGTTCTATTGGCCAGTCCAACTACGCTGCCGCCAAGGCGGGCATCGCCGCACTGACACTGAATCAAGCTGCGGAACTGGGCCGCTACAATATCACTGCCAACGCGATGGCACCCTCGGCCCGCACCGGTATGACCAGTGCTGTACCCGAAATGGCCGAACGTATGGCTAAGCCTGAGGACGGCAGCTTTGATCATTTTGCCCCGGAGAACGTATCCAACGTATTGGCCTGGTTGGCCAGTGCCGAAGCGGCGCATGTAACCGGAAAGATATTTGAAGCAGAGGGCGGCCGTATCTGTATCTGCGATGGCTGGCGCACAACAGACGGTGTGGATCGCGGGGCAGCCTGGCCTCCGGCTGAAATCGGCGATGCGATGAAAGAACTGCTGGCGAAGGAAGTGCCTGCGCAAAATGTCTGGGGCACCTGAGGCCGGACTCTGACCGGGAAATCTATGGAATTTGCATTTACAGAAGAGCAGGAAATGATCCGTGAAACTGCGGCCGCATTTCTGGCAGAGGTATCCGACAGTGCGGCTGTGCGTCGTGCGATGGTGTCGGAGCAGGGTTATGAATCCGCTCTTTGGGAGCGTCTGTGCGGCGAAATGTACTGGCAGGCGATTCACGTTCCCGAGGCGTATGGTGGACTGGGCCTGGGATATGTGGAACTGGTTGCGATGATGGAGCAAATGGGGCGATATCTACTGTGCGCGCCGTTCTTTTCCACCGTGTGCCTGGCAGGTAATGCCTTGCGCGTTGCCGGCAGTGAGGAACAACAGGCACAGTGGCTGGGGCAACTCTGCGAGGGCCAGTTGACGGCAACACTGGCATTTAATGGCGGCTCAAGTCGCTGGGATGCAGAGGCGATTACCGCTACCTGGCGCCGCGAGGGTGAACGCTATGTACTCAATGGTGATTATCGCTATGTCATCGATGGGCACACGGCCGATTTACTGATCGTCGCTGCTCGAGCCGAGGGCAGTAACGGCGAAGAGGGCGTTAGCCTGTTCCTGCTGCCAGCTGCAACCACAGGCGTCGAGCGCCAGTGGTTGCCCACCATGGATCAGGCTCGCAAACAGGCTGCCGTGCAGCTGAGAGATGTCAGCCTGGACGCTGCTGCCGTGATGGGCGAACCAGGGCAGTGTTGGGAGTCGCTTGCTAAAGTGATCGATCTCGCAACGATTGCTCTGGCGGCAGAACAGGTCGGTGGCTGTCAGCAGTTGTTGGACAGCACAGTGGCGTATACCAGCGAGCGCGTGCAGTTCAATCGCACTATTGCCAGTTATCAGGCGGTAAAGCACAAGGCGGCCGATATGATGCTGAAAACCGAAGTAGCGCGTTCCGCGATTTACTACGCGGCCTGTGTCGCCCAGGAGGCACTGGAAGGTGGCCCGCTGGCGGCAGAGTTGAGCGAAGCGGCCAGTGTGGCCAAGTCTTATTGCTCGGATGCCTACTTTGCGATTGCCGGGGACTCGCTGCAGTTGTTTGGCGGTGTTGGCTTTACCTGGGAATACGATGTTCACCTGTACTTCAAACGGGCCAAATCCTCCGAGCAGTTGCTCGGAAATGGTGCGTATCATCGCGAGCGCCTGGCGTGCGCATTACTGGATTGAGGATAAAACAGTGAAGTTGAGTTTTAGTCCCGAGGATGAGCAGTTCCGGGAGGAAGTGGCGAACTGGTTACAGGATAACCTGACCGGCGAATTTGAAAAGTTGAAGTACCGCGGTGGGCCCGGCGATGAACATATGTTCCCCGCCGAGCGCAAGGTCTGGGAGCAGAAGCTGGCCGAGGGTGGCTGGACCTGTGTCGGATGGCCGCGGGAATACGGTGGTCGTGGTTGCACGATAGAGCAGCAGGTAATCTTTTTTGAGGAGTACGCACGCGCGGGTGCTCCGGGTCGCGTAGGTCATATCGGCGAGGGTCTGGCGGGGCCGACCATTATTGCGTTTGGCACCGAGGAGCAGAAGAAGAAGTACCTGCCCGGTATCGTGGCAGGGACGCAGCTGTGGTGCCAGGGCTATTCCGAACCCAGTGCCGGATCCGATCTGGCCAATGTCAAAACCAAGGCGCGTTTTGATGAAAAGCAGGGCAAGTGGCTGATCAATGGCCAGAAAGTATGGACGTCGCTGGCTCACGAATCCGATTTTTGTTTCGCTATAGCGCGAACCGATCCGGACTCGGTGGCACACAAGGGGCTTGGCTTTTTCCTCATTGGCATGGATCAGTCGGGTATAGAGGTGAGGCCCATTGAGCAAATCACCGGCACCTCCGAGTTTAACGAAGTGTTCTTCGACGATGCGCAATGCGATGCGGACGATATCGTCGGTGCCCCGGGTGATGGCTGGAAGGTTGCGATGGGATTGTTGGGCTTTGAGCGCGGTGTCTCCACGTTGGGCCAGCAGATGCAGTTTCAGAACGAGCTGGATGACGTCGTGCGACAGGCGCGTAGCAATGGTGCAGCGAAGGATCCTGTCATTCGCCAGCGGATTGCACGGGCTCACGCTGAACTGAAAATTATGCGCTACAACTCCATGCGCATGTTGTCGGGGCAAAGTGCCAGCGATGGTGCACTGCACAAAGAGGCGCTGATCTACAAGCTGTTCTGGGCCACGTGGCACCGCAGTCTGGGTGAGCTGGCGATGGATGTACTGGGCCCGGAATGCGAGATCCTGGAGGGCGGCCCGTATGCCTTGAGTCGTTTGCAGGCCATGTATTTGTTCGTCCGCTCCGACACGATCTATGGTGGCACCAACCAGATACAACGCAATATCATTGCCGAGCGGGGTTTGGGCATGCCCCGGGAACCGAAAGGCGTAGCCAAATAGCTGATAAGTTAAGGGATAAAGCATGAAGTTGAAAAAACCTGAGTATGTACCGGGGCACGGCCTGATCAAAGGCAAGTCAGTGCTGGTGACGGCGGCTGCCGGAGCCGGTATTGGCTTTTCCGCTGCTACCAGAGCGGCTGAAGAGGGGGCGCGCGCAATCGTATTGAGTGATATACATGAGGGGCGATTGGCGGCGGCTGTGGAAAAGCTCAAGGCGGAATCCGGGCTTGCCGACGTGTACGGTAAAGTCGGCAACGTGGCTGTAGAGGAAGATGTTCGTGGCCTGATCGATTTTGCCGAGGAGAGTATGGGCGGAGTGGATATTCTGATTAACAATGCCGGCCTGGGTACATCGAAACTGCTGATTGATATGGAAGATGACGAGTGGAATCGGGTGATCGACGTGACCCTGAACGGTACCATGCGTATGACACGTTATATGATGATAGTAATGAAAGCGCGTGGGCAGGGTGGTGTTATAGTCAATAATTCCTCGGTGCTCGGGTGGCGCGCCCAGAAAGAGCAGGCACATTATGCCGCCGCGAAAGCGGGCGTGATGGCATTGACACGCTGTGCAGCGGTGGAAGCTGCTGAGTTTGATGTACGCATCAATGCAGTAGCGCCGTCCATTGTATTGCACCCGATGCTGCGAAAATCTGCCTCCGAGGAACTATTAGCGGAGCTTGAGTCTAAAGAAGCCTATGGGCGCGCGGCTGAAGCTTGGGAGGTCGCGAATGTGATGATGTTTCTGGCATCAGATTATTCCAGCTATATGACGGGCGAAATCGTTTCGGTTTCCAGCCAGAGGGGATGATAGTATTTGGGCCTGATGTAATAGCAATCCGGTCGATGTCCCCCAAAGTCCAGTGCACCTTGCGAACGTGAAAAACAGACCCGAGAAACTGAAAGCAACAGTGCACCGAAAAATTAATCTCAGTATGAATGCATTTGGAGAAATCACATGAGAGAAGCAGTAATCGTATCCACAGCAAGAACCGGCCTGGCCAAATCATTCCGGGGCGGGTTCAACGACACTGAGGCCCCCGCCATGGGTGGCCACGTGGTGCGTGCGGCGATTGCACGGGCCGGTATTGATCCCGCAGAAGTAGACGACTGCATATTCGGTGCTGCGGCCCAGCAGGGCACCCAGGGATACAATATTGGTCGTCTATGCGGCATTGCTGGTGGACTCCCTGAAACGGTTGCTGGCATGGCGATCGAGCGGCAGTGTTCCTCCGGGCTTATGTCTATCGCGAGCGCCGCCAAGAGCATTATGTGTAATGAGTACGACATCGCGGTAGCCGGCGGTGTTGAGTCTATTTCTCTGGTTCAAACCAAGCACAAAAATTCCTATCGTAGCGTGTCACAGACTGTGATCGGCTTTGATCCCACGGCCTATATGCCCATGCTTGAGACGGCAGAGGTTGTGTCTGATCGCTATAACATCAGTCGCGAAGATCAGGATATTTACTCGCTGCAGAGTCAGCAGCGCACCGCAGCGGCCCAGAAGGCCGGCGTGTTCGATAATGAGATAGTGCCGATGAACACCACCATGGCGGTGTTCAATAAAGAGACTAAAGAGACGACCTACCAGGATGCGGTGGTGGACCGCGACGATTGCAACCGCCCATCCACCACACTGGAAAGTCTCACTGCGTTGGAGCCGGTTTTCAAGGACGGCCAATGGGTGAAGCAAGGGCGCTTTATTACGGCCGGGAACTCTTCACAGCTCTCTGATGGCGCCTCTGCCTGTGTGGTCATGGATAGCCGCCTCGCGTCTCAGAAAGGCCTTGCTCCGTTGGGCATTTATCGCGGTGTGGCCGTGGCCGGGTGTAAATCAGATGAAATGGGCATTGGCCCGGTGCTTGCTGTACCCAAATTGCTACAGAGACATGGTCTGAGCGTCGGGGATATCGGTTTGTGGGAGCTGAACGAGGCTTTTGCCTGTCAGGTCATCTACAGTCGCGACCAGTTGGGTATTGATAATGACAAATTGAATGTCAATGGCGGCTCTATCTCGATCGGTCATCCATTTGGCATGAGCGGCGCCCGTATGGTGGGACATGCGCTTTTGGAGGGCAAGCGTCGAGGTGTGAAGTACGTTGTGATCACCATGTGTATCGGTGGTGGAATGGGCGCTGCCGGGCTTTTTGAGGTCGCCTGATCTAGTATGGACGTGTTTTCTGTGTGTGCGGGTGTTGTAGCGCACAACCCAAAAGTTGATGAGTTGAATGCGCTGATCGAAAATCTGCTCGCCTGTTCAAAGTGGTTGGTGATCGTCGATAACAACTCTTCAGATACTCGTTATCTGGAAAGCCTGGAGGGTCGGTCAGGCGTTACAATCGTTCGCAATCATGAAAACAGAGGCGTCAGCAGAGGCATTAATCAGGTCATCGAGCATGCACGCGAGATGCAGGCTAAGTTTGTAATAGCCTTTGATCAGGATACGAAAATTTCACCTGACCTGATTCAAGTGCTGGCAAGCGATCTCGAAAAACTACTTGAGGCTGGTGAGCCAGTGGCTGCTATCGGGCCTTCGGTGATAGATGATTACACTAACTTTAGCCTGCCGTTCATCAACTTCAGGCTGCCTCTGAACGCCAGATATAGTCGTGAGACGTTGGCAGAGAACGAGCGGGTGGTAGAGTGTGATTTCCTGATCAGTTCCGGGTGTCTGATGCCGATGCAGGTGATCGATGATATTGGCGCAATGAATGAAGCGCTGTTTATAGACAACGTTGATCTGGAGTGGTGTTTTAGAGCTATTCACAACCGCTACAAAATATACGGTGATTTCGGCGGGGTTATTCGTCAGCAAATTGGCGAAAACTACACCAGGATACCGTTTACCAAATCAGTCATTCGATACCACGATTACAAGCGCAGCTATTACATGACCAGAAACCGGGTCTGGCTCTACCGTCAACACTATGCCAATAAAGCGTGGATTGTTCATGATGTACTGCGCTTTAGCTGCAAGTTTCTGTATTTACTCGTGTTTAAAGGCGATCGAAGAAACCTTCTTAAGAGCAGCATTAGAGGGCTAATCGACTCCTTTGCGATGAAGTCATACAATCACGGCGGTCTCTGACTGTCTTTGGTCGGTGCATTAGCGTAGCCATGCTATGAAACAAAAAAATCAATTCATATTTGTTTTGGGGCCTCACCGCTCCGGGACATCACTGGTCGCAAGCGCTTTGCATTCTCTTGGTGTGAATCTCGGTAGTCGATTCATCGATCCTAACGACGATAATCCCAAGGGTTTTTTCGAGGATGAGAAAATCGTCCAGTTTAATGATCGCTTACTGAGAAGTATGAACCTGTCATGGGATAGCTTTGGGTTCATTTGGGAAGAAGATTTTACCGCGCCGCGATTTAAACCCTACCACAAGGCCGCGGTTTCCCTGGTATTGGAGCGATTCAATGATTCCAGCATATCGGGTCTCAAAGATCCGCGATTTTGTATTTTGCTGCCATTCTGGAAACGTGTGATTTCAGAGGCGCTTGATGCTGAAGTGAGCTATGTCCTGGGCATTCGAGATCCGGATCAGTGTGTGCGTTCGCAGAAAGCCAGGCATATCAAGGACAGTGACTTTCACTTGCTGGGTAGACGCAACGTACAGCCGCTCTTATTGTGGTGGACCTACCTCTACAGGGCGCTGGCAGAGGTCAATCCAGAACATCTAGTCATTGTGAATTACATATCTTTGGTTGAAACGCCAGAATTGGAGCTTCAACGTCTGGCCAGATTATTGGACGTTGAGCCATCGCAGATGCAAATAGAGAGTTTTTGTCGCGATCACGTTGAGCCTTTGTTGAATAGAAGTAAAAATCTGGGAAAAGTTGAACGTAGGCATGGCCCGCTACTGTGGAGCTTCGCAGATACGTTGTATAAACGACTTCTCGCTTTGTCCGTGAACAATGTGATTTTGAGTAAAGATTTTGCGGGCATGCTGGAAGGTCTGGATACCCGGCAGTTGGAGTCACTATACCTTCAGGAATTGCAGTACATGGAGGGGTACGCCTATCGTAAAGTCATCAGCATGCGTCATCGTCTTATACATACCATACACGAGCTCGGTGGCGAGCAGGTAAAGCTGCGGGATTTGCACACGGAGTACGATGCTCTTTTGAATCAACATCAATCGCTCACCGAAGCGCACGAAATTGTATTAAATACCCGGGGCTGGAAGCTATTAACAGTTCTCCGCCGTTGGGTTTCGTGGCCATTCAGTTGATGTAACTGTAGTATTACTTTGCTTTGCGAGTGAATCCAGGTATATGACCCTTAAAACATTATGGCAATCAGCCCGTGGCTTCAGATGGCGATCTTATGCCGCTACCTTTTTAGCCAATGTTCGACTGTATGGCTGGCGCGCAACCCTGGGTAAGGTGAGATTCCGGCTCGGAGTATTCTTGAATGGCAAGTATCGAAAGTCTACCTGGGGCAAGGGGCAGGCAATATTTGAAAATGTGAGCGGAGCTGCTGACTTGTTTGGTGGGCCCTCCATACTCATTGTGGGAGCCCTTGATCTTCCTCAGTGCAAAAAATACCGGGTGACTCAAAAGGTAGAGTATTTTCAATCGATCGGTTGGGACTGTCATTACACCCACTACAATGATGCGCACAGGGCTATCAGCTATTTGCAAATTTCCACGGCGCTCATTTTCTACCGTGTGCCTGATTGCGCCCAATTCAGTGAGTACCTGGAGGAGGCTGAGAGGCTAGGCATCAAAACGTTCTATGATATTGACGACCCGATTTTTAACGCCGCCGTCTATGGTGAGAATAAAAACCTGGAACACATAGCGGCTCATGAGCGCGAGCACTTGTTAGCCAGTGCAGAAGATTATCGCAGGGCAATGAAACGCGTTGATGCGCTCATTCTTAGCACGTCCTATCTGCAAGCGTTGGCGCAAACAGAGTTTGGAGGATCCACGTATTTGTGGAGAAATCTGGCAGACTCAGCCACCTTGTCGATAGCTCAGAACATTAAGCGGGAGCGGGTTGAAAGCGATCTCAACCGAGTAACCGTTGGCTATGCATCAGGCTCAAGAGCGCATGACGAGGATTTTAAGGTTGTAGTGCCAGCATTGGCTCATATCCTGGAGTTGTATGAACACGTTGATTTTCAGGTTATTGGATATGCAGTGATGCCGCCAGAATTGGAGCGGTTTAGGGACAGAATCAATACGCGGCCGTTTTCTGGCTACGTAAAGTACTTTGAGGCGTTGAGCGCAATAGACATCAATATAGTGCCCTTGGTTGACGACCGTTTTAACGCGTGTAAAAGCGCGATTCGCTATATTGAAGCATCACTTTGCAGTGTGCCCACTGTTGCTTCATCGGTTGGTCAGTTTGCTGAAATTATCGATGATGGACAGGATGGGAATTTGGCGGCCACGCAGGAACAATGGATTTCTGCGCTGTGTCGGTTAATTGATAGTCGCGAACTGAGATCGCAGATGGGCGAATCCGCCAGCAGGAAGATTATGACGAACCACACTTTTTCTTGTCCGGATGTGATTGATCAGGAATTACTACAACAATTTGCGTTGACCCATGAATAAGCTGCTTATACTCAATCTGTACTATGCGCCTGAAAGTTTTGGTGGCGCTACCATTGTTGTTGAACAAACCGCGAAGCGACTCAGGGAGGCTGACTGGTCGATTCTGATTGTGACGACGATACGGGATCATTCGCTACCCCGGTACGCGCTGAGGCGCTACCAGGTTGATGGAATAGACATAGTTGCCATCAATGTACCTGCTGAATTACAGGGTGAAGCCGCGTACAAAAATGCAGAGATTGCCCAGCGTGTCGTTGAAATAGCTCGCGCATTCCGGCCCGATGTATGCCATTGCCATGCCATACAGGTTCTGGGCTGTGACTATTTTGACGAACTCAGACAGATTGGTACAAAGATCGCAATCACCGCTCATGATTGCTGGTGGATCTGTGAACGTCAGTTCATGATCAATTCCGATGGTTTCTACTGTAATCAGTGGACTCTGAATGACGCTCAGTGCGGGCAGTGCTCAATCGATCATCGTATGCAGATCAAGCGAAACGAATACCTCAAGGCGCAGATGGATAAGGTCGATCTCGTACTGTTTCCGAGCAATTTTCATCGAAACCTGCATCTGGCAAATGGTATTAGCGAGGAAAACTCAGTTGTTAACAAGAACGGAGTGACGCTGCCGCTCCCCAATTACGCCGAAGTCCGCGCCGAGGCGAAGCAACAGCGCAATCACACCGTATTTGGCTTTGTGGGTGGCCCCGGCGCAATCAAAGGATCGGAGCAGATAATCAGGGCATTCAACGATATTGAGCGAACCGACTATACATTGCAGGTTGTAGATGCTGCAGGCAATGTGGGGTCGAGTTGGGTTGATAAAGACTATTGGCGTATTCCAGGAAATGTAGAATTTGTTCCGCCCTATCGGCAGGACGCGATGGACGATTTTTTTGCGGGTATCGATGTGCTTTTATTTCCCTCCCAGTGGAAGGAGAGTTTCGGGTTGACCGTCAGGGAGGCCCTGGTGCGAAACGTTTGGGTAATCGCTACTGACTCAGGCGGGGTCTCGGAAGATTTGGAAGATGGCGTAAACGCCAGTGTAATCCCATTCGGGGCAGGCGTAAGTGAATTGCAGCACTGTATTGAACGCGCTCTGGATACGAGGCAATGGGATGACTACCAGAACCCTCTGGCTTCCAGAATCAGGGGGTTTGATTCTCAAGCGAAGGAAATGTCGGATTATTTGCGTGCTGCCTTGCAATAAAGCTGATTATATTAGCCTTGTATTCAGTAGGTCCCAGTGGCCGCTCTGGATTTGACGGGAGCCGCCACGGGGCCCTGAAGATTAAGGTTTTTCCGCGAGTGAGCATGCTCCGGCCATATGAGTAGATCTATGCTTTCGAACCGACTCGCCCAACTGTTGTTTTCGCGGAAATCGTCTATGCAGTCGCTGCTGCGCGGGACATCCAATGCTTGAGTAACCAGTGCCGCAGCATCTGTCTGGTCATCCATAAAAAATAATCCATCATCGTCGGGCCGTTGCATCATTTCTCCAAAGTAGGAGCTGATGACAGGGAGCCCTAATGCACGGTATTCATAGTATTTGATGGGGTCTACTGATGCGGTAAGCCGGTTTCTCTTGAACGGTATCAGGCCCACTGAAAACGCCCTCATCTCCCTGATGGCATCACCGTTATAGCATTCGGGCAATAGCTCGATATTCGCAGGCAGATGAGTCGGGGTTGGTGTGTGCTGTGGACCAATAATACGGACTATGGCGTGGGGGTTGCTCTTGGCAAGATCCACCACCATGGGCCAGTCGAACCATGAAGCCACGGTACCCACGTAGCCCAATACCGGTGGACTGCCATTCCTTCCAACTCTGGAGCAGGCTGGATCCCCAACGATCGCCGACGCATTTTTAGCCAATATAACCGGACGTTCGAGGCTCCACTTCTTGTGCAATGTGGTTGAGGATACAACCATCTTGCTCACAGCCTGAGCAATTTCTCGCTCAGTTGCGGAGAATGACTGTCGCGACAGCCCGTCATAAAACGCCGGGAAATCATCCATCGCATCGTAGAGCGACATGCGGAATCTATATTTCTTCAGTAATATCATCGCTAGCTTGCTGGGCTTGCCAATGGCAAGCATGGCGTCGTCACCGGCAAGAATCTCATCCACCCTCGAAAAGATGTCTTGCCACAGGAGATGGTTTAGTCGGCTAAGAAATCCCAGCGGTTCAATCGGTATCGAACTCACTGACTTGACGGTCAACCACTGCGGGTAATCATGGCAGCCGGATGTTTCTTTTTTCCTGCTGGCAAGCAGGTCCCTGAGAGACAGGAATCGCGTCGGGTAGGGGTCGATCCACAATACGCTACCACCAGTAACACCATGAAACCACTCAACGAATCGATGGGGTCTCTGCTTGAAGCTATTCCACGGAACCGGAGACAGATAGATCAGATTCATCCGCATCAACTCCTTTCAAAAAAGCCACAATTCGCATGGCTGCTTTGCCATCGCCATAGGGCGACACACCTCGTGCCATCTCTTGATAGGCCGAATCATCATCCAGTAGCCGTTGAGCTTCAGTGACAATCGCCTTTTCGTGAGGCCCTATCATTTTAACAACACCCATATCCACAGCTTCCGGCCGCTCGGTCTCATCACGCAATAACAGGACGGGCTTGGACAAAGCCGGGGCTTCTTCCTGCACACCGCCGGAATCACTGATTATCATATAAGCGCGCTTCATGGCTGCTACAAAGGGTGCATAATCGAGCGGTTCACAGAGTATCACATTCGCCTTTCCCGACAGGTATTTGTGGGCGATGTCCCTGACATTGGGATTGGGGTGTACGGGGTAGAGAAATTGCACGTCGGGGTTGCGCTCCGCCAAGGTCGTCAACGCTTGGCAGATTTCCAGGAAAGGAGCACCAAAATTTTCACGCCGGTGGGCTGTCACTAAAACCAGACGCTTTGAGTCATCCAGCTCCACGCCAACGTCAATGTCTGCGCTAGCGGTCATGAGCAGCGCGTCAATGACGGTATTGCCGGTAACCAGGATATCTTTTTCCGGCACCCCCTCCTTAAGCAGGTTGTCAGCGGAGCTGCGGGTTGGCGCAAAGTGCCATGTGGCTAAGCGGCTGGCGATGACCCGATTGGCCTCTTCAGGGAATGGATTCCTGATATCCCCGGTGCGCAGACCGGCCTCTACATGGCCAAAGGCAATATTGTGATAGAAGCATGACAACGCGATTGTCATCACTGTGGTGGTATCACCCTGGGCCAGCACTATATCTGGCTCTTCCCGCAAATACACGTCGTCCAGCTCGAGCAACAGACGTGCCGTTAACGGCGTCAGCGTTTGGTTAGGGCGCATGATATTCAGATCGATATCGGCCTCTATGTCAAAAAATGCCAATACCTGATCGAGCATATGACGGTGTTGTGCCGTCGCCAGTACTTTTACCTCCGCCCACGGCTCCTGCTTGAGCGCGAGAATTACCGGAGCCATTTTTATAGCCTCCGGACGAGTACCGACAACGCAGAGTATTTTTTGCTTCTTTGAACTATTCATAAAACATCCATGGGGGCTTCGCTTCTCATGCAGCTGCGGAATCACAGGCGAGATTGCGAAGCGTTAAGGCTCCAGTATAAAAATCATTTTCGATTGATTTTACGACTTCGTAGTTACGTTGCCTCATCCACTGCCGCGTAGATTGATCGGGAAAAAACCCCGTTTTAAAATCTTCTTCGCGAACGTACTGATAGCCTTTCTCGTAAAAGTCACCGAGTCGGGGGGACCGTACGATTGGGATGACACCAAAATGCAGATATTCGGTCAGCTTGGTTGGGCAGGCAACACGGTTGACTGCTGTATCAGTTCTCAGCACTAATCCGAAGTCGGCATTGCGATAGACTTCCGGTAAGCGCGATTTTTCACAAAAAGAGACGCCAATATCACGGTCGATTTTCATTTTGGAAGCGGCTGTTCTGATCAACTTTTGGTCGTGAGAATAGAATGTGTACTTCGCCCAACCAGCGCTGGCCTCTGCTACTTCCAGCATCCCCGTAACATTTTGCCATACTTGTGTTCCGCCAGTGTAAACAACGGCAACGGGAAGCTCTGGCTTGTTTCGCTCCAGTCTGGCTTTGCTGACTTCTGGTTGATGGCTATCGGAATACGCTTCGAATACCGGGACAGTAATCCAGTTCGGGCTGAGGTGGGGATACTTGTCACTGTAGTGTTGAATCATTGCATTGCTGACCGCAATGCACTTCATGGCTTGCGCAAGAACCTTCTGCTCAACTGCCTCATAGTGTTCTTTGAGCTCAGGGCGCCCGAGCATTTCTTCTTCCTCAGGCGTCACGCCATGAATATCGACACACACTTTTCCGCTACTAAGCCAAGGCAGGATGTAATCTGCCAAATGTAGTGTATGCGCGTAAAGGATTTTTACACCCCCACATATGCGTGTGACGAGATTGGCGCTCCTGCTGCCACGTGGATTGACACGCACTTCTGCTGTCTCCGCATCACGCCAGACGATTTCCGCCTCTCTGTCATCGTGATGTTCAGAAAAGTGAAGATAAATACGGCGCAGGCCGGCAAATTGAGCATCTATCGCACCAATGCGGCTCATCCACCCCTCCCACACTATTTGCGAAGAGGGGTAGGGAGCCACTATTGCTATGACCGCATTGTTTATACTGTTAGCCATTGGTCACTTTCCAATAGCAGGTAACGGTCTGCAGTAGCTTCAATGGCGTAGCTTTTCCAGTCGTTGGCCGCTGCTTCCGCCTCATCGAGATAGTATTGGTAATTGGCGAGAGTACTTCCCATCGCAGTCACAATTCCTGCAATGCATCGCTTGTCTGGATGCAGTGCGCATCGCTCAATCTTCGTAGAATCCAATTGACTGGCGGGTAACGCGACATCCTTGGCGAGGACGACGCTCGCGTACACGCGTTTAAGCGTTGTCGAGGCGCCGGTATTTGAGAGGATCATTGGCAGACCGAAGTAGCAGTATTCAAGGCTGGCGATACTGAAGCCCTCCACTGTCGTGGGGAGCAGCGCGACATGGGATTGACTCAACAGTCGGGACACCCCTTCTCTGTCCAGTGGCCCGGTGAATTCAACGGTATCCGATAACTGCAGCTTTTCCGCTGTTGACCGAATTGCTTTGCCCATATCGGTAGTAACGTCAATGACGCCACACATATAGAGCTTCACGCCAGGGAAATCGACTTTGAGTGCCTTGATCGCATGGAGCACCGCCAGATGATTTTTCTGTAAATGTACATTCGCCAACATCACAAAAACGGGGTTAGACACGGTTTTTTCCCGACGTTGCTTCATGAGTGCTACTGGCGGCCGAATTAATCCTGTTCTCGACAGGCCGTTGTGGATGACTCGCAATTTCGCAGGATTGATCTTCAGCTCGCTAATGGAGTAGGAATTAACGAACTCTGACACCGAGATACAGGTTTCTATGAACTGGTCCCGTACGCGCGAGAGCGTCTGATTGCCTCGCTGCCAGTGATAGGCGTTGTGAATGACTTCATCAATGATAGCCCCGGTCGAAGAGATGTCTGCGAGGTAATCATAGCAATGGTGAGTGATGACTCGCGTAATCTGATTGTCGAGGACAAATTGTCGTATCGCTGTGGCGTCACCATTGAAGTCCACCACGTTGAGCCCCATTTTTCTGGCAGCGTCGCCCGCTCTGCCGGATGTTTCTTTAACCATTATTGAGCAGGACTTACCTCTTGCCGATAGCTCGACAGCGAGGTCCAGCACGACTTTCTCCAAGCCACCGTCATAAAAATCGCTGACATACATGGCCCAGGGCGTTTGGTCGCTCGCGCTAGCAGCCTGTGGCGAAACAGCAGCGGAGGAGGTTCCGCTGTGCCGAAGGGTATCGTTTGCCAGAACAGCGGCAGATACGCGAGGCTGACTGAATATTTTGCGATTTTCCAGATAGGCTTTGGTTCGGCGCATGGCTTCGGTGGGGCCAAACTGAAACAATGCATACGAGAAGCGGGTCAGCAGACGGCGCTGTTTCCTTATGCGTCTCAGCAGTCGTTGAACTGATCGTGTTGCCTGGAAGATGGTGGAACTCTCTATCGATTCGAGTTCCATCTCCAGCCATTGTGTTTGAAGCTCTGCATCGTATTTGGCTTCACGGAGTTGGGTAAGCTCCATCTCCAAAGTTTCTACGCGCGCCTTGTAGTCGCTGCGGGATTTCTCTAACTGTTGATAGTCCGATTCGGCGCGCGCAGTTTGCTCGCGCAATTGCTTACCATCGTCCTTGCTTTTCTCGGGCAACGCCAACAACTGCCCATGCTCCCCGGAGCGATCGGACGACTGTGGATTTGTGGTAGATTTTTTGAGGTTCAGCTTGCTCACTTCTCTGCCCTTTCTCTTCAGCACAACGTGGGCTGAAGCATATTCAATGAGTCAGGCTAATCGCCTAGAGTTGCTTGGATGTTGCGCCGGTGGGGCAGTCATCGACAAAATGGCCAGTGACATCTCGTTGGATGTGTCGGATATGTTGTGGCATCGATATGTCACAGGGTGACATCCTTTGGCGTTCGATTCGATTGAGACTGGCGCGACATTGATCTACTCCTTCCTTGAAGTATTTTTTGCTTTAGGCAGCTGCTTGCCCGGAATTTTTTTAGTGTACTAAAATATCCGAAATTTAGCAATCCAGACGCGTGCGCGCTCGGATTCGATGGGCCTGAACAAGCGCCTGA
>JBBKWY010000182.1:0-4151 GCA_037969215.1 Halioglobus sp.
TATGTGCCCAGAAGACTGGCAATGGCCAATGTCAGCCTGTGTTGCATCATGCTTTATTACGCGGAAGAGCCGATGCTGACGGCGATGAAAGACGGCGCTGGATTGAATTTTGTGCCGACTGAAATTGGTCGGGCACTCAATGCGAAACTGATACAGATGGTCGAGCAGGGGAAGCTCACGCCCGTGGTAGGCCAGGTGATCAATTTCGAAGACGTCCCCCAGGGGATGGACGATTTGCTTAATAGAAAGACATTGGGCAGGACGATCGTCAAATTATTTGACTGACGTTCCGATGCTTCAGGCAGTAAGCGCAGGGAGCATGTCGCGTCAATAACAAAATGGGTCTTGGTGCACAGGAACAAGGAAGAGACTTTGCACCTATTTTCAACGGCCAACCACCCTTCAGTTTGTACCCTCTTTAATCAAGCCCGCCGGCACAACCAAAGGAAGGGCAGGTGAGCAGAGCGGAAATTATTCCACGTTTTTTTTGCTTCCTGTATGCCCGTCGCCGCATTGCAAAATGTGACGCTTGTAAGCTGCGAACTGACGGTGTCAAAAAGCACTCACACAGATCACTGCAAAACCCGAATAGCTGTTGTCGCCAGCAATAAAAATCTCAATAAATCCTGTAGAAACAAACTGTTACCGACTGAAATGTTGATTGGAAAACAGGAATAGATTGGCAGCGCGCAATCGTGTGAATATACGGTAAAAATTATAGCAAGGATAAATGCAGCGCAGAATTATCCGCTGTTAGCCCATGCCTACAGCGATCTATTTGAACTCAGTAACTTACTTTAATTATAAGAGCGGCGCAGTCGCGAAGCGTTACGCGTAACGCAAAAAACTCAGGAGAACAGTCATGTCACGCACACCATTTAGGCTTAGCATACTCAGCGCTGCCATTATGGGACTTACGCTTCCCGGCATTGCTGATGCCCAGGATCAAGTTCTGAAGCTGGAAGAGGTCATTGTAACGGCGCAGAAAAAATCCGAGACGCTGGCCGAAGCGCCTCTGACAGTGAATGTGATTAGCGGAGAGGAGATCAGCGACTTTGCGATGTTTGATGCCACCGATCTGGGCAAAATCACCTCCGGTGTCGAGGTGCGAAACGAGGGTGATTCCAATACCGGCATGGCAATTCGCGGAGTGGGCACCCTGACACAGCAGACAGTACCCTCCCGCGTTGGTGTCTATGTAGATGACTGGTATGGCGGTGCCCAGACTCAGTTTGCTTTCCAGCAGATGTTCGACCTTTCCCGAGTGCAGATACTGCGTGGCCCTCAGGGTACTTTATATGGACAGCCTTCTCCCACTGGCGCCATGCTGATCGAAACTGCGCAACCCAACCTCAACGAAATTGATGGCTATATTTCCAGCACCTACCAAGATCCCACTGGATATAACATACAGGGCGGTGTGTCGATTCCGCTGATCAAGGACGAGTTGGCGCTGCGTTTCTCCGGGTTAACGGATGATCGAGACACAGGGCTTGATAATATAATCCGTGACGAGAATAACGAGATCAACAGTCGCGGTTTCCGGATCAAGGCGCTGTGGATGCCCAACGATGAGTTTTCCGGCCGATTGGGATGGACTTACATGAAGATGGATGACTCCGATACTTATCGGGCGCTGGAATCCATCACCAGTACGGCCACATACCAACTGGACGCCAATGATCGAACCTCGATCCAGGATGCGCCTGATCAGGTGAATACACGCGAAGATGATCTCTACACGCTGCACCTGGATTGGAACCCCGGCCCGGTCGAAGTAAACTTCTTTGCTGCCTATCACAAGCCCAAGGTGGATAGTGACAGTGATGAGGATGGCACAGAGCTGCCTGAGCAGACAGTCGCCGTCTTCGGCGAAGGCACGGAAGGGCAGCAATACGAATTGCGTCTACTGGCGCAACCCTTCGAGTGGTGGGATGGACAGATAGGCGCTTACTACGCTGAAACGGGAAACGATGCCACTGCTAACGTTCTTGCGGCGGGGCCTGGTTTGGTGGCGGCTCTTGAAATATTTATCCCGACTGACGATAAGGTTACGGCATTTTTCACCCACAATGATTTCTACATTACGGAATCTACCACCATCACAGCGGGTTTACGTTACAACAAATTCGACAACACGCTCCCTAACAGTCAAACCACCGAATTGTGGTTTGGCTCAGAAATGCTGCCCGGTGGCGGCGCTACCACCCCAGCTACAGTGTTAACAGTCCCCTGTGCCGATGGCAGTGCGGCTCCCTGTGTTGTAGATTCAGGGGTAGATGAGGAGCAGTGGACCGGTACGATCAAGGTATCGTATGCCATCAATGACGACCACAATCTGTACGCTACCTACGATCGGGGCTATCGGCCGGGTGCTGCCAATTTTGACATTTCCGGTGCGGTCGGGGGCGATCTACTCTCGTTTCAGGGGGAAAGCGTCGACAGTGGGGAAATAGGCTTAAAGGGCATCCTGATGGGCGGCCGTGCGCAGTACACGCTGGCGGCGTTCTACGCGGTCTATGAAGATTACCAGGTCAACCCGAGCTTCGCGCACTGGAGTCCCAACTCCGGTGGGCCAGAGGACATCAATATTGTCTACGTCAACGTGGACGAGGCCGAGCAATACGGTTTAGAGGGTGAGTTCACCATGCTACTGGCGGAAAACTGGAGCGTGTTCACGGCACTGGGCTGGAACAACGTGGAGTTCACCGATGGCGTAATCCCCTGTACTGATCCCGGTCAGCCAGCACTGAGTCCAGCCAACCCCTACAACGTCTGCGACGCGAAAGGCGAGCCCGCCGGCAGTCAGCCCAAATGGTCGTGGGTGTTGCAGAGCGAATACTGGCAACCGCTGGAAATCATCGGTGGCGAGTGGTTTGTGAATGGCCTGTTTAACTATCGTGGTAAAGCTGATGTCCCCGGTGATCCTGACAAGCGTCTTTCGACCGATGACTACACGCAGTTAGATCTCTTTGCGGGCATCCGCAATGATCACTGGACTGCTCGGGTATTTGTGAAGAATGCGTTTGATGAAGCCGACATAGTGAGTAAGCGAGCCCAGGGTGCGGACTACAACGACCTGACACTCGTCGCGCCACGCACTACTGGCATTACCGTAGATTACCGGTTCTAAAATGGAGTATATCTGCGGCAAGACCCTGGTGTCGTAGATACCTGATAGCGTTTCAATTGACGCAAACAGATGTTTGTAGAGACCTTGCGTCAGCCCCCGACAGACATGCCCTGGTCCAGCCTGCATAATTCAAGGAGAAGGCTCCCTTGACCGCATAAGTTTGGTGGCTGCCCTTCTTGGAGAACGCCAGCACTTGAGAATGAGTAGAGAGGTTATCAAAGAGTGATAGCTGGGATGAATACGCATCAAGTTGCTACGCAGGTGAGCAAGGCGTTGGGCCTTGGTTTGAGCGGGGCATGTTTAAGACCGTAAATAGAATAATAGATCAATGGGTTGCTTTGCTTGCACTGATATTCGGTCTTAGCGCAGCTGTTCTATTTGTGGATTGGGTGATGCGCTACTGGATTTCAATCCTGGTTGTTCTTGTTACACCGTTCGTAGTAATCTTCATTATTATCTGGATTATTGATCTTTTCGTGCTTAAGAAAGTATGCGATATACGAAAGCCTATAGCCACCACGCCTAAGCTTTCTAGATACGCTTGGTCTTCTATGACGTCCGAGCTAATCGCGCAATGGACACTGTATGAGTCGGAGGGACAGACTCCCATGTGTAGATCAACCATAGCGAGAAAGAAACGAAAAGAAAGGCTCCAAAGAGGCGTTTAAAAGGTGGACCGACTTACGACGATTCCGCCGCTTCGGAAAAATCCGGTGAGCGTGGACCAACAAGGCGCTGCAGCGGGGTCGTAGCACGTTGCCTTCGAAGAAAGCGCTTTGCGTGTCGAAACCGCGCATTGTGGAATGCCGATAGAGGAGTGCCCTGATGTGGAGATGTTCTTTGAGTAATGTGCAGATGTGGACATTACTGGTAGCCAGTGGTGGCTATATAAAAATACACATGGCTAGATGCAGACAGAATGTCTATATTTGGCTACAACATATACTTAGCTGTTGCACTAGCCCGGCAAAAGCCGGGGAGAATTAAACCATCAAACCGATGAGGAGCAGCACATGGA
>JBBKWY010000183.1:0-38671 GCA_037969215.1 Halioglobus sp.
ATCCCCAGGCCTGCGTTGATGCTGTGCATTGATTTCACGATCATCGCCCCATCGGGGATATCGGTGCTGCGATCACCGCACATCCAATCCACAACCTCGGGTGAATAGTAGATCTTTACCGCCGGGTGGGTACCATAGCTGCCACCACTGCCGATATCACCGACGTACGGTCCGGTCAGACGCCATCGTTTATCCGCACTCCAGTTAAGCTCTTTCTCATAAGTCTTTGCGCGCAAAAACGATTCCATGCTTTTGTCATATAGATTCTTGGCGGTGAGATCGGCTAACAGGGGCGGCGTGCGCAACTCATCTGGCAGCGCTATACCATGCGGTGCGTTGTCAGCACACCAGCTGGCCATGTCCTGTTCGCTCGGTGGCTTGGGCGTCTTTTCGCAAACCCATTCATTAGCATTTTCCGGGAGAACGCCCGCTGGCGCTACAGCCACCGGTGGGTTGTTGTTTGACGTATCACTGCAACCACTGATTGCAAACAGTGCCACTATTGCAAGCGCACCGGTATATCGGCCTTTGAACAGCATTATTTAGAACCCCTATCCCCAACGGGTGCAGGCACTGGAAGTGTGCACCGATGTATTATTCATTATTACTTACCGGGCGCAGGCAAATAGCGCCACGGAGTTTGCGACTTTTTGTCGCCAAAACGAAGGGCACTATACAAGGGAACAGAGCGGCAGTTCAATCTGATACAGAGTGTAAAAAGTGGTGAAAATACACCGTGCGCTAACTGTTACAGATGATCATGGAAACCGTTTTCCATCACCCACCCGTGGCATCACTAGCTGACAAGGAACAGGTATCTCCGCGCCACCACGATGGGTGACGCGGACATACCAGGTTTTTCACAACAGATCGAAACGATCTGCATTCATGACTTTCGCCCATGTGGCCACAAAGTCGTTCACAAACTTCTCAGCGTTGTCGTCCTGCGCGTAGACCTCGGCATAGGCACGCAAGATTGCGTTGGAACCGAACACCAGATCCATGCGAGTCGCAGTCCATTTGACCGCGCCCGACTTGCGGTCACGGATCTCAAAGATCCCGCCGTCAACCGGGTGCCAGGAATTGCCCATGTCCGTCAGGTTGACAAAAAAGTCGGGGGTCAGAGCACCAACCTGATTTGTGAACACACCGTGCGCACTGCCGCCATGGTTGGTCCCCAGCACACGCATGCCGCCCACGAGAACAGTCATTTCGTTAGCGCTCAGTCCCATCAACTGGGTGCGATCCAACATCAGCTCTTCGGGACTAACCGCGTAGTCCTTCTTCAGCCAGTTGCGATAGCCATCGGCAAGCGGTTCCAGCACGTCAAACGACTCGGCGTCTGTCATCGCATCGGTCGCATCGCCGCGACCCGCAGCGAAGGGCACCGTCACGTCGATACCCGCAGCCCTGGCCGCCTGTTCGATGCCACAGTTACCTGCCAGCACGATCACGTCGGCCAGACTTGCGCCGCTGTCACTGGCAATGCCTTGCAGCACACCCAGCACTTTGGCCAGTCGCACTGGTTCGTTGCCCTCCCAGTCCTTCTGAGGTGCAAGGCGAATACGCGCGCCGTTGGCGCCACCGCGCATATCGGAACCGCGATAGGTGCGGGCACTGTCCCAGGCGGTCGACACCATTTCGTGCAGAGACAGACCACTTTCGGCGATGCGGGTCTTGATCGCAGCCACATCGTAATCGCTACTGCCCACGGGGACAGGATCCTGCCAGATCAATTCTTCCTGCGGCACATCGGGGCCCACGTAACGCGCTTTGGGGCCCATATCTCGATGAGTCAGCTTGAACCACGCCCGGGCGAAAGTTTCAGAGAAATACGCATGGTCCTTCGCGAAGCGCTCGCAGATCTCGCGATAAATCGGATCGAACCTCATTGCCATATCAGCGTCGGTCATGATTGGCTTGCAGCGGATTGAGGGATCCTCCACATCCACCGGCATGTCCTCTTCCTTGATGCCGATAGGCTCCCACTGCCAGGCACCGGCGGGCGATTTCTGCATCCACCAGTCATAGCCAAACAGCAGATCGAAATACCCGCCGTCCCATTTTGTGGGATGGGTAGTCCAGGCGCCCTCGATACCACTCGTCACGGTATCGCGGCCTTTACCAGTGCCATTGGGATTGCTCCAGCCAAGCCCCTGTCCATCGACGCCGGCCTCTTCAGGCGCCGGGCCAAGCGCGCCCGCATCACCGTTGCCGTGCGTTTTGCCAACGGTATGGCCACCGGCGGTAAGTGCTGCGGTTTCCTCGTCGTTCATCGCCATGCGGGCGAAGGTCTCTCGAACATGTAACGCAGTTTTCAGTGGGTCCGGCTTGCCGTTCACACCCTCGGGGTTCACGTAGATCAACCCCATCTGCACCGCGGCCAGAGGGTTTTCCATAGTGGATGGGTCATCGAGGTTGTCATAGCGTCCATCGCTATCGGCAAGCCATTCCTGCTCCGAACCCCAATAGGTGTCGATCTCAGGATGCCAGATATCTTCTCGGCCGAAAGCGAAGCCAAAGGTTTTCAACCCCATCGATTCGTACGCGATAGTCCCGGCGAGGATGATCAGGTCAGCCCAACTGATCTTGCTGCCGTATTTCTTTTTGATCGGCCACAGCAGTCGGCGCGCCTTATCGAGGCTGACGTTGTCAGGCCAGGAATTAAGCGGCGCAAAACGCTGGTTGCCCGTACCGCCACCGCCACGACCATCGGCCAACCGGTAGGAGCCGGCGGAGTGCCACGCCATGCGAATCATCAAGCCACCGTAGTGCCCCCAGTCAGCTGGCCACCACTCCTGACTGTCGGTCATCAGCGCGTGCACATCTTTTTTCAGCGCCTCGACGTCGAGCTTTTTGAGCTCTTCGCGATAGTTGAATTGTCCACCCAACGGGTTGGTCTTGGTATCGTGTTGGTGGAGGATGTCAAAATTGAGGGAATTCGGCCACCACTCCTTAGCTGACTTTCCGCGGGAGGTGTTGCCACCATGCATCACCGGACATTTTCCAGCGACATTCGTTTCGTTTCCGTCCATATTCCTCTCCAAATCTGGCTTCAGTAACTGCGCAACAAAGGATATAAAAATCTTGGCAGTGGGCTCGCATGCCCGTTCCGTCGCGGCGCTATGCCGACGGTGGGACCGATTTTTCAACCAAAATGCTGTCTATCCAATCGCTACCCAGTGTACGGCAGAAACCCATTGAGTAAATTTGCATTTACTTATGTGCCTGATAGTTATTTGGTATGGGCAGAATGGTTATCAAACATTTTTGCTATTGTGATATGCCGCACTAACGATGTCCGCAAAGGGAAGCACTGGAGGCTGCCCCGCGCCAGCGAGCGGTCACCGCGCGCGATTGCAGGGAGAGATGGTGAGAACGCTACTGCTTGGGGTGTCCTGTCACGGACTTACCAAAGTGCTCATAGAACGCCGTGATGCTCTGCGCAGACAACGGTTCTTCGATTTCGGGTGCGGATTCCAATGCGGCCTTGGTCACATCAATATTAAACCTGCGCTCGGCCCAATCGATGCCATTGACCCAGACGACAGGCAGCATAATTTTACGACCTGGCAACCAGTGCCCGGTGTCCAGCACGGCAAACGCGATCGACCAGTTACGGGTATCCACAATGAAGTCCTCTACCTCGCCCAAATCGCCATCTATCGCGTGCGTTCTGTATCCTATCACCTCCTCAGCTGAACGCAGATGGCAGTCTTCTTCTATACTGTTGACCACGTTTTCCTCGGGCGTTACGGGGACCTCAACGCGCGAAACGATATCACCGGGATTCGAGCCGTCCCCCCACAGTCCTGCACCCCACCAATAGTACATTTGACCAAAGTGACTGGCATATTCTGCTTCGTATTGGCGCGATACCGGTTGATCCTTATCGAGACCGGGTGCATCTTCAATCGCGGACTGAGTGAGATCCACAGGCAGACGTTTGTCGTCGAAATCGGGCACACCTACAACAGCTGGAGATATCAGCACCCGACGCCCAATAAGCCAGCGACTGGTATTCACCTCCAGATATCGAACAGCCCAATGCTCATCGTCGAACAAAAAATCACGACTGCGACCAATATCACCATCCAGTGCTGAGAGAGTAAGGTTCTTTAGCTCTGAGACACGACTGTACATAGTTACCTCCTGTGGATTTGCGGGCACTGCGCTACTGAATCAAAACCGCTAGCGATTCGGCTGACCGTATCCAGAGAGTTGCAAAATGCATGCCAGTGCTCGATCCGGTTTCTGTATACTGGCTCGCTGGCGCGCCATCGCCCCATTACCAGCGCTTTCACAGCAATACTGAAATACCGCATTCGAAGAAGATCACCGCCTTGGCCACGTGGAATGCGCCGCGAGCATGTAGATTTTTCCGCCAGTGTGAAAAACCTACAATCAACTCGTCATCAAAAGTCTCTTGCGCAACCGCAGGCACACGCCCGACGCTAGTGTCGCCACGGGGTGTTTGCTCTATACTCTGGCAGACTAATCAAGGGAATCACATGGCCAGCTTCAAACTATCCAAACCTTATACGATGCCCAGGGAAGAAGTACGCGAAGCGGCGCAGGGCCTCGTTGCCAGCCTGGAGAAGGAACATGGCGTGCGTTCGCGCTGGGAAGGTGACACCGTGTACATCACCGGCTCCGGGATTGATGGACAGATGTCGTTCAACGACGGCTCGATCGACGTATCCGTAAAATTGGGTTTTTTGGCGTCGATGTTCGAGTCGGTACTACGCAGTGAGGTGAAGCGATACCTCGACACGCATGTCAGCTAGGGCATCACAAAAATACGCGGGAGACAGCACAATGAATGCATATCGAGTTTTGGGGCTGTGGGTGCTGTTGTTGGCATCGCCGGTTTTTGGAGAAATTGTCGAGAAAGAGATTCGTTTTGACAATGAACTTGGCAGCGCCGTGCTCTATTACGACGACTCGCTCAAACAGGCATCGGCCGGTGTCGTCGTTGTGCACGAGTGGTGGGGAATGGACGACTATACCCGAAGCCGGGCGAGGCAATTGGCCGAGGCAGGTTACAGCGCGGTGGCAGTCGACATGTACGGGAATGGTAAGGTCGCGCAGCACCCCAAGGATGCCAAGGCGTTTATGAATGCGGCTCTGGCGAATCCTGACACCATGAACGCACGCTTCGACGCCGCTCTGGAGGCTTTGGCCAGTGCGCCCAATGTAGACCCAACGCGCCACTTTGCGATTGGCTACTGCTTTGGTGGTGCCGTGGTACTGAATCAGGCACGCAGGGGCACAGACCTTGCCGGAGTGGCGAGTTTTCACGGCAGTCTCGGCACTGAGAAACCCGCCACTGCTGGCGCTATCAAAGCACGCTTACTCGTTGCCACCGGGGCGGATGACCCGATGGTACCCCCCCAGCAAGTGGGCGATTTCGTGGTAGAAATGAGTAATGCCGGCGCGGAGCTGGAACTCCTGAGTTTCCCCGGTGTTGTACACGGATTTACCAATCCGACCGCCTCCGCCAAGGGCAAGGAATTCGAGATGCCGCTGGCATATGATGCTCATGCGGATGCGAGGAGCTGGCAGGCGCTGTTAGAAATGCTTGCCCGCTAGAAAATTATGGCACTGGAATTAGTCAGACATCTCAGGTATTGGTTGAACATCCTGAAGCACGCGATGCAGATCTGGCTGGAAAGCAACGCCTTTGCCAATGCCGGTTCACTGGCGTTTTTCACACTGTTTTCAATTGCCCCTGTAATGATTGTGGCCGTCAGTGTCATTGGAATATTTTACGGTCAGGAAGCGGCGCAAGGAGAGATCGCTGCACAGTTACAGGATGTCGTCGGCGCAGAAGCGGCCGAAACAGTACAAATGGCTGTCTCCAAATCGAGTTTGAAAGAAGGTGGCCTGCTAGCCACCCTCGCGGGGCTTCTGGCGATGCTGGTGGGCGCGACCACCGTATTCGGACAAATGCAAAACTCGCTCAACAGCATATGGGCCGTCGTCACGAAGCCGTCTCGAAACAGTATTACCATGCTTATCAGAAAACGATTCACATCTCTAACGATCGTACTGGCGATAGGGTTTGTGATGGTGGTGTCACTGTCACTCAGTGTAGGGCTGCGGGTGCTACTCGACAACGTACAGGGCTGGCTGCCCTGGTATGATGTCGCCTTCGGTTTCTCGGAAGTAATACTGTCAATACTGGTGACTTCGCTATTGTTCGCCACCATTTTCAAAGTGTTGCCAGATGTGCGTTTGAGCTGGCGTGACGTTGCGCTGGGATCCCTGCTGACGGCGATCCTGTTCACCATCGGCCGATCGCTTATCGCGCTCTACCTGACCTATACTGCGACCGCATCCACCTACGGAGCGGCCGGATCACTGGTGTTGCTATTGCTGTGGGTTAACTATTCCTCCCTGATACTGCTGTATGGCGCAGCATTTACCAAAGCGCATTATCTGGCCCGCGGTCTGGAAGTAAAGCCGCGTAGCGTTGCGGTACGTGTGCGCCGCCAGATCGTCGAGGAATAAAGTCGCTGGTCACCAGATCAAGTTGACGTCACTGAGAATGTCCGTTCCTCAATAGCTGGCCGACCGCTACTGAAAACAGACAGTAGCCCAGAAAATAGTAGAAGCCCGCGCCGAGACTGGCATGCATGGTCAAGATATCGTCCGTTTGATCGGCTGCGCCTCCGGCAAGAAAAGCCACCAACAGGCCCATCACAAAAACATCCGCCATCGACCACTTACTCAGGCCCGCATTCAGCCACAGTAGCGTCGAACGCTGCTCCTCAGTGGCAATGACTAAGGATGTTCCCTGTAACAACAGTTTAAAGGTCGGAACCACCAGACTGAAAAATACGATAAGCAGCGCGACCCCCAGGTAGCCGTTGCTGGCCAGAGATTCCGCTGTCCCCCAGATGGAGCGTGTGCTGGTATAGACCTGCAACTGCCCCTCGATCTGGTCGAAGCCCAGAAACCGGGAAAAGGCAGTGAGCAATTGTCCAGACTGCGAACCAGCACCTTGCCCGGTGACAAGTTCAATACCCAATTCGGCTATTCTTGATTTTTCGACGGTGCCACTCAGCGTGAGAACGGGGTACGTCACTCCCGGGTACAACAGGCAAATAGCGATCACGATAAAAATCAGCGTTAAGCGTTTTCGAGTATTGGGCATATCAGCTCCCGGGATGTTAGTCCGCATCATAGCGAAAAGCGGGGTGCTGCACACAATCCCATATTAGAGTATGTTGCGCCTATCGTTGCTCCGCGGCCAAAACCGAATGACCGACAACTACGCCCCACATCCATTCTCTATCCCTAATTACCGCTATCTGTGGTTTTCCCGACTGGCATCAATGGTCGCACTGTATGCGATGTTATTGATTCTGGGGTGGCAGGCCTACAACCTGGCGCGTGAAGATATGGGGGTCAGTGCATCGGCCGGGATACTGGGGCTACTCGGTCTGCTGCAGTTTGTGCCACTGTTCATTTTGACACCGCTCACCGGCTGGGTGGCCGACCATCTTGATCGACGCTGGGTAGCACGCGCGGTGCTGGCAGCGCAGGCGGCGATTGCATTGCTGTTGGCAATATTGACGCTGGCCGATCAGATCACGCTGCTATGGATCTATTGCGTTGCCGTAATGCTCGGCATCTGCCGTGCTTTTCTCGGCCCCGCTATTTCATCCCTGGCACCCAACCTCGTGCCCCGAGCATCACTTCCCCGCGCCATTGCACTGTCGACTATCGCCTGGCAGGTCGGCGTGATCGCTGGCCCGGGACTGGCGGGTCCGTTTTACAAGATTGGCCCCGCCGTGCCCTATTTCCTCTGCACGGCGCTGTACGTTCTGGCAACCATTGCCATGTTCTCGATCGGACCGGTGCCGCGCAGCGCGATAGACCGGAGCAAGGGCCCGCTGCGGCAGGTCGTCGATGGACTGACGTACGTCTGGACAAACAAGCTGGTACTGGGCGCCATTACACTGGACCTGTTCGTAATGTTCCTTGCCGGCGCGACGGCCATGATTCCCGTTTTCGCAAAGGACATTCTGGGGGAAGGCGAGATTGGCCTGTCGCTACTGGCCGCCTCTCCCGCAGTCGGTGCAGTCATTGTGGCCGTGATCTTCTCCTTCGCACCCTTGTCTAAAAATGTTGGCAATCTGATGTTGGCCGCGATGGTGGTGTTCGGGCTTGGCACCATTGGCTTTGGGCTTAGCAAAGTGCTGTGGCTTTCTATGCTGTGCCTTGCAGTCTGCGGGGCAGCCGACATGTTCGGTGTGTACGTGCGCTCCTCGCTGATTCAACTGCACACGCCCGATGACCGGCGCGGGCGTGTCAACGCGGTCAGCCAAATGACGATCAGCGCATCGAATGAATTGGGCGATGCCCTCACCGGTGGCCTTGCCGTACTATTCGGTCCGATTGCCGCAATCGTCGGCGGGGGGGCGGCGGCAATTGTGATTACCGGTATCTGGTCGCGTCTCTTCCCACAATTGGGCGCGGCGAAAACCTTCGATTCACCTGCTGAAGTGCTCGCCATGGAAGCCCGTGACAATCGACCATCGCAATGAATTCCAACGCGGATGGCAACACACCCGTTATCGGAGGTCGTACTCGCGTTGCTGCTGTCGCTTTTTTGCCATATAGATCGATTCAGCCGGCACCTGCAGTGCTGGGAAGAAACTCGATAAGAATTCCTGCGGGTCCGGTTGTGCATATGCCGCGGGGACAAAGTTGCTCACGCCAATAATCTTGTCCTCTTCTATCAGCAAATAGATTCGGCCAATAAATGGCTCGCCATTGATATCCACCAGATTCACGGTCTGCATTATACCGACATTGCCGCCACCTGGCGTTTTCACCAGCAGCTCCTGCTGATCGCCAAAGGTGACGGCCCGCCACTCCCCCGCTTTCAGGGCGGCATCGAAATCCGCACGGATCAACGCCATTTCTGCCGCCAGCACGGCCGCATAGTCAATCCAGGAGGTAGCACGAATCGGATAGATACTAACGACATATTCATCAAACTGAAACTCCGGTCTGGCATAGCTGAAGGCAGCGCCTTCAAACGGATCGCCCAACGCAGTTTCACCGCTTTTAAGATACTCTCCCACCCGATCGGGAGCGACTAATTCATCTGTGTAGTCCGATGCATCCAGTGTCTTCGCCAGATACTGGCCGGTAAAAACATCATCGCGCTTGATGTCCTCAATAATCCTGGCAGCTATCTCTCCTGCCAGTTCGATTTTGGCCTGCTCAGGATTTTCGTAGAGCGATATGGTTTGCGCATAAGTGAGTTCGTACTCCATCTGTCGGATAACGTTACCACGCCAGAATATTGCGACTTCGACAACAACGTCGTGATGCTGAGTAAAAGGCACCAACAGCAACGTTGCACCGGTCAAAGCGGCATTGGCAATGCCACCCGCACTCTCGTCAAGAAAATTGGCCTGGGTGATGGCAATAGCAAAATCGATGTCTCTGTCTGAAAACTTCACATCGGCGAAATAGTTGCTCTTTTGAAATTGCTCCAGCTCATAGTCGAGCTTAAGCAATGTCATATCACAATGCTGTAGCACCGAATACTTATTGAATTCTGTGCACCGACTTCGCAATTGATCACTGGGTTCCTTGTAGAACAGGGACACCTCCGGCCACAACACATCGCCATACACGTTGGGTTCCGGGCTTATTCTGGGCTTGGTGACTGTCGTGCAGGCTGTCACGGCTGCCAGTAGCACCGCTAGCATCACCGCTTTGCGCGCCCACGCAGTCAATCTATTCATCAATTGTTACTCGCCAAGGTCTTCTTTCCAGAGTTTAGGTCTTCCCGAAACATTATGTAGGGTGGGGTGTCGTCCGTGTGTTCAGTATCGCAGTTCACAAAGACTAATCACATATTACCAATGAATATATCGCTCTATAGTCACTGGCTATACCCCGAGACTCCAGCAAACCGAATTACAGAAATTGTGTGAATTCATTCAAAGAAAAAGAGTACCGGTTTTTTATTTGGCGTCCGCACTGGCAGAATCAGTTGACGCCTACACAAATACTTGTGTGGTTGAGTTCACAGAACACCAGAACGACCCCAGGGGGGTATCTATGAAATTCCTGGCGCTTTTGACAGCTCCATTATCCTATTTGCCTTTTTCCACCTCAACGCCGGGAAAAACCGAGAATACAAAAACACGAAATGTATCTCGCGTTAAAAAATCCAAACCTGAGAAAAAGGCAAACTCAGTTCAACTGAGACCCTACCGGGGCACATCCATTGTCTTTAAAGATTGTGCGTGTGATGCCGTCAAGGCTATCGGCAACCGGCGCTTCCTGCACGCTGAAGGGGATACGCCCTTGCTGCCACTTTCAGCGTGTAACGCATCCACATGCAAATGTACGTATATCCACCACGATGATCGAAGGGATGAGGATGACGACCGTCGTCATATAGCAGCACTACGCACTGAGCTGTACGAGGACAGCGGAAACACCAATCGACGATTGGAAAAACGTGGCCGCCGAGAGTCGGACTTTTAGAAAGACTCGGAAAATTCACTGCGGCTAACCCCACAATGCCGGGACCCGCTGACAAAATTAGCCGAGGTCGGCGACCTGCCCCTGCCTACAGGGGCGTGTGCGACATCGCGTCACGCGCCAGTGCTTCAATCTCATCCCAGCGACCATGCTGGACCAGATCTGCAGAGACCATCCAGGAACCGCCGCAACAAACAACATTAGTCAATGCCAGAAACTCCCTGAAATTCGCCGCAGTCAAACCCCCGGTGGGACAAAATTTCACGTCCGGAAAAGGCCCGCCCAGCGATTTCAACAGATTTAGTCCACCCACCGCCACGGCCGGAAACAGCTTGAAGCAGGTATAGCCTTCATCCAGGCCCTGCATCACCTCCGAGGCCGTCGCTACGCCAGGCACAAAGTCGATATTGCCCTCGCGGGCTGCGCGCAATAACCGCGGTGTGGCACCGGGGCTTACCACCATTGATGCACCGGCCTCGACAGCACTGTGCAATTCAACCGGGTTGGTCACTGTGCCAGCCGCGACAATCATATCGGGCACCTCTGCAGCGACCGCTCGGATACAGTCAAGTGCTGCGGGCGTACGCAGCGTAATCTCCACCGCTTTCATACCACCGCGACTCAGGGCCTGAGCCAATGCGACGGTACTCTTTTCGTCCGTAGCCGTAATCACAGGCAGTACTCTGCAGGCAGAGAGTGTTGAGATAATCATCGGGTAAAACTCTCCGCGGGCGCTAAGCGATGGCTTTGGTGAAATTAAGGCGATCCCGGCTCTTGGACGTTTGACTGCGCGCCGCCTCGACAGCTTCAGCTTCGGTGGCCTCAAGAATACTCTCAATCACGGTCATCAAATGGGAACGCATGGCTTTGCGAGAGGCGGCAGCATCGTGCGCTTTCAACGCATTGTAAACGTCCCGATGCTGCTCCACAGACGGCCTTAAGCCAGAGTTGCGCGCCTTTTGCAGCGTGCTTGCCGTCAACATGGAACTCTCTCGAAATTCCCACAGGCCTTCAATGGTTGCGAGAATGGCACTGTTATTGGTCGCCTGGGCAATAATCATATGAAACTTCTTGTCGGCGACTTCATGACTATCGATACCGTGTTTGTTCTCTTCAACCATCTCGTCCAGAGATTCCGCCAACTGCGCTAACTGTTCATCGGTGATCATGGTTGCCGCCAGCGCGGCCGCCTCACCTTCAAACAAAGCTCTGGCCTCCGTCAACTCGAAGGGGCCCACATCTTTGTCGGAAAAACGGCTTTTGTCTTTCTGGTATTCCAGCACATACACACCAGAGCCCATACGCACTTCAACATAGTGCTCAAGCTCCAGCGCAATTACCGCTTCGCGGATGGTGGGACGGCTCACGCCAAACATCGTCGCCAACTCGCGCTCTGCCGGCAGGCGCATACCTGCGACGTAGTTTTGTGTTTCGATCAACGCAATCAATTTTTCGGCGACCTGCTGATAGAGCCGCGGCTCCCGCACAGCTCGCTCAATCGTTGGCGATGGTTTGGTTTTACCTTTCATAGCGGCTCTAATCTTCACTCGCAATAGGTGTCATGTCATTGCACCCGAATGTTTAAAACCATAGCACAAGACATTTGGTCAAGCCATAAGCTCGATCTGGTTTGGCCAGAATCGGCCGATCGAAGCGCAAGGCGCTGCCATTGCGTCGTCGCCCTGCAGTGCAACATAAGCACTAATAGAGGCTTTGTAGCGCTTTTACGACACCCCTGATCTCAGCCAGACCTTTTAATCGACCAATGCAGGAATAACCAGGATTTGCCGCCTTGTTAACATCATCCAGAATTTGGTGGCCGTGATCGGGTCGGATAAAAATTTCACTACACGCAGAACCACTCGCTTCTCGGCGCCGCTCTTCAGCCAACAAGGCGGCAATCACACCGACTATATCGACATCACTATTGAGATGACTGGCTTCATAAAATGAACGCTGCTCGTCGGCGTCGCGAATGACACCCCGCAAATGGGAGAAGTGGATGCGCGCTGCAAATTTTTTGGCCATCCCGGGCAAATCGTTATCGGGCCGACTGCCATAGGTACCCGCACACAAGGTGATGCCATTGGCCGGGCTCGGCAGGCGTTCGAACAGAATATCCAGATCGGCGGCAGTACAAATAATTCTTGGCAAACCGAGCATATCCCGCGGCGGGTCATCTGGATGGATAGCCAGATTCACACCCAACTGTTCCGCCACGGGTAAGACCCGCTCAAGAAAACTGAAAAGGTTCTGCCTCAGGGTGTCGGCATCCATACCCTGATATTTGGCGAGCATCGCGCGGAAAGTTTCTAAGCCGTAGGCGTCGGTCATCTTGCCGGGTAAACCGGCGATAATATTGCGCGTGAGCAATGCCCGTTCCTCCTCCGACATTTGCGCAAACAGCTGACTGGCCGTGGCTATCTCCTGCGCTGAATAGTCTTGCTCTGCCCCGTCTCTTTGCAGGATGCACAAATCGAACACTGTGAATTTTTGTTGATCAAACCGCAATGCATAACCACCGCTGGGTAACTGATACTTCAAGTCGGTCCGCGTCCAATCAATCACCGGCATAAAATTGTAACAAATGGTTTTGATGCCGCAGGCTGCCAGATTTTCCATGGTGGCAATCCAGCTATCGATATAACGCTCGCAACCCTCGCGCGCCAGTTTAATATCCTCGTGAACCGGGATACTCTCAACCACAGACCACACCAGAGGCGCCAACCCCGCTTCACTGGTTTCGATCAGGGCCTGGTGTTCACGTATTGCCGCCATTGGCCAGATTTCTCCGGTGACAATACTGTGTAACGCGCTCACGATGTCAGTGGCATCAGTCTGCCTGATATCGGCGATCGTCACCGGATCATCCGGACCAAACCAGCGCCATGATTCACGCATCGGCTATCTCTCCCAAGCGTACTATTTGTACTTTTGATTGCCTTGACATCACAGTTTGTACGCTTTCTTTGCCAGTGTATAAGCCAGCTCTACCGCGAGATCTTCAGCCTCTTCAATATCCAGACGATGATCACACACTAATTCAGCCAACCAGTTGCAATCCATACGCCGTGACACATCGTGGCGCGCAGGAATAGAAAGGAACGCGCGAGTGTCATCGTTGAAGCCCACGGTATTATAAAATCCGGCACTCTCTGTCACCTGTTGCCGGAAACGACGCATGCCTTCGGGGCTGTCATGAAACCACCACGGCGGCCCCAGTCGAAGACAGGGATAGTGCCCTGCGAGGGGCGCCAGTTCGCGGCTGTAAGCCGTTTCGTCCAGCGTAAACAGAATCAGGGTAAGGTCCGGGTGATTGCCGTACCGGGTTAACAGTGGTTTGAGTTGCTCAACGTAGGAGGTTTGCACGGGTATATCGGCGCCCTTGTCGCGACCAAAACACTGGAACACACTCGCATTGTGATTGCGCGATGAGCCCGGATGCAACTGCATCACCAGCCCATCCTCAACACTCATGCCCGCCATCTCCGTCAGCATGTGGGCGCGAAACAGTTCAGCCTGCTCAGGGCTTGCCTTGCCACTCAAAGCGAGCGCAAAAAGGGCTTCAATCTCCGCGGCAGGCAGATCCGCCGTGCGCGCAGTTGGGTGACCATGATCGGTTGAGGTGACACCCGTTGATTTAAAATAGGCTCGGCGAATACGATGCGCCTGAAGATAGCCTGCAAAGCGTGTGGTATCCGCGCCTGTCAGCTCGCCAAGATGGCGGACAGCGCCGGCAAAGCCTTCATATTCAGGATCAATGACAGGATCGGGCCGGTACGCGGAGATCACGCGTCCCGGCCAATCACTGTCGGCAATGGCTTTATGGTGCGCGAGGTCACTCAGTGGCGAATCGGTGGTCGAGAGTAGCTCAATGTTGAAACGCTCATACAGCGCACGCGGCCTGAACGCGTCCGTAGCCAGCGCCGCGTTGATCGTATCGTAGTAGTGATCGGCCGTTTCACTACACAGCACGTATTCAAAGCCAAACACCTGAACAAACACTGTGTCTAGCCACATGCGTGAAGGTGTGCCGCGATACAGGTGATAGTTGTCAGCAAGTAGCCGCCATATTTTGCGCCCATCCTGTTCAACTGCGCTGCCGTCGACACTGGGGACACCCAAATCGTGCAGCGCAATGCCATGGCTGTACAACATGCGAAACACATAATGGTCAGGCTTGATCAGCAGTTCAGTGGCATTTCCAAAGGCGACATTCTCTGCAAACCAGCTGGGATCGGTATGACCGTGGGGGCTGATAATGGGCAGGCCTTTGACTTTTTCGTACAGCCTCCGCGCAACGTCGCGCTGCTTCTGATCGGACGAAAACAGTCTGTCGGGGTGTAAAACCAGCTTTCTTGGCATTAAATCAATCATCCTTGTGAAAAACCGGTTCTCACGATGTCCACCTGAGTTTTTGGCCTGACCATTTTAACGAACCATGTGTGGCCGTTTGTCCTCAATTTTGGCAAGAGCGGATTATATTAGGTTAAATATTGGTAAGTCCAAATTCTTTGTTCATATTCACACCCTATTGCGCCAAACTTAGCTCCCTGCGGCCAGTTTCACAGTTCGCCGCATACTCGCAGAGTCTGGGTAGCGTGCTGCCAACATGGATTTCAATCATAATGGTAAGGCCAGTTGAACGGACTGTGAACTTAACCACATTGGGCAACGGATTATGAGTGATATCATCATTTTGGGCGAAGTAATGGTCGAACTCGCGCCGCTTCAGGAGCAGGGATATAGCCTCGGCACAGCGGGAGATACCTACAACACCGCCTGCACACTCCAGGGTCTCGGTCTCGACGTGTGTTATGTGACAGCTCTGGGCTCGGGCCGACAGGCCGACAGAATCCGGGCAAGCGCCACCACACGGGGACTCACCCTTGCTGAGCCGGCCATCGATCCGGCGCGCACTCCCGGGCTCTACCTCATCAGCACTGACAGCACCGGCGAGCGCAGCTTTGAGTATTGGCGTAGCGATTCGGCGGCAAGCGCGCTTTTCAAGCAGCCGGAGACCCTTCAGGCCCTGTTGGAACCACTGCAGTCCACGCCCTATTGGTATTTCACCGGCATTACCCTCGCGCTGATGAGTGGCGCGAGTCGCCAGACTTTTGCAGAACTTCTGGGCGCGTATCGACGCCAGGGGGGTACTGTCATTTTCGACCCCAACTATCGCCCCGCCCTGTGGTCGAGTCAGGCCGAAGCTGCAGACGCAATCGCCCACGCTCAAGCTCACGTCGACATCTATCTGCCCGGCTTTGAAGAGCAGGAAGCACTTTTCGGTTTTAATACAGTCAACAGCGCGGCGGCCGCCTTGCTCAACACTGGCGCCAGGGAAGTGGTTATCAAGAACGGGGCGCAGACCTGCATGTTGATTGCCGATGGCGCCATTCGAGAGATCGCGATTACCCCTGCTCAATCTGTACTGGATACGACGGGCGCTGGCGACACCTTCAATGGCGCGTATATCAGTGCCAGACTGCAGCAGTTCAGCCCCGGCGATGCAATCGCCTTTGCCGCCCAGGCAGCCTCCGCAGTACTGCAGGTAAATGGGGGACTGCTAAAACCCGTACAATTGCAGCGATTGAAAACTCAGCTGCAAGTACGTCAACAGCAACAACAACAGCAGCAAAGCATTGCCACCCCCCGTTACGACCGTGACAATACCGCAATAGGCATTGTGCATATTGGCCCAGGTGCCTTTCATCGCGCTCATCAGGCCGTGTATACCGAAAACGCGATGAACCGGTCTGGTGGAAACTGGGGTATCTGCGGGGTGTCTTTGCGCAGCAGCACTGCAAGAGACGTTCTCTCGACACAAGACTACCTTTACACCCTTGCCATACTGGACAAAACCATCCACTACCAAATTATAGGCGCCATCAAGGAAGTGTTGGTCGCCGGCGAACAGAGCGATGCGATATTTGCACGTCTACTCGCCGCTACCACCAGGATTGTATCGTTAACCATCACAGAAAAAGGGTATTGCCTTAACGCCGATGGCTCCCTGGATATGGCGCACCCCGATATCGCCGCTGACCTGAGCAATCCCCGGAAACCGCAAACAGCCGTCGGTTTTATTGTTGAAGGATTGAGATTAAGACACGCGTCGGGCGTAGCGGCCTTTAATGTGCTTAGCTGTGACAACGTGTCCGGCAACGGCGACAAGCTGCGCAGGGCGACGCTGGACTATGCACTGAAAATTGATCAGACGTTGGCAAGCTGGATTGCAGACAGAGTTGCATTTCCGAATTCGATGGTCGACAGCATCACACCAAAAACCGAAGACTACACTATCTCCTCTGTCTCCCGCGCGATAGGTGCACAGGACAACTGGCCTGTGCAGCGCGAAGAATTCACACAGTGGGTGATCGATGACGACTGGACAGGAGATCGGCCAGACTGGGAGGGCGTAGGTGTTGTCTTCACCAACGACGTGGAGGGTTTTGAGAAAGCCAAACTGCGGCTGCTTAACTGCCTGCACTCCACCCTGGCCTATTCCGGTTCGCTGGCGGGCTTTGAAACGGTGTATGAAGTATCCAGCGACGCCGGGTTCCATCGTTTCCTCTCGGCATTGGCCAGCACCGAAATCATTGGCTCATTTGATGCTCCCGGGGCACTGGATATCGAGAAATACAGTCGGGACGTGATTGCCCGCTTCCTGAACCCGGAGATTCACCACCTGCTGTCACAAATAGCCTGCGATGGATCCCAGAAAATTCAAATACGGCTTCTGCCGATCATTCGAGATAACCTGCGACTTCAGCGTCCGACACAATATTTGTGCCTGTCACTGGCCAGCTGGTTTGAGTTTATCTGTCGTGCGCTAGAGGCGGGGCGTGAGATCACCGACCCCATGGCCGACATGTTTTCCCAACTACCGGCCCTCAGAGATGGCGATCCGGGTACCGTGGTAAAGAGTTTTCTCAGTATTAAAAGCATTTTTGACGCCGATCTGATCGACAATCCATTGATCATTCAGCAACTGACCGCTAGTCTGCTGGCGCTAAGAACCAGCGCAGACAATGGACAATCAATCGCGGACGCTCTGAACAGAAGAATTTATGATGATTAAATTTGGCGACTTACTCACCCAAACCTCGACTGGCTGGCAGTGGCACATACCAGAGCAATTTAATATTGCCTATGCCTGCCTGCGCCAGCATGTAGAACACAATAGTGGTGACAAAACGGCACTGGTTGTGGAGGACGACACATTGGGCTCCTCCGCATTGAGCTATGCGCAACTGGATGATGCAAGCGGTCGATTTGTTCATAGTTTGCGCGAGATGGGTCTGAACCCTGGCGATAGAGTGCTCATTCGCCTGCCCAACGCGATAGATTTTCCGGTGTGCTTTTTTGGGTGTTTAAAATTTGGGGCGGTTGCAGTACCCGTCTCCCCCCTGTTGTCAGCCCCGGAAGTGGCCTATCTGGCAGGGGATTCAGGCGCCAGGGTGTTAGTCACGCACAAATCAATGTGGCCTGAGTTGAGCCCAATTCTAAATGAATACACTCAACTGGAATGTATAGTACTTACGGGTGCTGGTGACATGCCAGCGGATATAGGCAGAGCCGGAATACGGGTTCTCGAGCTGGAAAAATTGCTGGCGAGCAGCCCAATAGACGATTTCATTATCGCCAGCTCGCCAGATGACCCCGCCTATTTAGTGTATACATCAGGCACTACCGGATATCCAAAAGGGGTGTTGCACGCGCATCGCTCACTACTGGGCCGACAGCCCTCCAGTCATTTCTGGTTTGACTTTAAATCCGGCGACCGAATTATTCATTCGGGTAAGTTTAACTGGACCTACGTACTGGGTACCGGGCTGATGGACCCCCTCTTTCACGGGCACACGGTGATTGTGTACGAGGGCAAAAGTGATGCTTCAATCTGGCCGCGGCTCATCAAGAAATATGACTGCACAATTTTTATTGGTGTCCCTACTATTTATCGACAGATCATCCAAAAAACTGATTTCAACGGCGCCGACGTTCCCTCACTTCGCCATTGTATGAGTGCTGGTGAACACCTCAGTGACGAAATGTTGTTTCGGTGGCGAGATCGATTTGGTATGGATATTTACGAAGCGATCGGCATGAGCGAATTTTCCTACTATATTTCACAGAACAAACAACAGCCGATTCGGCCCGGCGCTGCCGGATTTATTCAGCCAGGGCATGACGTCGTTTTACTGAACAACCACCATCAACCCGTGAACGCCGGTGAAGAAGGCATGATTGCGATCAGGGATACCGACCCCGGCCTGTTCCTGGGCTACTGGCAGTTACCCGATGAAACGGCAAAAGCATACAGTGATGGCTATTTCCTCACCGGGGATTACGCCCGCATTGATGAAGATGGATATATCTGGTTTGTCGGGCGCAAGGACGACATTATCAATACGTTTGGCTATCGTGTTTCGCCGCATGAAATTGAGCGCGTGATGAAAACTCATCCCGATGTTGCAGACTGTGTGGCCCTGGGGGAAGCATCAGGAAAGGACAAGATACTTGTCAGCGTTTGCATAATTCCGGGGCCTGATGCGACACCGACTGAACAGGATATTCTTGAGTTTGGTCGGAATAATCTGGCCAAATACAAGGCACCAAAACGCGTCCATTTTTATCAGGAGTTCCCCAGAACCAACAACGGCAAAGTCTTACGCAAAAAAATGTTGGCGGAGCTTGACGGGGACCAACCGTTGTAAATGTGCACTTCCGGTTACAGCCCCTCCTCAAATATATCCCAGCTCCTTTAACTCGGCCAGAATCAATTTCTGGAAAGCGATGTGTTTGAAGTCTTTCGGGTTCTCAAGCCCCATACGCGCTAGATAGGGCCGTGCAGACTTCGAGTGTACACCGACCATCCCCACCGCCCCGGCCAGCGTTTTTAACAGCTGCCAGCGCGAGCTCATTTTCGCTTTCAAACTCTGCAGGACATCTGCGAGTACCATTTCCTCCGGGGTAAAATCGCTGCCGAAAGGATATTTCGGAAACAGATCCTGCGGCTGCAGGTGGGCCGTGATTCGCGCCAGCCGTTCGGGCGTATTGTTGCGAAACTGCTCCGGTATTTCGTAGTCCGCGGGTATCTTTCCTACACTTTTGGCCTGCTCCAGCAACTGTTGCTGAAATCGTGAATCGGCGATATTCAACATGCGGGCGATAACGTCTTTCTCGCGCTGCCCCCGCAGCATCGCCATGCCGTATTCAGTCACGACAATATCGCGAAGATGGGCGGGAATAGTCGTATGACCGTAGTTCCAAACAATATTTGATGAGGTCTCATCACCCTTGGTACGGGTGCTGCGACACATAAGCACCGAGCGGCCATCATCCAACGCGTGAGCCATCGCAACAAAATTGTATTGCCCCCCCACGCCACTGATCTTGCGTCCATCCTCGAGACCGTCTGAGCAAGCGTCACCAAGCAGGGTTATCATGATTGAGGTGTTGATGAAGCGCGCTTTCTGTCGCTGCAGACGCGCAAGCTCCTCGCAGCCATAGAGCTGGTTCACAAAGGCGATATTTGTCATACAGATTTTCTTCGCCTCTGCCTCCGACATACTCCCAAGCTGCCGATACATGGCCTGCGGTCCAAGGAAAAATCCCGCGTGCAGTAGGATACCGCCCTTAAGTTCATCACCCATGCAGTGCCGGCCTATCTGCGTCAGGGACTTCTCATCCTCCAGATTAGCTTCCATCTCGGAGCCATCACCACAGCGCAACACACCATTTTCCAAGGTGACCGTATCCTTGAATATGCCATACTTCTGCAGAAAATCGAGATCGTCGGTAGATAAACTGCCGGACACCATACCTTCGTGCAATAGCACGGCCAGCGTCTCCGGTGTGATGGCTGGACCTATTTTTCCTTCGTTCACCAACCGCTGCAGTCCGACATGATCGTACACTGCACGCTTGAGTATCCCGTGGTTGATGAGATGACGAAAGCCGTCGGCAAACATTTCGGTGGAACCATACAAACCCTTTTCAAATACGCCGGTTGCCCCTACCCGCTCAATGATTTCGCCAAATCGCTCCGTGATACCCGACTCGGCCAGCACATCCCGGTATTGCTGGTTACGCTCGTGTCGCAGGATACACGCGTAGGTAATCGCATCGCCCAGTGAGCCGATACCAATTTGCAAGGTACCGCCATCAGGTAACAGGCTGCTCGCATTCAGGCCGATCATGTAGTCCACGGTATCCACCGCAGCGGAGGGCGGCCCCAGCAGGGTGTGATTAAATTTAGGATCGTCGAGGATAAAATCGTAGGTATCGACAGGAACTATCGCATCGTTGTACATAAATGGCAGTTCATCATTAACCTGCCCCACCACCGCGATCTGCTTGCCCTGCTCCCTCAGCACCTGCAGGCGCGGCAGGATATCCAGCGCATATGCATCCTGACTCATGCTATAGGCCAACTCACCGTCTATCTCCCGCCGCGCGATCATCTGGCCAAAAACATTGCAGCCCTGCTCGATCATATCTCTCAGCCAGTGCGTAAAATTACTGTAAACAAAGTTCTGCTGGGCGTGCTTATTTCCCAGATAGGCACCCGCCTGCAGAAAGACCTCGACGATCTCAATATTCTTTGGCAGCGTGCCCTTCTGGTAGGGTTGAACGTACTCGAGTTCAGGCAGGTTGCCGAATACACGGTCTACAAACGGTTCCAGAAACCGCTTTTCAAGCTCGCTGCTGCCCCTGGGACGAGCGAAGGAGGCCCCGGTAATAATGGTAAGCTGAATATCCGGATCGGCCATTGCACGGCGAAAAAGCTCATTAAAAATATGGATGGGCCTTCCAAATCCCCCCGCGATAACGACTTTTTTCCCCACCTTGGCAAGCAGGGCATCCACACACTGCTCGAGGTCCGAAAAGTAAGCGGGCGTTCTGGCTGTCATTCTTATATATCTCTCGTTTTCAAGGTGGTATCGATCCGAAATAGATCATAAATTTTATGTGCTTCAGGTATAGCATCCAAGCAATAAACATTCCATAGACATGAAACCCAGGGGCGGTTTATTTATACCCACCTGGGCCAGCCTCCCCCTTCAGCGCTTGCCTAACTTGCGGATATTACTGGGAGAGAAGTAAGCAGCACCTCTCACCGGTTTTACATCGTACAACATCGGCGCGCTGTCATTGATCAGGCGCTCGGCGATATACGCACCCGCGCGCAGATCGTGATACATCTGCGCACGACGCACGTAGGCCTGACTCCCATAATCATAGATGTTATTAGTGAGTACCACTTTCCACAACTCGCCACGGCCGTCATAGTTTTCCGTTATCGCAGTGAAACCCGTGTCTTCGTCTACGTAAATGCGGCGCTTGCCATATATGTGGCGCTCGCCCTCTCGCAACGTGCCTTCAGCGACCCACACCCGCCTGAGTTCGTAGCGCATGTAATCAGGATTGGCGTGAAACCTGGTCAGTAATTCGTCGTAGCCGATAGCAGGGTCGTCAAACAGGTAGTTGTGGTAGGGAATGAAAATCTCCTCTCGCCCCAGCAATTTCCACTCGAAGCGTTCCATAGAGCCATTGAAGCCGCGTACCTCGTCCACTGTTTTAAGACCGCCGGGGCCATCGGGCGTGTCAAACCCCACTGTGGGAGCGCGTCGCACTCGGCGTGAACCGGGCAGATAGCGCCATACTTCACGCGCATTCTTTGAATAATCGTAGGGCTCAATGACGGCTGTAATCAGTCCCTTATCGCGGGCCGGTTCGGTGACATAGGTCATAATGTAACCCCCAAACTCCCCCAGCTTGGGATACTCGTACTCCGCGTTTATCGGGTTCTTGCGACTGGCATAGGGCGATTCCTGCAGGAACCTGGAACGACGCGTTGACTGAGTGCCATTGGGAAATACGGCAATGTCACTGTATTCCCCGTCGATTGTCTCATTGGCGCCGGTGGTGCGCGTAAACCAGACAGCCTCCGGGCCTGTCGAAGGCACCGGGAAGGCGGCGCCGCCGACAAAGCCCTTGATGCCCTCGTCGTCGTTGATTAACTCACTGTTCTTCGCATTATAAAGCACCTTCTCGTAGAACTCGGGGTAAAAGGCAAAATCCCTGTGACCAGGATAAACAGGCATTTTAAAGCTGTCGGGGTAGGTTTCAAATAGTGCGATCTGCCCTGCGCTCAGGTGTGCCCGGTGCTTCTCCATATTGTCCTTGGTAATAACAAATAGCGGCTTCTCATCCGGCCAGGGATTGGGATAGGGCGTGCCCGGTCCGTCCCACACCAGGCCAGCGGGTAAACCAAGCACTGACCCTGTCCACTCCGGCAAAAGCCCGTCTTCACTTCCCGCCTTAATGCCGCCTATCGGGTTAAGATCCTTACCCAGGCGAGCGACATCCTCCGCGGACATCCTTGCCATGGCGGTGGCAGACACTATGGACAGAGCCAGTATAATTATGCTGTTTAGCGTTAAACGCATATACCTAATCCTCTTGTTTGTCTTAGAAGCTGTATGAAACATTGAACGACACATTGTCGCGATCGTTGATATAAGTGTTTTCACCGCCATCGAAGAAGTTTGAGTAGCCTATTTTCGCGGTGAAGTTGTTCAGATAGATAAACTGGAACTCGACATTAACGGCAGATGAGTCTTCCACCATTTCGCTTTCCAGAATGTTGCCGTCCAGGCCGCGCCTGAAGAAAATCGGAACCTTGAGGTCAAGGCCCGGCATCACGTTCAAATAAGAAAGTTCCAGGCGCAGATTGATAACAGTACCGTTGTCGTCATACAGTAATTCGCCACTGTCATGCGACGTGAGATAGGCACCCGCCAGCTCGAATGTCAGGTTGGCGTCATCCCACAAGGCGTTCGGCTCAAAAACATACGATCCACCGATCTGGTAGGACGCCAGATCACCTTCCACAGGATCACCACTTTCCAGAACAACGGGCATACCAGTCTTGTAGGAAACTTCACCCTGAATGTTGGTCTCGGCCAGCACTGTGGTGAAGCTGGCTGCATAGCCCTGAATATCCTCGAAGTACACAATGGTGTAGGACTCCGGCAGCGGACTACCATTCGCAGGATAGTTTATCTGGTAGGCAGGGGCTTTACTGTGTGCATTGATATAGTAAAGGCCAAGGTCTGTATCACCGAGAACGATCCAGTGCAGAGCTGCACCCCATTGGCCATTGTCGGATGCACTGTCGTCGGCGGCCCTGGGAATCGCACTGATATTCTGGGCATCCGCGCCAATGGGAATCAGGAAATTCCTGGCGCCTGGTCCAAGAAAATCCCGGTCGCTGAAGTAGCTACCGACGCCGTTGAGCTCTGTTTTTTTCCACTCGTACTGATAGTACGCTTCGAAAGTCAGGTCGGTGACCAGGTCAACCTGACCGTAGATTGCACCTGTCGGTAACAGTATTTGCTTGACCTCTACCCCCGGCGTATTACGAGCGATCAGGTCAGCGCGGTTTTGCAGACCGTTGATTCCCTGGGTAAATGTAGCTTCACCCCAGTTGATCACCTGGCTGCCAAACCTGACACTGTAAAGGTGATCATCGAATACCTCACCACTGGCGTACAGGAAGTAGTCCAGCATTTCCAGTCGATCGCGATGTTCATCGACGGTGCTCTCGGGAAATTGCCGGAAATAAGCGTCGCCGTTGGGGAATTTTGTGTTGTTGTTATAGGTTAGATAGTTTTGCGAGCTCAGGTCGGTGTCCTGATCATACACCTCGTCGTAGTAAGTGCGTCCTCTGGCAAACAAGCCGAATTCACGCCAGCTCAGGTCCATTTCGGTCACGGCGGAGATCTTGTTTTGTACCAGATCGCCGCGATCAAAGTTATTGTCACCGTCATTGGCATTTACCAGCACCGCATAGGCGCGACTGTCGGCCTCCACGTTCCCGGTGTCCTTGTAGCGAAACTGATCATCGTCTCGCTTGGCGACCCGCCATTGGGCGGTATAGGCAACATTGGTATCCCAGTCGAGCTGCCACTCGCGATCCTCACCGAACTGAAACGACAGTGCCTGCGACGCTGCTGCACCTGTCAGTAACGACGCCGCAGACAGGGCTACAACCAGCTGCTTGTGTTGCCTTGGTTTGTGCTGCTTCATAGCTATACCTACCATTTCAGCTGAACAATGTGGGCGGCCGGCACACACCCTTTTACAATCAAGTGCTGCTAACTCTTTGAAGACGTCGGTTTTCCTTCTCGACGAATTTCTCGGGCTTTATCAAAAAATGTGCCAGCGCGGGCAGCAGCCACAGCGCTCCCACCATATTCCACAGGAACATAAACGTAAGCAGCATGCCCATGTCCGCCTGAAACTTAATCGGCGACCAGATCCAGGTGGCGACGCCCGCCGCGAGCATCGCACCCGTCAGGCTTACGGCCTCTCCAGTGGTGGTGAGCGCACCGTAATACGCTTCCTGAATGCCCATACCCTGGCGCAGGAAATGTGCGAATTTACTGTAGATATAAATACCGTAGTCCACCCCCACACCCACGCCCAGGGCGATGACAGGGAGGGTCGCTACTTTCACCCCGATTCCCATATACGCCATCAACGCCTGACAGAGCACGGAGGTGAGCGCCAAGGGCAGCACGATGCAGATCACGGCCCGCCACGACGCAAAAATGAAGAATATCAGTAGGCAAACGACACTATAGATAAGCCACATGATGCGTTTCTGGGCGACCGCTATCTCCTGGTTTGTCGCAGCCTCAATCCCCGCATTACCCGCTGCGAGGACGAAGTGAATACCATCCTGCGGATTCTGTTGGGCAAACGCTTCTGCTGCATCGACCACGCGCTGCAAGGTTTCGGCCTTATGATCGTCCAGGAACAGCACAACCGGTAACAGGCTACAGGTGGTGTTCATCAACGCGCCGGGCATCTGATCGAAGGTGGATCCAAGCAGTCGCTGGTTACGGCCAATAGTTGCCCACTTCAAATTGCCCTCGTTGTAGCCCGCGGCAAACAGCTTGGACACTTCCGCCGCACTTATTGCCGAATTCACCCCGGGCACGTTGCGCATATACCAGGTAAAACGATCAACGAGTTTCAGGTTTCGGTAAAGTGTGCACTCCTGTTTACCGGTTTCCACCATCACAACCAGGACGTCAGAGCTGGTCGCGTAGTTGTCAGTAATGTATTTGTTGTCCAGATTGTAGCGAGAATCCGGGTGCAGCTCTGGTGCACCCGGATCCAGATCGCCTATCTGCAGGTTCTGGCCACCGTAGATACCAATCGCAAAGCCGATCGCGGCAAGCAGTATCGACACACGAGCCACACGCGGACTGGCCAGGTGTGAAAGCACACGCCAGGCACTGCCACGTTTGGAATCCCCCAGGTTTTTTTGATGGTGTGCCAGCGTCTTTTTGGTAATGCCTAAATAGGACATCATGATGGGCAACAGGACCAGATTCGTCAGCACAATAACAGCGACCCCAACGCTCGCTGCAACACCAAGGTCCTTGATGACCTCTATGGGAATCAACAACAGGGTGGTAAAACCAATCGCATCGGAAATGAGTGCCGCCATTCCAGGCAAATAGAGTGCACGAAAAGCTAGTCTGGCGCTGGTTTGCCTGTCTTTACCGGCGACGCTCTCTCCGAGGATCGCGTTTACCATCTGCACACCATGGCTCACAGCAATGGCAAAGACCAAAAAGGGAATCAGTATGGAGTATGCATTCAGGCCATATCCCAATGTGGTGAGCAGACCCAACTGCCAGATCACGGCAATAATTGCGCACAGTAGTGGCGAAAATGTACCGCGCAGGCTGCGGGTATAGAGAAATAGCAGTAAAGAGGTAATTCCCAGCGTAATGATAGCGAACAGAAATATTGCCGTGATGCCGTCCAGCAGGTCGCCTATTATCTTGGCGAAGCCGATGATATGAATTCTGACTTTCGGTTCGCCGTTGCTGTCCAGAGACTGTTGTTGGTACTTTTCGCGGACATTCCTTTCAAGTGTCTGCGACAGTTCCCAGTAATCCAGCGGCTCGCCCGATGTCGGGTCAACATCTATTAGTGGCGCCTCTACGATACTGGAGCGGTAGTCATCGGCGACAAGGCGACCAACTTCACCGGAGCGCAGGATGTTCTGACGCAATTGAGCCATCGCCCGGTCCGAGCCGTCGTATTCAGAGTCGATGACTTTGTCGCCTTCAAACCCGAGTTCGGTCACCTCAACCCAGCGTACATTTGGTGTCCACAGCGAGCGCATCCTGTTGCGGTCAACACCTGGAAGATAGAAAACTTCATCGTTGACCTGACGCAGAACGTCCAGGTACTGCGCATCAAAAATATCCCCTGAAGTGTTCTCCACTGCCACCTGAATAGTTGTTCCGGCAGCGCCCAGGTCAGACATGTGCTCCATAAATGCCTGAATAAAGGGATGTTCCATCGGGATCATTTTTTCGAAGCTGGCATCAGGCCGCAGACCTGCTGTCTGATAGGCGAAAAAGACCGTGGCGAGCAAAAATATGGCTAACAGCGCAGGCCTGTGAGTAAATATAATTCGCTCCAGAAAGCGCTCTTCCTCCCCTGCCTGATAGCTGTGCAGTGCTTTACCCTCGTCCCGCTGGAAATTATCCATGCTCAGTTAGCCTCTGGCACGGTCTTGATCCCACCCTGGCCGATCAGTATCAATCGTTTGTCGCGGCTTATTCCAGAACTTAAACTCAGTCCATCATCCATTTGAGAGCGCCGGAACGTTATCCCACCATCATGGCTCTGGAGTACGGTGCCGACACTGCCGGCGAGCACTATGGTTCCCTGTGCGGAGGAAGTGCCGCCCGCGAGCGTGATATGGCTGTCGTTGGGCACCCGCTCCCAGTTGCTACCGAAATCCGTTGAGCGAAAAATATTCCCACGCAATCCAAACAACAGCAACGCGTCGTACTGCGCGCTGTAGACCGCGCCAAACCAGCTGCCCTCATAAACAGGTTCCAGTGATTCCCAGCTCTGACCGCTGTCCACCGAGCGATACATCACGCCACCTTCGCCGGCAACAAAAATTCGGCCCATGCCATCACCGGTGAGCGTATTCAGGTGGAATTCATCAGGATTTTCCAGATGCCGACGCAGGCTACCCCAGTGTTGTCCGCCATCTGTAGTGGCGACAATGGTACCGAATGCGCCAACAGCCCATCCCCGATCGGCATCCTGAAACCAAACATCCATCAGCGGCGAGGTAAAGACCGGCTCGCTCAGCGTCAGTTCTGCATCCTCAAGGTCCAGCTGGGCGTCCTCAAGCGCCAGTTCCACATCCGGTCGCGTCTCATCACTGGCGGTCACCCGTGCCCGCTCCAGTTTGCGAATTTTCCGGTGGGCCGCCTCACGCAACTCGAGGTTGGCCTGGTGCTGGACCGACAAGCCGTCGCGCTGCACGCGCCAGCTAGCGGCTCCATCCTCGCTGACCAGGATCAAGCCGTCATGTCCGACAGCCCAGCCCAGCTGCGTATCGACAAAATAGATCCCGGTCAGCATCTGGATAGTGGGAACCCTTGCCTGCTGCCAGCTGCTGCCGTTGTCGTCAGAGTAAAGGATAATCCCGCGCTCACCCGCCACCACCAGACGTTTTCCGGCTGTGGCGATATCCAACAGCAGCGACTGGGAGGCAAGAGGCATAATCGGAGAAGCCTCTTGCGCGATCACTCGCAGCAGGGGAACAGACATGAGTATCAAGGCGGCGACACTGGTAGCGACTCGATTTTTCACGGGCATTAACATTCCAGACGTTTTTGATAATTATGTATGGATTGCTGATATTGTGAATCGCCCGGACGCGGCGCAAATTGATATGTATCAATGATCCGACAATCATTTGTGGGTATCACACAGTGGCGGCGAAGCCGACACCCGGATATCTGAACAGTTTGTCGCCGCTACCGTCACAGGCTGAGTTGCGCCTATGCTGCGCTTTCCTCAAACTATCTCGGAACCGGGATAAAAATAAACGCCACCTGCAACTCTAGAGATGGGTCGTGGGGAATCTGGCCATGCGATCAGAACAGAGGCGGTGGACCTTCGGCCTCTTCAATTGCCGGTGGCGCCCTGCCGATCATTCCACCCGCCTCGTCAATCCAGCCGCCACCCATTGCTTTATAGATATTGGCCGATGAGGTAAGCACAGATGCGCGCAACGCAGCCAGGGTCAGCTCAGCCGGAAACAGGGTCTGCTGGGCTTGCAACACCGTGGAATAGGGAACATAGCCGCCATCGTATTGTAATTTCGCCAGTCGTTCGTAGTCAGCCAGCGCCGCCACCAGGCGCTTCTGCGCCATCAGTTGCTGCTCTATCTTCAGGTTTGCCACCAGCGCGTTGTCGACATCCGCGAAGGCGTTCTGTACAGCCAGTCGGTAGCTGGCCAGCGCGGCGCGCTGGGCCGCCTCTGCCTGTGCCACCTGACCACTGACAGCGCCAAAGGTAAAAATGGGTCCAACCACCTGACCCGCAAAATTCCAGCTGCGTGTCGACCCATTGAAAAGATCAGACAGATCGGAGCTGGAACCGCCGTAGGCACCGGTCAGTGAAATAGTGGGAAAATACAGAGCTTTTGCCGCGCCGATCTGTGCATTGGCGGCGATCAGAGACTGCTCTGCCTGCAACAGATCCGGCCGTCTCTCCAGCAACTCAGAGGGCAGACCGGAGGGTGCGACAGGCGGCACCAGTTCGGATATCGATTTTCCACGCAAGATGGGGCCGGGATTGCGACCGAGTAGCACTGATAATGCATTTTCCAACTGTGCAATCCGGGACTCGATCTGGGGGATTTGGGTGGCGGCCGTCTCATACTGCGATTCCGCCTGCACCACTGTCATCTGCGAGGATTGTCCGTACTTGAATTGCAGCCGATAGAGGCGGACGGACTCACTGTACGTGGCGAGCGTGCGCTGGCTGACTGCGAGCTGCTCATCCAAACCGCGCAAGTTGATGTAACTGTTTGCCACTGATGAGACCAGCGTAAGAATCACGCCGCGACGCGCCTCGTCGGTCGCCAGCATACTCGCCTGTGCGCCCTCAGAAAGGCTCCGTATTCGACCCCAAAGATCCAGCTCCCAACTGGCGGACAGCAGAGCTTGATAGGTTTCCTGCGGATTTGGATAATTGGGTATCGCGGACGTCAGTTCGGTTTCGGGAGAGCGCGCTTTCTCCGCGCTGGCACTGTAGCCAAGCTGTGGATACAGTTCAGAGCGCGTCTGGGTGACGATGCCCAGCGCTTGCTCGACATTGGCTGCAGCGATCTGAATGTTGTAGTTATTGGCCAGTGCCGTTGCAATAAGCTCATCCAGTACCGGGTCGCCGAACTGCTGCCACCACACGGTATTCGCCGTGGTCGCAACAACTGCGGGCTCGAACCGATACGCGGTTGGCGTATCGATCTCGGGTTTCTCGTATTGTGGACCAAGCGAGGTGCAGGCTGTGACTGTGGTTAGCATCATCGCAGCGGCAGTCACCCGCAAGGGAGTGCGGCACAGCATTACGGCTGCACGGGGGCACCTCAAGATTTCAGAGAGAAGCATGTCAGTCACCCTTCCTCGGCGCTTTGGGATCGACTACCGTATCGGAGGCCTCTTCGCCCACTGTCGTTGACTCTGATTTTTTCGACTTGCGCTCAGCGAAACTGTCAAAGAGATAGAACAGCAGTGGAACATACAGCATTGCCAGCGTGGTTTCGCCGATCATGCCACCGATAATGCCCGTACCAATTGAATGCCGTGCGTTGGCGCCGGCACCCATCGCCAGTGCCAGTGGCAGACAGCCGGCGGCGAATGCCAGCGAGGTCATAATGATAGGGCGCAACCGCTGCTCACCTGCCAGTACGGTTGCCTCCATAATGGATTTGCCCTGTTTGCGAAAATCGACAGCGGCGGAGACTCGCAGCACGGCGTTCTTGGCACCCAGCCCAATCAGCACCAATAGCCCGATCTGAAAATACACATCATTCTCGAGGCCGCGCGCAGCGATCATCAGCAGCGCACCGAGAATACCGAACGGCACCGCAGACATCACCGCCCCCGGCAAGGTCCACGACTCGTACTGCGCTGCAAGTACCAGAAACACAATAATCAGGCCAAACACAAAGGCGATCATCGAGGTGCCACCCGATTGCTGTTCTTCAAACGCTATACCGGACCAACCGTAGGTATAGCCCTGGGGCAGGGACTGGTCAGCGACGGCTTCCATCGCAGCAATGGCATCGCCGGAACTGTAGCCCTCGGCCGCGCTGGCATTGACCTTGGCAGCCGGAAAACCGTTGAAGTGTGACAGCATATCCGGACCGGATACCCACTCCGTGGAGACAACCGCCGACAGGGGCACCATCTCGCCGTTCGCTGAACGGGTATAGAGGCGGGTCAAATCCTCCGGGGTCTGCCGGTATTTGGCGTCTGATTGCAGTATAACCCACCAAACACGACTGAACTGATTGAATTGGCTGGCCGTCAACGAGCCAAACTGCGCCTGGATAGCGCTGTAGACATCCTCTACAGACACACCTAACAGAGTGGCTTTTTCGCGATCGACATTCACCCGCAATTGCTGTGTATTGGCGCGGAAGGTGGACGTGGCGCGGGTAATCTCCGGACGCTCACTCGCCGCCTGGAGGAATTTTTTGGTGACCGCATCGAGCTGTGCGGGATCGCCGGCGCCGGTGTCCTGAATCCAGAATTCTACGCCACCGGTGGAGCCTATGCCGGGAATTGGTGGTGGCGCTACCGGATAGATAATTGCCTCCTCAATACCCGCAGTTTCTTTAGCGAGGGTCTGCAGCACGGTGCGCGCATTCTCCTCCCGCGCGGTCGAGCTGGAATCATAGCGCTCCTTGAAATCCTTGAGTGTGACAAAGAAGGTACCGGCGTTAGTCTTAAAACCGCTGTCCAGCAGGCTGTAACCGGTAATCATTGAGCGTGTATCCACACCGGGAATTTTTGCGAAAACCGCGTCCACTTTCTCGGCAACATTCTGGGTTCGTTCGATGCTTGCGGCCTCGGGCATAATAATCGCCGCCATCACATAGCCCTGGTCTTCGTTAGGCACGAATCCGGTGGGTATGATCGAGAACAAGTGGTAGATGCTCCACAGGAAAAACAGTAGCAATGCCAACGCGATGCCCGAGCGCTTGATCACAAACTCAACGGCATGGCCGAAACCACGGGTCGTCGCATCTACCTGCCGATTAAACCAGGCAAAGAAGCCTTTCTTCGCCGGCGGGTTGTGCTTGAGCAGCATCGCGCACATTGACGGCGTGAGCGTGAGCGCAAGGAATCCGGAAATCACCACGGACACGACGATAGTCACCGCGAATTGTTTGTAGAGCTGGCCGGTGGTGCCGGGCAGAAAAGCGGCGGGGATAAACACGGAGGCCATCACCAGCACTATCGCGATCAGCGATGTGGAAATCTCCTCCATGGACTTGATCGTGGCTTCTTTCGGCGGGAGATTGTGGTCGTGCATATTGCGTTCGACATTTTCCACCACGACGATAGCATCGTCCACCACCATACCGATGGCGAGTACCAGCCCGAAAAGTGTAATCAGGTTGATGGAAAAACCCAGTGCCAGCATGCCGGCAAAGGTGGTTATCAACGCGACTATAATGGCGACTGTGCAGATTATCGTGGTGCGGAAGCTCTGCAGAAACAGGAACACTACCAGCACCACCAACAGCACCGCCTCGATCAGGGTTTTTATCACTTCTTCTATAGAAATTTTAACAAAGTCGTTGGTGTCCAGTGAGATGATGTACTCCAGCCCCTGCGGAAAACGCGACTGCATATCTTCCAGCGTCTTCCTGACACCCGCCGAGACTTTGAGGCCGTTGGCGCCGGGCTGCAGGTAAACGGCAATAAAGGTTGCCGCTTTACCATTGAGCTTGGAATCGACAATGTACTGGCGCAGTCCAATCTCGGCGCGGGCCACATCACCCAGCCTTACAATGGCACTGTTGTCCGGGTCTGCACGCAAGATAATGTTTTCGTACTGCCTGGGATCGACGAACTGCGCCTGCGTCACTACTGGCAGAGTGAGCTGCACAGGGCCGTCCGTCGGCTGCTGTCCGATCTGGCCGGCGCCGTACAAAGCGTTCTGCTTGTTGACCGCCGCGGCTATATCGCTGGTGGTAATCCGCAGCGACGCCATTCTGTCCGGATTCATCCAGATTCTCATGGCCTGATCCGGCACACCCATAATTTGTGCCTGCCCGGCCCCGGGCACGCGCTTCAGTGCATCCAGGATGTACACGTTCGCGTAATTGGCGATGTAATCGGCACTGTAGCGATCGTCTTTGCCATACACACCGATGAGCATCATGATGGATGATGATTTTTTCTGTACCGAGACACCCTGCTGCGTCACCACCTCAGGCAATTGCGGCAGGGCAAGATTAACGCGATTCTGTACTTGCACCTGCGCGATATCAGGATCGGTATCCAGAGAAAAGTAAACCGTCATGGTCAGCTGCCCGGTAGCAGAGCTGCTCGACGTCATATACAGCATATTGTCGACGCCGTTTATCTGTGCCTCTATCGGTGCAGCCACGGAATCAGCCAGCGTTTGGGAGTCGGCCCCCGGGTAGGTCGCGGAGACATTCACCTGCACCGGGGTAATGGTTGGATATTGCTGAACAGGCAACACCGCCATGGAAACAGCCCCTGCCAGGCAGAGAATGATGGCGAGTACGCTGGCAAAAATCGGCCTTTCAATAAAGAATCGCGAGAACATAACAGAGGGTTCCTTGCCTAGTTGCTCGCCGTGGGTGTTGCGTTGGCCGCACTCTTATCGGGCCCTGTATCTGCGCTTGCTACTTTCGCCGTAACCGACGTGCCAGGTGCCAGCCGCTGTGCTCCGTCGATAACGACGCGATCACCACCGGCAAGCCCTTCATTGATAAACCAATTGTCACCGTGCCAGGAGCCCACCTCCACCGGACGCATTTTAGCCTGCTCAGACTCGTCCACAATCCAGACAAAATGCCCCTGTGCACTTTGCTGCACAGCGCGCTGGGGGACAAGAATGGCATTCGGCCGCGAGGCGCCAACCAGTCGGGTACGGACATACTGGTTGGGGCGCAGCACACCGTCGGGATTGTCGACCACCGCGCGGATCAGAAACGTTCCCGTCTCTGCGTTGTACGAGGGAGCAGTGAAATCGATTTTACCCTTCTGCGGAAACAAAGTGCCCCCCGCCAGTTCGACCTCAACGGTGAACTCCAGCCCTTCAGGTGGCTTTAGCAGCCCCGCCTTCTCCTCTCGATGGATGCGCTCCATATCATTTTCAGAGAGGCTGAAATTTATCCACATCGGCGATAGCACAGACACCGTTGTCAGTTGTGCATTCTGGGCATCGAGGTAAGTGCCATCTGCCACCGCCGAAAAACTACTGACGCCATCCACCGGCGAAGTGATGGTCGCGTAGGACAAATCCAGCTCTGCAGAGTCCAGCTGCGCCTTTGCTTGTGCCACAGCCGCTGCGGTCTGCTCAAACTGCCCCTGCGCGTCGTCAAGATCCCGCTGTGACAATGCATTTTGTTCGACCAGAGGTTTTGTACGCGTAAGATTGGCACGCGCCACTTCCAGAGCGGCCTGTTGTCGTTGCAGCGCCGCAGCAGCGCCATCTACCTGCGCCTGAAAGGGCCGTTTATCCATCTCGAAGAGTACCTGGCCGGCCTTGACCGTAGACCCCTCAGTGTAGACGCGCTTTTCGAGAAAACCGGACACACGGGCCTGAATGTTCACCGCCTGGGAGCTCTGCGTCTGCGCGACAAAAATAGTGTTGACCGGGACGTCTGCAGGTACGATCTTCAGCACGGTAACGGCAACGGGCGGCACAGGGGCTGGCTCGTCGGGTCCACCACACGCAGTAAGCTGTAGTGCTACCGCTGCCAATACAAGTGACGGACGCATGAGCGCCGCAAATGTCCTGGTAAGTCTGAACCTCATGGGCAAGCCTTGTTATATTGTATGTAGACAGTGAATGAAGATTATTCTAGGGGACTCCGGTAGCAATAGGAACCCGTTTCCCGCGATATGTGGCCGTTATGCTACAGCTCTTCCCGAAAGAAACGCGATACAATCTCCCCGCCCTTTCTCCAGACACTTCGATCCTGCCAGCTGGAAAGGTCCAACGCATCGCTGCGCCCTATATCCGCCTCAAACTGTTGTTCCAGCACATCCAGCGTTGAACGATCCTCGATAATCAGGCAAAACTCCTCATCTTTGGACATCGAACGATGGTTCATATTCGCCGAACCTACTACTGCGAGGGAATGATCCACTGTCATGATTTTGGCGTGCAGCATGGTCGGCGCGAATAAATGGATGGCGACACCTTGGTCCAACAAGCGCTGGAACTGGTCCTCCCCACTCAGCTGGCAAAAAGCTTCGTCGGTGTGTTCACCCGGTACCAGAATCCGAATCTCGACACCGCGCTGTGCAGCGGCACAAAGCAGGTCAGTGAGCACTTCGTCGGGGACAAAATAGGCCGTTGTAATCCAGATGCTTTCGCGCGCTTCGCCTATCAGCGTCCGAAACACCGTCGCGATATCGCTCCAGTGAACCGATGACGGTGAACGGATCACCTGTATGCTGGCGCTACCGGTTGCTGGTTGCGGTTCAGGTGCAACCATTTTAATCTGCTTCCTACCTGCAGCTTCATACCAGTTTGTCAAAAATCCGCTATACATATTCGAAACGACCGGACCCGTCACGCGAAAATGCGTATCGCGCCACTGTGAGGGACAAGTGGCATTTCCCTCCCACTCCTCGGCGATTCCTACGCCTCCGGTGAATGCAACCTGCTGATCGCACAGCAACAGCTTTCGATGCGTGCGGTTGTCCCACTTCCACATCTTCCATTGCGCTATCGGCCGAAACCACTCGACGTCAACGCCCGCCTGAGTCATATCATCAATGAGTGTCTGCCGCATGCTTTTACAGCCCATCGCATCCAACAGCAATCTGGTCCTTACCCCACGCAATGCGGCCCTGCTCAGGGCTTCAGAAAACGTCGTTGCGATGGTGCCGGTCCAGTACACGAAGGTCACCATATCGATGGTATTTTCCGCGTCGTTAATTGCATCCAGCATGGCCGGAAAAATCTCGTCCCCGTTACACAGCACCTGAACGTGATTGCCCTCTACAAAACTGTAGCCCAGGGTGGTCACCATACACTCGCTCAAATGACTCATTACTTTCTCTCCAATTCGGTCGTGGCGGACCTTCAAACGGGATCGTCATCCAGTGTGCCGGACTCGGCCGCCACGGCAGTTTTTCCAGCCTCCAGGTTCGGAATCTTTGTTACGCTTACCTGCCCTACTCTGCTCCCTGATACACTTAACACTCGAAACCTGTAGCCGCTTTCCTCTATCTGCTCACCCACCAGCGGCATGTGCTCGAGCTTTTGCATAAGCAGACCCGATACAGAGTTGGCACCCACGAATGCGTCCAGCTCAAAATCGAGTATGCGCTCGAGTTGACCCAGCGTGATGAGACCGTCAACCTCCCAAGTGGTTTCGTCCAACTGCTTAAAGAGTGGATCAGCCGAATCATCGTCGCTTTCGTCCTCAATATCGCCGACGATCTCCTCCAGCAAATCCTCTAGCGTTACAATACCACTCAGTTGTCCGTACTCATCTACCACCAGAGACATGTGGTTGCGCTGCTCGCGCATGATCTCAAAGAGCGGCGCAATCTTTTGACTTTCAGAGATGATTAACGGTTTGTTACAGAAGTCCTGCAGTGAGGCCCACGGATCTAAGCCCTCCTTATCCAATGTCAGCATAGCTTTGGAAATCGACTTGATCAGGACCACGCCAACAATACGATTGCCGTTGCTGCTGTCGATTACCGGGAAACGCGAGTGGCCGGAATCGAACGCGAGCTCCAAATTCTCTCTGGCTTGCCTGGCAATATCCAATACGCACACAGCATGGCGAGGAATCATGATTCTCTGAGCATCGTGCTGATCAAACTCAAACAAATTCCTCAGCATATCGGCTTTCTGCAGTTCGATACTGCCATGCTGGCGGGAAACCGTCACCAGCCCCTTGAGTTCTTCATCGCTGTACACATCGCCGTGAGTGGCCTCTTCGACATTGAACTGGCGCAGGATCGCGCGCGACGCATTGTTAAGAGCCCAGTTGAGCGGCCATACCAGTAAATAGGACAAATGCAGTGGGTAGGCCACCCACAATGCGACTCGCTCGGCCTGGCGAATTGCGAACGTTTTTGGCACCTGCTCACCGACGACTATATGCAATGAGGAAAAAAGCAGGAATCCCAGTAGAAATGACACGGTGTGTAACACCTTGTCTGACATACCAAGCGAGTGAAAAAGAGGCTCCAGGAGCGCCGCCACCGCTGGCTCGCCAACCCACCCGAGACCCAGTGACGCCATGGTGATACCCAGCTGGCAGGCGGCCAGATAGGCCTCCAGATTTTGCTGGATAGTCATTGTTAACCGCGCCGACGCGCTGCCTTCAGTGGCCATCGATTCAATTCGAATATGACGCGCTTTCACCAGCGCAAACTCCGCCGCCACAAAGAACGCGTTCAGTGCCAATAACACGAGTATTATAACCAAGCTTGTCATCTTGCCATGCCCCTATTCCCAATACCTTCGATGTTCCCGAGTGAGCGCGAACAGCACAGCCCTCAATGACATGATTGTTGCCACATTCAGGCCAAACATTATACAGCATTCGTAAATCCCGTTGAGCGCCAACGCTGACGATTCGGCTGCCGCGCTCTGACATAGTTAACTGCCAGGCTGTTTGCTATGATCAACCTCTATCGCGCGTACCTTCAAGCCCCTGCAGCGAGACTGTTGATATGAGTACTGAAAACACAGCATCTGAAGTAGGCTCGACATCTTTTGCGGAGATGGATCCGGTTATTGCCGCCTCTTTGCTGGCGCGGGAAACGCCTGACGATATACGCGATGTGCTTAGCAGGTTACCGGCTGAAGCGGCCGTGAAAATTGCCTCGCACCTCGCCTCTGAAGCCAGGCCAATCGATCAGCCCCCCGGTTCAGGCGAACACCTGCAGGGAATTGATGGAACGGTTTCGCAGCTAATGGTTGAGACCTTTGGCGTACAGTCACCAAACACCACAGTGGCCATGACGCTCGACTATGTCGTGAGAACCCACCCTGCCACCTTTGTTACCTACATCTATGTCACGGATGATGGGGGCAAGCTTCTAGGTGTTGTTGCCATGCGTGATCTGCTGCTGGCGCGCCCCGGTCAGACCCTGGAAGAAATCATGACCCGGGATCCGTTTGTATTCACGCCGGACGTCCGCATGCCCGAGGCAGTCAATGCCGCACTCGCTAAACGGCATCGTCTCTACCCAGTGGTCAATGAGGCCGGCATCCTGATCGGCCTGGTCTATGGCTGGAAACTGTTCGAGTATGTCGCCACCGAGATAAGTGCTCAAGCCGGATCTATGGTCGGGGTAAACAGTGAGGAACGGGTGTCGACACCGATACTCACAGCGTTCCGCATGCGACATCCCTGGCTTCAGGTCAATTTGCTTACCGCTTTTGCCGCCGCTTTTGTGGTGGGTATGTTTGAAGACACGATCGCCCGAATTGTGGCTCTGGCAGTGTTCTTGCCCGTTCTGGCTGGCCAGAGCGGCAATACTGGCTGCCAAGCCCTGGCGATTACACTGCGAAGCCTGACACTGGGAGAATTGGCGGATGTCTCGATCGCAAAACTATTGCGCAAGGAAATAGTCCTCGGTGCCTTGAATGGCTTTTTCGTGGGACTCATTGCAGCGGGAGCCATGTACCTCTACGCGACCATGACTGACACTGCGAACCCGCTTGTACTCGCCGGGGTCATCCTGACCGCTATGGTAGGCGCGTGCATCGGCAGTGGCATTTTCGGAGTCCTTGTGCCCCTCACGCTACGCCGCTTTGGCGCTGACCCGGCGATGGCGAGCAGTATTTTTCTAACGACCTTCACTGACGTACTGGGCATGGGACTTATGCTAGCACTGGCCACAACACTGTTGATGTAAGCCCGGAGCAGACGACGCCCCGGTAGCCACCGACGCACGGCACAACGCCGCCAGCAATAGGCAGCAGCATCGAGCTACCACAGCAGAGTCTATTTGCCTTTCCACAAAGCCTTTTCAGACAGGCAGCCCCAAACCCAGCC
>JBBKWY010000184.1:0-3194 GCA_037969215.1 Halioglobus sp.
GGCTGCCCTCGGGATCCGGGCCGGTCCGGACGGAAAATTCGTTGTGGTGGAAGTAGGTGTTGCGCAGTGTGAGCGCGCCTCCCTCGTGTCGGATGCCCGCACCATTCGTATCGACCACGCGTGCCCCGGAAAACTCCACATTTTCCACCACCGTGTTATTCCCGCCAATGATCCATAAAGCCTTGCCATTGGGTATTAGCCCGGTGGACTGCAGGTGCGCCATGCCGCCTACGCCGCGAATTGTCAGGTCCTGCTGCCTCCATTCGGCATAGTCATTCAGGTAGATGTCTGCATCGATCTCTATAGTGTCACCCGCTTTGGCCAGCTTTGCCCCTTCACTGGGTGTTTTCAATATACGCTCTGGGCCTACCAGCCAGGTCGTGCCAGACGCATGTGTATCGGTGCTTGCTACCGGCTGTGCGTTGGCGGCTACTGTGGCGATGAAGGTGAATACCAGAGTGCACAACAAGCGTAGCGGCTGGTTGCAAAACGTCGATGGTCGAACGGCGCGGCTATTGCATGGGGTCATGCAGGACTCCCGGTAGATCGGCCAAGGAGTTCAGCATGTGGCTCGCCCCGGTGAAATCGTGACTCGATGTGAATGTATTGCGGACCACGGCGCAGTCGATGCCCGCGGCGATTGCCGATTGTAAACCACGCTGTGAGTCTTCCACCACCAGGCATTCATCGGCGCGGGCCTCGAACCTGCTGAGCGCGAGCTGGTAGGGCTCGGGGTCGGGTTTGGAGGACACGTAGTCCTCGCGCGTGAGGACAAAGTCCATATGTTGAATCAGGCTTCTGCTGTTATGAATCCGCTCAAAGTGGGCGCGCGTCGAGGTCGTGACGATGGCCATCCTGTGGCTACTCGACAGTGTTTTCAACACCGCTTCTACGCCGGGGATTTCTATGGCTTCTTGGGCCAGATACGCATCGTAGTACGCATTGCGCTGATGCCGCTTCGCTGCGATCTGCAATGGGTCAATACCCGCCGCTTCGGCCAGCTCCCAACTGGACGCGCCGTGCACCATGCGTTGCAGGTAGGTGTCCTGCGCAAGCGAGATACCCAGCTCCGCCAGCGCGCGCTGCGTCGCCTTGAAATACCAGAGTTCGGTGTCGACAAGAACGCCGTCGTTGTCCCAGAGTATGTATTGCTTCATATCTGCTGCTTTTTGTATCCGAGCCAAGGGAGCGCCGAGGAATTCAGCTAGGAATGGCTGTCGTTGTGGGTATATATACTCTTTTTGCCGGAAAAGTTCTCGTATAGCGCTTTATGTGCCGATTCAGAGAATACGTCCTCCCTCGTCGGGTATTGTGAAATCCAGTCAATCAGCATCGCAAGATTCTGGTCCTGCTCTGCTTTGGACGCATACTTGTGTGGCTCCCATGGCCTGTTCTTTGCGTTCTCAATGCACAGCGCCACCGGCAGATTCATATAGACAGCCTGGGCGGCATGTGGCGCAGCGATGCCGAGCAAGTCGGCGTAGCAACCTTCGATAACCCAGGTGCCGTAGGACGACATGAACTTCTCAATCGCCAGCTGCGACTCTGCCAGCGGCTTTCGTTGTGGCGGGCTGGTGGGTAGCCAGGCCAGTGTATCCAGGTCCAGGTGCGCCAGTCCGCGCTCTTTGCAAAGCTTTTTTGCGAACGTGGACTTGCCCGAACCGGAGTTGCCGAAAACCAGAATTTTACTCAACGCGAGGCTCCTTGTGCCGCTGTATCCGTGATCTCGATGACGGATGAGGTTGGTTATGCTCGCCTGGGGGCAGATCTTTCGTTTCCCCATTAGCGCCGTGATGATATATATACTAAACCCTGAATGTATATTGTCGACCACTCGGAAAAACATGACACTGAAAAAACGTATCGCTATCACGCTGCCCGCAGGACCCAATATCACCGATACCATTGCGCGCCTGCAGTGGGCAGAGGACAACGGTATACCCGACGCCTGGTTCAGCGATGCCGGCGCGCCCGACACCCTCACTCAGATAGCGGCCGTGGGACACCATACCCAAAAGATTCGCATCGGTGTGGCGGTGACGCCGGTCTATACCCGCAGCCCCTCAGTGCTGGCGGCATCAGCCAATGTTATCAGCCAGGTGATACCGGGCCGCTTCGTATTGGGCCTTGGCTCCTCCAGCCAGACAATTATGGGGCAGTGGAATGGTATACCGCTAGTCAAACCGCTAACCCGCGTGAAGGAAACTGCGCAGCTGGTGCGGCAGATGCTCAAGGGCGAGAAAACCGACTTCCAGGGTGAGACGTTGTTCAGTCGCGGCTATCGTCAAACACCGGCAGAAAACCCACCACCGATTTATATTGGCGCGCTGCGCCCGAAGATGATTGAGATGGCCGCGGAAGTGGGTGACGGCGTCATCTTCAATCTGTGGCCCCAGGGCGCCTTGCCAAAAATGATGGAGGCGTTAAAACGCGGTGCACAAAACGCCGGTAAAAACTGGCAAGACATTGAAGTGGTGAACCGTGCGATGGTGCTGTGTACCGACGACAAGGCGATGGGCCGGGAGATTTTTCGCGCCGCCTTCGGGCCTTACTACGCCACGCCGGTGTATAACAAATTTCTGGCCTGGGCCGGCTATGAAGCCGCAGCGAAGACCATTGAGGACGGGTGGGCCGAGAAGAATCGAGAGAAAACTGCGGGCGCGCTTACCGATGAGTTGATCGACGAGATCGCTATTATTGGCAATGAAGATGAGATACGAGCCCGCATTCAGGCGGATGCGGACGGCGGCGTGCATACCCACATCATTGCGCCAATGGCGGCTACTGCGGAAGACCTGGAGCGCACCTATAACGCGTTTACGGCAGCGAACTTTCAGTTCAGCTGAGACTTTCTCCGCCAGTCTGGATGGCAAATAAATACAGGACGAAACCTATATGCATTCGATGGACCAACATCTGGCAGAGAAGCTCACGTCTCGCGTGCTCAATCTGGTAAATACCGGCACAACCGAGCTGGCTGACGCCGTTTTGGAAGTCGAGGGCGCATTCTATACGGATGTCTCCCAATGGCGGGCGGAATGTGAGTTGATGGAGCGAGTACCCGCAGTGGCGGCCCCCAGTGCTATGCTGCGAGAGCCCCATCAGTATGTGGCTCGCACGGTAAACAATCATCGCCGCATACTGATAACACGAGATGAACAAGGCAAAGCCCACGTTTTTCTCAACACCTGCCG
>JBBKWY010000185.1:0-4319 GCA_037969215.1 Halioglobus sp.
GGCACGGTACTGGCAGATGATTGTTCGCTCACGGTACGAGCGTCCGAGCTGGGGCTTCCTGCTGAGGCCGCGCAATTAGCCGCCAGCCGCCAGCCACTGCGGGTGGTGCTGGACTCCAGGTTGCGCACGCCGCCGCAGGCGAAGGTGCTGGATGGCATCGCTCCCACGCTGTTGTGCCATGACGAGACCGTGACCGTGCCGCCATTGATCCTCACTTCTGCCGCTGAGCGCCTCGCGCTGCGCCGCGATCATGCCGGCTTGGATCTGGCCGGATTGATGGATTATCTGGCAGCGCAGCAATGCAATGAAATTCTGGTAGAATCTGGCCCCCGCCTGGTCGGCGCGCTGTTACAGGCGGGCTTGTTGGATGAATTGATCGTGTATATGGCGCCCGCTCTGTTGGGCGATCGGGCGCGTCCCCTGCTGGAATTGCCGCTGGACTACATGGCGGATAAGGTTCAGCTCAGATGGGATGATGTGCGTAAAGTTGGGACAGATTGGCGTTTTACCGTCATCCCGCAATAGACACACACGTTTTCAGGCATATCGGAGTTAGCGAGAGAGCACTATGTTCACAGGAATTATTCAGGCCGTCGGCGTCGTGGCGGCGATACAGAAGCGTGGCGGTGATCTGCGCCTGCGCATCCACACCGGCAAGCTGCCACTGGATGACGTGATCATCGGCGACAGCCTGTGTACCAATGGCGTGTGTCTTACGGTGACCGATTTGCCGGGTGACGGCTACTGGGCGGATGTCTCCGTTGAATCCCTGAATTTCACCACGCTGGGCGGGTTGAAGACCGGATCGCAAGTCAATCTGGAAAAATCGCTGACCCCGCAGAGCCGGCTGGGCGGGCATATTGTCAGCGGACACGTGGATGGTGTTGGCGAAGTCGTCAGTCTGACCGAGGATGCGCGCTCTATTCGTGTGGTGGTGCGCGCACCCGCTGCGCTGGCTCGCTACATCGCTCACAAGGGCAGTATCTGTGTCGATGGCACCAGTCTCACGGTCAATGCGGTGAATGGTGCGGAATTTGATCTGAACATTATTCCCCAGACTATGGCGGAGACGGTTTTCGGCCACTATCGCCCCGGCAGTCGGGTCAATCTGGAGGTGGATGTGATCGCTCGCTATCTGGAACGACTGATACAGGGCGATGCGGCAGCCGTCGGCACAACCGGTAGCTTGTCGCTGGATACGCTTGCCGAAAACGGCTTTTTGGGCGGCCTGTCAGAGGGCCCGGGGAAACAATGAGTATGGAATTGAATAGCGTAGATGAACTGATCAGCGAAATCCGCCAGGGTCGAATGGTGGTGCTGATCGATGACGATGCTGACAGTAACAATGAAGGCGTGGTGATGGTGGCCGCCGAACACTGCGAGGCCCAGCACGTGAACTTTATGGCGCGTCAGGCGCGCGGGCTCATTTGCCTGGCTTTGACCGAGGAGCGCTGCCAACAGCTGGATCTGCCGCCGATGGTGGAAGATGCCCAGGGAGAGAAGGCGAATTTCACGCTCTCGATAGAAGCCTCCGTCGGTATTGATACGGGCATCTCCGCAGCGGATCGCGCGCGCACGGTGCAGGCGGCCGTGGCACCGCACGCGCGGCCTGCGGATATCGTGCAACCGGGACATATCTTTCCGTTGACGGCCAGGCCCGGTGGTGTGCTGATGCGCGCCGGTCACACCGAGGCGGCCTCCGATTATGCGCGGCTGGCCGGTTTGCTGCCCGCCGCTGTGATTACCGATATCCTGACACCGGCAGGTGAGTTGGCCGATGGCCAGGCGCTGCGCGAATTTGCCGCGCAGCACGATTTGAAAATTGGTTCTGTGGCCGATCTTATTCACTTTCGCATGGTGAATGAGCGCACCATTCGCCGTATCCGCGAAGGCACGATTAACACCGCCCACGGCGAGTTTCAGCTGACGGTGTATCGCGACCAGACGGCCGGTGATGTACATATGGCCCTGTCGCGGGGTGAAATTCTGGCCAGTGAACCCACGTTGGTGCGGGTGCATGTGCAGTCTGTGATGCGCGATCTGGTGACCAGTAAATTGTCAGACCGGCCGACCTGGAGCTTGGGTAAGTGCCTGCAGGCCGTGGCGGACAGCGGGCGCGGCGTGGTCGTGTTGCTGGCGCAAGCCGAACGGCCGGAGCAATTGCTGGCCAGTATCGATATGGCGCTGGGCGAGCCCAGCGCCGGGTCGGGCGTGCTGCCCGATACCTATACTACGGTGGGCCTGGGCTCCCAGATCTTGCAGGATCTGGGCGTCGGAAAAATTCGCCTGATGGGCGCACCTATAAAGTACAATGCCATTTCCGGTTTTGACCTGGAAGTACTGGATTTTGTGGACCCCGGACAATAGAAGGACAAGGACATGAGTGACATCAAGACCATAGAAGGCACATTCACTGGCGGCAAAGGCAATTACAGCATTGTCGTGGGTCGCTGGAACAGCTTTGTGGTAGAACATTTATTGCAGGGTGCTATCGACACTCTGCGCCGCCACGGCGTCACCGACAAGCAGATCACCATCGTGCGTGCGCCCGGTGCCTTCGAGATACCGCTGGTCTGCAAAAAAGTTGCCGCCAAGGGTGATGTGGATGCCATCATCGCACTGGGCGCGGTGATTCGTGGCGGTACGCCACACTTCGAATACGTTGCAGGTGAATGCACAAAAGGCATCTCGATGGTGAGTATGGAATACGGCGTGCCCGTATCCTTTGGCGTGCTGACGGTGGATTCTATCGAGCAGGCCATTGAACGTTCCGGCACGAAAGCGGGTAATAAAGGTGAAGAGGCCGCTATGTCTGCACTGGAGATGGTTAGCCTTATGGGTAAGCTGAGCTGAATGAATAAACCCGCGCACAATACACTCGCCGCCGAGCGACGCAAAGCTCGGCACTACGCAATGCAAGCGCTGTATCAGTGGCATATGGCCGGCGCAGCAGTGAGCGATATCGAGGCTGAGTTTCGTGCCGACTACGATTTCGCTCATGTCGATCTGGAGTACTTCCAGGCACTGTTGCACGATATTCCGGGCTGCGTCGATGAACTCGATACCGCGATGGAGCCGCTGCTGGACCGCAAGCTGAACGATCTCGGTCCCATCGAGCGCACACTGCTGCGCATGGGTATGTACGAGCTGACCAGTCGCATTGATGTGCCGTACAAAGTGGTCATCAATGAGGAGGTCGCGCTGGCGAAAAAGTTCGGCGCCACCGACAGCCACAAGTACGTCAATGGTGTGATGGACAAAGCCGCACGGCAACTGCGCAAGGTCGAGATCGACGCGGCATCCTGATGCCAGTTGCTGAGTTTTCGCTGATTTACCGCTATTTTTCCCACCTCGGTGGTGGCGCTGCAGTGGACCTCTCGGTCGGCGATGATTGCGCTATCTTGCGCCTGCAAGCTGGCGAACGCCTCGCTACCTCGGTTGATACCATGGTCGAAGGCGTGCACTTCCCCGCCGACACGTTTCCTGAAGATATTGGTTTTCGCGCCGTATCCACGGCCGCCAGTGACCTAGCCGCCATGGGCGCGCGGCCGCTGGGTATGACGGTGGCGCTCACGTTGCCAGCAGCAGACGAACTCTGGTTGCACGCGTTCAGCGAGGGGCTGGCGGCGGCGGTGTCACACTACAGCTTGCCCTTGGTTGGCGGTGATACCACGCGTGGCCCGCTTTCAATTTCTGTGCAGGTGCTGGGCGCGCTGCCCATGGACCAGGCGCTGTTGCGCGAGGGCGCCAGCGTTGGCGACGAGGTTTACGTGTCGGGTACGCTGGGCGATGCGGCCGGTGCACTGGCGTTTATGGCGCAGGAGTGGCGCCCCAGTGCGGATCATGCCGAGTATTTGCTGGAGCGTTTCAATCGTCCGCTGGCCCGTATTGAGCTGGGCCTGCAACTGTTGGGCAAGGCCACTGCTGCCATCGATATTTCCGATGGCCTGCTGGCGGATGCGGCGCACATCGCGGCGGCCAGTGGTGTCAAAATCTGCATTGATCCCGATCTGTTGCCGCTGTCACCTGCATTGTGCTCGCACGAGAATCGGGAGACTATTGTGCTGTGGGCGCTGACCGGGGGCGATGACTATGAACTGTGTTTCTGTCTGCCGGCCGGAGCGACGCCGCCGCTGGGTACCACGCTGATCGGCCGGGTGGAAGCCGGGGCGGGCGTAGACTGTGGGCTGGCGATTGATACGTCTGCCGGATACCAACATTTTAGCGACCAATAAGCTCCGCGCGCACCCTCAAGTGTGATGAACTAACCCGGGAATGACTATGCCTTCACCGACTGCCAGCCGCCCCAAGTCCCACCC
>JBBKWY010000186.1:0-210639 GCA_037969215.1 Halioglobus sp.
TCCAGCATTTTCCCCACGACCGACCGGGCCTCGCTGGGGTTCTCCATCAGGTAATCGTTGAACTGCGCGTTCATCGCCTGTTCTACCGCTGTTTTGACCTCGGAAGACACCAGCTTGTCCTTGGTCTGCGAGGAAAACTTGGGATCGGGCACTTTTACAGAGACAATCGCTGTCAGTCCTTCCCGTGCATCATCACCAGTGGTATTGACCTTCGCTTTCTTAGCCAGCCCCTCTTTCTCAATGTATGCGTTCAGGCTGCGGGTCAACGCAGTTCTGAAACCCACCATATGTGCGCCACCATCGCGCTGAGGTATATTGTTGGTGTAGCAAAGAACATTCTCCTGGAAGGTGTCATTCCACTGCAAAGCCACCTCAACCCCAATACCATCATCAGTATCAAGCTGAAAATGAAAGGGTTTGTTAACCGTTGTTTTATTCTGGTTGAGATAGTTAACAAAGGCTTTTAGACCACCTTCGTACTGATAAGTCTCTTCCTTTGCGCTGCGCTCGTCTTTTAGAACGATGCATACACCAGAGTTCAGAAAGGCCAGCTCGCGCAGACGTTTGGCGAGCTGCTCAAAATGGAATTCAATTCCGGTAAAAGTATCGGCTGATGGCTTGAAACGCACCGTTGTTCCGGTTGTTTCCGTTACACCGATTTCCGCCAGTGGCGCATCCGGCACGCCATGGCGATAAATCTGCTCAAACATTTTGCCCTGGCGACGAATTGTTAACACCAGGTGCTCCGACAACGCGTTCACAACGGACACCCCTACACCGTGGAGCCCGCCAGACACCTTATAGCTGTTGTCATCAAACTTACCGCCAGCGTGGAGTACGGTCATAATAACCTGCGCCGCCGATACGCCCTCATCATGCATCTCGGTCGGAATGCCTCTACCGTTGTCACTGACAGATACCGACTCGTCGGGGTGAATCGCTATGTTAATCTTCGAACAGTGGCCTGCAAGTGCTTCATCTATTGAGTTGTCCACCAGCTCAAACACCATATGGTGCAGGCCTGAGCCATCATCTGTATCTCCGATATACATCCCGGGCCGTTTGCGAACGGCGTCCAGTCCTTTTAGTACTTTAATACTGGATGAATCGTACTCATTGCTCATAGACAGTCACTCTCTATTTACGGCTTTCAATCAATTCTGAGTCCCATAAAGGACGTCACTCAGTAGCCTGGCGTTGCACACTACCGTGTTCCACGTGGAACATAGTTAACTCACTCGTCTTCGGCCACACTGACCGAACTTCCTCTTGCGCTATACAAGTAATAAACACCTGAGCGTCCATGGAGGCCAATAACTCGCAGACCAACAGACTATGCTCATGATCCAGCTCGGAAGGCAGATCGTCTATCAGATATGTACAGCTACCTCTTCCACCTCGCTGAGCCATCAGTTGCCCCTGGGCCAACTTAAGACCACACACAACCAGCTTTTGCTGCCCTCTCGACAGGGTCTCTGCGGCCAAGTGGCCACCTGACATTACCCGGACATCTGCCCGCTGGGGGCCACAATGGGTATAACCCTGCTCCAGGTCAGCAGTATTTCCCTGCTGAAGTGCGTCTGAGTAACTCAATAACCGGTCCCAACCCTGCTGGTAACGCAGCTCAAGTTTACCCAAAGATGGCGCCAATTTGGCCATTATCTCCTTGAAACGTGGAGACAAAATCTCGAAATACTCTTTTCGATACTCATTTATAGATTCGCCAGTTTGGGCGAGGTCGCGCGTCCAGACTGCCAGTTCCTGATCGGAGATTTTACCACGACGAAGCAAGTTATTGCGTTGTTTTATGCATCTTTGAAATCGCTGCCACTGTCCAAAGAACCGTTGTTCCACGTGGAACACTCCCCAGTCCAGATACTGGCGCCTTCCGCCCGGCGGACCCGTCAATAAACCGAAGCTCTCGGCCGTTATGACTTGCAAAGGTAACTGGGCTGCCAACTCAGCCAGAGTTCGGACCAGCTTTCCGCCGATCTTGATCTGAGCTTCTCCACTGCGATTACGCTGAACACCCAACGGCAGTGCAGGCGCCGAGCGCCTGGCCGCAGTCGCTGTTGGGGTGGTCACACCAAATACGGTGCAACTGGGTGCGTTGTGTGTAATTAAGCTCTTAACACTAGTGCCGCGAAATGAGCGCGCCATGCCCAGCAGGTGAATTGATTCCAGTACACTGGTTTTACCACTGCCGTTGGAGCCGAAGAAAACGTTCACTTTCTGTAAGCCCTCCAGCCGCACCTGCTGAAGGTTTCTCACATGGTGAATTTGTAACTGAGTAAGCGCCACACTACGTCTGAGGATCAGTTCTTACAGCACACACACACCTTGCCTGCTGCTGAAAACGCGGAATCGACCCGTATTTGATGGGAAGACGCTCTCTTACAGGCGCATCGGCATGACAACGTAAAGGGAATCACCAGCCTCAGACTCTTCCAGCAGCGCACTGCTGTTGGGGTCAGCCAATGAAAGTTTTACCTGCTCGCCGCTGAGCACACCCAGAACATCCAGCAAATAACTGACGTTGAACCCGATTTCCAGCGCATCCCCCGAATACTCGACGGAAACGGTTTCTTCGGCCTCTTCCTGTTCCGGGTTGTTGGCAAGTATATCCAGAGTATCCTGGGTCAACTTTAACCGTACGCCCCGGTACTTCTCATTCGAAAGGATCGCGGTACGCGTGAACGCCTGACGCAGCTCCTGGCGAGAGCCCATCAAAATTTTGTCCGGTGAACGCGGCAGCACGCGTTGATAGTCAGGAAACTTGCCGTCGACAAGTTTGGAGGTAAACGTAAAGTTGTCGGTTGCTGCCCGTATGTGGTTGCTGCCGATAATGATGGCGATATCCGCCTCATCATCCATTAGCAGTCGGGCCAGCTCCAAAACACCCTTGCGTGGAAGGATCACCTGGGTAGCCCCCTCACCACTGACCTTTACCCTCTCTGGCAGCGTACACATTGCCAATCGATGGCCGTCAGTAGCCACAACACGCAATTGTTGCTTGTCGTCGATCTCCCACAACATCCCGTTCAAATAATAGCGGACATCCTGCTGGGCCATCGCAAAACCGGTGCGGTCGATCAACCGCCTCAGCTGGCCTTGTTTCAAGGTGAGTTGGTGCGTTCCTATACTATCTTCAACATTGGGAAACTCTCGCGCTGGCAGTGTTGAAAGTGTAAAACGACTACGCCCCGACTTCACCGATACCTTGTTATCCTTCGCTATAAAATCAATATCACTGCCCTCAGGCAGTGATTTACAGATATCCAGCAGCTTTCGAGCCGGAACAGTAATCTCACCGGAGTCGCCTGCCGCAGCCAACTGTATTCTACCGACCAGCTCTACTTCCAGGTCCGTACCGGTCAGGGACAGTCGATCCTCTTCCAGAACCACCAACACATTGGCTAGAATTGGCAAGGTTTGGCGGCGTTCCACTACGCCCGCCACGAGATTTAGGGATTTGACCAGGCTATCCCGTGAAATACTGAACTTCATAGACGTTTTTTCCCTTCACATACGCAAATGCTAGTGATTTTCGACCGCCGGTTTTCCCGTGCCAAAAACCATGTTTATTTTTTAAGTTGTCAGTGTTCTGAGCAAATTTTTGTAGTCTTCTCTAATATCAGAATTTGTTTCCCGAAGTTCCTTAATTTTACGGCAAGCGTGAAGAACTGTCGTGTGATCTCTGCCCCCAAAACTATCACCAATTTCTGGCAGACTATGGTTAGTCAATTCCTTGGATAAAGCCATCGCCATCTGACGCGGCCTGGCAACAGAACGACTGCGCCGACGTGACATCATATCTGCTATTTTGATCTTGTAATACTCTGCGGTTGTGCGCTGAATATTATCCATGCTGACTTGCCTGGCCTGCAGTGCCAACAAGTCTTTGAGGCTCTCCTTTATCAGGTCAATATCAATGGGTCGCCCGACAAAACGAGCGCTCGCTATGACCCGCTTTAACGCACCCTCCAATTCCCTGACGTTAGAGCGGATACGCTGAGCAATGAAGAATGCGGCGTCCGGAGGCAAATCGATATTCACCTCCGACGCCTTTTTCAATAGAATCGCAACCCGTGTTTCCAGTTCTGGAGGCTCTACCGCAACAGTGAGGCCCCAACCAAAGCGCGACTTGAGTCGCTCTTCCAGCCCATCGATTTCCTTTGGGTAGCGATCACATGTCAGGATCATTTGCTGGCCACCCTCGAGCAGGGCGTTAAAGGTGTGAAAAAACTCCTCCTGCGAGCGCTCTTTTTTGGCAAAAAACTGGATATCGTCTATCAACAAAGCATCGACAGAACGATAGTAGCGTTTAAAGTCGGTGATAGCATTCAACTGCAGCGCCTTTACCATATCGGCTACAAAGCGCTCAGAGTGTAGATAGACGACTTTAGCCTCAGGATTCTGCGCCTTCAACGCATTGCCCACAGCGTGCATCAAATGCGTCTTGCCCAGCCCGACGCCGCCATATAAAAACAACGGGTTATAGGAACTACCAGGATTCTCTGCCACCTGCTGTGCCGCTGCGAGAGCAAGTTGATTGGACTTACCCTCAACAAAACTGTCGAAGGTGTAGTTTTCAAACAAGTGGTGGGGATGCCTTATTGATCCCTCGATATCCGCTCTGCTGGCAGGCTCACGTGTACCGATTGCTGGCCGACCAAAAGCTCCCGGAGCAGAGACCAGGCCACCACCAGACAGCGCCGCCCTCGGGTAGTTACTATCATCAAACTGAGCTGCTTGGTCTAATGGCGGTGCTGGTTGAATTATTGGTTGGACTGCTGGCTGCTGAGGGGCTTGTTGCGCTGGTGCGGCAGCAACAAAGCTGACAGTATTTTTCGAAGCGCCTATCTCCAGCGCTACATCCATCACCTCGTCGGGCCGAAATTCCCGAACCAGTTCGAAGATTCTCTCGGAATACTTTTCTGCTACGAAATCCTTGATGAATCGATTGGGCGCGAAAAGTGTCAATGAACAGTCGTGCGTACTCGCTTGCAGCGGTCGAATCCAGGTGTTGAACTGCTGCGACGGCAGTTCATCACGCAAACGATTGACGCATTTTTGCCACACGGCTTCAGGCAAAGCTAACCCCTTAAAGCTGGGTAAGGCACCCTGGCTTATCAAAAACGAATGAAAGATAACAAATTATTCAAGTCTGGCGCTTGTGCCCGACGAGTGACAGAATCATACCCCTGATCCACCAAGTTATCCACATATAAAACCCTAGATATAAAATTATTTATAGTCATATATATCAGTATGTTAATGCACTATTGGTTACTTATTAACCAACACTGTAAATACAGCGGGTGAATAGTTTATTTTGTGTATAACCTGTATATATCTTTGTGAAAAGGTGTGGGTGGATCTCCCTGAGAGGCGAAAATACTGCCTTTTGCGATACTGCGACATGACCACAAATTGCGCTCTGCGCCCAAAATCTAACATCACCCGGCTCATCTCACCCCCTAACTTAAAAAGACCTTGTTAAACATTGAATTAGGCGGCGCATTTACATAGAATAGCCAGCCTTTTTTCCGGCTGGGGAATACCGCGCTGCCAACTTGAGCGCAGGGCAATCTCCGGCTCACTCTGTTTATCTGGATATCATGCTATGAAAAGAACATTTCAGCCTAGCGTATTGAAACGCAAGCGCACTCACGGTTTTCGCTCTCGGATGGCCACTAAAGGTGGGCGTCATGTTTTGAACCGTCGCCGCGCTAAAGGTCGTAAACGTCTGTCTGCATAGAGCAGCAGATTGGGCGGCCAGGCAACTGACACCAGATTCAGCAAAGCAAAGCGCTTACTCAATGCCAAAGACTATGGCAGAGTATTTGACAGTCCCGACGCGCGAGCCTCACACCAGCACCTATTGCTACTTGCAAAAATCAACACTGTACCCAGGCATCGCCTGGGTTTAGTGATTGCCAAAAAAAATGTTCGGTTCGCCGTTCAACGCAATCGCATCAAACGGGTGGCGCGGGAGGTTTTCCGCAATCTGCCCCCTGGCGAGCCCTCAATGGATGTAGTGCTTTTAGCCAGAAGAGGTATAGGCCAGTTGGATAATGCTGAACTATCCTCTATATTGCTGCAGCAATGGCAAAAACTGGTTCACCACGCCAGTAAAACCACACCGAATATCAGTCAGGACTCCTAATGCGTCGTCTGTTGATTATTTTTATTGCTTGCTACAAGGCCTGCCTTAGCCCATTCATCGGTGATAATTGCCGCTTTTATCCCAGTTGCTCCACCTACGCGCAGGAAGCTATCGCTATACACGGTGTCATAAAAGGCATCTATCTAGCGGTAAAGCGCATAGGCCGCTGCCATCCCTGGCATGAGGGAGGGGAAGATCCTGTCCCACCCTGTTCGCACTCACACTAAGCCACAGATACTCTATTATGGATTTGCAACGCACATTGCTCATCGGCGCCATTGGCGTACTTTCCTTCATGCTTCTTACGGAGTGGGTCGCATTTACAGATGCAAAGACTGCTTCAGTGGTGCAGGAGGCCTCCCGTCTAAACCCACTCGCGGATGAGATCTCACCGCTACCACTCGAACTGAATCCGGGTTCAGGGGTCGCCGACGAGGAAGATATTCCAGTAGCGCCTGATCACGCTGGCACTGAAACCAAATCTCCCCCCGAGGAGAAAACGGACAGCAGTAATGTCATCCAGATCTATACCGATGTTTTGCAACTTGCGGTTGATTTGCAGGGCGGCGATATCATTGAGCTTTCTCTGCCAAAGTATCTGGCTGAGATAGACACACCAGACAAGCCATTCATTTTGCTAGAGGACAACAATGCGCTTATCTATATAGCGCAAAGTGGACTCATCGGTAGCAATGGCATCGATAGCAATGGACGCGCTAAATTCAATGCTTCTGCATCAAGATTCAACCTGGAGGAGGGACAAGACACTCTGGTGATAGATCTGCTGTGGCAGGGCAATGGGGATATTGAAGTCACCAAACGACTCACGCTGAAGCGCGGAGACTATCTGGTAAAAGTTGACTATTTGATTGAAAACAATAGCGCCCAACGCTGGCAGGCCAACCTGTTCGGTCAAATCAAACGGCAGAGTGGCCCTCCGCCCTCCGCAACGACCAACGCCATGGGAATGAAACCGTTCCTGGGTGTGGCCACCACTCAGCCAGACGATCGCTTTACCAAATTCACTTTTGACGACCTTGCCGAGGAACCATTCAAAGCCCAGCTCGCCGGTGGCTGGATAGCAATGATTCAACATTATTTTCTCAGCGCGTGGATTCCCAACCCGGATCAAACTTATACCTACAGTGCACGGGTGACATCCACTGGTTTCAACATTGCTGGTTTCACCAGCCCTGCTCTGGTATTGGACCCGGGAAAATCAGGTGAGATCGGTGCGAAATTCTATGCTGGACCCAAAGACCAGTATCGGCTCAAGGAAATTTCACCCTATCTTGACCTCAGTGTCGACTACGGCTTTCTATGGTGGATAGCACAACCGCTATTCTGGCTCTTGACCAAGATTCATGGCCTTGTGGGTAACTGGGGCGTCGCTATCATCCTGCTGACCGTACTGATCAAGGGAGCCTTCTTCAAGTTGTCTGCGGCTTCTTACCGATCCATGGCTAATATGCGCCGCGTCCAACCGAAGCTGGTGGCATTGCGCGAACAACACGCTGACGACAAACAAAAACAGTCCCAGGCTATGATGGAACTGTATAAAAAGGAGAAGATTAATCCTATGGGAGGTTGTCTCCCTATCCTGGTGCAAATGCCTGTTTTTATTGGCCTGTACTGGATGTTAATGGAGAGTGTTGAGTTGCGACAGGCACCCTTCATTCTCTGGATTAAAGATCTATCAGTCATGGATCCCTATTTTGTCCTGCCACTGATAATGGGTGCGAGCATGTTCTTTATGCAAAAGCTCAACCCGCCACCACCCGATCCCATGCAAGCTAAAATTATGCAGTGGATGCCGGTGATGTTTACCTTCTTTTTCCTCTGGTTCCCCGCTGGACTGGTACTGTATTGGGTAGTCAACAACTTGCTGTCCATGGCGCAGCAATACGTGATTACCCGGCAGATAGAAAAGGCCGCTGCCAAAACCTAGGTACTCGCATTGGATCAGGACACAATTGTCGCGATTGCCACTGCTCCAGGCCCTGGGGGTATTGGCATTATCCGACTATCGGGTGAGCAAGCGCTGTCGATTGGCACCTCAATCAGCAGCACAAACCTGCAAGCGCGGCACGCGCACTTTTGCTCGTTCCAGGATAGCGCCGGACAGGTACTGGATACAGGTATCTGCTTATTCTTTCCGGGTCCCAAATCTTTCACTGGTGAAGACGTTGTAGAAATACAAGCCCACGGTGGTCCAATCATGCTGGACCTCATTGTAAGAGAGGCTTGCCGTCTCGGTGCCCGCCAGGCCCAACCCGGCGAATTCTCGCAACGCGCCTACCTCAATAATAAGATCGATCTCGCGCAGGCTGAAGCCATCGCAGATCTTATCAATAGCACTACCGAACAAGCCGCCCTCAACGCCAGCCGCTCACTACAGGGCATTTTTTCCCGCAAGATTGATGCATTGGTAACGCTGGTGACAGAGTTACGTGTTTTTGTTGAAGCCGCCATCGATTTCCCTGAAGAGGAAATAGACTTTCTCGGGAACAGCCAGGTGGAAACACAATTACAAGACATCATTGAACAATTTGATGCGATTGCAGCTGAAACCAAACAGGGGAGTTTGCTACAGGAAGGTATGAAGCTGGTCATTGCCGGAAAACCCAACGCCGGAAAATCCAGTTTACTGAACGCCTTGTCCGGACAGGATACCGCGATTGTGACCGCGATAGCCGGTACGACACGCGATGTGCTTCGCGAAAGTATACAGATAGACGGTATGCCCCTGCACATCGTCGATACAGCTGGTCTGCGCGACAGCGACGATGTCATCGAGCAAGAGGGTATCCGCCGTGCATGGGCGGAAATTGAATCAGCCGATCGCATTCTGCTGGTAATAGACGAGAGTGCATCCACAAAAAACGCGCTTGATAGCACCGAGCTGTGGCCGCTGGCAAACCAACATATAAAGCGGGATATTCCGATCACTGTGGTCAGTAACAAATGTGACCTGAGTAATCATCAGCCAGAAGTCACGTTGCTCGACGATATCACAATAGTCCATTTATCTGCGAAAACAGGTGCCGGGGTAAATTTACTGAAACAGCACCTGAAAACGAGCATGGGTTATAAAGAAGGAGGGGAAGGCAATTTCAGTGCTCGACGTCGTCATCTACTCGCGCTTGAACAAGCCAAAATTTTCCTCTTGAACGGTCAACAACAATTACTCCAGTCCGGTGCGGGAGAGTTGCTCGCCGAAGACTTGCGTCTCTGTCAAAAAAGTCTGGGGGAAATTACCGGCGCCTTCAGCAGTGACGAATTGCTAGGTGTTATTTTCTCCAGCTTTTGTATCGGAAAATAGTACTGATCTATCGTCCCCTCCTGCAACGCACAGCCATTACACAGCTTCTCAACAGGCTATACAGTTCATCAACAGATTATCCAAGCCCGGTCCACAGCCTGTCAGTGTGCATTGATTACAAATTTTCCACTGTGTACAAAACCTTTGTGGAGTTTGTATGAACGCGGGACAAAAATCGTAGATATCCACTGCCACTGGCACGCGGTAAAAAGCGTCCACAAAGATCGTTGTTTGGTGCACGGTTTAACCACCGCTTCTAACCACCTGTTACAGCCGCTCTCCTACCACTTTTACTTGCGCTAACCTATTGATTTTAAGATATTAAAATGGGTTTTCCACAGATAAGGTGGTCCCTAATAGTAGTAACAACAATAATCCTTATATACATATATATATAAATAACTATATAACTTTAGTTATAAAGACAGACAAAGAGTAATGATCGAAACGAACGAGCAAGGGTGTCGTTGTGAACGGGAACAACGATATTCAACAACGCACCTGGATATATTTTTGTACGGCGGCCTCAAAGAGACGTAGAGAGCTCCAGACCCTATTCAGGGGCATACCCCCTGTTAACTGTGCCAAATGCAGTGAGCCTGTTTCCTGAGCGGCTTGAATCGCTTGTTCCGGGGTAAGCACACGATACTTTCCCTCTGACTGAAGTTCTTCAATATTTGAGGCAAAGGATTCTGCATAGGCGCAGCAATTTGGATGATGCCAGGCGCCGTACCCTGTTGCGTCATACATCCAGTATTCACCGATGTCCCTCCAGCATTGCGCAGGATCTCTGCTGAGCAAGGTTGTAGAGCGCGCGCGTGGATAAATTAGAAACCCGTAGTTAAAATTGTGTTCTAGTCAAGCTGCCCGTATGCTGCTCCCAGATTGGGGTCATCAATTTCGGGGCGAAAGAACAAACTCATGCGCGCATCGGTCGACGACAATGCTGTTGTCCCAAATATATGATTCAGTGCACTGGGGGCCACTTCGCACAGCGAAGCGAAGTACGATATTGCGCATGTTAATCAATGGTCAAATGCAGATTGGCTCTACTTTTCCTGTTCTGCTTCCAGACGTTTTTTGGTGGCAATCCAGGCACCGATTGTGACGCCCATATTGTGTGGGTTGTAAGCGTCTTCTTCATACTTGAACAGACCATTGCCCGCGTAGTGCAATATTGTGATATTCGGTTCCTGGTAGATCTTGCCATCGCCCAGGTCAGACATGCGATTCATCACTTCACAAACAACCCAACCCTTATCGACATCGATTGAATACCAGGTAACAGGGAAAGCCGTCATTTCACTTGCTGGCCATTCGTTCATCGTTGCGGTTATCCATTTCTGGATGTTTGCTCGACCCCAGAAACGACCGTAATGGTGTTCAAAATAGGTTGCGTCCTCAGTGAAACAGTTTGCCCAATCTGTCCAGTCCTTGGTTTGCGCGCCAGTGAGTGCCGCCGCCTGGTAGTGGTCGAACGCCTGCTCCAATTCTTTGCGTTTCCAGCGTGCCATGGTGTATCTCCTTTCAGTCAGTTTCGGGTAGTTGATAATATGAGTTAAGGCTATCTCTGAGTTCGGTCTTTTCCTGATACAGGTTTAGGGAACCAGCATAGGAGCGATGACCAAACTGACGATCGCCATTACGTTGATCAAAATGTTCATAGCCGGGCCTGAGGTATCTTTGAATGGATCGCCTACGGTATCGCCGACCACGACGGCGGAATGTGTATCCGAGCCCTTGCCGCCAAGGTTGCCTTTTTCAACAAACTTTTTGGCGTTGTCCCAGGCGCCACCGGCATTGGCCATCATTAGCGCCATCAATACGCACGCGAGCAAAGCGCCACCCAGCATGCCACCCAGTGCGGTAGCGCCGAGCAGAAAGCCCACGATGACCGGGGCAGACACCGCGATGATGCCGGGCAATATCATCTTGCGTAAAGCAGCCGTTGTGGCGATGTCGATACACTTCGCCGTATCCGGATCAGCAGTGCCCTCCAGCAGGCCAGGTATTTCGCGAAACTGGCGGCGAATCTCATTAATCATATCGAATGCAGCCTCACCCACGGCTGTCATAGTGATAGCGGCTATGAGGAAGGGAATCGTGCCACCGATAAACATACCAACAAGGACAAGAGGATCTGTAAGTTCCAGATGGAAGCCTTGATTATGAATTTCCACTGTCTCTACAAATGCTGCAATGATGGCCAGCGCAGCGAGAGCGGCTGCGCCAATAGCGAAACCTTTGCCAATGGCAGCGGTGGTGTTGCCCACCTCGTCAAGGCCGTCAGTAATCTTGCGTGTTTCCTCTCCCATACCCGCCATCTCAGCTATACCGCCTGCGTTGTCTGCCACCGGCCCGTAGGCATCTATTGCCATCGTGATGCCGACAGTCGCCAACATACCCACAGCAGCAATGCCAACGCCGTACAAACCTGACAATCCGGTGGAGATAAATATGATCGCGGCGATGCACAGGACGGGCAGTACCACCGACTGCATACCCACTGCGAGTCCGGTAATCATGACCGTGGCAGCCCCGGTTTCTCCGGACTTGGCGATTCTGCGGACGGGGGCGCCACCGGTGTAGTATTCAGTGATCAGGCCAATGGCGATGCCGCCCACTGCGCCGCAGATGACGGACCACCAGATATTGGCATCCAAACCCATACCTTCGATCAGGAACCAGGCGATGATGACGAAAATGACTGGAGCCAGCATTGTCCCAGTACGCAGAGCGACTTCGGGTGCCGCATGGGATCGGGCGCGTACGATGCCGATGCCGCAAATAGAGGCCAGTAGGCCGATACTGGCCAACGACAGTGGCAGGAACATCATGGCAGCTCGTGTTTCTATCGCTGAAGCTGCCGCGATGGCAATACAGGCAATCATCGCGCCACAATAGGATTCGAATATATCTGAACCCATACCGGCGATATCGCCGACATTATCGCCGACGTTGTCAGCTATGACGCCAGGGTTGCGGGGGTCATCCTCGGGAATCCCGGCCTCTAACTTACCCACGAGGTCGGCTCCAACATCGGCGCTTTTCGTGAAAATACCGCCGCCAACGCGCGAGAACAGAGCAACTACCGATGCACCCATGCCAAAGCCGTGAATAGCATGCACGGTCGCCGGGTCGCCGCCAAAGTACCAGTAAACGCCTCCCAATCCGACCAGTCCCAACGAGGCGACACAAAGACCCATTACGGAGCCGCCGTAAAATGCGATGGACAACGCCATCTTCTGGCCGTGTGTGTGTGCGGCTACTGCCGTACGAACATTGGCTTTCGTCGCGGCAAACATGCCCAAATAACCCGCCGTCGCCGAGGATAGCGCCCCTGCGAGAAAAGCGATGGCGGTATTCAGTCCCAGCGGGGAGACAAAAATTGCCACTAGAATCACCAGCGCGAACATGGCCAACATTTTGTATTCGCGATGCATAAACACCATGGCACCCAGGTGAATCTGGTCGCCGATATGTTTTACCGCGCCGTCGCCATGGTTATGGCGTGTCATGATGTGATAGATGATAAAAGCGACGGCCAGACCTACCAGGCCGAGAATGGGGGGAATAGCAAAGTATTCAATCATAGTCGGACTCCAGTATTTTATTATTTATAATACTCGCTTCATGCTACCTAAATAGAGACTACAGTGACAAGTGAATGTGATACCCCTACATTTTGCCCATTTTTAACCCCTACGGAAGCCAAAGGATGAAACACAGTGACGGCAGGTTTACCGGCGCGGGTGGACGCTCAATCTATTTCCAGTATTGGGAGCCAGAGGCAGCACCCAGAGCAGTCATTCTGATAGCCCATGGCGCGGGTGAGCACAGTGCGCGGTATCAGCAACTTGCGCGGTTTTTCGCCGGGCATAACTATGTGGTAGCGGCGCTGGATCACACCGGCCACGGATACTCAGAAGGAGTGCCCGGACACGTGGGTTCATTTGAGGACTATCTGCATGATCTGGCAATATTTCACCGCCAGACTGCTGCGCGTTTTGTCGGTGTGCCTATGGTACTGCTGGGCCATAGTATGGGAGGCCTGATAGGCTGCAATTATTTGCTGCGTCAGCAGGATGATTTTATCGGCGCAGTGCTGTCTGGTCCCGCGATCAAGACGGATCTGGAGCCTGGGTTCGTACAAATGGCGTTTCTTCGCTTGTTGGCGTTGCTGGCCCCGCGACTGGGTATGCTCAAGCTCGATGCAGGAGGTGTCAGTCGAGATCCCGCAGTGGTCAGCGACTATATCGCTGATCCATTGGTTTTCCACGGTAAAATGTCAGCGCGTATGTTGCGTGAACTGTTTGCTGGAATGCACACAATACAGGCGGATGCCGCAAGTATTACGCTACCCATGCTAATCCTGCATGGTGGAGCAGATAGCATGGCTTCACCTGAGGGTTCACGTTTTTTACACCAGCACATCGGTTCCAGTGACAAGACTTTGAAAATATATCCGGGCCTCTACCACGAGATTTTTAATGAGCCGGAGCAAGCTGAGGTACTCGATACCGTTTTATCCTGGTGCGAGAGCCGGCTGGCAACAATGTAATTTTGCCAGCCCAAACGCGCATAGAACAAATTTTGAACAACAGCCCTAGCCTGCGTATAATCCTCGCCCCGAAAAACGGTGTGCGTTTGGCACATGAGGCCGACAGTGGAATACCAGCAGCAATTTGATGTGATCGTAATTGGTGGCGGCCATGCCGGCACTGAGGCGTGTCTTGCCGCCGCGCGTATGGGCTGTCGAACCTTACTGCTCACGCACAGCGTCGACACCCTGGGGCAGATGTCCTGCAATCCAGCCATCGGTGGTATAGGAAAAAGCCATCTGGTGAAAGAGATTGATGCACTGGGTGGCGCTATGGCCCGCGCAACTGATCGCGCCGGCATACAGTTTCGGGTACTGAATCGGCGCAAAGGGCCGGCGGTGCGGGCCACTCGGGCCCAGGCGGACCGGGTCCTGTACCGCAACGCGATACGCCAAATGCTGGAGTCGCAGCCCAATTTGTCTATCTTCCAGCAGCCGGTGGATGATCTGCTGATAGAAAACGGTCGAATTGCCGGTGCCATTACCCAGATGGGGCTGGTTTTCCGAGCGTCCAGGGTAGTGCTCACCAGCGGGACTTTCCTTGGCGGAAAAATTCATATCGGTTTGGAAAATAGTGCCGGCGGCCGCGCCGGGGACCCACCCTCTATCGCGCTGTCCCAGCGCCTTCGGGAGCTTCCTTTTCGCGTGGAGCGCCTGAAAACCGGCACGCCGCCGCGTATTGACGCGCGCAGCGTCGATTTTACAGATCTCGAAGAGCAGTGGGGTGACACGCCTGAGCCGGTGATGTCCTATCTCGGCAGTACCGCAGAACACCCCGAACAGCGCTGTTGCTGGGTGACGTACACCAATGAACAAACGCACGATATTATTCGCGGTGGGCTGGACCGGTCACCCATGTATTCCGGTGTGATAGAGGGCGTGGGCCCACGCTACTGTCCTAGCATCGAAGACAAAATACATCGTTTTGCCGACAAGAATTCCCATCAGATTTTCATCGAGCCAGAGGGCCTGACGACCCGGGAGTTGTACCCCAACGGAATATCCACCAGTCTGCCATTCGATGTGCAGATTAATCTGGTGCGCTCTATAAAGGGTTTTGAGAACGCACATATCACGCGTCCTGGCTACGCCATAGAATACGATTTCTTTGATCCGCGCGATCTTACCGCGGCGCTGGAGACAAAAGCGCTGCCAGGCTTGTACTTCGCCGGGCAAATTAACGGGACCACGGGCTACGAAGAAGCTGCTGCACAGGGTTTGTTGGCGGGCTTGAACGCCGCATTAGCGGTGCGCGAGGAAGCGCCGTGGTGCCCGCGGCGCGATGAAGCCTACATCGGTGTACTGGTTGATGATCTGATCACGATGGGCACGCTGGAGCCCTATCGTATGTTCACGTCGCGCGCAGAGTACCGTTTGCTGTTGCGCGAGGATAATGCAGATTTGCGCCTGACAGAGCAAGGCAGAGCAATGGGACTGGTCGATGATGCGCGTTGGGCGCGCTTTGAAAACAAGCGTGAAGCCATAGTGCAAGAAACCGCAAGACTGGCCACCAGCTGGATTCACCCCAATACTCCACAGGCCGCAGCGCTGGCAGGCAAGCTGAAAAACCCGATTTCCCGGGAGTACTCGCTGGCAGAGTTGCTGAAACGCCCGGAACTCGAGTACGCAGATCTGGCGAGTCTTGTTGGCGTGGCGACCGAGGACCCGCAGGCGGCCGAACAAGTGGAAATACAGGCCAAATATGCCGGTTATATAGATCGACAGAAAGAGGACATTGCACGTCTGCGCCGCCATGAGCACACCGCGCTACCAGACAGCCTGGACTACAATGCGGTAGACGGCTTGTCCAATGAGGTAAGACAGAAACTGGCCGCGGCCCGGCCCGATACGCTGGCGCGCGCCGGACGGATTCCGGGTGTTACTGCTGCAGCTATTGCGCTGTTGCTGATCTATCTCAAAAAGCGCGGTGCGCTTGAAAGTGACAAGCAGCGAGACCCTAGCCGCCAACGCAAGTTGGCCTGAGTTGGAGGCTCATCTCGCCACGCAGTTGCAGCTGGGATGCGACGAACTCAAGCTGTTGCCAAGTGCCGCACAGCGGCAACAGCTAATGGAATATCTGGCGCTCTTTAGCAAGTGGAACAAGGCCTATAACCTGACATCGATACGCGATGAGACGCAAATGGTGACGCGTCACTTGCTGGACAGCCTGGCGATCGCACCGTTTATAACGGGACAGCGCTTTATTGATGTAGGCACCGGTGCGGGTTTGCCGGGGGTGCCCCTGGCGATTATGTACCCGGATCGGGAATTTCATTTACTGGATAGTAATGGCAAGAAAACCCGCTTTCTTTTTCAGGTGAAAACTGCTCTTGGCTTGGATAATATAGTTGTACATCAGGCGCGAGTGGAATCTTTTTCAGTCGCCGAGCCGTATGATGCGGTGCTGTCCCGTGCTTTTGCATCTTTGCAGGATATGGTGCATGGTTGCCGCCACCTATTGGCCTCAGATGGCTGTTTCCTGGCGATGAAAGGTGCCCTTCCTACCGAGGAGTTGGCAGCAGTGCACTCGGACTTTCCACAGAGCACGGTGTATCCGCTGCACGTGCCGGGCCTGAACGAGCAGCGACACCTGGTGGTGATTACGCAGCAACAGGGCATACGTCAATCGTAACAATATTGCCAGGGGCACAACATTGACCAGAATACTCGCGATTGCGAACCAGAAGGGTGGCGTTGGCAAGACCACGACCTGCGTTAACCTGGCCGCTTCCCTGGCGGCTATGAAGCAGCGCGTGTTGCTCATCGATCTTGATCCACAGGGCAATGCCACAATGGCCAGTGGCATCGACAAATATAATATTCAACGTAGCATTTACGATGTGCTGGTTCACCGGGCCCCCATTCATCTAGTGACATTACCCACGGGTGAATGTGGCTACGACATTTTGCCCGCCAACGGTGACCTGACAGCCGCCGAGGTAGAGATGTTGTCCATCGAGCACAATGAGCGGCGTTTGCGCACCGCTCTCGCTGAAATCGCCGGTCAATACGATTACGTCCTGATTGATTGTCCCCCCTCACTGAACATGCTGACCATCAATGCCCTGGCAGCGGCTGATGGTGTACTCATTGCGATGCAGTGTGAGTATTTTGCTCTGGAAGGTCTGGCGGCGTTGGTACGCACCATTGAAGGCGTCGCCGAAAGCATAAACAACAAATTACAGATAGAAGGCATATTGCGCACGATGTACGATCCACGCAACAGCCTGACTACCGATGTGTCAGCGCAGCTGCGGGCACATTTTGGCGACAAGGTTTATCGCACTGTGGTACCTCGCAACATACGCTTGGCAGAGGCGCCCAGCCACGGGCTGCCTGCAATGTATTACGATAAGAATTCCCGCGGTTCCAAAGCCTATATGGCACTGGCTGGAGAAATTATCCGGCGCTGGGAACAGCAGGTCGCGCAGCAGCGGCCCGACCATGTGCTGGTGACTTGACATGGTAGGGCCTGGAATACCGGAGAGCGTTGATGTCTGTTAGAAAAAGGGGTTTGGGGCGCGGTCTCGATGCGCTGCTGGGCGCAGGTAAAGGCACGCACTCCGCCAGTGCTGATGGTTCTGAGTCCGCCATGGACGGAAGCGGGGGAGCTAAAGACTCACCGCTAAAGGAGCTGCCGGTAGACCTTATCCAGCGCGGTAAATATCAGCCGCGCCGGGATATGGACCCGGAATCTCTGCGCGAGCTTGCCGACAGCATCATCGCGCAGGGTGTCATGCAACCCATTGTGGTACGGCCTGTTTCTGACCAGAAATTCGAGATAATCGCCGGCGAGCGTCGGTGGCGAGCGACACAACTGGCTGGACTTGATGTGATACCGGCCATTATCCGCGATGTGTCGGACCAGACCGCTATCGCCATGGCGCTGATTGAAAATATTCAACGAGAAGACCTCAACCCCATAGAGGAGGCCGCTTCGCTGCAACGATTACAACGCGAGTTCGATCTCACGCAGCAGGAGGTCGCGACAGCGGTCGGAAAATCTCGCTCAACAGTGGCAAATCTGTTGCGATTGATGACACTGCAGGAAGACGTGCGCCGCCTGGTTGAGCATGGAGACCTGGAAATGGGCCATGCCCGCGCGCTGTTGGGGCTGGACGGTACCCATCAGTCCCAGGCTGCGCGCACAGTGGTAGGTAAGGGATTGACCGTACGCCAGACAGAAGCACTGGTACGCAGCTTACTGACGCAAAAGACCCAGCCAGCGCCGGATACTCAACTCGACCCCAACATACGGCACCTGCAGGATGACTTATCGCAGCGGTTGGGTGCCGCGGTGTCAATTCAGCACAGCGCCAAAGGCCGGGGGAAACTGGTGTTGTCCTATAACAGCCTGGATGAACTCGACGGCATTCTGAGCCACATCAAGTAGCGGGTCGGTTTCAACGTCTAAATAGCCGGATAGGGTGTTTTATGGCTAACTTTTTGTTGAAACTCCGCCAGACTTTCCAAACCACACGATCTAGTAGCTTAATTCTAGGCCGACACTACATAGTGTATGGCGCTGTCAAAAGTCATATTGCCAGGACACTATTGCGGCGAAAATGTCGCGAACGGCGCCAATATTTATCGACATTGCGCCCAACGGCAGGTTGAACCAGCCCCGCAATCCCCCTATAATGCGCGCCCGAATCGAGGAAGAACCCCGGAACGATTTTTGTCTGGGAAAATGGCGAGGCGCTGATGATTGGTGCTGAGATAGCGCGCCCTCCGGTTCACCGTATTACCCTGGCTCAATTGGCGTTACTTGTTTCGCTATGCCTCGGATTACTGGCCTTCGACAGAGTGTTGGCTTACTCAGTGTTAAGTGGTGGATTGATTGCCATTGTGCCGCAGGCTTATTTCGCGGTGCTCGCTTTCAGATGGCGGGGAGCGCAGTCAGCAAGCGCAATCGCCCGATCCAGTTACGCTGGTGTGATGGGAAAGTTTTTACTGAGCATTGCCGGATTTGCATTTGTGTTTGCGGTAGTGCGACCGCTGGATAGCCCAGCAGTCTTCATGGGTTACCTGGCAATGCTGGTAACACAAATCACAGGAAGTTGGATGTTGCTGACACACAGGCAACTGAAATAGATAGACGCGAGTGTTTTGATAGATGGCAGGCTCAACCCCGACTGTTTCTGAATACATTACCCACCACCTGACTAACCTCACGTTTGGTAAGTTGCCCAATGGTTTCGAGCGCGCAGACGGAACATTTGTCGGCGCGGATGGTGCCTGGGTGATGGCTGATGGCGGTTACGAGGCTTCCGCGATGGGTTTCAACGCCATTCATGTGGACTCCATGTTGTGGTCAATCGGTCTCGGGATTGTGTTTTGCTGGATATTCCGAAGTGTCGCCAAAAGAGCTGAATCTGGCGTCCCCAGCGGTATGGTTAACGCTGTTGAAATGATCGTCGAGTTTGTCGATAACACCGTGCGCGACACCTTTCACGGCCAGAACAAACTGGTGGCCCCACTGGCACTGACAGTCTTTGTCTGGGTGCTGCTGATGAACTTGATGGACCTTGTACCGGTAGATTTGGTGCCCAAATTTCTAGAGGTCGTCTTCGGTGTGCATTTCCAGAAAATCGTACCCTCCACAGACCCGAATATAACCCTGGGTATGGCCGTGGGCGTCTTTATTCTGATGCTTTACTACTCCATCAAAATCAAAGGCTTCGGTTTCGTCAAGGAATTGAGCTTTACGCCGTTTAACCACTGGGCGTTTATCCCCGTGAACCTCTTTATGGAAATAGTAGGCTTGCTGGCCAAGCCATTCTCACTCGGTCTGCGACTGTTCGGTAACCTCTACGCTGGCGAGATGATTTTTATCCTGATTGCGGCTCTGTTTAGCGCGGGTGCGCTGTGGATGGTACCGGCAGGGTTACTGCAAGTTGCCTGGGCGATATTTCATCTACTGATTATCCCCCTGCAAGCCTTTATCTTTATGGTATTGACCGTCGTGTATCTCAGCATGGCCCATGAAGATCACTGATTAACTTTAACTTTTAAGCTCTGCTTAATTTAACGCTAGGAGAAAGAAATGCCTGAATTAATCTACATAGCTGCCGCACTCATGATGGGTCTGGGTGGTTTGGGTGCCGCAATTGGTGTTGGCCTGTTGGGCGGAAAGCTCATCGAAGGATCAGCTCGCCAGCCCGAGTTGGCCCCTAAATTGCAGGTTACCTTCTTTCTGGGCGCAGGCCTGGTAGACGCGATCCCCATTATTGGTGTTGGTATCGCGATGTACCTGATTTTCGTTGTCGCGGGTTAATTCAACCGCCGGCAGGAATGGGGCCGCCATGAGCGTGGCCCTTCATAATCTGTGAGGAGCACGGCGTGAATATTAATCTTACGCTTATCGGGCAGATGATCGCCTTCGTCTGCTTTGTCATGTTCTGCATGAAGTATGTGTGGCCGCCTCTGCTGGCTGCCATGGCAGAACGAGAAAAGAAGATTGCTGATGGTCTGGCTGCGGCTGACCGCGCCAGTCATGATCTCGAATTGGCCCAGGAAAAGGCGGTTGAACGTCTCAAGGACGCCAAGCACGAGGCTGCAGGCATTGTCGATGCTGCTAATAAGCGCGGCGTTCAGCTTGTCGAAGAGGCTAAACAAACAGCCGTTGTTGAAGCTGATCGTGTGAAAGCCGCAGCGCATGCTGAAATTGAGCAGGAATCAAACCGGGCCAAGGAACACCTTCGCGGTCAGGTTGCAGCGTTGGCATTGGCCGGAGCAGAAAAGATATTGGGTGCGACAATCGACCCAGAGGCTCATACCGAGATGGTCAACAAACTGGCTTCAGAGCTCTAGAGCGGGGACGCAATGGCAGAATTAAGCACATTAGCGCGACCTTATGCCAGAGCCGCGTTCGAATACGCCCGCGATCACAAGGAGTTGTCGCAGTGGGCTGAACAGTTGGCAACGGCTGCTGCGGTAGCGGCAGACAAAGCCCTGAAAACAGCGCTTAATGATCCGTCATTGACTGCTGAGCAACAGGCCAAAATGCTCAGTGATGTCTGTGGTGATGCCCTCAGCGTAGAAGCACGCAATTTCATATCAGTACTGGCAGCGAATAAGCGTCTGGCACTGTTACCGGAAATCTACGCCCTGTTCGCGCAATACAAGGCCGACCAGGAAAAGACCGTTGATGTAGAAGTCATTTCTGCCTTCGATCTGGCGGATGCCACGCGAGACAAGCTGGCTGAAGTGCTGGGTAAGAAGCTCGAACGCCAGGTAGAAGTTCGCACCTCCACCGACAGGAATCTGCTGGGTGGTGTATTAATCAGGGCCGGTGATCTGGTGATCGATGGCTCAATACGTGGCCGGCTGAACAAGCTGTCCGCAGCAATGAATTCCTAGACTACAGACTTAGGATTGAGGATTAGAGCATGCAGCAACTGAATCCATCAGAGATTAGCGAAATTATCAAACGCCGCATCGACCAGCTCGATGTCAGCTCGGAAGCGCGTAACGTGGGTACCGTGGTATCGGTTACTGACGGTATTATCCGAATTCACGGTCTGGCCGACGTGATGTACGGTGAGATGATTGAATTTGACGGCGGCATATTCGGTATGGCGTTGAACCTGGAGCGCGACTCTGTCGGTGCGGTAATTCTGGGCGATTACAAAGGTTTGGCAGAAGGGCAGTCTTGTCGCTGCACGGGCCGCATTCTGGAAGTTCCAGTAGGACCTGAGTTACAAGGCCGCGTGGTTGACGCCCTGGGTTCACCGATTGACGGTAAAGGCCCGATCAATGCCGCGCTTACGGATGCGCTTGAGAAGGTTGCGCCCGGGGTTATCGCGCGTAAGTCGGTGGATCAGCCCGTGCAAATCGGTCTGAAAGCCGTAGACGCCATGGTCCCGATTGGTCGTGGACAGCGTGAGCTGATCATCGGCGATCGACAGATCGGTAAAACGGCGATCGCGGTGGATGCGATAATCAACCAGAAAGGCTCCGGCATTAAGTGTGTGTATGTGGCGATCGGTCAGAAAGCGTCCTCTGTTGCGGCAGTAGTTCGCAAACTGGAAGAGCACGGCGCGATGGAGCACACTATCATTGTCGCTGCGACGGCATCCGATCCTGCAGCTATGCAGTATCTTGCGCCGTTTGCTGGCTGCACCATGGGCGAGTACTACCGCGATCGCGGTGAAGACGCTCTGATTATTTATGATGATCTGACCAAGCAGGCGTGGGCCTACCGCCAGATCTCACTGCTGCTGCGCCGTCCACCGGGCCGTGAAGCGTATCCCGGCGACGTGTTCTATCTCCACTCTCGCTTGTTGGAGCGCGCTGCACGTGTCAATGAAGCCTATGTCGAGAATTTTACCAAGGGTGCGGTGAAGGGCAAAACGGGTTCGCTGACAGCATTGCCTGTTATCGAAACTCAGGCGGGTGACGTATCAGCGTTCGTACCGACTAACGTGATCTCCATTACTGACGGACAGATCTTTCTGGAAGCGGACATGTTTAATGCTGGCGTGCGGCCGGCGATGAACGCGGGTATCTCTGTTTCTCGTGTTGGTGGTGCCGCCCAGACCAAGATCATGAAGAAACTGTCCGGCGGTATTCGTACTGCGTTGGCCCAGTATCGTGAACTGGCAGCCTTCTCGCAGTTCGCGTCAGACCTGGACGAAGCGACCCGGGCCCAGCTGGATCACGGTGAGCGTGTGACCGAACTGATGAAGCAAAAGCAGTACTCGCCACAAAGCACTGCGGATATGGGTGTTATGCTGTACGCCGCGAACGAGGGTTTCCTCAACGATATCGAGGTCAACAAGATCGGCGATTTTGAGCACGCACTGTTGTCATTTATGCGCGCCGAACACGGCGAGTTGATGAGCCGCATTATCAAGACTGGCGACTACAACGATGAGATCGAGGCCACTTTTAAAGCGGCGATCGAAAACTTCAAAGCCACGCAGACCTGGTAGGCCGAGGACCAGCTAATGGCAGCCGGAAAAGAAATACGCACTAAGATCACGAGCATCCGCAGCACGCAGAAGATCACTAGCGCCATGGAAATGGTCGCGGCGAGCAAAATGCGCAAAGCTCAGGAGCGCATGCGCCTGGGCAAGCCTTATGCCCGTCGCATGCGAGCGGTAGTGGGTCATATTGCCAACGCCGCACCTGAATACAAGCACATGTACATGGAGCAGCGGGACGTTAAGCGAGTAGGTTTCCTCGTGGTGTCCACTGACCGGGGCTTGTGTGGCGGTTTGAACATTAACCTGTTCAAGCGCACCGTCAAATCCATGAAGGAGTGGGCGGATCAGGACATTGAGATCGAGTTGTCCCTGATTGGCGCGAAAGCGGCAGCATTTTTCAACAGTTACGGCGGCAATGTCACTGCGGCGATTCGCGACCTGGGTGAAAAGCCCGCGCTGGCGGATTTGATCGGCGGTGTAAAAGCAATGCTGGATGCCTATGAAGAAGGGCGCATCGATCGCTTGTTCCTGGTGAGTAATCAGTTCGTTAACACAATGACACAGATCCCGACTGTTGAACAACTGCTGCCATTGGAGGCAGATGATAGTCAGGAAATGCAGCATCACTGGGACTATATCTACGAGCCCGATGCCAAAGAACTGCTGGAAGGTCTGTTGACCCGCTACATTGAATCCCAGGTGTATCAGGCCGTGGTAGAAAACGGCGCCTGCGAGCAGGCAGCCCGCATGCTGGCTATGAAGAATGCCACCGAGAATGCCGGCGAACTGATAGATGATCTACAACTGATTTACAACAAGGCCCGACAAGCCGCTATTACGCAAGAACTGTCTGAGATCGTAAGTGGTGCTGCGGCAATTGGTTAGCGCGGCGTAACGAGCCTGGTATGACAACAGATAAGGTATCCGGCAGTCGCCCACAACGTGGCACTCCGAGCCAAACAGAATTGAACTTTGAGATAGAGGATCCGGACATGAGCAGCGGACGAATCGTACAAATTATTGGCGCGGTCATCGACGTGGAGTTTCCACGTGATGTAGTGCCCAAGGTATACGATGCATTAAGGGTACCTGAAAGAGACCTGACGCTTGAAGTACAGCAGCAATTGGGCGACGGCGTGGTACGCACCATCGCCATGGGTGCATCCGAAGGGGTGAGCCGGGGTCTGGCGGTAGAAAACACAGGCGCGCCCATCGCGGTACCCGTTGGTATCGAGACACTGGGTCGCATCATGGATGTCTTGGGTAACCCCATAGATGAGTGCGGACCGATCGGTGAAAAAGAGCGTGCCTCTATTCACCGCGCAGCTCCTGCGTATGAAGAATTGTCGGCCTCTGACGAGCTGCTGGAAACTGGCATCAAGGTTATCGACCTGGTGTGTCCGTTTGCCAAAGGCGGTAAAGTTGGTCTGTTCGGTGGTGCCGGTGTTGGTAAAACCGTCAACATGATGGAACTGATTAACAACATCGCTACTGAGCATTCCGGCTTGTCGGTATTTGCCGGTGTCGGTGAGCGTACTCGAGAAGGTAACGACTTTTACTTCGAGATGCAGGAATCCAAAGTCGTCGATGTCGAGAATTTCAGCAACTCCAAAGTAGCGATGGTATACGGCCAGATGAATGAGCCGCCCGGTTGCCGTCTGCGCGTAGCGCTTACCGGTCTGACCATGGCTGAAAAATTCCGCGACGAAGGTCGGGACGTATTGCTGTTTATCGACAACATCTACCGCTACACACTTGCGGGTACGGAAGTATCGGCACTGCTGGGCCGTATGCCTTCAGCTGTGGGCTATCAGCCAACTCTGGCGGAAGAGATGGGCGTGTTGCAGGAGCGTATTACCTCTACTAAAACGGGCTCTATTACATCAATCCAGGCCGTGTATGTACCTGCGGATGACTTGACTGACCCCTCACCTGCTACGACCTTTGCCCACCTGGATTCGACCGTTGTTTTGAGTCGTGATATCGCGGCGAAGGGTATCTATCCTGCGGTTGATCCTCTGGATTCTACCTCGCGGCAGTTGGATCCTCTCCTGATTGGCAGTGAGCACTATGATACAGCTCGCGGAGTACAGACTGTACTGCAGCGCTATAAGGAACTGAAAGACATCATTGCTATCCTGGGTATGGATGAGCTCTCCGAGGAAGACAAACAGACAGTGGCGCGCGCCCGTAAAATCGAGCGGTTCCTGTCCCAGCCTTTCCATGTAGCTGAAATTTTCACCGGATCGCCCGGTAAGTATGTCTCCCTCAAGGAAACCATTGCGGGCTTCCAGGGTATTCTTGCGGGTCAGTACGATCATTTACCTGAGCAGGCGTTTTACATGGTTGGCAGTATCGACGAAGCCGTCGAGAAAGCGAAAAAACTATAAGCCAGCACGGGACTAGAGAGGCTAGAATATGGCAATGACTATTCATTGCGACATCGTCAGTGCGGAGGAGGAGATTTACTCCGGCCTGGTTGAGGTGCTCGTTGCAACTGGTGAGATCGGTGAGTTAGGCGTGAGCTACGGCCATGCCCCGTTACTGACCTCACTGGTGCCAGGCCCTGTGCGTGTTGTCGCCCAGGATGGGCACGAACAGGTATTTTATGTCTCAGGTGGATTTTTGGAAGTTCAGCCAGGCGTAGTATCGATTCTGGCTGATACCGCGATACGTGCCGACGATGTCGACGAGGCTGCCGCAGAGGAAGCGCGCAGAGAGGCGGAGCTCGCTCTGGCCAACCAAACGGGCGATTTTGATTACGGCCGCGCGTCCTCGCAACTGGCGGAGGCCGCAGCCCAGTTGGCGACCTTGCGTAAGATGAGAAACCGAACAGGTCGCGGTTAGGGCGGTGAACACGCCATAATCGTTACCAGGAAACCCCGGTATGGCCGGGGTTTTTTTTTGGCAGTTGATAAATGCTTCACACTGCAGTGGTTGGCGATCGATACAGCGCAGCGCATAATGATACTCAAAATTACTGAGCAGCCCTGCGCCGATACACCAAAATGTGACCAGGAAGGAACCCCGTTGCCATGAAGCTTGAAATCGTGATCCTCGCCGCGGGCCAGGGCACGCGTATGAAATCTAGTCTGCCCAAGGTATTGCATACTGTGGGTGGAAAACCGTTGCTTGAGCACGTGATAAACACCGCGCAGGCACTCCAACCCGACGCGCTCCATGTGGTGATTGGCCACGGCAGTGAAGAAGTCCAGCAGGCGTTGTCAGACTACAACATTCACTGGGTGGAACAGACGCAGCGCTTGGGTACCGGTCACGCTGTGATGCAGGCGCTCCCGGCCATTGCTGACGATAGCGTGGTGCTGGTGCTCTACGGCGACGTGCCGTTGACGCGACTTGGCACACTGCAACAATTGGTCCTGCAAGCGCAGGATGGCCCCGCCCTCCTGACGGCCACGCTGCAGAATCCCAAGGGTTACGGCAGGATTCTGCGGGACCAGAATAACGCGCTGGTAGGTGTGGTAGAAGACAAGGACGCAACTGACGCGCAGCGCCTGTTGCAGGAAGTGAATACAGGTCTGTTGGCCGCCCCGGCCCGGGACTTCAAAACCTATCTTCCGCGCGTGGATAACAAAAACCAGCAGGGCGAGTACTACCTTCCCGATATACTGCATTTGGCCGTTGCCGAAGGGCATACCGTGGCCTCCTGTGCGGCGGAATCTGAATTGGAGGTTCTCGGCGTCAACGATCGCGTGCAGCTCAATCAGGTTGAGCGGGAGTACCAGCGTCGCCAGGCCGAAAAACTGATGCGAGAAGGGGTTAGCATCGCCGATGCCGCGCGCCTGGACATTCGGGGCAGCCTCACCTGTGGTGAGGAGGTCTTTATCGACATCAATGCGGTATTTGAAGGTGTAGTCAGACTGGGAAACGGCGTTACAGTGGGTGCTAACTGCGTTCTATCCGACGTCACTGTAGCGGACGGTTCTGTCATTCACCCCATGAGCCACTTGCAGGAAACTATCATCGGTAAAGCGTGCAATGTGGGACCTTATGCCAGATTGCGCCCCGGAACCGTGTTGGCAGATGGTGCTCGCGTTGGTAATTTTGTCGAGACCAAGAAAGCCAACATAGGCGCTGGCAGCAAGGTGAATCATCTGAGCTATATCGGCGATTGTGACATGGGTGAGCAGGTCAATATTGGCGCGGGTACCATTACGTGCAACTACGATGGCATCAACAAACACAAAACTACCATCGGCACCGGCGTCTTTGTCGGATCAAACAGCACCCTGGTCGCACCGTTGTGCATAGAGGATCAGGGCTTCGTCGCCGCCGGATCAACGGTGACCAGTACAGTGGGCAAGGACGAGCTAGCGGTTAGTCGGGCACGTCAGCGCAATATCAAGGGCTGGAATCGCCCCGACAAACGCGATCAAAAGGACTAATTATGTGTGGCATAGTGGCCGCCGTGGCGCGGCGTGAAGTGTCTGAAATATTGCTTGAGGGATTGCGGCGTCTGGAATACCGGGGCTATGACTCGGCGGGTATGGCACTGATCAGTGATCAGTTGGGCCTGCAGATACACAAGCGCAACGGCAAAGTAAAAGAACTGGAGGCGGCCCAGCAGGAGGAGCCAATTTACGGCAGTACCGGCATCGCGCACACTCGTTGGGCGACGCACGGAAAGCCCTCCCAGCAAAATGCGCATCCGCATACATCCGGAGCGCGAGTCGCGCTGGTACACAACGGCATCATAGAGAACCACGCCGTGTTGCGAAAAGAGCTTATCGATGCCGGTTATGAAATGTCGTCTGTCACTGACACCGAAGTCATCGCACACCTGCTGCATCTCAATCTTCAAACCGGCGCTACTTTGATGCAGGCCATGCAAAAAACGGTGGCCAGATTGGATGGCGCCTACGCGCTGGCAGCTATCGACATTGAAACCCCCAATACTGTGATTGGCGCGCGCAAAGGTAGCCCGCTGGTGGTGGGGGTGGGTATCGGGGAAAACTTTCTTGCCTCTGACCAGATGGCGCTTCGTCAGGTAACGGATCGCTTTATCTATTTGGAAGAGGGTGATCTTGTGGAGGTCACGCCCACCAGTATCCAGGTTTGTACGATGGCCGGTGAGGCCGTTGAGCGACCGATAACGCGTATCAAGGAGGCATTGGAAACTTCCGAGCTAGGCGATTTTGATCACTACATGATGAAGGAAATTTTTGAACAACCGGTCGCGCTGGAGGCGACTCTCGCAGGCGCGAGCACCGTCCAGCAGGTGGAGGACAGCTTCGGCAGCGGCGCGTCAGCCATGTTCGATCGCGTGACAAATGTACAGATCGTTGCCTGCGGTACCAGCTACCATGCGGGGATGGTGGCGCGCTATTGGCTGGAAGAACTGGCGGGCATCAGTTGCGAAGTCGAAGTGGCGTCAGAGTTTCGCTATCGCAAGCGGGTGCAGCACGAGGGAACTCTGCTGGTGGCGATTTCTCAATCGGGTGAGACCGCTGACACGCTGGCGGCGCTGCGCAATGCCACTGAGGGTGAGTTCATCGGTAGCCTGGTGGTGGCCAACGTGGACAATAGTTCGCTGGTGCGCGAATGTGACCTGGTCTTTTTAACCCGTGCAGGTGCGGAAATCGGCGTCGCTTCAACCAAGGCTTTCACGACACAGTTGGTGGCCATGCTGATGCTAACCCTGGTGTTGGGCAGGCGTCGGGATATGTCAACAGCCCGGCAGGCCGAGATTATAGAAGCACTGAAGAACCTGCCTCATTATGTGCGCCAGACACTGGAATTAAATGGGGCGATACAGAAACTCTCTGAAGCGTTTATCCCAAAGCGTCATGCCCTGTTCCTCGGGCGCGGCATTCAATACCCCATCGCGATGGAGGGCGCACTCAAACTCAAAGAGATCTCCTACATCCACGCTGAAGCTTATCCGGCAGGCGAACTCAAGCACGGGCCACTGGCTCTGGTGGACGATGACATGCCGGTGGTGGCAGTAGCGCCCAATGATGAATTACTGGAAAAACTGAAATCCAACCTTGAGGAAGTGCGGTCTCGGGGCGGCGAACTGTTTGTGTTTGCGGACCGGGAGGCCGGCTTTGCCAACGAGGACAGGGTGCAAGTGCTGGCGATGCCGCATTGCCCAGAGGTGATCAAACCCATTGTGTACACAGTGGCCCTGCAATTATTGTCTTACCACGTCGCCCTGCAAAAAGGCACTGATGTCGATAAGCCGCGCAACCTGGCGAAGTCAGTTACTGTCGAGTGACCTGGGCAGTCTTTGCTAAACTCATTCATGTGAGTTGCGCTTTCTTATCGATTGCGGGTTTCAGCCTGCGCGGCTACTGGATGGCCACTAACAACCCCCTGTTGCAGCACCGTGTGGTCAAGCGCTTACCCCACCTGATAGATACGCTACTGCTGCTCTCTGCAATTCTGCTGTTGGTAGTCTGGCGATTGTCTCCGCTGGAGACACCATGGGTCGTTGCCAAACTGATAGCGCTAGTGCTGTATATCGGGCTGGGGTTGGTGGCGTTACGCTTTGGGCGATCGAAAAGAGTCCGGGTGAGCGCGTGGTTACTAGCGCTTGTCACCGCAGGGTATATCGTATCGGTGGCTTACAGCAAAAACCCGCTGGGCTTTATGCACCTAATGAATTTTTGAGGATGCCGCCCGCAGCATAGAACGCCCGGACGGCGTACATACTAGCTTGGGTTCGCTTCCTTGTACTCGCGCAGTTCGGTGTTGAACCGGGTCGCAAGTTCTTCTTCGTTGGATACCGAGCCATTGTACTCATCGGTAAGTACCTTGAGTGCTTCTACTAACTCTGGCCCCGGTGAGTCGCCTGCAGCAGCGGTTTCGGCCGCGGCAATCTGGGGCTCCAGACAAGTCCGGTATTCGGTGTTGGCGGCTTGAAATTCCTTAACGGATTTTTGCCCCTCCAGCATTTGCTCCAGAGTGGCCGCAGAGCCATCCGGCAGTGTTGGAGGAGTAGGCACCGTGCAGTCACCGGCAAAACTTGCCGCACTCGAGAGGGTCAATCCGAATATTGCCAGCTTGATACAGTTGTTCATAATTACCTCACCTGCTTCACGTTATTTGAAGGAAAACATTAACAGGAGACTGGGCTCCTGCCAAGTCAGACAGCTGTCGCCCTCTGATTATTCTTTGCCAACCCACAACTCGGAAACGCGTAAATCTGTTTCCAGTTTGTGCGCCACTCGTTTTGCGGATTCTTTGTCGGCCAGCCCGATAACCCGGAGCCGGTAAAGCGTTCGGCCACTACTGGTAATCGGGATTACGGTCACTTTGCCGGCGCCGGGTTGCAGTCGGGCTGCCCAGGATTCTGCCACGCTGCGCATAGCATACGAGCCGAAATTGACAAACCATGGACCGGATGAGGCTGTCACTGCCGGTTTGGAGGCCGTTGGCGCAGGCGTCTTCGGTTGTGCCGCAACAGGTTGGGCCACACTAGGCTGGGCCGCACTAGGTTGGGCCGGTTTTGACACTGTTTTGGTTACGGTGGTATCTGCTCTGGGTATGGTTTGCTGACTCCCCAGCTGTGCCTCGAGCCCGGCGACAGTGTCGCTGAGTGTGCGGTTTTCCAGCCGCAGTGTTTCCGCTTCGATTGTCAGTGCTTCAAAGGCCAGCTGCAGCTCCCCCTGCGCATCCTGACCCTGACTGGGGCTGACGCTCCCGGGATTCCCGGCGGTGGCCAATTCAGCACGTAATTCGCGCAGTTCGTTCTCGGTGGCAGTACGTTGCTGCATCACGCCATAGCCACCGGCCACCAGCAGCACCAGGGCTACAATCGCGACTGCAATCAGGCTCAATGGCCAACTTTGTCCGCGATCATCCCCCTGTTCAAAATAGCCCTCTTTCTCAGACCAGGTGTCAGAGGCTTCGTATTCCGTCAGTTCACTATCGTATTCTGAGTCTGCATCTTCATCCTCGAATAAGTCAGGCTCATCTGAGTCGGGATAGTCGTCGTCAAAATCTTCATCATCATCCACATCGTCTGCGTGGAACCCCGAGGTGTAATCAGCATCGCGATCGGGCTCTTCGTACTCCTCGTTTTCATCATACCGGCTGAACGTAGGCTCCTGGCGCTGCTTGTTGCCAGGGGGCTTGGCATCAAAGTCATGCGAGCGCTCGTGATCATCGCTGGAGTGATTGTCTTTGTCTCTTGCCATGGTTTAAGCGCACCTGTGCGTCTCAATAATCGGGGCTGATCATAACAGACTCGTTCGGCAAAGCCGATCCAGAGTCCTGCGTTTCAGTTTAACCATCACCGTTGAAAAAAGGTACGTTTCCGGGCGGGCACTCGTTAGAATGGTGCGATGGATGTATCCGATATTCTCTCCCCCCTGAACGAAGCCCAGCGCGACGCCGTTGCTGCCGAAAACCAGAACATGCTCGTACTTGCGGGCGCTGGCAGCGGCAAGACCCGGGTGCTGGTGCACCGTATTGCCTGGCTGATTAAAGCGGAAGATTTTTCGCCCTGGTCGATACTTGCGGTCACCTTTACCAACAAGGCGGCCCGGGAAATGCGCAGTCGTATAGAGGAGATGTTGCACATTCCCTCGCAGGGCATGTGGGTTGGTACGTTTCACGGTCTGGCTCATCGCTTGTTGAAAGCGCACTGGCAGGAAGCGGGCCTGCCGCAAAACTTCCAGATACTGGACAGCGACGACCAGCTGCGTCTCGTCAAGCGGGTGTGCCGGGAGTTGGAGCTCGACGAGTCGCGCTGGCCACCCAAGCAGGCTATGTGGTACATCAACGGACAAAAGGATGAGGGGCTGCGCAGCGCCCATGTCGATGCGCCCCCCGGCGATTTATTCGCCCAAACCATGTTGCAGGTCTATCGCGCGTACGAAACTGCCTGTAATCGCGCTGGCATGGTGGATTTTGCTGAGTTGTTACTGCGTGCCCACGAACTCTGGCTGAAAAGCCCGCAGGTGCTAAAACACTATCAGGGTCGCTTCCGACAGATTCTGGTAGATGAATTCCAGGACACCAACTCCGTGCAGTATGCCTGGCTGCGGGTGCTTGCGGGCACCACAATACCCGTAGTGGCTGTGGGCGACGACGATCAATCCATCTACGGCTGGCGCGGTGCCAAGATCGAGAACATCCAGCGCTTTACAGAAGACTTCAAAAATACACAAATGATTCGTCTGGAGCAGAACTATCGCTCGACGCAGACTATTTTGCAGGCCGCCAATGGCATCATCGCCCACAATTCGGGGCGGCTGGGTAAGGAGCTGTGGACGGCGGGCGAGTCCGGCGAGCCAATCAGCCTGTACGCGGGTTATAACGAACACGATGAAGCCCGTTATATCGTGGAACAGGCGGAGCAATGGCTGCTAGACGGCAATGCGCGCGCCTCGGTCGCCATCCTTTACCGGTCCAATGCACAGTCGCGTGTGCTGGAGGAGGCGCTGATTCGCAGCGGCACACCCTACCGGATCTATGGCGGACAGCGTTTTTATGAGCGTCTGGAGATTCGCAATGCGCTCGCCTACTTGCGCCTGTTGCAGAATCGGGACGACGATGCCGCGGTGGAGCGGGTCATCAATACGCCGCCGCGTGGGATTGGCAGCAAAACGCTCGACACCGTGCGCGAGTGTGCCCGCAATCGGGAGGTGACACTGTGGGTGGCCATTGCAGCGGTGCTGGAGGAAAAATTGTTGCCAGCGCGGGCGCTGAGCGCGCTGCAGGGCTTTGTCGACATGATTGACGAACTGGACAGCGGCGTGGATGAGTTGTCGCTGGAGGCGTTGGTAGATCTGGCGATACGGGATTCCGGCCTGTTGGATTACCACAAGAATGAGAAGGGCGAGAAGGGCCAGGCGCGGGTAGAAAACCTCGAAGAACTGGTCAGTGCGGCCAAACAGTTTGTGGCGGAGGATGGTGAGCTCTCCATACAACAACAATTTCTTGACCGAGCTGCATTGGACGCGGGCGATGCCCAGGCGGATGCACATGAGGACAGTGTGCAATTGATGACGTTGCACTCCGCCAAGGGCCTGGAGTTTCCCCTGGTCTTTTTGGCCGGTATGGAGGAAAACCTGTTTCCCCATCGGATGTCCATGGAGGAGCCCGGTCGGCTCGAAGAAGAGCGCCGGCTGTGCTATGTCGGCGTGACTCGGGCGATGGTAAAGCTGGTCATCACCTATGCGGAATGTCGACGTCTGCACGGCAGTGAATCGTATAATACGCCGTCCCGTTTTGTCCGCGAGATCCCGGCTGACTTGCTGCGAGAGGTGCGTCTGCACGGCACCGTCATGCAACCGGTGAGCAGCCTCACTCAGGCCCAGGTGCCAGATACTGATCTGTCACTGGGGCAGCGTGTCTACCATCAGGTGTTCGGTGAAGGTGTCGTGTTAAACTTCGAAGGGCGCGGCACCAGTGCCCGCGTGGAAGTCAATTTTGACACCGAAGGCGGCAAATGGCTGGTGCTGCAATACGCCAATTTGCAGCTGGTTTAGCTGTACCTACCCCTGGACGAATCGAACATGGGCAATACCTCTTTGGAACGACGCTATACGCCACTGATTATTCTACTACTGGTGGCAGCCCTGGTGGCGACGCTGGGCCTGTGGGCCGCCGACCGCGCGGGCACTGGACAGGGCAATAACCAGCACGGGGTTAAAGCTGCCAGTGGTGAGCACTATCAGTGGAAAATGGTTACCACCTGGCCGAAGAATTTCCCTGGATTGGGCATGGCCGCTGAAAACTTTGCGGATATGGTGAAGGAGATGAGCGATGGGCGCCTGACAGTGCATGTGTACGGCGCCGGCGAGCTCGTGCCGGCGATGGCGGTGTTCGACTCGGTGTCGCAAGGTGTGGTGGACGCCGGCCATGGCGCGGCCTACTACTGGAAAGGCAAGGTGCCCTCTTCGGTCTTTTTTACCTCTATCCCGTTTGGTCTGAACGCACAGGAGATGAACGGCTGGCTGCACTACGGAGGCGGTCTGGAGCTGTGGCAGGAGGCCTATGCGCCCTACAATCTGGTGCCTATGGCCGGCGGTAGTACTGGCGTGCAGATGGCCGGCTGGTTCAACAAGGAGATCAATTCAATCGACGATCTCAAGGGCTTGAAGATGCGCATCCCGGGTATGGCCGGGGAGGTCTTTGCGGCAGCGGGTGGTACGGCAGTAACTATTCCTGGCGGCGAGCTCTACACCTCCATGCAAACCGGCGTGATCGACGCGCTGGAGTGGGTGGGGCCTTACAATGACCAGGCCTTCGGTTTTCAGGAGGTCGCCAAGTACTATTACTATCCGGGGTGGCATGAACCCGGTTCGATTCTGGAGTTTGTGGTAAATAAGGACTCTCTGATGGCCTTGCCCGATGATCTACAGGCCATCGTCAGGACCGCGTCCCGGGCGGCAAACCAGGACATGCTGGATGAGTACACCGCGCGCAATAACGCGGCCCTGCAGAGTCTTGTGGATGAGCACGGTGTGCAATTAAGGCGCCTGCCGGATGATGTACTGCTCGCGTTGTGGAAGGGCACGCAAAAGGTTATGAAGCAACTGGTCGCCTCGGATCCGATGGCTGCAAAAGTGTATGTGTCCTACCAGAAATTCTACCGAGGCGTGCGAAACTATCACCACATCTCAGAACAGGCCTATATCAATGCGCGGGACAAGGCCATCGGTGATGATGAATTCTAATTCTGAATGGCGCGGGTGCGACCTTTTTCATCAATCGCGACGTACACGAACTCTCCCTCCGTCACTTTGATAGGCTCGCGATCGTGCAGGGAGTTGATCCACACTTCCACGATAATGCGGATAGAGCTGCGGCCTACTTCCAGGACATCGCAGTAACAGGTCACCACGGCGCCCACATGCACCGGCGTTAGAAACGCCATGCCGTCGATGGCCACCGTGGCCACCCGACCGTTGGCCACGTCGATGGCGGTGATCATCCCGGCGAGATCCATTTGCGACAACAGCCAGCCGCCGAAGATATCGCCGTTGGCATTGGTGTCTTTGGGCATCGCCACCGTTTGTAAGGCCAGATCACCCTGGGGTACGGGCGCGGTATCGATATCGCTCATGTCGTTTGCCTTTCACAGTGCATAGTTGTTAGTTATCAAGAGGGTGTACTGGGCTCAATCGCGTCACTTATTTGAGTGCCGCAGGCAGCCAGGTCGCTATCGGCGGCCACAGCCACAATGCCACCAGTAGTGTTAGCTGCAACAGTATAAAGGGAACTACACCCCGGTAGATAGCGCCGGTGGATACAGAATCGGGGGCCACACCCCGCAGGTAGAACAGCGCAAATCCAAACGGTGGGGTGAGGAAAGAGGTCTGCAGGTTGAGCGCTATCATGATGCCCAGCCAAATGGGATCAACGCCCATGGCCAACAGGATAGGGCCGACGATAGGTACGACGACGAAGGTGATTTCGATAAAGTCGAGAATAAAGCCCAGCAGGAAGATTAACACCATTACCACCAGAGTAGCGGCCATCACGCCCCCTGGCAGGCCGTTGAAGAAGGCGTGTATTAACTCTTCTCCCCCAAATCCTCGAAAGACGAGCGAGAACACGGCGGCTCCGACAAGGATCATAAATACCATGCAGGTTACTTCCAGAGTCTGCTGCACGGTTTCCCTGAGGCGGGCCAGGTTCATTTGTTTCTTGGCGAATGCCAGTAAAAGTGCGCCTATTGCGCCAATTCCGGCGGCCTCAGTGGGTGTGGCGGCACCGGCCATAATGGAACCGAGCACCACTGCAATTAGTAGCAGCGGCGGTAACAGGCCCTGTAATACTTGTCCTATCGCGATCGGTTCGAGCGTGCTGGGCGGCGCAGATTCGGGTTTAAGCCGGGCCTGGACCAGAAGATAGAGGATATACAAGCCAATCAGCAGCATGCCCGGTATCAGCGCACCGACAAATAAATCTCCCACTGAGACGGTTTTAGGATTGAGTACGTGCATGTCGAGCTGTGCCCGTTGATAGGCATTGGAGAGAATATCTCCCAGCATCACCAGGACGATGGAGGGCGGGACAATTTGCCCGAGGGTGCCGGTGGCGCAGATGGTGCCTGCCGCGAGTGAGGGGCTATAGCCGCTGCGCAGCATGCTGGGTAGTGATAACAAGCCCATCGTCACCACGGTGGCGCCTACAATGCCGGTGCTGGCGGCCAGAAACATGCCCACCACCACCACTGAAATACCCAGGCCGCCGCGCACACCGCCAAACAAGCGCGCCATGCTGTCGAGTAGCTCCTCGGCCACACGGGATTTTTCCAGAATGTTGCCCATGAGGATAAACAGGGGTACGGCGATCAGCGTGGTGTTATTGATCGTACCGAAGATACGACCGGGCAGCGCGGACAGGAAGCCGGCATCGAAAACGCCTGCCAGTACACCGCCGGCAGCGAAAGCCAACGCTGTGCCCGCGAGGGTAAATGCCACTGGATAACCCAGCATCAGCAACAGGCAAACCGCGAGGAAAAGATAGAGAGAAAGGTATTCCACTACTCGGGTGCACCCTCTACCAGCACTAGCGCACTTCGCAGTATTTCGGCCAGACCCTGCAGGGCAAGGTTTATCGCCATCAGAGGGAGTAGCGTTTTGAGTAAAAATACGGCGGGTATGCCACCGGGTTCAGCGGAGGTTTCACGCATTCCCCATGACTCACTGACATAACCCCAACTGCTCACCAGAACGAAGGCGCACAACGGCAGCAAAAACACGACGCCGCCCAGGCTGTTAACCCAGGCTCTGGCCCGGGTATCAAAATTTCGGTAGAAGATATCGACGCGCACGTGCGCGCCTGATTTCAAGGCGTAGGCCGCGCCCAGCATAAAGACACAGCCGTGCATGTAGGTAACGGCTTCCTGTGTTGCGATTGAACCGATACTGAAGCCATAGCGCAGCACCACAACGCAGGTGGTAAGCATCGCCATGAACAGCAGAAGCCACGCCAACAGGCGCCCACACGAATTAGTAAAGGTGTCGATAGAATGCACAAGCGCGTGCAGAAAAGGCATGGCGGATAAGTCTTTTTGATTATTCGGTCGAAGGGTATCATAGCGTACTCCCCGACGTGAAAAGATATTCCGCACAACACCCTAACCAGGATGAAACGCAATGTTGACCGTAATTTCGCCGGCCAAGACACTGGATTTTGAAACCCCCGAGCGCAAGTACAAAGCGACACAGCCGCAGTTTCTGGCGCGTGCCGCCGAGCTCGTCGAGGATGCTCGCGGTCTTGACCCCGATGATATCCGCGCCCTGATGGGCGTGAGTGAGAGCATTGCCGAGCTCAACCACCAGCGATTTATGAACTGGAGTCGGCCTTTCAATAAAAGCAACGCCAAACAATCGCTGCTGGCCTTCAAAGGCGATGTCTACGTCGGTCTGGATGCCGGCACGCTGAGCGACGAGCAATTGAGTTTTGCGCAGCAGCATCTACGCATTCTTTCGGGGTTGTACGGCCTGTTGCGTCCACTGGACCTGATGCAGCCTTATCGGTTGGAGATGGGCTTGCCGTTCGCCAACAGCGGCGGCAAGAACTTGTACGAATTCTGGAATCCGGCAATAACAGATGCGCTAAATACATCGCTGCGCAAGTCCGGCACCAAAGTACTGGTAAACCTGGCCTCACAGGAGTATTTCCGCGCAGTGCAATCACGAGCGCTGGACGCGGATGTGATTACACCGGTATTCAAGGATCTCAAGGGTGACCGCTATAAAGTCATCAGCTTTTTTGCCAAGAAAGCACGTGGGCAAATGGCGCGTTTTATTATTGAGAATGAAGTGCAGGAACCTGACAGCCTGAAAAAATTCAAAACGGGCGGGTATCGCTATAACAAGGGAGAATCCAGCGCCCGGGAACTGGTCTTTACTCGCGACACTCCCCCCGCCAAGTCCTGACCTGCATCAGGCGGTGCTCACTTGAAGGGCAGCATACCGGACGCAGATTGGCGGTACTGCTCGTTGTGCAGCGCCTCACGGCGGGTGAAATCGCCTACGGCGGCTGAGAGTTTGGGATCGGCAATCCAGTGGTTCGACCAGGTGGTGGTGGGGCGAAAGCCGCGCTGGATTTTGTGTTCACCCTGCGCGCCGGGATCAAATCGCTGCAGTTTGTTGGCGATACAATATTCGATGCCCTGGTAATAACAGGCTTCGAAGTGCAGGCAATCGTATTCGTGTTCACAGCCCCAGTAGCGCCCATACAGTGTGTCGCTACTGCGAAAATACAGTGCACCCGCGACCGCCCGGGAATCCAGATAGGCCAAGACCATCACCACCTGGTCTCCCATACCAGCCGCTGTGTCCACGAAAAATGCGCGGCTCAAATAGCCGCCGTGGCCACTGCGTTTGGCGTAGGTCTGCTGGTAAAAGTGATGAAACTGCTCCCACTCCTGTTTCCCGATGTCCGCGCCGGTCAGCACCTTTAGCGTAATGCCCTGCTCTGCCACCCGCCGGCGCTCCCTGTTCAGCGACTTGCGCTTACGGCTGTTGAAGGTGGCCAGAAAATCGTCAAAGCTGCGGTAGTCGTCGTTGAACCAGTGAAATTGGGTGGCTGCGCGACGGTGCAGGCCCGCTGCCAGCAGCGTCTCGCTAACCGCTTCCGTGGGGAACAGTAGATGCCAGGAGGAGATATTCCGACTGCTCGCCAGATCTTCTACGGCGACAATTGCAGCGCGCAGGCACTGCCCCTCGTCCTGGCCTGGAGCTACACACAGGCGCGGGCCCGTGGCGGGCGTGAAAGGAATGGCGGTGACTAACTTGGGATAATAACTCAGACCACTCTGCTGCCAGGCATCAGCCCACGACCAGTCGAATACGTACTCGCCGTAGGAATGCGATTTCAGGTACAGCGGCATGACTGCCGCCAGCTCGGTACCTTGGCGCAGAATGAGGTGACAGGGCTGCCAGCCGGTGTCCGCGGTAGTGCAGGCCGTTTTCTCCAGTCCGTAGAGGAAGGTGTGGCGTAAAAAGGGGTAATCTGTTCCCGCGACGCTGTCCCACTGTTCAGCCGGGAGCTGTTCCAGGCTGGTAAGAAACTCGGCGGACAGTGCCGCAGGCTGTGTTGTGTTCGCCATGGGCGTCTCAGGCGCTCCCTATCATGAAGTCCACTACCACACCCACAAAGATCACCATGCCGACCCAGTTGTTGTGCAAAAATGCCTTGAAGTAGGCCTCGGTCCGGCGTTCGCTGATCAGTAGGTGTTGATAAGCAAACAGCACGGCAGCGACGACCAGAGCGCCATTGAAGTACAGGCCCAATCCAAATGCCCTGCCCGCCAGATAGAAAAACACCAGACAGGCCAGCTGCAGTACCGCAATGATCAGGCGGTCGTGCCGGCCGAACAGGATGGCGCTGGACTTGATACCGACCTTGAGGTCGTCGTCCCTGTCTACCATGGCATAGGTTGTGTCGTAGGCGACCGTCCACAGCAGGTTGGCCAGATACAGCAGCCACAGTGCGTGAGGCAGCGCGCCGCGCTGGGCGGCAAAAGCCATGGGAATACCCCAGGAAAACGCAGCACCCAATACCAGCTGCGGCAACTGGGTGTAGCGCTTCATAAACGGGTAGGTAGACGCTAACGCCACTGCGACCAGGGAGAGTTGCACAGTAAAGGTGTTGGTGAACAGCACCAGTATGAACGCCAGCGACATCAGCACGACAAATAACAGCAGCGCCTCGCGCACAGTAACGGCCCCTGTCACCAGCGGTCGTGCTTGGGTGCGCGAGACCCCTCCGTCAAGATTCCGGTCGGCAAAATCGTTGATGATGCAGCCGGCGGATCGCGTCAAAAAAGTACCGACAATAAAAATCACCAGTAAGCCGGGCTCGGGTACACCCTGTGCCGCGAGCCACAGCGCACACAGCGTTGGCCACAGCAATAGCAACGTGCCGATGGGTTTGTCGAAGCGGGTCAGTTGTAGCAGCGCGCTGGCTTTGGAGGAATGTGACATGGAGCTCTTTTACAGCAATTTGACGGATACAGCTTACTGGGTTGGCGACCTAAATGCAGCGCTGACTTTACCACGCTGTGTTCGATGCGTGTGCAGGCGCTCCTGCCAGGGTGTGAATGCCGATAGAAAAACCTCGCTGACCATCAGGCGTTTGCCCGCGATCTCGAAACGGGAGCGCCGCCCCCAGGCGGACTCGGTCTGCTTCAGGCTTGCTGGCAGGTAGTCACTGTCGCCCGCCATAAGCGCCAACTCGAAGGGGTGGCGGTGCATGCCCGGATGTTTGAACAAAATGGCACCGAGTGATTTGTTTTGCAGCCGGCGCAAATGGGCCAGACCGCCAGCCAGGCTTGAAATGGGAAAGATGCTGCGTGCGAAAACAACCGCATCGTCGTCCAGTTTCAGGGCGACCTCGCGCACCAGTGACAGTTGCCGTGCGGGGAGCTCCAGCAGGCTCCTCTCCGAGGGGAGCGGCACGTCCCAACCCTGGTACAGCCGCTGGACACTGAATTCGCCGCGACCCGAGGTCATCAGCCGCGCGGTCAACGAGCCGTCGTCCGTCAACCAGGTGCGCAAGCTGGGCGCCAGCGCGGCACAGGTGAAATGCTTCACAGGTTGCCAGCGGGGCTCGCTGATAATGCGTCTGCGTGCCTGCAGACGCGGTGCCAGATTGAAAGGTGATGGTTGCAAACGCCAGGTATCCTTGATTTGTGAAGCGAGAATGCTTGATCAGGAGTGTGCATGCAAGTGAGGAGCCCGCAAAGGACCCACCGGTGGATGGGAGAAAGTCCTTGCACAATTATCGTACAACCCTATAGTGTTTCGTCTCAAAATTTGTCTAACTATCCATTATCAGTCAGGCCGTGTCTGGTTGGTGTGTCACCCTTTAGAAAAAAGTGAGCCGTAACATGAGTAAGTGGGAATGTATTGTCTGTGGTCTGATCTATGACGAAAAAGAAGGTTGGCCAGACGATGGTATCGCCCCCGGTACCAAATGGGCGGATGTGCCAGAAGATTGGCTGTGTCCTGATTGCGGCGTGGGCAAGGAAGACTTTGAGTTGCTTGAAGAGGCGCCCGTGGACGATGTGCCTCACCACGAGGAGGCGGTGGCCGATACGGAGCATGCGCCGGTGGTTATTCTCGGAACAGGTCTGGCCGGCTACGGCCTGGCGAAGGAGTTTCGCAAACACGACGAGGAAACTCCCCTCATCCTGATTACCTCCGATGACGGACGCCCTTACTCCAAGCCGATGTTGTCTACCGGTTACACCAGGGGCCAGGCGGCAGATGATCTGGCGCAGTCAGACGCGGGCAATATGGCCAAGCAGCTGAAAGCCAGCGTTTGGACCATGACCAAGGTCAACGAGATTGATACCGTCAAGCAGTTGATCAAAGTAGGCGATACCGATACCGCAATTCACTACGGCAAGCTGGTGATGGCGCTGGGCGCCGAAGTGATTCGTCCGCCCATCGAGGGCGACGGGCAGGAACTGGTGTACTCCGTCAATGATTTGATGGATTACAGCGATTTTCGCACAGCCGTCGCCAAGAACGACGTCAAAAAAATATGCATCATCGGTGGCGGGCTGATTGGCTGTGAATACACCAATGACCTGACCAATGGCGGTTTTGCCGTGGAAGTTGTAGATCCATTGGGTTACTGCCTGCCCACTCTGCTGCCGGAGCAGGCCGGTAAAGCGGTGCAGGCCGCGCTGGAGGCGAAGGGCGCGAAGTTTCACTTTGGACCCCTGGTAACAGCGGTCAACAAAGCGGGCAAGGGTGTCACCGTCAGCCTCAACAACGGCGAGACGATCAGCGCAGATATCGTGATTTCCGCCGTGGGCGTGCGCCCCAGAACCGCTCTGGCCAACGCCAGTGGCATTGCAACCAATCGCGGTATTGTCACCAACCGTTTGCTTGAGACCAGTGCGCCCAATGTATACGCGATGGGTGATTGTGCCGAGGTGAACGGGCATGCACTGGTGTATGTGGCGCCATTGATGGCCGCTGCCAAAGCACTGGGTAAAACCCTTGCAGGGGAGCCCACAGAAGTTGTCTACCCCGCCATGCCGGTGACGATCAAGACGCCAGCGTGCCCCGTGGTAGTGGCACCCGTGGCGCCGGGCACAGCCGGTGAGTGGGCCATTGAAGTCGACGGCAATAACGTCAATGCGCAATTTCGCGACAGCGACGGCAAGTTGCTGGGCTTTGCGCTGACGGGTGAGGCCACCAAGTTGAAAGTCGCCTTGCAGAAGGAATTGCCGGCGATTATGGCCTGACCACGAGTTCGGTTGCGCCGGCCCATCTCGTGACCGAGCATGTCGAGCGCCATATACGACGCTGGTTGGACGACTTTGTCGTCGGACTGAACCTCTGCCCCTTTGCGCGCCCATTGCTGGGCGCGCCCAACCTGCGCATTGCCGTTTGTGAGGAAACGGACACGGCGGTATTGCGTCGGGCATTCCTGCAGGAACTGGATCTGCTGCAGCGCAGCACGGAACAGGACGTTGCCACTACCCTTCTGGCCTATTCTCAAGCGCTGCATGACTTCGACGATTATCTGGACTTCCTCGAAGACGCACAGGATTTACTGCTTGAATCCGGCGCGGAAGGTTTGGTGCAGCTGGCCAGCTTTCATCCCGATTATCGTTTCGCGGGTGAGGCGCCCGATGCGGCCAGTCACTACAGCAATCGCGCGCCTTATCCGATAATTCACCTGCTGCGCGAAGATATGCTGACACGCGCGCTGGAGGACTTCAGTGACCCACAGGGGATTCCTGACAGGAATATCGAAACACTGACAGCGCTTGGTGTGGATGAGCTGGAGAGGCGTTGGCGGGCACTGTTTTCAGTCTAGTGTCTAATGCCATTCAGAAATTTTTTGTATTTAAACCTTCGCAAACTGCTGGCCAGTCCCCGTCCACCGCTGAATAAGGGGATCAGCCAACTCCGGGTGCGTCGACCGAATGGTATCCGAGATCACCTGCACGTCGTCCAGCAAATGATTGTGCGTCGGCAGTTCGGCAATCCGAAACTCCATTAACCCCGTCTGCCGTGTGCCGAGCACCTCGCCTGGGCCGCGCAGCTCCAGATCTTTCTCGGCAATGTAGAAGCCGTCTGAACTCTCGCGCAGTACCGTAAGGCGCTGTTTACCATTGGCTGACAGGGGCGTCTGGTAGAGCAGCACACAGTGGCTGGCCTGGGCGCCCCGGCCTACCCTGCCGCGCAGCTGATGCAATTGTGCCAGACCCAGACGTTCTGGGTTCTCAACTATCATCAGGCTGGCATTGGGTACGTCCACCCCAACCTCAATTACTGTGGTGGCGACCAGCAGGGCCAACTCACCGCACTTGAACGCCGCCATTACCGACTCCTTTTCGGCCGGTTTCAGGCGTCCGTGAATAAGACCAATCGCCAACTGTGGCAGGCCCAGCCGCAGTTCTGCAGCGGTCGCCTCGGCCGCCTGGGCCTGTAGTGTGTCATTCTCCTCAATCAACGTGCATACCCAGTACGCCTGCCGACCCTCACCACAGGCCGCCGCGACTCTGGCGACCACTTCCTGGCGACGGCTGTTGTCGATAAGGACCGTGGTCACCGCCGTTCTCCCGGGAGGTAATTCGTCGATCACGGAACAGTCCAGGTCGGCGTAGGCCACCATAGACAGTGTGCGTGGGATGGGGGTCGCCGTCATAACCAGCTGGTGTGCGCGGCCCAGTTCCGGTGCGGTTTTTTGTGTCAGGGTGAGCCGCTGGTGGACGCCGAACCGATGCTGCTCGTCGACCACCACCAGACCCAGTCGCGCAAAGGCCACCTCCTCCTGAAACAGAGCATGAGTGCCAATGATCAGGCTGGCCTCCCCGGAGGCCATGCGCGCCAATGCGCTGGCCCGCTTGTTGCCTTTAGAGCGACCGCTCAGCCACTCCATGGTGATATTCAGCGGTGCAAACCACTGGCAGAAAGTCCGCCAGTGTTGATCTGCCAGGATTTCTGTTGGCGCCATGATGGCGACTTGATAGCCGTTGCCAATGGCCTGCAGTGCGGCGCCTGCGGCGACCAGCGTTTTGCCCGATCCCACATCGCCCTGTACCAGTCGCATCATCGGGTAGGGTTTGGCCAGATCCGTCGCGATTTCAGCCAATACGCGGGATTGAGCCCCTGTTGGCGCAAAGGGCAGGCTGTCGAGAAACGTACCGAGTAGTGCCGTGTCAGGTGCCAAAGGCGGTGCGCCCTCACGCTGTTGCCGCTCGCGCAAGCGATGTAAGGACAGGTTGTGCGCGACCAGCTCCTCAAGTGCCAGTCGTAACTGCGCCGGGTGTTTCCCCTCGCGCAGTAACTCCAGTGACGCATCCGGCGGTGGGGCGTGCAGAAATTGTAGTGCCCGGGTCAACGCGTAAGGATACCCGGTACTGGGCGGTAACAGCTCGCTGACCGGCTCCCGTTGCAGGTGAAGCAGAGCTTGTCCACATAGCTTTCGCCATTGATTTTGACCGATTCCGTCGGTCGTTGGATAGATGGGGGTCAGCGTTTCGGCCACCGGTTCGTCCTCGTGCTGCACCTGACGGTATTCCGGGTGATACATTTCCAGACCACTGGTGCCGCGTCGCACCTGGCCGAAACAGCGCAAGCGCGTCCCCGGCTGCAAATTGCTTTTCTGTGCGGCGGAGAAATGGAAGAAGCGCAGTGTCAGCGTACCGCTGCCATCCTGGAGACGGGCCACCAGGCTACGGCGTCGCCCGAAGACCACATCGGCTGCCCGCACCTCTCCTTCAATGACCACGTCCTCGCCCCCTCTGGCTGCGGCAATGGCGGTTACTCGCGTGCGGTCCTGGTAGCGCAGGGGTAGATGGAACAATAGGTCCTCAACGCGATGCACACCGTAGTCCGCGAGTTTGTTCGCCAGCTTGGGGCCTACGCCATGCAGCTCCTGTACTGGAAGATCAGCGATGCCGTGCATAGGACCTACATCGGTCGCAGGGAGTCGATGAGAATATCAATGGCCTCTGCGCGCGGATAACTCACACGCCACGCCAGTGCGATACTGCGCTTGGGGGCCGGGTCGAGAAAAGGGCGTACCGCCAGAGTGCGCTCGCCATAGGTGGCCTCCCTGGCCGCCGATTCCGGCAACACTGTGATGCCCAGACCGCTGGCCACCATGTGTTTGAGCGTCTCCAGTGAACTGCCCTCGACGACTGTATTGCCCTGTGCGGACTTCTCCCGAATGGCTTGTTGTAAGCCCGGGCAGGCCTCCAGTACCTGGTCGCGAAAACAGTGGCCTTCACCCATCAGTAGTACGCGGTGTTCGGCCAGTGCACGGGTGTCGATATGCGATTTTGACGCGAGGGCGTGATCCTCTGGCAGTAATACAACGAAGGGCTCATCAAAGATTGTTCGGGTGACGATTTCTGTTTCGGTAAACGGCAGCGCCACGAAGATCGCGTCGAGTTCGCCGCTGGTCAATTTGCCGCGCAGGTTGGCCGTATAGCTTTCCTCGATGTACAGAGGCATTTTGGGGGCCAACTGCTGCAGGCGGCTAATCAAACGTGGAAAAAGGTAGGGCCCTACGGTATAAATCGCACCGACACTGAGCACGCTGCCCAGAGGATCCTTGCCCAGCTCCGCCAGTTGGCGCAAATTCTGGGCTTCCTGGAGTACCGTGCGAGCCTGCTCCACGATACGCTCCCCGGTGGGAGTGGTCGCCACCTTGTGGTGGGTGCGCTCGAACAGGCTGATACCCAGTTCTTCCTCCAGCTTTTTAATGGCGATACTGAGCGTGGGTTGACTGACACTGCACTGCTCGGCGGCTTTGCGAAAGTGACCCGTCTCAGACAGGGCCACAAGGTAGCGCAGTTCTGTTAATGTCATGTTGTCTCTATACGGCCAGTGTTAGTCCCTAGTGTAACCAGTGAGTGATCAGTTTATGAAGAACAGTTCTGTCCTAATTGTCGGTTGTGGCGACCTGGGCATCCGTATAGGCACGTTGCTGGTGAAGCGGGGCTGCAATGTAACGGGTGTCAGGCGCAACCCTGAGAAATTGCCAGCCGATTTTATTGGCCACGCTGGCGACTATACGCAGCGCGGCAGCCTGGATTTTGCCGCGCAGCTGCGGCCGGATGTTGTGCTGGCCATTTTTAATCCCGCTGATCGCTCAATATCAGGATACAAGGCCGGTTTCAGAACGGCGATGAGTAATCTGTTATCCGGACTTGGGCAACATCGCCCCCGATGCATCCTGATGACCAGCAGCACCCGCGTCTTTTCAGAGGCACAGGGCGGTTGGGTCGACGAGACCAGCACCCTGACCACGAAAGATGACTGGGCCATGGAGATCATTGCGGCGGAGCGGCTGCTGCTGGAATCCGGGCACGCCGCGTCAGTAGTGCGTCTCGCCGGGGTGTACGGCATTCCTGGAGGGCGTCTGCTGTCGCGTATTCGCCGGGGTGAGCTCTGTCCCGCACAGCCGGTGAGTTACACCAATCGCATCCATCGGGATGACTGCGCGGGCTTTCTCGCGCACCTGCTGCAGCTGTCCAGCGCAGGAAATACGCTTGAACCTGTTTACATCGGCGTGGATGACCTGCCGGCGCCACGTTTTGAAGTGGAGTCCTGGTTGGCCGGGCAAATGGGTTTGGACAGTGAACGGGGCAGTGATCCAGACCTTGCTACTGAACCCACGCGGCACAATTCGGCGGGCCATAAACGCTGCCACAACAACGCATTGCGCAGCAGTGGCTATCAACTGATTTTTCCGGATTACAAAAGCGGGTATGCGGATCTGCTCACTTTACCCTGAGTGGGTACAGGCTGTGGCTCAAACACGCACCAGCCAAAGGCTGCCACCGTCATTCGCACCGATATCCACGCCGAGCGGAGTAAACACGGTCTCCCTCACTTTTGGATGGAGGTATGAATTAAAGTAGACAATCTGGAAGTCGTGGTTGAACTGCAGGAACGCCCGCAGCAGATAAGCTTCGGTCCATGCTCGACCCTCGCGAATCCACTCTTGCGGATAGTCGAACGGCCAGTAGATATCGTGGACGTGGATAAGGACGCCGGGCTTTAGTCGTGGCAGTATCTCGAAGATTTCCCAGTTCACGTCGCTGTTAATTTTGGAAACATGCGTAGAATCAATGAACAGGATATCGTTCGCCTCCAGCGAGTCGAAGAGACTCAGGTCCACTTCCTGCACCGGCGTTGGCAGAACTTCATGCCGCGCATCCTCTTCGCGCAGCAGGGAGCGAAGCATCTGGGGACAGGGGTCCACAAACCAGCACTGCGTATCGTTTCTGCCGAGTGAATCCAGCGAGTCCAGACACGCTGCGGACGAGAAGCCAGATCCAATCTCAACAATCCTGTGCGGGTTAAAACGCCGGATGCAGCAGTACAGGATGAAGGCATCGGAAAACGGAAATGCCAAATTGTCTGCGTGGTAGCGCTTCGATGCGTCCGTTTTTCGAGCCAGGGGACAGTCGGAAAAGTAGGTGGCGAATTCTTGCGCGAGGGCCGTTTGTGCGTCGACCCGCAGGTCAATACCGGCGATCGAGTCGCACGCCGCGTCCCGCTCGTACGTTGCGCGTTCCTGTCCCGAGGGCAGGGCAGAGAAGAAGTTGCCCGCGGGATATGCCTCGCGGCTGGCGAATGACAATTCGAATTCCGGACTGTGCAACAGGCCGGCAACAAAAACATCTCGCGTCGTTTCGCCCGCTGTGAACTGCGCGAGCATGGTCTCTTTGGCTGATAGATCTGCCTCGCGCCCAAGAATCCTTTGATAGCAAAGGTCGATGAAGTCAGAGTCAGTCATGATGTTTACGAAGATCGCCCCTAGAGTGCCAGTATAGCCTCTATCTCAATTTGCGCGCCCTTCGGCAGTGCCGCAACCTGCACGCAGGCTCGCGCCGGGTAGGGCGCCTGTAAAAACTGCCCCATGACCTCGTTGACAGCCCCGAAGTGCTGCAGATCGACCAGAGAAATATTAATTTTGACGGCGTTCTGCAGGCTGCCGCCGGCCGCTTCTGACACAGCGGCAAGGTTTTTGAAGACTTGCGTGGCCTGTGCCGTAATGTCGCCGGTGACGAGTTCCGTGGTGCCGGGTATCAATGGAATTTGGCCTGACAGCCATACAGTATCGCCCACTTTGATCGCCTGCGAGTAGGGGCCGATGGCATCGGGGGCAGCGGGGGTCGAAATGACGGCGCGATTACTCAAGTGGGTTCTCCAATATTTACTGAGGCGAGGTTTGCGGCGGTGGGCCCCGGTTGCTTAGTTTTTGACCCGGGTGACCTTGCGCACATGGCTTATGGTGCGCAGTCGTTTCATGATGCGGGCTAAGTGTACACGGCCCTGTACCATCAACTCGAGGTTGACGTAGGTAAACTGGTAATCCTTGTCATCGGTGGTTATTTTCTCGATATTGACGCTCATGGCATTGATCCGGGTGGCAATGACCGCAATCATGCCACGGCGGTTTTCAACCTCGACGCGCAGTTCGGCGCGGTATTCTCCCGCCACAGCACTATCCCAGCGCAACGCGATTCGACGCTCGTTGTGGTCGCGTATATCCACCAGGTTTTTGCAGCGCTCGCGGTGCACGACCACACCCTTTTCGAGACTCAGATAGCCTTCTATCGGGTCGCCGGGAATGGGGTGACAACATCGTGCATAACTCACCATGAAGCCCTCTGTACCGCAGATAGCGACAGGTTGGGCAGCCCCGTTGTTCTGCTGGGGCTGGCTTTCGTCGAGACCGCTCAGTAACTGCTGCGAGGTGAACGTGGGCAGGCGGTTGCCGCGAGCCACATCCACCAGCAAATCGTCCAGGCTGTCGTAGCGTTGCTGGTCCAAAAACTCTTTAAGATTTTTTTCGGGGAGGCTTTCAAGGCTGCTATCGAATCCCGCCAGCCCCTTGTCCAACAGGCTGCGCCCCAGTGCCACTGAGTCATCTCTTGTCTGGTACTTCAGGAAGTGGTGAATATTGGAGCGAGCTTTGGCGGTAACCGCGTAATCGAGCCACGAGGGGTTGGGACGGGCACCGGATGATGTCAGGATTTCGACGGTGTGACCGCTTTGCAGGGGCTCAGACAGAGGCGCGAGACGACGGTTGATTCGACAGGCCACGCAACTATTGCCCACGTCGGTGTGTACGGCGTAGGCGAAGTCGACAGCAGTGGCGCGCCGCGGCAATTCCAGAATACGCCCCTTGGGTGTGAATACGTAGATCTCATCGGGGAACAGGTCAATTTTTACGCTTTCAATGAACTCCAGCGAGTTGCCTGCGCGCTGCTGCATCTCCAGAAGGCCCTGCACCCATTCGCGGGCGCGAGCGTGGCTGCCCTTGGATGCCTGACCGTCGCTCTTATAGAGCCAGTGGGCGGCGATACCGTTGTTGGCCATGTCCTCCATCTCCTGGGTGCGGATCTGGACTTCAATCGGGACGCCATGCATTCCCATCAGCACTGTGTGCAGAGATTGATAGCCGTTGGCCTTGGGAATAGCGATGTAATCCTTGAATTCGCCGGGTACCGGTTTGTAGAGACTGTGGATGCAGCCCAGCACGCGGTAGCAGGTGTCTACCGAATCCACGATGATACGGAAGGCGTATATATCCATGATTTCGGAAAAGGATTTCCGCTTGGACTTCATCTTCTTGTAGATGCTGTACACGTGTTTTTCGCGGCCTAGCACGGCGACATCGTGGCCCTCCTGCTGCAGGGTGGCTTCAATCTGGTGCCTGACTTTTTCCACCAGTTCCTTGCGATGGCCGCGTGCCTGGCGTCGCGCGGCATCGATACGGCTGGCGCGCATCGGGTAGAGGGCCTTGAAGCCGAGATCTTCGAATTCCATTCGCACTGAATTCATGCCCAGACGCATCGCGATCGGCGAATAAATCTCGAGGGTTTCACGCGCGATGCGGCGGGCTTTTGCCGATTTGAGTACGCCCAGAGTGCGCATGTTATGCAGGCGATCGGCCAGCTTGACGAGGATTACGCGGATGTCCTGCGCCATGGCCAGCGCCATTTTCTGGAAGTTCTCTGCCTGCTTCTCCTCCAGCGACTCAAACTCCATCTGGGTCAGCTTGCTCACGCCGTCCACCAGTTCGGCCACGGTCGAACCAAACTGTTCGCCGATAGCGGACTTTTCGATGCCCGTGTCTTCGATGACATCGTGCAGCATGGCTGCTATCAGGCTCTGGTGATCCATGTGCATGTCGGCGAGGATGCCGGCAACAGCGAGGGGGTGGGTTACATAGGGTTCGCCGCTGCGCCGCAGCTGGCCGTAATGGGCCTGTTCGGCGAAAAAATAGGCGCGATTGACGTGGTTGGCCTGTTCGGGGGTGAGGTACCCACGCAGGGTGGTATTGAGGGCATCCAGGGTTTGCATATCGTGTATTCTAGACCCTTAACACAGATGCCCGCAGTATGCGGAGACTCCGCTACAGGATTTCGGAGGCCTCCATTACGTCTGCCAGCTCTTCTTCGGCGTCCATTTCGCTTTCCCGGCGCAGAATTTCGTTAGTCACAAAACCCTCGGCTATTTCGCGCAGCGCGATAACAGTGGGCTTGTCCGACTCTTCCAGCACCATGGGGTCTCTGCCGCCAGTGGCCAATTGTCGGGCGCGCTTGCTAGCCACCATGACCAGTTCGAAGCGGTTTGCGACATTTTCCAGACAATCTTCAACGGTTACGCGTGCCATTCTTCAGTACATCCCATATTGCGAGTGCCACAGGCCTCGGGCCCAATGACGCTGATTTAGTTAAGCTGGAGCAGCCAGCGATAGTACCGGCGCGCCTCTCTTGACCAGGTAATGCCGCTGGTCCGGAGGAACCGGTAATTATAGCGCGATGCCCCCGGGGTGCGTCCAGCGCAAATAATCCCGGTTTTTCACCTGCACGGCGTTTGACACAGGCGGCAAGGGCTAGTTGAGGAGCTCCTGTAGCATATCGCTCAGGCGTTCCTGCTGCCTTACAGTGCGCTGGCGCTGGCTTATTACGATCGCCTGCAACTCATCCAGTGCCCGATCAAAATCCCTGTTTACCACCAGATAATCGCTCTCTACATAGTGCGACATTTCCTCTACGGCCACATCCATGCGAGTTTCGATGATGGCTTGGTCATCCTGCCCGCGCAGTTTCAGCCGTTGCAGTAGCGCCTCGCGTGAGGGTGGCAGGATGAAAATGGCCTGCGTATGGGGGAGCAGGCGCTTTACCTGCTGTGCCCCCTGCCAGTCGATTTCCAGAATAATGTCATGGCCGAGTTTGAGCTGCTTTTCCACCCAGATCCCGGAGGTACCATAAAGATTGCCAAATACGTGCGCATGCTCCAAAAATTCATTGCGCTCAAGCATCGCGACAAAGTCATCCTGCGAAACAAAGTGGTAGTTGATGCCATCCTGCTCGCCGGGCCGTATGGGTCGCGTGGTGTGGGAGACCGATACATGCAATCCCTGACACCGTGCGATCAGTGCATTGACGAGGCTCGTCTTGCCCGCTCCAGATGGCGCGGACACAGTGTAGAGTGTTCCAGTTTGGGGCATGATCTATTCCTGTTATTCGATATTCTGGATCTGTTCGCGCATCTGCTCAATCAGCACTTTCAATTCCACCGCGCTTTGGGTGGTGGTCGCAGCCTGTGATTTGGACGACAGGGTATTCGCTTCACGGTTCAGTTCCTGCATCAAAAAATCCAGTCGCCGGCCGCAGGGACCGCCTTTCTTCAAGGTGCGGGCAACTTCGCCAATGTGCGCATCCAGCCGATCCAGCTCTTCGTCAACATCCGCCTTCTGTGCCAGATAGACCAGTTCCTGCTCGAGGCGACTCTGGTCGATGTCCACCCCCAGATCTGCAATTCGCGTGGTGATGCGGTCCCGCTGATGCTGCATCAGCGCGGGAAGTATTTCACGCGTGATGATGACTGCAGCTTCAACCTGTGTCAGTCGATCCCGTACCAGCGTGGCCAGCTTGCTCCCTTCGCGCTGACGGTTTTGCTGCATGTTGGCCAAAGCCTGGTCGAATAGCGAAAGCGCTTCCGCTTGTAATTGTTCTTCAGATTCTTCAGGGGCGCTGTAGATACCCGGAAATTGCAGCACGTCTAACGGGTTGATGGGTGCGGGGTTGTCCAGTTGCGCCGCAATGATCCGGGTGGCGGCCACTAGCGCGCTTAATCGCCCACTGTCGATCTCCAATTTACCAAGTTGCGCGGGGTGAGACTGCAGCCGGATCATACAGTCGACTTTCCCCCGCGCCAGCACAGCGCCTGTTTTTTCGCGCAGGCGCGGCTCCAATGCTCTCAGGGCATCGGGTAATTTGAAGCTGCTGTCGAGATAACGGTGGTTTACCGAGCGCATTTCCACAGTCAGAATGCCCTGTTTGGTGGTGGCGCTCTCACGTGCAAATGCGGTCATGCTGTGAATCATTTTGTTTAGCGGCCCATGTTGTACAACAGGGCATCGAGTGTAGCAGCTTGTTATTGGTGCATACATAGGTCGGGCCGCGCAGGTCGGGCCGCGCAGGCCGCGCCGCGCAGCACGAATGTCCGTTTCGCGCCTCGTGTCCAGACATCAATCCGCTGCCTCGCGTATACTAGCGCGCTTTTCTTACGACCGGAGTAACACCATGCAACGACCCAGTGGCCGCGCGGCTGAGCAACTGCGAGACATAAGCATCACCCGTAACTACACCCGACATGCCGAGGGCTCCGTGCTGGTGTGCTTTGGCGACACCAAGGTTATTTGCACGGCCTCTGCTGAAAAAGGGGTGCCGAGCTTTATGCGCGGTCAGGGTAGGGGCTGGGTGACCGCCGAGTACGGTATGTTGCCGCGCTCCACTGGCTCTCGTATGGGGCGGGAGGCGAGTCGCGGTAAACAGGGTGGGCGCACAGTGGAGATTCAGCGTCTGATCGGCCGGTCGCTGCGGGCGGCACTCGATCTTTCCCGGCTCGGTGAAAACACCATTACGATAGATTGTGACGTTATTCAGGCTGATGGGGGCACTCGTACGGCGGCCATTACCGGCGCGTGTGTTGCTCTGGTTGACGCCATCAATTATCTGCAGCGAGAGAAACTCCTCAAGGACGACCCACTGCGGGAAATGATCGCAGCCGTGTCAGTGGGGGTTTATCAGGGAGTTCCGGTGCTGGATCTGGATTACCCCGAAGACTCCTCGGCGGATACCGATTTGAATGTCATCATGGGCGCATCGGGTGGTTTTATCGAGGTGCAGGGTACGGCGGAACAGGCGCCCTTTGCGCGCGCAGAACTGGATAGCATGCTGGATTTGGCGAGCGAGGGTATACAGCAGCTGATTACAATACAGAAGGCAGCGCTGGCGTCCTGATTCGCCGCGCTGCTCTGCGGGGGGCTACAGTTCTATATCGTAATCCATGATGATGGGTGCATGCGTCGAGAATTCCTTGATCTTGTAGATCGCACCGTAGTCCACCGCGTACTTCAGGCCCTGTGAAATAATTTGAAAGTCCGTGCGCCAGCCGTTTTCACCACGTTTGCCGTCTGGCCACCAGCTGAATTCGTCCTGGTCTGAGTTGATCTCGCGAAATGCATCGACATACCCCGACTCTAACAGCTCGTCCATCCACTGCCTTTCTTCCGCCAGGAAGCCGGTTGTGGTGCTGTTACTTTGCGTATCCTGAACATCGGCGGCGCTGTGGGCGATATGCCAGTTACCGCAAATGATGAATTCCCTGCGCTTGTTGCGCACTTTTTGCAGATGAGAGCCCAGAAGTCCGTAAAAGTCGTTTTTGCGGGCTTGCTGAGCGCTGTCATTCGCCTGTGCGTGGGGCGCTAACAGGCAGGCGACGCTAAGGTTTTCGAAGTCAGCCTGGATATAGCGCCCCTCCATATCAAAGTCGGTAAATCCCAGGCCGGTCATGATCGCTTTAGGCATTTTCCGGCAGTAGATGGCAACGCCATTGGCCTTGCCATCTACATCATCGAAGAAGTAGGCATTGTAGTCGGCAGGGAAAAAGATACTGTCCTGTAAATCGTATTCCGAGCACTGTAAATCCTGAACGCAGATAAAGTCCGCATCCTGCTCATTCAGCCAGTCGAAAAATCCATTACCCGCGGCGTTTTTTATGCCGTCAGCGCTGAAGCTGATGATCCTCATTCTTGGCCCCTTGATATGAGAGCGTGTATGATGCACGAACCACGCGGCGACCTAAAAATTCGCTGGGCTCCTGAGGTAACGCTCGCACATCTGATCGTTTAAGTTGAACCATCGCTGTTTAGCCAGCGGTGATTGATAGCATCCGGAGCGAGACTACAAAGCTCGGACCCAGTTATTAGTAAGTGGTTAAACCCAGATTTGCGTATTCTATAGCGTAAATGGGGGAATACAATGTTTCCTTAAGGATCAAATATCGATATGCAAGGCTATCAAACAGAGTTTATCGAGCTGGCGCGGCGTAGCGATGTCCTGAAGTTCGGTGAATTTACGTTAAAGTCAGGTAGGGTTAGCCCCTATTTCTTCAATGCGGGCGCATTTTCATCCGGCCAGGCACTGGCTGTTCTGGGTCGCTGCTACGCACAGTGTATCGTGGATTCCGGCGTCCACTTCGACATTTTGTTGGGGCCGGCTTATAAAGGTATACCACTGGCTGCGGCCACCGCCGTCGCGCTGGCGGATCATCATGGTCTGGATGTGGCCTTTGCCTACAATCGCAAGGAGGCCAAGGCGCATGGCGAAGGCGGCACGCTGGTGGGCGCACCTTTGCGTGGGCGTGTATTGATCATAGACGACGTTATCACCGCAGGCACGGCCGTGCGCGAGGTCATCAGCATGATTCAAGATGCGGGGGCGGAGCTGGCCGGCGTGGTCATTGGTCTCGATCGTCAGGAGCGCGGAGCCGGGGACGCGTCAGCTGTGCAGGAAGTCCAGCAGAGCCAGGGCGTGCCGGTATTGAGTATTATCAATATGGGGCACATCATTGCTTATCTGGAATCCGCAGATCAGGGGCCGCTGGTCGCTATGCGGCAGTACCGCGAACGCTATGGAGTGTAGCTTGTACCAACCGGGTACAGGTTTTATATTGGACACATGATTACTAGAACACCACTCCTCAGCCGGGTTTTAGCGTGCGCGCTTATGCTGTGTCTCACCTCATTGGTCGAGGCCAAGCAGCTCTATCGCTATCGCAACGCCGAAGGTAATGTTGTCGTGGATTATCAGGTGCCAGTTGAGTCAATTGGCGGCGGCTATGAGGTATTGAATAACGAGGGCATGGTGATCAAGGTGGTGCCGCGGGCGCTTACCCCGGAAGAAAGAGTGTTAGAGGACGCTGAAAACTTGCGGGAGCAAGAGGCCCGAATGGAACAGGAGCGCCTGCAACAGTGGGACGAGTCGCTAATGCTTCGTTACAGTACCGTGAATGATATAGAAGATGCCCGGCGTCGTGCTCTCGGCGATTTGCAGATCAGAATGAGTATTCTCAAGGGCAACCGTCGCGCGTTAAAGCAAAAAGTGGAAAATTATCAGACACAAGCTGCCAATATGGAACGCTCGGGTATGGCGGTGGACGTCGAACGTCTGCGGGCCATTGAAACCCTGCAAAATGAAATCGTAAGTACTGAGCGCGACATTAAAGATCGGCAGCGTGAAATAGCGGAACTCGAAACTGCGTACGATGCCGATATCGAGCGCTTTGAAATGTTGCGCGATGTAGTCGAACTACGGCAAACACTGCGCACCAAGCGGTAGCGCAGAGGCGTAGTCCCTAGCTGACGTAACCGCTAGCCTGACCGGATACCGGCTGGGTGATTGCGTCGCGAAAGAAGCCCCCCATCAACAATTCCCATTGTTTTGACCACTCTGCAGTGGGCAGGCGCTGGAATCCGCTGCGCACAAATTGCGAGATGCGTCCCTCCGCCGCCGCCATTAGCAGGTTGGCTGCGGCAGGTAAGGCAATGCTAGGTCGCAACCCTTCGCGCAACTCAGCTTCACGAATGACCTGCTTGAGTTGTGTTTCGAAACGATCAAACAACTGGGCCACACGCTGATGCAGGCGTTCGGTTTCGCCGGCCAGAGCATCGCCGGTCAGGATGCGGGTGAGGCCCGGGTTGCGCTCGGCAAAAACCAGCAACAACATGAGCATCTTTTCGCAGCGCTTCTGTGCCGTCGACTCTTCACTCAGAATGATGCTGACGCGGGTAAATAGCGTGTCTTCGATAAACTCGATCAGGCCTTCAAACATTTTGGACTTGCTGGGGAAATGTCGATACAGAGCGGCTTCAGACACCCCGACTTGTTTCGCCAGGCCCGCAGTAGTGATGCGGTTGCCGGGACCGGCCTCCAGCATTTGTGCCAGGGCTTCCAATATTTGCTGGCGCCTTTGGGATTTTCTCGGAGGCATGGCGTTCCAACTCAAATAGCGTTTCGGCCCCATGCTAGCGATTACCCGCCGTGCCTGCAATAAGCCCAGCCACTATGGGGACTGATTTCTACTATTTTTTCGTGCTAGGCCCGTTTATTGGTGATGAGCGTGCCCATGCCCTCGTCGGTGAAGGTTTCCAGTAGCACCGCGTGAGGCACTCGACCGTCAACTATATGGGCGCTGGTGACACCGGTTTTCACGGCATCCAGAGCGCAGCGGATTTTCGGCAACATGCCTCCACTAATGGTCCCGTCTGCAATCAACTCATCGACCTGCGCAGTGGTTAATCCCGTGAGAATTTGCCCCTGCTTGTCCAACAGACCAGCGACGTTTGTGAGCAGCATCAATTTTTCCGCCTGCATGACTTCGGCCAGTTTCCCGGCGACCAGGTCGGCGTTAATATTATAGGTACTGCCGTCTTCGCCCACGCCTATTGGCGCGATGACCGGGATGAAGTTACTTCCAAGAATAACCTGTAGTACCTCGGTATCAATCTGATCGACTTCCCCAACATGGCCGATGTCGATGATTTCCGGCGCATCCAGTGCGGCGTTGTGCCTGGTGATATTCAGCTTGCGTGCGCGAATCATCTGGCCATCTTTTCCTGTGACCCCAATGGCCTTGCCACCATTGCGATTGATTGAGGTGACAATTTCCTTGTTGACGCTGCCACCCAATACCATTTCCACCACATCCATCGTTTGCGAGTCAGTAACGCGCATACCGTTTACAAACTCGCTGTGGATATTGAGCTTCTCCAGCAGGGCGTCGATCTGCGGCCCGCCACCGTGAACCACCACGGGGTTCATGCCCACCAGTTTCATCAGCACCACGTCTCTGGCGAAGCTCTCGTGCAGCAGTGGATCGACCATGGCATTGCCGCCAAACTTGACCACAATGGTTTTTCCAATGAAGCGCTGGATATAGGGCAGTGCTTCCGTCAGAACTTGTGCGATGTTAAGCGCTTCCGCGCGATCTAATGACATATCGTTGCCTGCCGTTTACCGGGGTCCCGCAGCGAGGAGTGGCCGGAAGAGGTTAAAAATTGAGTTCTATTTCGGGGTCGACCAGCTCGATTAGCGCTCTGAACTCATCCTGTATGATCTCGAGATTGGCCTGGGTGTCCGCTTCGAAGCGGGCGGTGAGTGCCGGCCCTGTGTTCGAAGCGCGCACCAGGCCCCAGCCGTTACTGAAGTCCACCCGGATTCCATCCATGGTATTTACCTTGCCAGAAGTGAAATCCGCGCTTTCTATAATATGTTTCATCAACTCGAATTTGTAGCTATCGGGCACTGGAATAATGATTTCCGGCGTGTTGATAGTGGCGGGAAATTTGGCAATAGATTCGTCCAGGCTCTCCCCGTGTGTACTGAGGATTTCAGCGAGGCGACCGGCGGCATACATGCCATCATCGAACCCGTACCAGCGCTCCCCGAAAAACATGTGACCGGAAAATTCCCCGCCCAGCAGCGCACCGGTCTCTTGCATCTTCTCTTTCATAAACGCGTGACCGGTCTTCCACAACACAGGCCGTCCGCCGTGACTGGTGATGAGTGTGGAGAGGTGGCGAGTGCATTTAACGTCGAACACCACGTCTGCCCCGGGATTGCGTGAAACGACATCCTGAGCGTACAGCATCAGCAGTATATCGGAGCGTATAATACGCCCACTGGGTGTTACCACCGCGAGACGATCTCCATCGCCATCAAATGCCACACCAAAGTCCGCTTGCACCTCAACTACTACGCGGGCGAGCTCGGCGAGATTTTCTTCATTGCTGGTATCCGGCGGGTGGCCTGGAAAGCGTCCGTCAATGCGACAGTTCAGCCGCTCGACCTCACAACCAAGCTCTTCAAACAGCTTCGGCGCAAGTTCACTGGTAGCGCCATTGCTGGCATCGATGACAATTTTCAGCGGTACGGCGATAGCGATATCGTGTAACACCTCCTCTTTATAGGCTGGCACAATATCTTCACGCATCGTGCGCCCGTTGCCAGAACTGAAGTTACCGCTGTGCACCCGATCGCGAATCTCCCGGATACCGCCTGCTGCAATGGTTTGTTGATTCAGCACGATCTTCAAGCCATTCTGATCGGCCGGGTTGTGACTGCCTGTTATCATGATGCCGGAGCGGCAATCCAGATGCCGTGTGGCGAAGTAGAGCAGTGGGGTTGGCACCAGGCCGATATCGATAACGTCCCTTCCGGTCTCCATAAGGGCGCGTACCAGGACCGATTTAATGCGCGGGCTGGATGTCCGGCCATCGCAACCGATGATCAGCGCTTGCTCGCCCATTTCGCCCGCAATGCTGCCAACGGCTCGCGCAATACTTGCGATCAGTTCATCGGTGAGTTCCGTCTGGGCGTTGCCGCGGATGTCATAGGCGCGGAATACATGCTCAGGGAATCCCTGTATGTCACTGGTTGGGGCCGCAGCTGTAACGTTGCCGCCTGCGAGGTCCAGATCGAGGATTTCGTCCTCGTCATTATCAATCATGTTATTAGATTGAAAAAGCGGATTGGTGAATTGAGCGCTTTGCAATTCCAGTGGGGTCTCTTGCTGCTTGGGCCGCGAGGCAGGGCTCGAATTGGTTTGTCGCAGGGCGCGCAACGTGGCCCGACGCAACTGCTTGGCCAGAGGAATCAATTCCGGAATGGTCAGAGTCAAGGGGGTTTTCTGGTCTGCTGCAGCCACGACAAGTTCGATTTCGGTATCCAGCTTCCTGGGGAATAGAATCAACACGATGGACATGGAACCAAATGCCGCCAGCACCATTAGCGCCAGCAGGCTATAGAGCGGTATCGTGTCGATACTCAATGTGTCCAGCAGTTCGTCTGAAGGACTGAATGAAATACGCCAGGGGGTGTCCGGGATGTCGGCGTAGCGCGTGTCGGAACCGACAGTCGCACTGCCGTTTTCGGCGATGGTATCCACACGGTCTTGCCCGCCGGGTGTGACGAACAACTGCTCCAGTGCGAATCTGCCATAGGATTGCCCCAGCGGCTTCAATTGTCGGGATAGTTGCTCGTTGTCTATCGTTACAACAATGACTGCCCAGCGATCTTCGATACGGGGGTGCGTTACTCTAGCGGCCAGTGAGGTTAGCCATCTGTCCTCGAACTTGTATGCCTCCGGCTGTGTCGCCTCCCCTTCGCTTGTACGTCGCACCAGGTCGACCTCGATATGATTCCGCAGGCCCTGGTTGCCCTCTGAAAAATCTGCGGTACCCATGTCGCCAATCGGGATGATCCTCAGGCTGGCTACTTCCGGAAAATAATCCAGCATGGCTTTTTCTACCAGCGGCAGGTCGTCATCGGATTTGCTCGCGATAGCGGAGAGTGCCAACGGAGACAGCGCGGCACTTTTTATACGGGCTTCCATTTGGGAGAACAGGCGCTGAATGATCGTCGCCTGTTGCACAGCAAATGATGCTGAAACCCGGTCAACCTGCTGCTCCTGCAGCGCAGGCTGGCGCAGCAGGATCAGGTAGGCGAAGGCCAGCAATAGCGGAATCAAAACGGCCAGCAGTGCAATACCAGCAGTTTTCTGCAGGGCATTACTCGTCGCAGTGATCCCCTGAGGGCTAGCGGAAGCAGCCTTCTTCAGATTATTACCGTCGGTATTTTTTTTTGTCTTTCTAAACTTCAGCATTCACTGAGCCAGTCTGCACGTCCAGGGTTCGATGATATTACATAGTCGTGGTCACTCAAACGGGCATACTGCCATTAGTTGAGTCGTCCGCTTCAGTATTCGCTGGCCGATGGAACAAGAGAGTGAAATGGGTTGAGCGATAGTTGGCGTCATTGTCAGATTTCTGTGGCAATCAAATGGACGATTTGTCGCGCGATGACACTTTTGCTCGCGCGCGCCAAAATTTGCTCGCCGTCGCGCTGCACTACGGTCACCGCGTTGTCGTTGCTGTTAAAGCCGATAGATGGGTCGGCCACGTCGTTGGCGATAATCATATCCAGCCCTTTGCGCTGCATTTTCTCTCTCGCATAAGCCAGTACGTCGTTGGTTTCTGCAGCGAAGCCAACGGTGTAGGGCCGGTGCTCATTCGCCGCCACGGTAGCAACGATATCGGGCGTGCGCACCAGTTGCAGGGTGACCTCCTGCGGACCTTTCTTTATTTTTTGGTCCTGCACCGTTGCCGGGCGGTAATCGGCCACCGCCGCGCAGGCGATAAAAATGTCACACTCCGGCAACAGCTTCAGGCACTGTTCCAGCATTTCTTCGGCGCTGAGGACGTTCAGAACCCGGGTGTGAACCGGCGCGGCCAGGTTAACCGGGCCACTGATCAGGGTGGTAGTCGCGCCGGCGTCTACCGCCGCTTGCGCGAGGGCGTAGCCCATTTTCCCCGAGCTATTGTTGGAGATGTAACGCACTGGATCGAGGGCCTCCCGTGTGGGGCCGGCAGTGATGACGACGCGTTTGCCGGCCAGTTCTCCAGTTGGAAACAATTCTCCGGCCGCATCGGCTATCGCCGCCGGTGTTTCCATTCGACCGGGGCCGACATCGCCACAGGCCTGCAAGCCCTCCGCTGGGCCGACAATCCGCACACCTCTTGCTAACAGGACATGGATGTTGGCTGTCGTTGCCTGGTCCTTCCACATCTGCTGGTTCATGGCGGGTGCCAACATTAAGGGAGCTGCCGTCGCGAGCGCCACAGTGGTAAGCAGGTCATCGGCGCGACCGGTGCTCAAGCGTGCGATCAGGTCGGCTGTAGCCGGTGCAATCAGCAGTAAATCTGCCCAGCGTGCGAGTTCAATGTGGCCCATGCCCAGCTCGGCGGCCTCATCCAGCAATTCAGTATGTACGGGGTTGCCGGACAGGGCCTGCAGGGTCAACGGGGTAATAAACTCCTGCGCGCCGTGAGTCATGATAACGCGCACCTGTGCGCCGCGTTCCTGCAGTTCCCTGACCAGTTCGGCCGATTTGTACGCGGCGATGCCGCCGCTGACGCCGAGCAGGACATTGCGATTGAAAAGATGTGCCATTTACTCGCTCTATCTGGGAGGATAACCGAGGGGGAAAGATACCACTGTGGCGCTGTTTTTGACACCGCGCAGACAGGAGCTCAGGGAGGAGTGAATGAGTATTACCCAGTGGATGCCCGGGGAGGGGCCGCGCGATAAATTGTTGGAGCGCGGCGCGGCCGCTCTGTCGGATGCGGAGTTGCTCGCGGTACTTCTGCACACGGGTTACCGCGATTGTAACGCGCTGGAGATGGCGCGCAGCATGCTCACAGAGTTTAGTGGCATCAGTGGGCTGATGCGTGCGACGCAAGACAGATTGTTGGATTCTCCCGGGGTCGGGCCGGCGAAGTACGCGCGCTTGCGCGCGGCCATGGAGTTGGTCTGTCGCCAGGCATTGCAGACGGCATGCGCCGGTGATGTCCTCAGTAGCCCGGGCGATACCCGCCGTTTTCTGCAGTATCATCTGGGCAGTCGCGATCGGGAGATTTTTACCTGCCTTTTTCTGGACAGCCAGCACCGGGTGCAGCGCTGCGAGGATTTGTTCTTCGGCACGCTCGATGGCGCCGCGGTCTATCCGCGAGAGGTGGCGGTCAGGGCACTGCAGTACGGTGCAGCAGCCGTGATATTTGCACACAACCACCCGTCCGGTGTGGCAGAGCCCAGCAGTGCAGACAGACGGATCACCGAACGCCTTTGTGCCGCCTTGGCACTTCTGGATATTCGGGTGCTTGATCACATCATTATCGGCAGTGGTAAAGAGTACTCGTTTGCCGAAGAGGGCCTAATGTGAGTGTCGCGTCAGGCTTGCTATGGTGGGATTGTTCTGGTATAAAGTCGCGCTCTGCGCGGCCTGGGTTTCATTTGGGTCGTTAAGCAACATCACTTTTACTGAAAATCCCGCGTCTTTTTGGGAGAGCAAACAATCATGGCTAGAGTCTGTCAGGTTACCGGCAAACGTCCGATAACGGGAAACAACGTGTCACACGCAAAGAACCGCACCCGCCGCCGTTTTTTGCCTAACCTGCACCAGCACCGTTTTTGGCTGCAGAATGAGAAGCGCTTCGTCACTTTGCGTGTATCCAGTAAGGGTATGCGTATCATTGATAAGCTCGGCATTGAGCAGGTGTTAACGGATATGCGCGCTCGCGGCGAAAAAGTTTAAAGGAGAATTGTTATGAGAGATAAGATCAAATTGAATTCTTCCGCTGGTACAGGGCATTTCTATACCACGGATAAGAACAAGCGAACCACGCCGGATAAGCTCGAAATGAAAAAGTACGATCCCGTGGTGCGAAAGCATGTTATGTACAAGGAAGGCAAGATCAAGTAGTCGCCCGACCTTAGGTACAGTATAAAAAAACCCCGGCCATTGCCGGGGTTTTTTGCTTCAGGATCCAGTTTTCCGCGCGAGACGATAAAAGAAACGATTCCGCTATGCCCGAGTTGCCCGAAGTTGAAACAACACGCCGGGGTGTCGAACCGCACTGCCTCGGTCGCAAGATTGTGCGAATCGATGTGCGTGACTCGCGTCTGCGCTGGCCGGTTCCGGACACTCTGGTGTCTGCGTTGCCCGGCCTGGTTATTACGGCGGTAGATCGCAGAGGTAAGTACTTACTTTTCCGAACCGCGGCGGGCAGTTTACTGGTGCATCTGGGGATGTCCGGCTCGCTGCGGGTGGTTGCGCCTGAGACCTCGCCGGGCAAGCACGACCATATCGATCTCCTGTTTGAGGGTGGCGTTTGTCTGCGCTTTCACGACCCGCGACGCTTCGGCTGTTTTTTGTGGCAGATCCCCGAAGAGGTCCACCCGCTGCTCATGCACCTCGGCCCGGAACCCCTGTCATCTGAATTTGACGGCCTGCTTTTGTATCGTCGCTCGCGCGGCCGCAAGGGACCCGTGAAGAACTTCATCATGGACGGAAAAGTGGTGGTGGGTGTTGGTAATATTTACGCTAATGAAGCGCTGTTCCTGTCCGGCATACATCCTGCCCGCGCTGCCGGTCGTATCTCTCTGGCGCGTTACCGGCGGCTTGGCGAATGCATTAAGCAAGTACTTACTTCGGCTATAGAGCAGGGTGGGACAACTTTACGTGATTTTGTGGGCGGTGATGGCAAGCCCGGGTACTTTGCGCAGCAGCTCTTTGTTTACGGTCGCACGGGGCAGCTTTGCAAGGCCTGCGGGACAGTGTTGCGCGAGTTGCGCCTGGGGCAGCGCAGTAGCGTCTACTGCGTGACCTGCCAGCGTTGAACAGGCTACACTAACTGAATAACGCGGCACGGGTAGAAATCTGGGAGTGTGTTTATGAGAATAAAAGAACGGGCACGTCGGGCGGCGGTTGCGCTGATGGTGGGTTGTCTTTTACTGCCGCAATTGCTGTGGGCAGAGGAGGCGATAGATGAGAGCCCCAATGAGTGGGCTATGGTCGGTGATTTGTTGGTAGCGCGGCCCATCGGTGCGGTGCTCACCGTCGGTGGCGCAGCGGTGTGGCTGGTCAGTTTGCCGTTTACGTTGTTGGCCGGCAATGCCAGTGAAGCGGCGGGCACACTGGTTGGCGGTCCGGCAGAGTCCACCTTTATGCGCTGTCTCGGTTGCCGGAATACCGGCTATACCGGTAAGGACGCCGCGGCCATCAAAAGCATGAACGAGAGAAACTCAGAAGATGCCGGGTCTGACGCAGCATCGGCTTCGAACTGAGTTCAGCTTTTGGCATACCGATTTTTCAGCGCAACGGCAACGGCCGCGGGAACGAAGGGGCTGATGTCGCCATCCAGAGCGGCGATCTCCCTTACCAGGGAAGATGAAATATAGGACAGGTGCTCCGAGGGCGTGAGGAAAATACTCTCAAACTCGGGGAATATCGCCCTGTTCATATTAGCCAGTTGAAACTCGTACTCGAAATCTGCCACCGCCCGAAGGCCGCGCAGCACGCAGCGCGCGTTTTGGCTTTTGGCAAAGTCCGTCAGCAGATTGCTGAAACCCACCACCTCTACGTTATCCAGATGTGACAGTGCACCTTCGCAAAGAGATACCCGCTCCTCAAGGGAAAATAGCGGGGTTTTCTTTTCACTGTGGGCAATAGCGACAACCACCCGGTCAAACAGGCGTGCAGCGCGCTCAGCCAGATCCACGTGACCATTGGTAATCGGGTCGAAGGTGCCCGGATAGATGACAGTGTTGGTGCGCATAAGTATGCCCGGTTGTGAGTGCAAGGCAGCGGATGGTAAACAATTAGTCGGGCAGCGACAACGCACCGCGTCGGGATAGGGATACAGTCTCCCCCCGCCCGCTGTTAAATAGCCGGTAGGTCACGCCCCCTGAGGTCTTTTCCCGATGCAGTGTCCACTGCGGGGGAATATCGAGAGAAGACTCTGTCGCGGCCGTCTCGACATAGATCAGTGCGTCATCGCCTAAGCGCCGACTGTTCGCCAGCGATGCACACACGGGCGCGGCCAGTTGCAAGGTAAACGGCGGATCGACAAATACGATGTCATAGGGGGTGGCAGCGTGTTGCAGGAATTGCTGCGCGGTAACCGCGTGACACCTGCCGCTGTCCGGCGCGTTCAGCGTTCGCAGGTGTTGATTGATCTGTGCCAACGCTGCGCCCGAGGTATCGACAAAATCACAGTGCTCAGCGCCCCTGGAAAGCGCCTCCAGTCCCAGTGCGCCACTTCCCGCAAAAAGATCGACGCAGCGAGCGCCCTGAATATAGGGGGCAAGCCAGTTAAACAGGGTTTCACGGATGCGGTCGCCAGTAGGCCGCAGGCCGTCTGCCGGCGTAAACGTGAGTTTGCGACCGCGCCACTGGCCACCTATGATGCGCACCTGTCGCTGCTTGGCGACACGGCTTCCTGTTCCTGACATTTCTTCACGTTATCCAAGGGTGTTACGATAGGCGCCCTTTCAGGCGTGCGTTATGCACACACTTTAGCACGACACTTATGAAATTTTTTAAACGTAAAAAGCAAGAGGAGGCCACGCAGCCTTCGTCTGAGCCCGCTACTGACATCGAGCAGCGCGATCAAGCGGTTGAAACCCCACCGCTCGCAATACCGGAGGTCGAGGCCCTGTCAGTTGCAGCGCCACTCGCCGAGCCGCCAAAACTCGAAGTGCCAGTGGATGCATCGACAGCTACCGCAATCCAGGTTGACGACCGGGAGGCGCCCTCTGAGCTGCCTGCTGACATTGAGCAAGGTGATCAGGCCAGCGCTGCTGCACCGCTTGAGTCTGCGCCAGATGAGTCCTCGAATGCCGAGAAAAAGGAGAAGATTGGTTTTTTCTCCCGTTTGGGTCTTAAACGTAAGAAGCAGGCGCAGACCAGTGAATCGCCATCTGAAGCGACTGCTGATATCGAGCAGGGGGCTGAGGCTGTCGAAGCGTCGGCACCGGAAACACTGGCAACTGAGATTGCGCCTGAGGAAAACCCGCAGGTTCAGGCATCTCCAACAGAGCCTCCCCAAGTCGAAGTTCCCCAAGTCGAGGTTCCCCAGATCGAGGTTCCCCAGATCGAGGTTCCACCTGCCCAAATTCCGGAAGCTAGCGCGTTAGCGGTTGAACCCGCTATAGAGGAGATCAAGACAGACGAGCAAGCGCCGGTTGTAGCGGCGACTGCTGCGCAGAGCGCGAAGGTCGGATTTTTCTCCCGGTTGCGGCGCGGACTGGGGCGTACCAGCGACAATCTGGTGCAGGGCCTGGGCAATATGTTTCTGGGTCGCAAGGAAATTGACGAGGAACTGTTCGAGGAGTTGGAGTCCCGCCTGTTAATGGCCGACGTGGGTATAGAGGCCACCCTGGAGATTATCCAGCGACTCACACAGCGGGTCTCCCGCAAGGAGCTGACAAAACCGGAAGCGCTGCACGGTGCGCTTCGAGAGGAGTTGTTGGCGTTGTTGCAACCCTGCGAGCAGCCGCTGGAGGTGCATGGACACCAACCCTATGTCATTCTGATGGTCGGTGTGAATGGTGTGGGCAAGACCACTACTATCGGCAAGCTGGCCAAGCACTATATTGAGGAAGGGCGCTCCGTGATGTTGGCGGCCGGTGACACCTTCCGTGCCGCTGCGGTCGAGCAGTTGCAGGTATGGGGTGAGCGCAATGACGTGCCGGTTGTGGCCCAACACACCGGTGCAGACAGCGCATCTGTCCTTTTTGATGCGCTGCAAGCGGCGCGTGCCCGCAAGGTGGACGTGTTGATCGCCGATACGGCAGGTCGATTGCACAATAAGGACAACCTGATGGAGGAACTAAAAAAAGTCGTGCGGGTTATGGGCAAAATCGATCCGTCAGCGCCGCATGAGGTAATGTTGGTACTGGACGCAGGCACCGGACAGAACGCACTGGCGCAGGCCGAGCACTTTCAACAGTGGGTCGGGGTGTCTGGAATAACCTTGACTAAACTGGATGGCACAGCCAAGGGCGGGATTATCTTTGCGATTGCTAAAAAATTGCAGTTACCGATTCGGTTTATTGGCGTGGGCGAGGCGGTGGAAGATCTGCGTCCATTCCAGGCTAAAGAGTTTATAGAAGCCCTTTTTGACGTGGATAATGCCTCTGCATGATCACCTTCGACAGGGTCAGTAAACGCTATGATGAAGGGCACGATGCCCTGCGAGAACTCAGTATTCATATCGATCGAGAAGAACTGGTTTTCCTCACCGGTCATTCCGGCGCAGGCAAGAGCACGCTGCTGCGTCTCATTATGCTCATGGACAGGCCCACCCGGGGCCAGGTTACAATCGATGGGCAGGACCTGGCCGCAGTGCGCTCTCGCGGAATACCCAAGCATCGCCGTAATATCGGTGTTGTGTTCCAGAATCATAGCCTCCTGTTCGATCGAACTGTGTTCGACAACGTTGCTCTGCCCCTGATTATCGCCGGCTATGAACATCGCGAGATTGGCAGGCGAGTGCGCGCTGCGCTGGATAAAGTGGGCTTGCTAAGTCGAGAGTGGGCCATGCCCCGAGCGCTGTCCGGTGGCGAGCAGCAGCGCGTGGGTATCGCGCGGGCGGTGGTCGGCAAACCTAAAATACTATTGGCGGATGAGCCGACCGGAAACCTCGATCCGGCCCTGTCCGCGGAAATCATGAACCTGTTCGAGCAGTTTAATCAGGTGGGCGTTACGGTATTAATTGCCAGCCATGACCTGATACTGATTTCCCGCTTGCAGCACCGTATTATTACGTTGCGCCAGGGGTGTCTGGTCAGTGGTGGCACATCGTGAAGCGTCGCCGGGATACGCCGCGGCGCAAGGTGACTGCGCGCTCCAGTCAAACGGGCGTATTGAATCAACTCAGCGCCTGGATGCAGCATCACCGCCTTTCCGCCGCGGATAGTTTGGTGCGGGTCCTCGAGAACCCGGGCGGCAGCCTGCTGACATGGTTGGTCATCGGTATTGCGCTCGCCCTGCCTGTCGGTTTGAATGTGGCGCTGGATAATGTAAGTCAGGTGAGTGATAGCTGGGAGAGTCCCGCTCAAATTTCGCTCTTTCTGCAAAACGGGGTAAGCCGCGAGCGAGTGCAGGAACTCGAGGCAGAACTGGCGGCGCTTGATGGCGTGAGCGAGACGCGTTTTATCTCCCGTGAAGAGGCCCTCGAAGAGTTTCGAGATCTTTCCGGTTTCGCGGATGTGCTGGCTAACCTGCAGGAAAACCCACTGCCAAACCTGATCCTCATCACCCCGCGTGCCACGCTCGATGAGCCCGCGGTGTCAGCATTGCGTGTGGAGCTGGAGGCGAATTCTGACGTGGCGGAGGCGGTGCTCGATATGGAGTGGTTGCAGCGCCTCAATACCCTGATGGAACTCAGTCGCCGCATCGTACTGGCGGTAGGTGGCATGCTGGTGATCGGGGTGCTGCTAATACTCGGCAATACCATACGACTTGCTATTGAAAGCCGCCGGGATGAAATTGTCATCGTGAAACTCGTGGGCGGCAGTAACGGCTTCGTGCGACGGCCATTTTTGTATACCGGGTTGTGGTACGGCGTTGGCGGGGGTGTGCTGGCGGCAATTCTGGTGTCGGGGGCACTGTGGTTCCTGGAGGAGCCCATCGGGGACCTGGCGTTGCTTTACGAAAGTGCTTTCTACTTGAGCGGACTGGGTGTGATGGGTGCGCTCAACCTGGTTATCCTCGGCGGTTTACTGGGGCTGGCCGGTGCCTGGCTGGCGGTATCTCGGCATCTGGTTCACATCGAGCCGCAATAAACTTCTGAACCGGTTTACAATAATTGTTGTTAAACCATTGATTAAAAAGAAATAAACCGCATATTTTTGTTCTGTACTGAACTTTCTCGAAATTAGCACTCTAACTTATTGAGTGCTAAAATTCGGCACCGAGTATGTAAGAGGGTCCAAAAATGACGAAGAGCTTGTTGCCCGTTGACCAGATGGTGCCGGGAGCCAACCTGCCGGCCTATGTGCAGGCGGTTAGCAGTATTCCGATACTCAGCGTGGAGCGTGAACGCGAGTTGGGAGAAGATCTTTTCTATAACCAGAATGTGCAGGCCGCTCGCGAACTGGTGATGTCGCACCTGCGTTTTGTGGTGCACATCGCGCGCAGCTATTCGGGCTATGGCCTGGCTGAGGCGGACCTGATTCAGGAGGGCAATGTAGGCCTGATGAAAGCGGTAAAGCGTTTCGATCCCGAGAAAGGGGTGCGTCTGGTGTCATTTGCAGTGCATTGGATCAAGGCTGAAATGCACGAGTTTATCCTGCGCAATTGGCGGATTGTGAAAGTTGCCACTACCAAGGCGCAACGCAAACTGTTTTTTAATCTGCGCAGTGCGAAAAAAACGATGTCCTGGTTAAGCGCGGATGAAGCGCAGGCCATTGCTGAAGATCTGGGTGTAGCTGTTCATGAAGTGCAGCGTATGGAAGGTCGACTGAGCAGTCGAGACCTCGGCTACGATCAGCCGACGGACGCGGATGATGACGATGCCTGGCACGCACCCCAGTACTATCTGGAAGATCTCAGTGCAGATCCCGCACAGATCCTCGAATCCAGCGATTGGCAGGACAGTAGCGAGACGCAGCTGCACAACGCGCTATCCGATCTGGACGAGCGCAGTCGCGATATTCTGTCGCAGCGCTGGTTGGCTGAGAAGAAAGCCACCCTGCACGAGTTGGCGGCGCAGTATAGCGTCTCCGCTGAGCGCATCCGGCAGTTGGAGCAGAGTGCTATGGCAAAATTACGAGTAGCTATCGCCGTCTAACTTACCAGCGAGGGAGGCGGGTTAACGGCCTCCCTGTTACAATCCCATCATGGCAAAATTATTCATTACCCTGGCTTCACTCAGCGGCATGCTGGCTGTCATGCTTGGCGCTTTTGGCGCGCATGCGCTCAAGGGCAAGCTGGATGACTATGCGCTGGGAGTCTTTGAAACAGCGGTCCAGTACCACTTCTATCACAGCTTCGCGCTATTGGCAGTGGGTATTCTGGCTCTGAACCAGCCACACACCACGCTGCTCAATAGCAGCGGTTGGTTGTTTCTGATCGGTATTGTGGTTTTCTCCGGCAGTCTCTATGTTTTGAGCTTTACGGGTGCGCGCTGGCTAGGCGCCATCACACCCTTGGGTGGCCTGGCATTCATCGCCGGATGGGCCTGTCTGGCGGCCACGGGCTGGAAACTGCTGGACTGATTCGGACGGATTACTGAGGCATTCCATGACTGATCTCGACAAGAGACAGCGCATACGCAGTTATGTGTTGCGCACGGGTCGCATGACACTGGCGCAGCGCCGCGGATTTGACCAGGGGTGGCAGCGCTGGGGCCTCGAGTACAGCCCCGATGAAATAGCATTCGATACGGTCTTTGGCCGCCCCGGCCCCCGTGTACTGGAGATAGGTTTTGGGATGGGTCAATCCCTGGCGGAAATGGCGCGGGCCAGGCCCGATACCAATTTTATCGGCGTTGAAGTACACCGCCCCGGTGTTGGCAGATTACTGCACAGCATGGCAGAGCACGATATCGAGAATATCCGGGTGTATTGCCATGACGCAGTCGAGATCCTGCGAGATTGTGTACCCGATGCATCCCTGGACACCGTGCAGATTTTTTTCCCCGATCCCTGGCATAAAAAGCGGCACAATAAACGCCGCTTGATACAGCCTGAATTAGTGGCACTGTTGGTGAGGAAGCTGAAGCTTGGTGGGACTTTACATCTGGCCACTGACTGGGAGGATTACGCTCAGCAGATGCTGAAGGTGCTGAGTGCCGCCGACGGCTTATCCAACACCTGCGGTAAAGGCGAGTTTATTCAGCGACCTGAATACAGGCCGCTGACGAAGTTTGAGGTGCGGGGAGAGAAGCTTGGGCACGGCGTATGGGATCTGGTCTTTTTACGCGATTGAGCGCTGACTCACAACACGCCTTCACGCGATTGCGAAACACCCACAACATCGCGGTACACAATTGCCATCGCAAGTCCTAGAAACGGCAGCGTCCAAATCAAACCTATGCCCAGTGGTATTGCACTGATCAGCATGATAATACTGCCAATCAGGATGAGTCCGGCCGTTCTGAACCAGCACGGTGTGAGTGCCTTTCGAGAGGCTTCAAGTGCTTCCCATGGCCCCAGATTTTTGTCCACGACCAAGGGCAGGGCAAGCATATAGGCAAACATCAAATAAATACCGGGTAACACCAGCAGAACGAAGCCAATAGCTACCATCGCCATCATCAATATGTAGGTTAAAAAAATGGGGATTGTTTTGGGGTAATAGTCGAAAACCATGGATGCCGCAGTGGGCGTGCCGACGCTGCGTTTTATCGCAATCATGGTAAGCCCTGCCATCAGCGGATACGTTATCAAAATTAGTATCAATTGCATGATGACGTTCATTATTTTTGAATCGTTTGCAATGAATCCGCTGACGCCGCTCAGCAGCGTGCTGATTACCATGAAAATAAGCAGTGCACCCCAATACGTTCCCTTAAAGCCGTCCTTCAAGCTCCAAGCCTCGCTCAATACCTCGGAGATTGTCCAGTTGGGTTTGAGCTCGCGGTGCAGTGCGCCTGCGGGTAGGCTTTCTTCGGGGTGCTGATTATTCGTGTTCTCTGACATTACCTGACTCCATTCATTATTATTGGGTGGAACATCGTCTTGATCTCGCCAAGTATATGATATCCAGCCAAGAATCTTTGGATTATTGGTGGAAAAGAGGAACTAGTAGAGCGCGTTTACTCGCATCTGAAGCGCGGCCATCAGGGTGAATCCCCAAAAAATTCGGCAATGACGCTATCGAGAAAACGGCGACCCAGATCAGTCGCTTTGACACTTTCGCGGTCACGTTGCAACAGTCCACGCTGGCAGAGTAACTCCAACTGCGGCGCCAACACGTGCGCATCCAGCCCCGTTCGGGCGGTGAATCGAGGCAGGGTAAACCCGTCATTTAGCCGCAGGGCATTCATCATATACTCGCCGACGATCTCATCAGGTTTCAGTGTACGACTGCTCGCGATAAAGCCCCCTGCCGCTGCCGCCATATAGTCCTGTGGCTGACGTCGCTTGGCGCAACGCTGAATACGTCCGTCTGTAAAAGTGATCTTGCCATGCGCGCCCGCACCGATACCCAGATAATCCCCAAACGACCAGTAGTTGCCGTTGTGATGGCAGTTGAAGCCGGGTTTGCTGTAGGCCGACACCTCGTATTGCGAATAGCCATTCTCAGCCAGCAGCTGCTCACCGCAGTCCTGGATATCCGCCAGCGCATCCTCGACCGGAAGCAGCGGTGGACGCTTGTGATATACCGTATTCGGTTCGATGGTCAGTTGATACCAGGAAAGGTGTGCCGGGTTGTGGGCGATAGCGGCGAGCAAGTCATTCTCGGCACCGCCCAGGGTTTGCCCTGGAAGTCCATGCATCAAGTCCAGGTTAACGCTGTCGAAGCCAGCGCGGTAGGCGAATTCAATTGCAGCATGGGCCTGGTCGCTGGTATGTACTCGCCCCAGTGCCTGAAGATGGGCGTCGTTGAAACTCTGGATGCCAATGGACAAACGGTTGATGCCCGCGTCCTTGAAGGCGGCAAACTTATCCGCTTCCGCGCTGCCGGGATTGGCCTCCATCGTCGCTTCCAGCGTGGGCGCAAGCGGAACCAGCTCGGCGATCCCGCGCAACAGCAGTCGAATGGCATTGGCCGAAAACAGACTGGGTGTGCCGCCACCGATAAACAGCGTGTCGATGGCGCGTCCTTGTACGTAATGCAGATCATCCTGCAGGTCCCGTAGCAGAGCGCGAACGTATTGCTCTTCAGGGACACGGCTGATCTCATGCGAATTGAAGTCGCAGTAGGGGCACTTTCGCTCGCACCAGGGTAGGTGGATATACAGCCCCAGCGGAGGCAAGTGCATCAGCGTTGACGCAGGGCTTCGAACAGCATGGCGCTGGCTTTGGCCCGGTGGCTGATGCGGTTCTTGGTCTCACGTGGCAGTTGCGCTGAACTGCACTGATATTCCGGTACATAGAACAGCGGGTCGTAACCGAAACCTTGATCGCCGCTGGGCTCAAACAAGATGACGCCCTCCCAGCTGGCCTGACAGACCAGCGGGGTGGGATCGAGTGCGTGGCGCATGTAAACCAGTACACATTGGAACCTGGCGCTGCGCTGCGCCTCGGGTATGTCGCCCAGTTTTTGTAACAAGCGCGTGTTGTTGCCTGCATCACCGGTGCCTGAATAGCGGGCGGAGTAAATGCCTGGCGCACCGTCGAGGTAGTCCACCTCCAGGCCGGAGTCGTCAGCAATCGCGGGCAAGCCACTGTGCTCGGATGCTGCCCGCGCTTTGATGATGGCGTTCTCAACAAAGCTCAGGCCATCTTCGGCGACTTCGGGCACATTGAAATCCGCCTGCGGTGCCAGTGTGACGCCAAGCGGTGCGAGCACCTCTCCCAGCTCCCGCAACTTGCCGGCATTGCCGCTGGCAAGTACTACGGTTTGTGTCTGCCCGGGGTCAGCCATCAGTCAGTATAGAGCTGATGCTTGAACTTGAACGTGTAAGTCTGCTGCGCGCCGGTGGGTCGGAAATCGATCTCGAAAAAACGCCACTCTTCATTGATGAAAGAAAATTCGGCGATGTAGTAAATGGCGTCACCCTCCCGAATCTCCCTGAACTCCAGTGTCTGGTTTTGTATCAGGTCCCAGGTCCGCCCTTGCAACACCATGGCGCGCGCTTCATCCCCACCACTGGTCAGCTTCTCGCGTACAGCCAGATTGAGGATGGCGCGTTTTTCGCCGCGGGTAATACCGTAGGTCGCGGCAATGGCCGGTTCCAGAAACGTGGTATTGACGACACTGTAATGCAGCTCGAATGGCCCGAAATTCTCCGACTGTTGTGCCATTGCAGGGCCGGCAAGCAGTGCCAGCCAGAGGAAAGTGATACGGGTGTGGGCCAAAAGAGACATATTATCGAGTTATCCGGTAGATCGCCGTGGAGGCAAAGAGATTGGGCCATTTATTGGATAGCATGGGCAGATCCCTGGTTTCGCCCACTACTTCCCGCGAGACGATGCGAATGCCTTTGACGCGGCACAGGTCTTCAAAGTCAGTGACAGTGCAGAAATGGATGTTAGGTGTGTTGTACCAGGTATACGGCATGAAATTGGATACCGGCATGTGGCCCTGCAGACCCAGCATCAGGCGACACCGCCAGTGGCCGAAATTGGGGAAGGTAACGATGCCCTCGCGGCCGATACGCAGCATTTCATCCAGCACCCTCTCAGGATATTTCACCGCCTGCAGTGCCAGGGCCAGAACGACCGTATCGAAACTCTGGTCAGGGAAGTTGGCCAGGCCCTCGTCCATATTCTGTTCGATGACATTGAGTCCGCGGGAGATGGCAGCTGTAATATATTTCTGGTCAATCTCCAAACCGGTGCCCCGGACCTGCCGCTGATCGCGCAGGAACTCAAGGAAGACGCCATCGCCACAGCCGAGGTCCAATACGCGCGACTCAGGGGCGATCCAGCGTTGAATGTGGGACAGATCCAGCCGCATCAGGTCTCGTCTCCTACGCGCAGCATATAGGCGCGAAACATGTCCAGATAACGCGGAATCGGCATCAGGAAAGCATCGTGACCTTCTTTCGCATCTATTTCAGCATAGCTTACGGGCCGGTCTGCCGCGATCAGGGCATCGACGATTTCGCGAGATCGTTCTGGTGAGAACCGCCAGTCAGTGGAAAACGAGATTACCAGAAAGCTACATTGCGCGTTGCGAAACGCAGCGGCGGGATCGTTGTCGTACTCCAGTGCCAGGTCGAAGTAATCCAGTGCGCGGGTCATCAGGATGTAGGTGTTGGCGTCAAAATTGCCTGAAAACTGACTGCCCTGATAACGCAGGTAACTTTGTACCTGGAACTCGGCGTTGACGACCTCGCCCCTGCCCAGGCTTCCAGAGCGAAGGTCGCGGCCGAACTTGTTGGCCATGGCATCGTCTGACAAATAGGTAATGTGGCCGATCATTCGTGCCAGCGCCAGACCTCGCGCGGGTATGGTATTGCTATCTTGATACCTGCCCTCGATAAAATCCGGGTCCGATTCGATCGCCTGGCGGGCCACCTCATTGAAGGCGAGATTCTGGGCGCTGAGTTTTAACGCGGCGGCGATGACGATGCAATGCCGGATGCGTTGCGGGAACTCCAGCGACCAGCGCATGGCCTGCATACCACCAAGGCTGCCGCCGATTACCGCTGCCCAGCATTCGATCTCAAGGTAATCTGCCAGACGGGCCTGGCTGTGCACCCAGTCACTCGTGCGCAGGGGAGGGAAATCCGGTCCCCAGGTTTTGCCGGTTGCGGGATTGATGGAGCTCGGGCCGGTGGAGCCGTGGCAGCCCCCCAGGTTGTTGAGGCACACCACAAAGAACCGATTCGTATCAATCGGTTTCCCCGGGCCGATGCACTCGTCCCACCACCCCGGTTTTTTATCCTCTGCACTGTGGTAGCCCGCCGCGTGATGGTTCCCGCTGAGCGCGTGGCAAATCAGCACAGCATTGGAGTGCCGCTCATTGAGCTCACCGTAGGTTTCGTACACCAATTCAAAATTCTGTAAATCGCGACCGCAGGTCAAGCGTAGCGGCTCGTCGAAACGAGCGACCTGTGGTGTGACAATGCCGACGGAATTCTGGGGGTTCATTGCGTTAGCTCAACCAGGGTGCGAATCCCAGTACGCCCACTGCCGCCGCCATATGCTGAAGTGCAATCTGGGCGATATTAATCAGAATAAAAGCGAGTATGGGTGAAAAATCCAGCCCGCCCATCGGCGGCAGTATTTTTCGCACAGGGGCCATCAGCGGCTCGGTGATCTGGTATAGCAGAAAGATGGCGGGATGACGACTGCCCTGGGCGACCCAGCTCAGAATGATCATGGCCAGCAACGCAAAGAAGTACATTTGCACCAGCAGCGCCACCACACCCAGCAGGCCCCCAAGAATCAGTGGCACCGGCGCGGGAATCGCGCCGAAGCGTATTAGAAAAATGGCGGCAATACCTGCAATCTGTAGCAGCACGGCCAGTAAAAGGGTCGCGACATCAACGCCGCCATAGCCGGGAATGATTCGCCGTACAGGGACTACCAGCGGATTGGTAATCTTTACCACGAACTGGGAGATGGGATTATAAAAATCCGCGCGTACCAGTTGCAGCAGGAAGCGTAACAACATCGCGATCAGGTACAGGCTGAGTAGCGTCTGAATCACGTAAACTAAAATTGCATAAAAGGCGCTCATTGTTACTTATCTCTCCTAACCCATTTCTGTAGACATTTCGACCGCCCGGTCAGCGGCGGCGCGCATAGCTTTGGCCACGACATCCCGCAAGCCATCTTCTTCAAAGCTCAGAATGGCGCGTTCGGTGGTGCCACCCGGACTGGTCACCCTGCGCCGCAACTCAGCCAGATCTACGTCGCTCTCCAGCGCCATACGCGCAGCGCCCAACCCCGTCTGCGTTGCGAGCAGGGTAGCGGTATCCCTACTCAGCCCCAGTGCGACGCCTGCGTCGACAATCGCCTCGGTTAACAGAAAGAAGTACGCCGGTCCGCTGCCGGACAGCGCTGTAATGGCATCCAATTCTGGTTCCGAGTCCACCCAGCAGGTGATGCCCACTGCGGATAAAACACGTTGAGCAAACTCGCGCTGTTGTGCTGTGGTGTTGTTGTTTGCAAACAGCCCGCTAGCGCCACACCCTACCAGTGCCGGTGTATTGGGCATACAGCGCACTATCGCGGCATCGGGTCCGAGCCGCGCCTGCATACTGGCAATGGTCACCCCTGCTGCGATGGAGATTACCAGCGAGCGATTCGATTGTACGGCTGCTGCGATACTGCCGGCCGCCTCGGCCATAACCTGTGGTTTGACCGCGAGGATGATAATGTCTGCATCTGCCACAGCGGCGGCGTTGTCATTGAAAACCGCCACCGGGGCGATAGTGCGCAATCGTTCGAGGCTGGCAGGGAAAGGGTCCGCCGCACTGATGTGGTCCGCGGGGTGGCCGCTTTCAATCAGGCCACCGATAATACTGCTGGCCATATTGCCAGCGCCGACAAAAGCGATGCGCGGTAGATGCGAGTGTCCGTCTGCCATAGGGTTACCAAGGATAAAATAGTGGTGCAGTATACACGCCGCGCTACGTCAAAATCACCTGTTGCGCGGGCCGAAAATGGCTGTGCCTAATCGGATCATAGTGGCACCCTCCATGATGGCTGTATCCATATCCGCTGACATACCCATAGACAGTGTATCGATATCCGGGTCGAGTAGCTGCAGCTGCGCCAGCGCTACGCGCATCTGGTGAAAAGCCGCTTGCAGTTGCTGGCTGTCGGCTTCAGCCGCCGGCACTGCCATCAGGCCGCGCAGCTTGAGGCGCGGCAGTTCAAGCACCGCGCGGGCCAGCTGCGGCAGTTCTTTGAGGCTCACTCCGGACTTGCTGACTTCGCCGGAAATATTGACCTGAAGACAGACCTGCAGGGGTGGTAGCTCGGGCGGACGCTGTTCGCTGAGGCGTTTGGCGATTTTGGCGCGATCGATGCTGTGTACCCAGTCGAAATGTGTGGCAATGCCAGCCGTCTTATTGGATTGAATGGGGCCGATAAAGTGCCAGACCAGAGGCAGATCCTCCAATTCACCCATTTTTTGCAGGGCTTCCTGCAGGTAGCTTTCTCCGAAATCGGTCAGGCCACACGCATAGGCTGCCCGTACGTCCTGTGAGGGTCGGGTCTTGCTTGCAGCAACAAGCAAAACAGCACCATTGCTGTACTGGCTTTTTTCAGCGACGCGCCTTACCCTTTGGAGCAGCTTTGCTATATTCTTGGCGAGCGGTTGTTCGTTCATGGCGCGAATGTTAGCGGATTTGGGGCCGGGGCGACATGACAATAATATGACGTGGCGGAGACTCGGTGCCACGAGAATCATGCTGGTCGGGGAGCAGTCGATGCACAGCGTCGACAGGGGAGAATACAGAGAATGGATATAACGGAATTATTGGCTTTCAGCGCCAAGCAGGGAGCGTCTGATTTACACCTTTCGGCGGGATTGCCCCCAATGATTCGTGTAGACGGTGATATTCGCCGCATCAACTTGCCGCCGATGGAGCACAAGCAGGTCCACGAGCTTATCTACGACATCATGAACGATAAGCAGCGCAAGGATTACGAGGAGTTTCTTGAGACTGACTTTTCCTTTGAAGTACCGGGCGTCGCCCGGTTTCGTGTCAATGCCTTCAATCAGAACCGCGGCGCAGGGGGTGTCTTTCGTACTATTCCGTCCAAGGTACTGACGATGGAAGACCTTGGCATGGGACAGGTCTTTCGCGATATTTCGATGATGCCGCGCGGCCTGGTGCTGGTAACCGGCCCGACCGGCTCCGGCAAATCGACCACTTTGGCGGCCATGGTCGATTTTATCAATGACAACAAATACGAGCATATTCTCACTATTGAGGATCCCATTGAATTTGTACACGAAAGCAAGAAATGCCTTGTCAACCAGCGCGAAGTACATCGCGATACTCTGGGATTTTCCGAGGCACTGCGCTCGGCCTTGCGAGAGGATCCCGACATCATTCTGGTGGGCGAGTTGCGCGATCTTGAGACCATACGGCTGGCCCTGACGGCTGCTGAAACCGGGCACCTGGTATTCGGCACGCTGCACACCACCTCTGCGGCCAAGACGATAGACAGGGTCATCGACGTCTTCCCGGCAGCGGAAAAGTCCATGGTACGTTCAATGTTGTCGGAATCGTTGCAGGCGGTTGTGTCGCAGACCCTGCTCAAGCGTGCTACAGGTGGACGGGTAGCCGCGCACGAGATCATGCGCGGTACCTCGGCCATACGTAATTTGATCCGCGAGGATAAAGTGGCGCAGATGTACTCCGCCATCCAGACTGGCCACGCTCTGGGTATGCAGACAATGGACCAGTGCCTTGAGGAGATGGTTGGGAAACGCACGATCACGAAAGAAGTCGCGCGTGAAAAGGCCAGGATGCCGGAAAATTTCTAGGCCGTTACCGCGTCGCGCAATCCCAGAGAAGGACCCGCCAGTATGAATATCGATAGCTTGCTGCAGAGGATGGTGAAGGAAGGTGCCTCTGATGGATTTGTAACGGCAAACTCACCGCTCTGTATCAAGGTGGATGGCGAGATATACCCGATCAGCGAAAAAAAGGTGACCGAGGAGGAGGCGCGAGAAATGGTGTTGTCGACCATGCGACAGGATCAGCAGATCGATTTTCGCAAACACCATGAGTGCAATTACGCGCTGAGTACCGAAGATCTTGGTCGTTTTCGCGCCAGTGCGTTTGTCCAACGGGGTAAATGCGGTCTGGTGGTGCGTCGTATTCAAACGGTGATCCCTACTATTGACGAGTTGGGCCTGCCTCCCATTATCAAAGAACTGGCCATGACCAAGCGCGGTCTGGTGATTTTTGTGGGTGCTACGGGTACGGGCAAGTCCACGTCCCTGGCCTCCATGGTGGATTACCGCAACCGCAATAGCCGTGGCCACATCATCAGTATTGAAGATCCTATTGAATTTATGCATGAGCACGCGGGCTGCATTGTCACTCAGCGTGAAGTGGGTATGGACACCGAGTCGTTCGATGTGGCGCTGAAAAACACCTTGCGTCAGGCCCCTGATGTCATAATGATTGGCGAGGTGCGTACCGCTGAAACCATGCAGCAGGCTCTGACCTTTGCCGAGACCGGCCACCTGTGCCTGTGCACCCTGCACGCAAACAACGCCAACCAGGCACTGGATCGAATACAGAGTTTCTTCCCGGCCGATTTGCACAATCAGGTATGGATGGATCTTTCCCTGAACCTGAAGTCCATGGTCGCCCAGCAGTTGCTGCCGCGTAAGGACGGGAAAGGGCGTACGCCGGTTGTGGAGGTGTTGCTCAACACGCCTCTGGTCGCGGAGTATATTCGCAAGGGCGAGGTGCACCTGATCAAGGATCTGATGTCCAAGTCAACGGAGCTTGGCATGCAGACGCTCGATCAATCGCTGGTGAAAGCTTATCGTGAAAACCTGATCTCCAAAGAAGAGGCAATACGCTTTGCCGACTCGGCCAACGATGTGCGTCTGCAAATCAAAATGCTCGACAGGAATGAGTTGGGCTCAGGCGATGGTTTGGCACTTGCGCAGAGTGAGTCCGATCAGGGCGGCCGTTTTCACGGACGCTAGCGCCTGTTGGTCGGTACTAGGTATTTTCGGCAAACCAGGTTCGCAGGATAAGCTCAGCGGCAAGACTGTCCACGGGCTGGCGTTTAAAGTCCCCCCTGTGTCCGCGCTCGCGGCTTTCGTATTTCGCTTCAAAGCTGCTCAGTCTTTCATCGACCATTGCCACTTCAAGGCCAAGCCTCCCGTGTAGGCGGCGTGAGAACTTGGCGGCCAGTGCCCCCAGTTCGCTGGCAGTACCATCCATGTTCAAGGGGTCGCCCACCACCAGTAGATCGGGGCGCCATTCAGCGACCAGGTTTTCCAGCACACGCCACTCGGGTGAGCCGTGTTTTGCCTGGAGTATCGGCAGTGGCGTAGTGATGCCCAGCAGGCAGTTGCCGGTGGCCACACCGATCTGACGCAGGCCAAAATCAAAGGCCATCACTGTGCGAGGGGGTTTCTTCATGTGGGAGGATTGGATCGGTCGCGCACTCAGGCGTGTCCCGCTTGACCCGATATCAGGTTCATATCGATACCCAGCTGAGCGGCCGCAGCCCCCAGGCGTTGGTCGGCAGGTGTGGAGAAAATAACGTCACTGCTGCCCGGCAGGGTCAGCCAGCTATTGTCTGCCAGTTCCTGTTCCAGTTGTCCTGCGCCCCAGCCGGCGTAGCCCAGCGCGATCAAGTGATCGCGTGGCCCTTCGCCGATCGCGATGGCGCGCAAAATATCGCGAGACGTCGTCAAGGTGATCTCGGTGGTGACTTTCAGGCTCGCTTCCCAGCTTTTATCGCAATAGCGATGCAATACGAATCCGTGATCCATTTGTACCGGCCCTCCGGCCATCACCGATTCAGAGGAGAAGTCACCGCCGGCCTGGATTTGTAAGTGTTCAAATATCTCGCTTACCGACAGATCCAGTGGGCGGTTGATGACGATGCCCATGGCGCCGCTTTCGCCGTGTTCGCAAATATAGGTAATGCTCTGCGAAAAAATACCCTGTGTCAGGCAAGGCATCGCCAGCAGGAAGTGATCCCGCAGGCAGTCGCCACTTTTTGCAGTACTCACGGAATGTTTTCCGGTCATGAAGGCACAGATCTCTTTGCTAAAAAAATAGAGTGGGAAGCTCGCCGACTCTTAGGGTGAGCTTAGCTGGTTTTCCTGAAAATGCCATGTGCGAACAATTTCAAGTTTGTCTGTTGTGGCCCTCAGTTCCGGCGGGAATGGTGAGTACGGTGCGGCCATACGCACGATTTTGATGGCGGCTTCGTCCAGTACGGCATAGCCCGAGGAGGACAAGATTTGTATGTCCTCCAGGCTGCCGTCATTGCGGATGATCACGAGCATACGCAATTCTCCATAGAGGCCATAGCGAATCGAAGCCTGCGGGTAGTACTGGTTCCCCACGGCTTCCAGTCGTTTGCGCCAATCCAGCAGATAGGCCGCATCAACCGATTGCTTGGCCGAGGCTGCGGTGAGGCGCCTGACCCGCGGCTGGTCGGCATCTGCCCGGGTCTCTTCATCCAGTTCCGCCTTCAAGCTGGCAATTTCCCGGTTGATTCTATCCACCTCAAGGCTGACTCCGTCCAGGCTGGTGTGTTGGGTCGACGCATCAGTCAGTTGCGCAGAGACCTTGCGATCAGCCATACCGGTGGTAGTGAGCGTATCGTGTTGCCGCGCGGTTTGCTGTTGCGACTGTTGCATCCGGGCCTGCTGTTCTGAGGGGCTATCGGATTGCAGCGGATTGTTAGTGCTGAGCTGGTTCATCCGGGCTTCGTTGCCGCTACCAACCTGGTTAGCTTGCGCGATATTGCTGGCATCCTCGGGTGCCACAGTGCTTGGCCGCGTGGCGAGCGTGACTTCGATTTGCGGGCTGACGTAGGGCGTCGACAGGCTGGCGGTGAAAGAGACAGCAAGAATCAGCAGCGCGTGTGCCGCTATTGCCACTAGCATGGCATTGCGAAACCGCGTGTCGCCAGCGTTGGCTGTAGCCAGATAAACCATGGACTGGTTAGCGCCTGTTCTGTAACGCCTCGGCGATACAATCCATCAGTTGTCCACCGATGTCCAGATCATAAGCCGTGTCAATTTCCCGAATGCAGGTGGGACTGGTGACGTTGATCTCGGTGAGATAATCGCCAATCACATCCAGACCGACGAACATCAGGCCCTTCTCGCGCAAACTCGGCCCGACCTGGGCTGCGATCCATTGATCTCGCTCAGTCAGCGGCTGCGGCCTCCCGGTTCCGCCTGCAGCGAGATTGCCGCGTGTTTCACCGGCCAGAGGTACGCGCGCGAGGCAGTAGGGCACGGGCTCGCCGTTAATCATCAGAATGCGTTTATCGCCTTTTTCAATCTGCGGAATAAACTGCTGTGCCATGATGGTCTGGCTGCCGTGGAGCGTTAGCATCTCCAGAATCACACTGACATTGGGATCGTCCTGCTTCACTCTGAATATGGCACTGCCGCCCATACCGTCCAGCGGTTTGTAGATCGCGTCGCCGTGCTTCTGGTGGAACGCCTTGAGGCGCTGCATGTCTGCACTGACGAGTACCGGAGGGCAGCACTGCGGGAATTGTGTGGCAAATACTTTTTCATTGCAGTCGCGCAGGCTCTGGCAGCGGTTGACGATCAGCGTGCCCTTGCGTTCTGCCGCCTCCAGAATATACGTGCTGTAGATGTATTCGTTGTCAAAGGGGGGATCCTTGCGCATAAGGATTACGTCGAGTTGATCGAGATCCTCGTCCTGCGCCTCGGCCACCGAGAACCAGTTCTGCGAATCTCGCTGCACCGTCAATTGCGCCATGCGTGCGCGGGCAACGCCCTGCTCCAGAAAGAGATCACCCTGTTCCATATAGAACAACTGCCAGCCGCGGTCCTGCGCCGCCCAGAGCATAGCCAGTGTAGTGTCCTTCTTATAGTTGATACTAGCGATGGCATCCATCACCACGCCCAGCTTGATGGTCATTGTGTTCATTCTCCTACCTCGAGGGCCTGCTAACTTACGCAAAGGCGATCGTCGGCGCAAGCGCTGGGACTTTGAAAACGTGTGACATACAGACGTTAAAGTATTCTAAAATGGTGGCCTGATCAGCAGCAGTATTAAGAACAATAAGGTGTGCCCCATGCGTCCTGTTTCACGTCGACAGTTTATTCAGCGCTCATCACTGGTCGCCGCTGCCGCCGCGTTTGGCACGGCTTGCAGCGATAGCACCTCCAATTCCGGCGCGCAGCCGCGGGCGGTCGTGATTGGCTCCGGTTTTGGCGGATCGGTTGCGGCGTTGCGGTTGGGCCAGGCAGGGCTTGGAACCGTGGTGCTGGAACGAGGGCAGGAGTGGCCTTTGGACGGGCCCGATACCTTCCCCCGTATCAGCCGGCCTGACCGGCGCACCACGTGGTTTGGCGAGGTAGAGGCTCTCACGGGTGCAGCCGCCGTGACGCCCTGGGCTGGCCTGCTTGAACGCGTTCCCGGCGATAACATTGATGCCATCTGTGGGGCCTGTGTGGGAGGTGGCTCACTGGTGTACGGCGGGGTGTTGATCCAGCCGCAGCGAGACGTCTTTAATCAGGTGTTCCCGCAGCTCAATTACGATGATATGGACCAGATTTACTATCCCCGTGTCATCTCACAGATTGGTGCAGGGCGGATACCGGATGACATTCTGGCCAGCAAAAATTATGCCGCTCACCGAGCGTTTATACGCGATGCTATGGCGACGGGATTCGATGTGAGCAGGCCCTACGCGGGGTTTGACTGGGGAATTATCCGCGAGGAAATCAATGGCAGCGTGCCGGCCGCTGCCAGTATCAGTGAGTACATTTACGGCTGTAACAGTGGCGCCAAACTGTCCACTGACAAGAACTACCTGCTGGGCGCGAAAGCTACGGGCAATGTCGAGATTCGCAGTTTGACTGAGGTGCTGCTGATTCGCGAGCAGCACAGCGGCGGCTACGCGCTGGAGTGTCGGCGCATCAATGCCGAAGGTGAGGAACTGGAGCGTTATGAATTGCAGGCAGATTACGTGTTCCTGGCGGCGGGTTCTCTCAACACCAGTAAACTGTTGTTGAAGAGCCAACAGGCGGGCGAACTGCGCGGCGGTAATGACCGTATCGGACAGGGCTGGGGAAGCAATGGCGACCAGCTGATGCTGGAGTACTCAAAGAGTCCGGTCGGTGGCCCTCAGGGCGGCCCCGCCTGTATTGCCGCCGTCGACTCCAGCAATGCAGCGTATCCGGTGACATTTATGCATTCGCCAGCCAACGTGCCGGTGGATATCCAGATTCAGTTGGCCATGTCAGTGCCGGATGCAAAGGGTGAGGTGGTCTACGACGCCAGCACAGGGGCGGCATCGATACAGTGGCCCCACGACGCCGCGACACCCTCAGCGATGGCCAGAACTGACAGCTTCAAGCGGCTGCTGACGCAGACGGATGGTCTCAGTCTCGCCGGTCTGGGCGGCAGGCCGACTATCTGGCACCCGTTGGGTGGCGCGGTGATGGGAGATGCCTGTGACCAGCTCGGCCAGTTGTACGGCTATAAAAACCTGTTTGTGGTCGACGGCAGCCTGTTGCCGGGTAGCGCCGCAGCGGTAAATCCCTCGCTGACCATTGCCGCCAATGCTGAACGTATCATGGAGCAGGTCGTTCCCCGCTTATTGAAGCTGTGAGGATACCAGGCGTTTGACCCACAAAAATCGAAAAACCACCTGACGGTGGTTTTCTGAAATGACTGAAATGCACAGTGCTGGAAAGTACTCAGGCTGCTGGCACCGCGGTTACCTTGCTTCGCTTTCTACGCCAGAGGGACAGCTGTAACAATCCCAGACCAGCAGCGATGAGCGGGAGGATGCCAGGTACCGGGGTGGGGGTGGGGTCCGGTGAGAAGTCCGTTATCCACTTCCCTTCAAAGGAGAAGTCTGTCGGCGACGTACTGCCCGTGAAGAACACGTTGACGAAATAATCCTCACCCTGATCCAGAATCTGTGACACATTTTGAGCTCGGAACGAAATTGAATCCGGCCCGGTCAGAAACGCTTCCCAAAACCCCGTAGAATCAAAAGGCTCGCCGCAGAAGGTCGTACCACCGCCACCGCTGCCAACACAAGCGGAGCTATTGCCGATAGTAATAGAGGCCGGGTCGATAGCACCCACGCCGGAAAAGACCAGATCCAGACCGAAGGCAGAATCGGCTTCCAGATAAGACGTTAAGCCAGCGCCGACGCCCGGGCTTCCCCAGTTATCAAATGGGGCAATAAAATTGAGTGACCAGGGTTCAGCGGCATCGCCGACAAAATTACCACTGGTACCGGATCCGCTGAACATATAGTCAGCGTTTGCAGGCGAAGCAAGTGCTCCGGACAGTCCTATGACAACTGCACCTGCGGAGAGTAGAGCTTTTCCATTCATCGAGTTCGTCCTCTTCAGTTGAGTGATCGTCTTTTTAGATCATTTCCACAGCCAGTTGGGGCGGTGATTAAAGTACGGCCCACGGCGGCATACAAAAACGAAGCAAAATACAGACCAAGGCCGCTACATTACTGAAAACATTGAATTATTTTTAAAGTTGCGGGTTGTGTCGCGCAATGCCTATTGACTAATGTAAAAAAACCTGACGCCAACGCGGCGGCGCGTTCCTGATCGGGAAGAAAGAAATAGATGGCATAGCGTGATGTGCGAGGCCCGTGCGTTTAAAACAGGTCAGTCACAGATACTGACGGCGTATACGGGCGATTGAACGGGGCTCTGCACTAACCGCAATTCGTATAAATCTGGAGATTTCTCCAGATTTCACCGGTTGATTCATAGACTAAGTTAGAAACTGTGACTAAGCTCACACTATCCAGGCCTCCAGTAGTTAAGAAGGGGCTGGTGAAACTTGCAGAATCAGCCCGCCACTGATAAGGCTCCCGTCTTGAGCCCTCTGCAGATTTCCCCCACAAGAATCTCTGACATCCCAGCCGGGCTCGCTGCTGCAGCGCGTCGGCACGATATTCCTTATCCAGGTGTTGGGTGGGGGAGCTGTCAAGGAGGTGGATGGCATGATTGAAGGTGAAGTGAATCCTGCGCACAGGCGCACCAATAAAGAAATCCTGCTGTTGCTGCTAAGTGGTTTTCCAGCCGTTGCCGTTGCCCTGCTGGCATATATTCGATTGCTCGACAAACACTGGAGTCTGGCGGTTGTTGATTTGGGTTTTGTCGGGATCATGTTGCTGCTGTGCCTGTTTGTTTACGTCGGTCGCAAAAGCCGAACATCCGGGATCTTGATAGCACTGGGTTTTATCAGCGCCGCACTTACGTCGACCTTGCTGCTGGGTGTCAGCGAAATATTCTGGGCTTTTCCTGCGTTGATGGTGGCGTATTTTATGCTTGAAGCTCGGCAGGCGACCCTGCTCACGTGTGGGTTTGTCGCGTGTTTTGTCGCAATTATGTGGGATGATTTATCGGCGATTACCCTCATTAAGATCTGTCTTACAGTGATAACCACGGTATTGCTTGCGAACGCGTTTTCTTTGACCAACCGGCGGCAGCTGGAAGACTTGCGCCGTATGGTACATGTGGATCCGTTGACCGGCGCCGGCAACCGGCGCGCTCAAACTATCAAGCTCGACTCAGTGCGGGCAATATTTCGTCGCAACAATAGCCCCGTGTGCCTATTAATTCTCGATATCGACCACTTTAAACGCATCAATGACACCTGCGGACACATCGCAGGAGATCAGATACTGGCTGCTCTGTGTGAGCTGCTACGCAGTACTACGCGAGCTACAGAGACGCTGTACCGACACGGCGGTGAGGAATTCGTGCTAGTGGCCGAACAGACTGAGCTTGATGCTGCCGTCAAACTGGCTGAAAAACTGCGTAGCTGCATAGAGCAGCAATTATTTTCTGCGGGTATCTGGTTGACGGTGTCCATCGGCGTTGCGCAGCTGAAATCGGGGGAGACTACCGAGGCGTGGCTGAATCGGGCGGACACTGCACTTTATCGGGCCAAAGACCTTGGACGAAACCGGGTGGTTGCAGCAAGGGAACTGTCTTCGCCGACGGTGGTGCGTATACCCACAGTGCACAAAAGCGATCAAATCGAAGCGCAACCGGCGATTTTGTCCCGTTCCATGTAAGTGTGCGCGGTCGCCAGCGCACGTCCAGAAAACACAAAGCACGGCTCGATTGGCAGACGCGGGCATCATCGACTAGGGTGTAGGGGTATGGAGAAATTCACGTCGCTAAGGAATTTACTATGCCGACCATCAGCTCATCAGATTTACTGGTCAATCAGGAGATAGTTTCAGCGTCCCCGGATTCGCTGCTTACCATTAATGTAGATGATCAAAATCCGTTGTCCTCAGGGGCTTATGAATTTCAACTGGTGGTTACCGACGATTCCGGTAACAACTCGAAACCGACCACCGTCAGGGTAATCGTGGCAGATGATCAGGCGCCCACGGCGGTGATAGATGCACCGGATCGCGTTGGCTTGGGACAGAATTTTGCGTTGAGTGGTAAGCGCTCTGTCGATATCGGCGGTCAGCTCACAAGATTTGCATGGACGCTAATAAAAACACCGTAGCGTTGAAACTGAACAGGTCGTTCAGTACAAGCGCACCTTCTATTCAGGTGCACGGTTTACTATTTCCCGGTGAGTATCAGTTTCAACTTGTGGTAACTGACAGTGCAGGTAATCATAGCCAACCGGCAATGGTAACAATAACGGTCGATGCACCGGTCACCATCAGGCTTAAATTACTGGGTAGTCTAGCCCGTTTGTTGAAGAAATTATCCACGCGACTATGGCGTTAATCGATTCCTTTCACATCTGCCCCTACTTGCACCGATCACACTAAGGACAGGGCTCATGAGCTTATCTGATGAAGACGCCGATGCGCTCTTTGAGGACATCGTGAACAGCTTTCAGCGCGGTGAGCGCGAAAATGCGATCAGACTGGCGGTCGCCGCACTTGAACAGGGCCTGGACGAGCCGCTGATCCTGATCCTGGCCAGCGAGGCCCTGGAGGAAGAGGCGCGCGGTGCAGAGGGCATTGAGTTACTCCGCAAGGCGGCGGCGATAGCGCCTGAAGAGGCCGAGGTCTGGTACTGTCTGGGCACTATGCTGATTCGGCAAGGCCATGATGAGGATGGCCTTGCGGCACTGAAAAAAGCGTTGTCACGGCAAGCGGATCTGCTGCCCGCGCTCACGAATGCCGCTGCCGCCTGTTACCGCCTCGGGCAACTGACAGATGCTGAGACTTACTATCGGCGCATGATCGCACTCGACCCAAACAACGCCGGCTCTCTGGCCGCGCTGGCGGCGATAGCCGCGCGTCGGCATAATCCTGAGGAGGCGCGGAGGCTGGCCGGTCAGGCGCTCTCTCTGCACCCGGGCAACTTCACCGCGGAAATGGCCATCGGTCGCGCCGACCTTATTGATGGTTTGGCCCAGAGCGTATGTGCGCGCATGAATCAGTTGCTCAAGCGCTCAGATCTGGACGACGACGCGGGGGTGGCGATCCTCGATCTGCGGGCCGAAGCGCTGGACTCGCTGGACCGAGCGGACGCTGCATTTGTCGATTACCAGTCACGCAATATGATTCTGGCGCGAAGATTCGCACCGCGCATGGCGCGCGAGGTGACCGAACGCTATGTAGATCGGGCAAGCCGACTGGCTCATTCGCTGTCCACCCAGCCACAAGCGGCGTGGCAAGCAACTGCTGGACCCGACGAGGCTGTTGCCAAGGCTGGGTGCGGACATGTTTTTCTACTGAGCTTTCCGCGCTCCGGTACCACATTACTGGAGAAGGTGCTGCGTTGTCACAGTGAGGTGTTGGCGTTGGAGGAAGTCGACCTGCTGAGCGACATTGCCGGTGAATGGCTATCCAGCGATGAGAGGATTAATGCATTGGCACAGCTCACGCCGGAGCAAGCGGCAGACTATCGGGCACTCTACTGGCAGCGGGTACGAGAGGCTACCGGCGCTGAGCTAAAGGGCAAAACGCTGCTGGATAAACTTCCGCTCCACACATTGTCGCTGCCGCTTATTGCCAAGTTGTTTCCCCAGGCAAAAGTGCTGTTTGCACTGCGCGATCCTCGAGATGTTGTTTTGAGCTGCTTTCGCCGACGTTTTCAGATCAACCCGGCAATGTTTGAGCTGCTCGATTTACAGGGCGCGGCAAGCTTTTACCATGAGGTGATGACGCTGGCACAGACCTGCCGCGCGCTCCTGCCGATCGACTTCTGTGAGGTGCGCCACGAACAGGTGGTGGAAAACTTTGAGCGGACGATTCGGTCGGTACTTGATTTTATCGACCTTGAGTGGCAGCCGGCTTTGACGCAGTTTAGCAACAATTTACCCGCAGACCCTCGCACGCCCAGTGATGTGCAGCTTCGGCGCGGGCTCAATGCGGACGGCTTGGCACAATGGCGCCGCTACAATATGCAGATGATGCCGGTTATGGACACACTTGTGCCCTGGGTACAGCACTTCGGGTACGACTAAACAGGTTGATGCCAATGTAACGCGCAAAAAAAACCCCGCGGAAGCGGGGTTTTTTATAGATATGGCGCTTACTTTTTACGACGACGCATTCTTGCCAGACCAACAAGGCCCAGACCAACAATACCCAGTGTGCCAGGCACTGGCACTTGTCCGGGATTGGACGAGCCAAAGGTGACGTCGTCAAACACTACCTGGTTGGCAACACCGCCCCAGTTTACGGATTTGGCGGTACCGGCAAAGTTGACGCCCGCTGCCACGAACGGGCAGAAGCCCGCGCCAAAACTAGTAGAGCAAGCACTGCTGGTAGTACTCAGGTTCAGGGTAGCCAGCAGGTTACCGGTGCCGTCCAGGCCATCGAACACTTGCACCGCACCGCCTTGATTTATCGCGGCATAGAAGAACGAGAAGCCGGTGTCAAAGCCAGCGTCGACGTTCATCGTGGTCTCACTGCCGGCTGTGAAGAACAGGCCACCGCGCTGTGAATTGGGATCGCCAAGGCCGCCGCGAGAGGTATTTGAGCAGTTGGCTGTCGTTCCGAGGGTATTCAAGCAGACGGCCCGCGCATTATCTTCGAAGCTTACGCCATAGTTAGTCCCGCTAGTACCCTGGCTGCTGTTGCCGCCGTTGTAGAACTCCTGGATATTGGCGTAATTGGTAGTGGGGTACGAGGTGTTGATGTTTTCGAAATTCAACACAATCACACCGGCCTGCGCTGAGGCCATAGGTAGTGCGGCTGCGACCGCGGCAAACAGTAAATGTCTCTTCATCTTTTTCATTTTGTGCCCCTCCTGAGGGTGCGACTGACCAAAGTATATGATCGCCTGCATCAGTAATTAGTCTGAAGTAGGGTTCAGACGTTACTAAGCAGTATTCGTGCCAACATATTAAAACCATAATATTCAATGACTTATGGAAAATGAAAATGCGTATCGTAAATTAAAGTGACAGCTGGCACTTAGAAAAAGGCCGAAAAGGGGGGCTACCGTGGCGCTCAGGGATGAGGCAACATAGGTATCAAAGCATTCTGGACAGCCACGCGGCTGATAACGGTACTCGGCATGAGCGCTTATATTGCAAAATTAGTGTGTGATTTCAAGGGCGTGCAACCGCTACAGGCACTGCGCTCGGTGCGCGCACTGATCGCAAATCCGGACAATACCGGCGAGGTTTTCAAGATCATACAGGCCTTGAAGGGCGGCAGTATTACTCGCGCAGTGGAGCGACTCGGGTCCACATCTGAAGGGCGGGAATTGCTGCGCAATAAACCCGATATATTGCCGGTGTTGAGCGATCGTGAAGCGCTGCGGGCCATGCCTGAAGGCAGTGTAGGACGTGCCTATCTCAAGTTTGTCGAGTCGCAGTCCCTCAGCGCAGATGGTCTGGTCGCGGCGAGTGAGGAGGCGCCGCGCGGGGTTGGATTAAACCCGGATGAGCGTTGGCTGGGCAATCGTCTGCGCGACATTCACGACCTGCAGCACGTTATGTGTGGCTACAGTCGCGACACACTCGGTGAACTGTGCCTGCTCTCCTTCATGGTGACGCAGACGCCCAATCGCGGTATCGCATTTATTATTTTCATGGCCAGACGGCAAGCCCGTCGGCAGACCCAGCTGTTTTCCGTGGATGACTGCATCGCGGAAGGCCGGCGCATCGGCGAGGCTGCAACATGGTTTGCCACCGTAAAATGGGAGGAGCGTTTGGCCGAGCCGCTGGATCGTATGCGCAGCGAACTGGGCATCTTGAAGCCAACGGTCTATCGGGATGCGCTTGATCGGTTTGTGAGTGTTGCGGCTGCGGCCTAGTGTTGCGGTAAAAATCTCGCCCCGGAGTTTTTACTTACGGCTGTTCAGCACAGGGCCAGCGCGCTATCAGTGCGCGAAATACAGCGTCGATCGAGGTCTCAGATTCGTACTGGGGGTTGTCCTGCATAAAATCGACGAATACCTCGACCCCCTGAAGGCGGGTTGTGCCGGCAGGTGCGCATACCAGGTGTTTGTCGCTATTTGAGCCGGAGATGGCCTGATGGTAGCGGATTGCGCCCTCAAAAAAACCGTAGCAAAAACCCAGAGCGGCCGCGTAATCATCGTGCGCAGGTGCAACGGTACAAATGTCTACCAAGTCGCCTGCTGAGCCCAGTTTGATGTCGTCCAGAGCGTAACCACCCGCTGCGGCAGAAGCCTGCATCGGCACCATTCCGATCGTGCCCCAGACCACTATGCCCAATATGCCTATCAATCTTCGTGCTGTCATTGCCGTCACTCCTGTCTCAACGCCGCTCATACGCCAGCGTAAATTTACTGTGTAATACGATTTATTGGCCTGAGTCGTTCGCCGCTTCCTGTTTCAGGCGCTCGTTTTCCTGCCGCAACTGGGTATTTTCCGTCTGTGCATCTTCTCGCTTATTGTACTGATCGTAGATGTAGCCACCCGCCGCACCGACAGCCGCGCCAATCGCCGCACTCTCCCTGCTGGTGCCGAGTAGCGCGCCGCCCAGTGCGCCGATAGCGGCGCCGGCGCCAGTGCGCTGCTCCGTCTGGTTCATAGCGCATCCTGTGGTAAGCACCGGAATCAGCACGATGGCCGCCACGATACGACAAGCAGGACCGATGACCGGGTGATGGGATACGAATGTGTAGTGTGTGCGCATGTTTCTGATCTCCGTTGACAGCCGCAGCCGTATCGTATTTTCACTTGAAGTCGAGCAAAGTACCAGAGTTGTGTGTGCTCAGCTCAAGTGTAGATAGGGCGACACAGGGACGTCAAATTGACTTAGAATGGCTGCTTGATAAGCGTTAATACGTTCTGGAGAGCGATGTGAGTGTTGCAGGTATCTATTTCACCCTGGCGCTGTTGAGTGCCATTTGCGTGGTCACTGCTGTCGTGCGGGCGCGGCGTATTTACTGGATGGTGCCCATTTATTTTCTTCTCGCCTGGCTGTGCGGGGAATTGGCCCTCATTCATTTGATCTGGCAGATATCCCTAACGGCATTACTGGGATTCTTTGGTGTACTTGGGGATCCGTTGGCGCAAGCCGGGCTGGGTTTTTTCGCCTTGTCCTGGTTGGGGTTGATCTATCTCCACTGCCAGTCTATGGATACGCCCTTCCATCTGCGGCCAGCATTGCAGCGCGCGCTGGGCGCCGACTATCGGTCGGACATCCCCGCAGATCGGCGGCTGCTGCTTTGCGATGACATTCGCACACGCGACTGGCTGCGGCCTTTTCATTTCAAGCGTGACGGCGTGCAACTGCGTAGTAATATCGCCTACTCGGAGTTGGGTAAACGCAACCTGCTGGATATCTATCTACCCGACGAGCCGCGCGAGGGTGGTTTTCCCGTTTTGTTACAAGTACACGGTGGCGCGTGGGTTATCGGTGAGAAGGAGCAGCAGGCCAAGCCACTGATGTATCACATGGCGCAGCGCGGCTGGTTGTGCGTGGCGATTAATTACCGTCTGAGTCCTACTTCCGCATTTCCCGCGCATATTATTGATGTGAAGAAAGCGATCGCCTGGATCAGGGAGCACATAGAGGAGTACGGTGGAAACCCGGACTTCATCGCTATTACCGGCGGCTCGGCCGGTGGCCACCTCAGTTCGCTGGCTGCGCTGACCCCTAATCGTGCGGAATGGCAGCCCGGGTTTGAAGACGTCGACACCACGGTGCAGGCTGCGGTGCCCATCTACGGTGTGTACGACTTTCGCGATCGCCATCATATCCGTCATTCGATGCCCATGGATCGCCTGATCGCTGACAAGGTTTTACAGTGCTCGCACGATGACAATCCAGAGCTGTGGGATAGCGGTTCGCCGCTAAGTCATGTCTGCGCGGATGCCCCCCCCACGTTTGTAATTCAGGGTGCGCACGATACTCTGGTTTGGGTAGAGGAGGCGCGGGTTTTTGTTGACGCGCTGCAGAGCGTATCGACGCAACCGGTGGCTTACGTCGAGCTGCCCGGCGCGCAGCATGCTTTTGAGGTGTTTCATTCGGTACGTACCGACCACGTGGTGAATGCGATAGGCCATTTCCTCGAATGGACGCACGCCCAGTGGCTGCGCAAGTAGCAGGCACTATTGTGGTGTCATATCGCCCCAATAAGCCTGCAGAATTGCTATAGCGGCGAGTGGCGCAGTCTCGGTGCGCAGTACGCGCGGCCCCAATCGCAGAGCGGCGTATCCGGCCTGTGCTGCCGTGTTGATTTCACCCTCACTCAGTCCGCCTTCCGGACCAATCAACAACGCAATACTGGCTGGAGCTCCACTCGCCAGGTCGATGTTATCTGCCCGGTGATGCAGCACGAATTTTCGCTCCGCGATCGTCGATGCCAGCCAGTGCGCCTGCGACTGCAGGGTGTGAACAAGCGGTGGCCGGTTGCGGCCGCATTGCTCGCAGGCACTGATTGCAATCTGCTGCCAGTGCTGAATTTTTTTCGCGGCCCTGTCACCTGACAGTTTTACCCCGGTGTGCTCTGTCAGCAACGGTGTCAGCGCGGTCACTCCCAGTTCAGTCGCTTTCTGTACGATCCAGTCCATGCGCTCCCCGCGAGAGACGGCGATACCGAGATGGATAGCCAGCGGAGACTCACTTTCGTGTAGTAACTGTTCACCGGTCACTACCTGAACCTGTTTCTTGTCAACGGCGGTAATTTCGCTCGGGTACTCACCACCGCGGCCATCGAACAGTGTCAGGGTGTCACCCACCCCCAGTCGCAAGACACGCGCCAGATGGCGGCTGGGTTCAGGTTCCAGTGCAACCGCTGAATTGCTGCTGAGTTGCTGAGAGGTGTAGATACGGGTTATGCGCATGACGATGCTGTCGGGACTGGAGTCCCTGGGCTACAGGCCCAGGTTGTTATAGATTTCTCGCGTCGGTTCCACCTGGTTCATGGTGTAAAAATGAATGCCCGGGGCGCCGCTGTCCAGCAGTGTCTGGCACAGTTGTGTGACCACCTCTATGCCGAACTTTTTGATGCTGTCCTGGTCGTCGCCAAACGCCTCTATGCGCTGGCAAATCCAGCGAGGTATTTCCGCGCCGCAATTGCGCGAGAAACGCTGCAGGTTCGTGAAGTTGGTAATCGGCATGATGCCGGCGTAAATGGGTTTGTCGATACCGCTTGCCGCGCACTGGTCCAGGAAGTAGAAGTAGCCTTCCACGTTGTAGAAATACTGGGTGATGGCGCTATCGGCGCCGGCATCGAACTTGGCTTTCAGGAAGTGTATATCACGGTCATAGCTTTTGGCCTCCGGATGGGTCTCCGGGTAGGCCGCAACCTCAATCTCAAAGTGATCGCCGCTGTGCTTGCGTACAAACTCTACCAGTTCATTGGCATACACTAGCTGTGATGCACCGCCCGTCCCCGAGGGGATGTCGCCGCGCAGTGCAACCAGCCGTTTGACGCCTTTGTTCTGGTAAGTTTCAAGCAGCGTCGCCACCACGCTTTCATCATCCCCACCAAAGCTGAGGTGAGGAGCGACATCGATGCCGGCTTCCCTGAGTGCCGTCACGACCCCAAGTGTGGAGTCGCGGGTGCTGCCGCCTGCGCCATAGGTCACCGAGAAAAACTCGGGCCCCAGGGCATTCAGGGCGGGAGCCACCTCGGCCAGCAACTTGCTGGTGCCGGCCTCGGTTTTGGGCGGGAAAAACTCGCAGCTGATGCGCTGTTTCTGCACGGCCATCGATGATAGCCCCTTAGTACTTGTAGCTGTCGGGCTTGTAAGGGCCATCCGGGCTGACTTTGATGTAGTCGGCCTGCTCCGGTGTGAGGCGCGTCAGCACCGCGCCGAAACCACCAATCATGTGCGCAGCAACTTCCTCGTCCAGTTTTTTCGGCAGCACTTCTACCGACAGGGCGGCCGTTTTCAAGTTGGGCTCCAGATCCGCAAACTTGCGTTCATACAGGTAGATCTGTGCCAGTACCTGGTTCGCGAATGAACCGTCCATGATGCGCGATGGGTGACCTGTAGCGTTGCCCAGGTTTACCAGTCGGCCCTCGGACAGCAGGATCAGGTAGTCGTTAGCGGCTTTGTCGCGGTAGACCTTGTGTACCTGCGGCTTGACCTCTTCCCACTCCCAGTTACGGCGCATAAACGCGGTATCAATTTCGTTGTCGAAGTGACCAATGTTACACACCACGGAATTCGCTTTCAGCGCCTTCAACATGTTCGAGTCACAGACCTTGTAGTTACCAGTGGTCGTCACCAGCAGATCCGTAGTAGACAGCAGAGCGCTATTAACAGACGACTCGGTACCGTCGTTAACGCCGTCAAGGAACGGTGATACAACCTCAAAACCGTCCATGCAGGCCTGCATCGCGCAGATTGGATCGATCTCGGAGACTTTTACGATCATGCCTTCCTGGCGCAGCGACTGTGCGGAGCCTTTGCCCACGTCGCCGTAGCCAATAACCAGCGCTTTTTTGCCGGCCATCAGGTGATCGGTGCCGCGCTTGATCGCATCGTTGAGACTGTGGCGGCAGCCGTATTTGTTGTCGTTCTTGGACTTGGTCACAGAATCGTTGACGTTAATAGCCGGTACTTTCAACGTACCGTGCTCCAACATTTCCTGCAGACGGTGCACGCCGGTGGTGGTCTCCTCAGTGATGCCGTGGATCTTGTCCAACATCGCGGGATATTTGTCGTGCAGCATGCCGGTCAGGTCACCGCCGTCATCCAGTATCATGTTGGCATCCCAGGGCTCGCCATCCTTGAGGATGGTCTGTTCCAGGCACCAATCGTACTCTTCTTCTGTCTCACCTTTCCACGCATACACCGGAATGCCCGCTGCAGCGATCGCAGCCGCAGCGTGATCCTGCGTTGAGAAGATATTACAGGAGGACCAGCGGACTTCTGCGCCAAGCAGAATCAGCGTTTCTATCAGCACGCCAGTCTGGATGGTCATGTGTATGCAGCCGAGAATCCTGGCATCCTTGAGGGGTTTGCTGGCAGAGTATTTCTCGCGCATTGCCATCAGTGCTGGCATTTCGCTTTCCGCGATGTCCAGTTCACGACGGCCCCACTGAGCCAGCGCGATATCGGCGACTTTGAAATCTTCTTTCTGCTGTAACGTTTCTGCTTTGCTCATTGTTCTTTCCTCTGGGCCGTAGCCCGTTTCATTCTACTGTTAACTCGAGTGAATCGTCGTTCCGGCACTGTTCAGGCTCGGTTCACGGCGTGCCCCTTAAACCGCAGGGCTCACATCAGGGCGGCACTGCGTCGCGCCGCTTTGAAGTACTAACTCTAGCGAGCTGCCTTCTTCAGCGCTTTAGCCTTATCCTTCTTCTCCCAGGTAAAATCTTTATCCTCACGCCCGAAATGCCCATACGCAGCGGTTTTGCGATAGATAGGACGCTTCAGGTTGAGCATCGCAATAAGGCCTTTGGGACGCAAGTCAAAGTGATCGCGTACCAGCTCTGCGATAGCGTCATCAGAAATTTTGCCAGTGCCAAACGTGTCGATCGAGATCGAGGTCGGCTCGGCCACACCAATTGCGTAGGACACCTGAATTTCGCAGCGATCTGCGAGGCCAGCTGCGACGATATTTTTGGCCACATAACGTCCCGCGTAAGCTGCAGAGCGGTCAACCTTGGAAGGATCCTTGCCGGAAAACGCACCGCCCCCGTGGCGTGCCATGCCGCCGTAGGTATCCACGATGATCTTGCGTCCGGTCAGGCCGCAGTCGCCCACCGGGCCGCCAATGATGAACTGGCCAGTAGGGTTGATGTGGTACTTGGTGTTTTTGTGTAACCACTCTGCCGGCAGTACATCCTTAATGACATGCTTCAGGACTTGCTTGTGAATTTCTTTCTGGCTGACGCCTTCATTGTGTTGTGTTGACAGTACAACCGCGTCGATCGCGACCGGTTTGCCGTTTTCGTAGCGCAGGGTTACCTGGCTTTTGGCATCGGGGCGCAACCAGGGGAGTGTGCCATTTTTGCGCAGCTCGGCCTGGCGCTCTACCAGACGGTGCGCGTAGTAGATAGGCGCGGGCATCAGCACGTCGGTCTCGTTGGTGGCATAGCCAAACATAAGGCCCTGGTCGCCAGCGCCCTGTTCGTGATCTTTACTCTCATCCACGCCCATGGCGATGTCAGGAGACTGGTTCCCGATCGCGTTCAGTACGGCGCAGGAGGCGCCATCAAAGCCCACATCGGAGCTGTTGTAGCCGATATCAAGGATGGTCTGGCGGATGGTGTCTTCCAGATCCATATTGGCTGACGTGGCAACCTCGCCGGCAACGATGGTCATCCCTGTTTTGACCATGGTCTCAACGGCTACTCGTGCGTTCTTATCCTTTTTCAGGATGTAGTCCAGAATCGCATCGGAAATCTGGTCCGCCATTTTATCGGGGTGCCCTTCGGACACGGATTCAGAGGTGAAAACTTTGTATTCGCTCATAGCTTTATCCTTATCACAAAAAATTATCAGGCGCGGCCAAACAACCGCACCTGTACTTGAAAACCGTTACGTTGCGCCAGATACTCACTGGCCATTTCCGCCAGTCCGGCATCCTGAGCCCATTGCGCCAGCTCCTGGGGGTCGAAACCCAGCCATAAATCACCGCAATTTTCCCGCGCCCAACCCTGATCGTGGTTGCATAGCTCGGTAACCAGTACCACGCCATTGGGCGCGAGTAATGCAGCCACATCCTGCAGCATGTCTCCGGGTGTGGGGGTGTGGTGCAGCACCATATTGATGACGACGCAATCAGCCTGCAGTCCCTGCAATTGCTCGCTGCGGGTGTCATCGAGGATGAAATCGACATTGTGCAATTGGGCTGCGGCGGTCCTTTCGCGGGCCTGCTCCAGCATACCGGGTGCATTGTCCAGCGCCACTACGCGCTCAAACAGAGACGCCAGTTCCAGTAGAAAAGAACCATCACCTGGACCCACTTCCAGCACGGTGTGGCGGCGCTCCAGCGGTGCGTCTGCCAGCACCTGGGCCACCACGTCGGCATACTGCCCGTAATTGGCGATTAAATCCTGCTGCTGGTGAAATTTATGGGCGTTGTGCTGGAAAAAGTTGTTGGAGTTTTCTTCGCGCTGTCGATGCAGGATCGTGAGCCGGTTCTGGATATCCTCTGGCAAGTCGATAGTATCTACGGACTCGAAAATGCTGTGCTGCAGGGCTTCCAGGTCAGGGTGTTGTCCCAGTTCGCTGCGGCGATAGAAAATGGAGTTTGCCTCGCGTCGCGCGGCCACCAGGCCCGCATTGGCCAGTACCTTCAGGTGATGGCTGAGAGCGGGCTGGCGAATATTGAAGATGGAGCACAGCTCTGACACACCGAAAGAATCTTTACGCAATACCCGCAGGACCAGCAGGCGTAGAGTATCCGCGCTGGCTTTGCAGAGGTTGGTGAGCGCCGTCAGATGTAGCTCTGACTGCGTCTGTTGCGGTATCGGCGTCACCAGATTGGCGCTATTTGACGATGGCATGGCGCGGGATTCTAGCAGGCTATTACACCTATATCAAAATATTTTGATATAGGGCTGCAAACTCCGTCACAACATTGGAATCCGGGTGCCGAGGCAAATTTCTGCCTATTTGTTTGCCGTTCGAGCGCGCTTACGCGAAAATGGCGGCCCATTTTGTAGCCCCACCTGAATTCCGCCCTGGAGAATCCAATGTCTTCCCCCCGCACCAGACTTGCCAATGCTATCCGCGTCCTGAGCATGGACGCCGTTCAGAAGGCCAAAAGCGGCCACCCCGGCGCCCCCATGGGTATGGCCGATATTGCCGAGGTCCTCTGGAACGATTACCTCAGGCACAACCCGGCGAATCCCGCCTGGCCGGGTCGCGACCGGTTTGTGATGTCAAACGGCCACGGCTCAATGCTGATCTATTCGCTGCTGCACCTGTCGGGCTACGACCTGCCCATGTCAGAGATCAAGAATTTCCGCCAGATGCACTCCAGGACTCCCGGCCACCCTGAATACGGTTATACCCCGGGCGTAGAGACCACCACCGGCCCGCTGGGACAAGGTTTGGCCAACGCTGTGGGTATGGCACTGGCGGAAAAAGTGCTGGCGGCCCAGTTTAACCGCCCCGGACACGCGGTAGTTGACCACAATACGTATGTCTTCCTCGGTGATGGTTGCCTGATGGAGGGGATTTCCCACGAGGCCAGCTCGCTGGCGGGTACGCTGGGTCTGGGCAAGCTGGTGGCATTTTATGATGACAACGGCATATCCATCGACGGCGAGGTAGGCGGCTGGTTTACCGATGATACTCCGGCGCGTTTTCGCGCCTACGGCTGGCAGGTGGTCAGCGACGTGGACGGCCACAGCGCCGACGCGATCAAGGCGGCAATAGAAAGCGCTCGGGAAGATGGTGACAGGCCCACCCTGATCTGCTGCAAGACCATTATCGGCAAGGGCTCGCCCAACAAACAGGGCACGGAGTCAGCACACGGGTCAGCGCTGGGCGAGGACGAAGTAGCCGCCACGCGCAAAGTCCTCAATTGGGAGTACGGACCTTTTGAAATTCCCGACGACGTCTATGCCGGTTGGGATGGGCGCGCTCGCGGCAATGAACTGGAGAACGCGTGGGATGAGGCGATGGCGAGCTACGCCGCCGCCCATCCTGAGTTGGCAGCGGAATTGTACAGGCGTCTCGCAGGCGAATTACCGGAAGATTTCTCAGAGCAGGCCGCCGCCTATATCGCGCGCTGCCAGCGCGAGGGCGCGAGTATCGCCTCGCGCAAGGCGTCCGAGAATTGCCTCAATACCTACGGGCCTTTACTGCCGGAATTGCTCGGTGGTTCCGCTGACCTGGCGGCGTCCAACCTGACTATCTGGAGTGGATCAAAGGGCGTGAGCGCAGAGGACGCCAGTGGTAACTACATCTACTACGGCGTGCGTGAGTTCGCGATGGCGGCGATGATGAATGGCATCGCCCTGCACGGCGGTTTTATTAACTATGGCGCCACCTTCCTGATTTTTATGGAGTACGCCCGCAATGCGGTGCGCATGTCCGCATTGATGAAGGTGCAATCCATTTTTGTTTTCACGCACGATTCTATCGGCCTCGGTGAAGACGGCCCGACGCACCAGCCGGTTGAACAGCTGACGGCACTGCGCAGCACACCCAATATGCAGACCTGGCGTCCCTGTGACACGGTGGAATCTGCTGTCTCATGGAAAGCCGCGATCGAGCGCCGCGACGGGCCCTCGTCGTTGATTTTTTCCCGCCAGGGACTGCCTCATCAGGCGCGTAGCGATCAGCAGCTGGCGGATATCGCGCGCGGCGCCTATGTGCTTAGAGACTGTGAAGGGTCGCCCGATGCCATCCTGATTGCGACAGGTTCTGAAGTGCAGTTGGCGATGGCCGCGGCTGAAGAGTTGGCGGGTAAGGGTAAGCAGATTCGTGTTGTATCCATGCCCTGTGCCGAGCTGTTCGAACAGCAGGATGCACAGTACCGTGAAACGGTGTTGCCCAGCGATGTGTTGGCCCGGGTGGCGGTGGAGGCTCTGCATGCGGATTACTGGTACAAGTATGTTGGCCTGGACGGGCGCGTAGTCGGTATGACGACCTTTGGTGAGTCCGCCCCGGCGGCTGACTTGATGCAACACTTTGGCTTCACCATAGAAAATGTCGTCGCGACCGTCGAAGACGTGCTGCTGTAGAGCGTATCTCCTTGCTACGTCTTGCTATTAATGGCTACGGCCGAATTGGTCGCTGCATACTGCGTGCGCTGTACGAAAGTCCGCTGCGCAACGAGATGCAGATTGTCGCCATTAACGAATTGGCGGATGCTGGTACGGTATTGCACCTCACCCGGTACGATTCCACCCACGGGCGTTTTGCGTTACCCCTGGAGGGTGATGCGACACACTTGCGGGTGGACGGCGATACTATCGCGCTGTTGAATCACGAGCAGATAGACGCCCTGCCCTGGCAAGCACTGGGGGTGGATGTCGTGTTGGAATGCACCGGAGCATTTTCCGACCGTGCGACCGCCGAACAGCACTTGCGTCAGGGTGCCGCCAAGGTCCTGTTCTCCCAGCCCGCTCAGCCCGACGTGGACCAGACCGTGGTTTACGGTGTGAATCATCGCGAACTGCGGGCGGCGCATCGTATCGCCTCCACCGGTTCCTGCACGACCAATGGCATACTGCCTATCATCAAGGCGCTGGACGATGTCGTTGGCATCGAGAACGGCACTATTACGACAATACACTCGGCGATGAACGACCAGCCGGTGCTGGATGCCTATCATCACACTGATCTGCGCAAAACGCGGGCCGCCTCGCAGTCCATTATTCCGGTGGACACAGCGCTGGCCAAGGGTATCGAGCGTATTTTGCCCGATATGGCAGGGCGCTTTACCGCGCAGGCGCTGCGCGTGCCAACACTCAACGTCTCGGCGCTGGATCTGACCGTGTTGGTGCGTCAGGACACCGACGTGGCCACGATCAACCGTATTCTGCGGGAGGCGTCACACTCTAACTTCAATGGCGTACTTGGCTATACCGAGGAGCTTCTGGCATCCTGTGATTTTAATCACGATCCGCGCTCCAGCATTGTGGATGCCAGCCAGACGCGTGTCAGTGGCAAGCGCCTGGTAAAGGTGCTGACCTGGTTTGACAACGAGTGGGGCTACGCCAATCGGATGCTGGATGTGGCAAAATTGTGGGGTAGTTTGGCAGCGCGTGACGCTGGTACGCAACCGTAAGTTAGTAGGAAAAGGACTAGTATGACGCCCAAAGTACACCTGATGCAGGACTTGGATCTACGCGGTAAACGCGTATTGATTCGAGAGGACCTGAATGTACCGATCAAGCAGGGAGCCGTGACCAGCGATGCCCGTATCCGCGCCGCTCTGCCAACCATAGAGGCAGCACTGGCCGCTGGCGCGAAAGTGATTCTGATGTCGCATCTGGGTCGCCCGGTGGAGGGCGAGTTCGATCAGGCCTTTTCGCTGGCACCGGTAGGGCAGCATCTGTCAGGCCTGCTCGGCAAGCCGGTCACGCTGGTGTCAGATTGGCGGGACGGTGTGGATCTGGCGGACGGCGACGTGGCTCTGCTGGAGAACGTGCGCTTCAATCCGGGCGAAAAGAAGGATGATGAGGCACTGTCTCGTGCCTACGCAGCCCTGTGCGATATTTTTGTCATGGATGCGTTTGGCACTGCGCACCGGGCACAGGCATCCACTCACGGCGTGGCGAAGTACGCGCCAGTGGCGTGCGCCGGGCCGCTGCTCGCCGAGGAACTGCGCGCCTTGTCGCAGGCGCTGTCGAATCCCGCTCGCCCGTTGGTGGCGATTGTGGGTGGCTCCAAAGTGTCGACCAAGCTGGAGGTCCTGGAGTCGCTTTCCGACATGGTGGATCAACTGGTAGTCGGCGGCGGCATCGCCAATACGTTTCTCGCCGCCAGCGGCAGCCCGGTGGGGAAATCCCTCTGTGAGCACGATCTGATCCCGACTGCGCAGGCGCTGATGCAGAAAACACAGATTCCATTGCCCGTTGACGTGGTGACCGGCAAGGTGTTCGCTGAGGACGCGCCGGCCAGCCTGAAACTGGCGGGCGATGTGGTGGAGGACGATATGATTTTTGATATCGGGCCACAGGCCGCACAGCAAATTGCCGACATAATTGAAGGCGCCGGCACCATTATCTGGAACGGGCCGGTGGGTGTATTTGAGTTCGATCAGTTTGCCGAAGGCACCAAAACCCTGGCTCACGCGATTGCGGACAGCGCCGCTTTTTCACTGGCTGGCGGCGGTGACACCCTGGCTGCGATAGACAAATACGGCATTGCAGATAAAGTGTCCTATATCTCTACCGGCGGTGGCGCTTTCCTGGAGTACGTGGAAGGGAAAACCCTGCCCGCAGTTGCTATGCTTGAGCAGCGCGCCGGTGATAAACCTAACTAAACCAGATTCCACTACAATTTCAAAATTGAAAGGATTACTACCATGGCATTAATCAGTTTGCGTCAGTTACTGGATCACGCCGCCGAACATAACTACGGTGTACCGGCCTTCAACGTCAACAATCTGGAGCAGACCCGCGCCATCATGGAGGCGGCCGATGCCACTAATTCTCCTGTCATCATGCAAGCCAGTGCGGGTGCTCGCAAATACGCCGGGGCGCCCTTCCTGCGCGCTATGATGGAGGCGGCAATGAATGAATTTCCACACATTCCGGTGGTGGTGCACCAGGATCACGGTGTGTCAGCCGGGGTGTGTCAGCGCTCCATCCAAATGGGCTTCAGCTCTGTGATGATGGATGGCTCGCTGGGCGAGGATGGCAAGACGCCCATGGACTACGACTACAATGTTGCAGTGACGCGCAAAGCGGTAGAGCTGGCCCACGCCTGCGGCGTATCGGTGGAAGGTGAGCTGGGCTGTCTGGGCTCGCTGGAGACCGGCGAGGCCGGTGAAGAAGATGGCAGCGGGGCCGAGGGCATACTGACCCTCGATCAGATGCTGACTGATCCCGAGGAGGCCGCCCGTTTCGTGCAAGCCACCGGGGTGGATGCCCTCGCCATCGCCTGCGGCACCAGCCACGGCGCCTACAAATTCACGCGGCCACCCACCGGCGATATTCTGGACATCGGGCGCATTAAAGAGATCCATGCGCGTATCCCCAATACCCATCTGGTGATGCACGGCTCATCCGCGGTACCGCAGGATTGGCTGGCGATCATCAATGAGTTCGGTGGAGAGATTCCGGAAACTTACGGTGTGCCGGTAGAGCAAGTGCAGGAGGGTATCCGCCACGGTGTGCGCAAGGTGAACATCGACACTGACCTGCGTCTGGCATCAACCGGCGCTATACGCCGCTTTCTGGCGCAAAATCCGGCTGAGTTTGATCCGCGCAAATACCTGGCGCATACCATCACCGCCATGAAAGATATCTGTATCGCACGCTACGAAGCGTTTGGTACGGCTGGCAACGCCGACAAGATCAAGGTTCGCTCTCTCAGCGACATGCAGCTGGCCTATGCATCCGGAGAGCTGACACCCGCTGTGCATTGATGGGGCGTGTCGCGTTGACACCGGTGCAACTGCAGGACCTTCGAGAGCAACTGCCAGCCTTTGGGGATGGCGCGCCACCGTCACCGGAGATGGTGGCCTTTTGTCACGAGTACGGCCTCGAATTTGCAACGCGATGTCCGCAGGTGTCCCATGCGGTTGGCGGCGTCCGCTCGGGCGACTATACGCTCGCTGTACACCAGTGGAGCCAACCTGACGCACGGGCCAATCTATTGTTGTTGCACGGCTATTTCGATCACACCGGGCTGTTCGGCAAACTGGTTGATTGGGGGCTGTCGCATCACTGTAATGTGTTGATTTTTGATCTGCCCGGGCACGGCTTGTCCAGCGGTGAACCGGCGGTAATTGATGATTTCGGGGATTACAGCCGCGCCATTGATGATGTGTTGCGCGCGGTGCGTTTACCGGCGGTGCCACTGTGGGTTATGGCGCAGAGCACCGGTGGCGCGGCGCTGATCGATTATGCGAGGAAATTCGACTGGCCTTTTGCTGCAACAGTGCTGCTGGCGCCACTGGTACGTCCCGCGGGGTGGCGTGGCATCAGCGTGGCACATCGCTTTCTAGGCCCGTTTATACACAGCATCCGGCGCACCTTTGCCGTCAATTCGTCAGACCGTGATTTCCTCGCGTTTATAAAAAGTGATCCATTACAAAGTCAGCGCATGTCGCTGCGTTGGGTAGGGGCGTTGCGCCGTTGGCTGAGCGACTTGCAGCCGCACGATCTGGGTGTGGGCCCGGCACTGGTCATCCAGGGCGATGCCGACGGCACGGTGGACTGGCGTTATAACATGCCGTTTATTGACCAATTGTTTCCCGGTAGTCAGATAGAGTATCTGCACGGCGCGGGGCATCAACTGGCCAATGAATTGGCGGCAATTCGCGCCGGGTATTTACAGCGCGTGGAAGACTGGTTGAAGCAGAGCGGCATAGCGCTGGATGAGGCGTCAGGGATAACAGCCTGCTGATTCCAGCAGTTCGTACAGAGGTTGCATCGCGTCGCCGTACCGCTGCCAGCGGTTCACGGAGCTGGTGTAAATCTGTTGTCTTACTTGCACTGCGCTTGGCGTCGCTACACTGGTTTTGCGTTCGTGAAAGGACAGGCATTGATCTTCCCAGGGCAAGTCACAATGCTGCAGCAAATCCCGGGAAACCCGCTCTGGGTCTGAAACCAAAGCCTCGTAACTGATTTCATGGATAGCGCCCGGCATGGCTTCACGCCAGTGGCGCATCAGTTTGTCGAACAAAATGAAGTAGCGCCCACAGTCGAGCAAGCTGTAGTTGTAATGATAGTGTTTGAAGTCAACGGAGAAGAGCTGGCGGTAATTGCTGAGGCAAGTATCCATGGGGTCCCGGCGCAGACAGACCAGCTTAGCGTTGGGGAGGGTAAGCCTGATTAAACCCAAAAGGAGGAAGTTGAGCGGCAGCTTATCGATGAAGCGCTCGCTGTGTCCGGTTCTAGGGCGAGTGCTTTCAATATAGGCAGCGCCCAGGGCTGTCAGATCGAGCCCGAGGACTGTGTGCAGGGATTTGAGGTCGAGCAGCTCAGTTGGTTTCGCGCCGGTGGCGCGTTTTACCAGCAACGGTAAATTCTGTAGTTCGCCCGCGGCATACACCTGAGAATGACTGGACAGGATCTGTTCCACCAGGGTGGTACCAGTACGCGGCATGCCGACGACAAAAATGGGCTCGGGATTGTCGCAGCCTGCGCCTGGCGCACTGAGTAATTCCCGCGTGAAAAGTTGCGTGATGCCTGCGAAATATCGCGCGTCCGAGTCCGCACAGTAGTTCACGCTCTCCGCCTGTGCCCGCTTGCCCCAGGCGAGACTGGCGAACGCCTCCTGATACTGCCCCAGATCTTCCAGCTCCCGGGCGATGGCGTGGCCCAGGTGTAATTGATCCCGTGGGTTCGCGATCTCGGTACGCAGGCCATGCAGTCTCGCCAGATGGTTATCCTCGGGAGTATGGCGGCGTAAAGAGGCGAGCGCAGAGTGCGCCTTGAACAGCCGCGGTTGCAGTGCGATGGCGTCTTCGTAGGCTTCTTCAGCCGCGGTGACGCGACCGGCGAAGTGCAGCGAGGCTCCCATGTTGAAGTATAGATTGGCCTGCCAATCCTCCGTCAAGTGAGCTGCGCCCTGCGCCCGCTCGCACAGAGTCTGTACAGCACTTTCGAAACAGCGCAGCGCCTTTTCATGCTCCCCTGTGTGGCTGAAGACCGTGCCCAGCGTGTTTAGCGTCGTGAGCCCGGCAGGATGCAGCGCGAGGGCTGCCTCGGCTTCGATCAGGGCCCGCTCGGGCAGATTGACTGCAACCAGCTGCTTACCCAGCTCGGTGCGGTACTCGGGATTACGCGGTGCCAGCGCAACGGCTTTTTCCAGGATATCCACCGCCTTGGCCAGTTGCTGATTGTGCGCGGCGATAACACCGCAGAGGAACCAGGCGTCCGCAAACGATGGATCAATATGGAGGATGGACAGGCAGTGCTGATGCACCTCTCGCAGTTGACCTTGCTGCAGGGCTTTCTGGGCAGCATGGTGATGCTCGGCGATTTGTTGTTGGTTGGATTTCATCGATTGAGCCATTCTATGTGCAGAGGCCGCTCCCGTCACCCGTGGTACTCAGGCATAAAAAAGGGCGCCTGATGGCGCCCTGTTCTGGTGGCGTCGCTACTTACATGTCATCAAAGCTATAGGTAAAGCGTAGCCCGACTTGTCGCGGGCGCACCACATTGTGGTAGTAGTACCTGAGATCAAAATCACCCTGTGCCCGGACATCGCTAACGTCTCCACGGAGACCGGTTTCTGCGTACTTATCCAACACATTGTCGGCATACAGCGCCAGCGTCCAGCCATCCTTGAACCAGGTGGCAGATACATTATGCAACGAGAACCCAGACAAACTTTCGCCGGAGTCATGTTTTCCCACCTTGGTGATAACGTTGCTTTGCGCCGTCATCGACCAATCGAAGTCTACGTGGGACCCATCGTTCATCGGCAGCACATAGTTTGCTCCGAGAAATGCCTGGTTCTCCGGCGTTCCTGGTAAACGGTCACCGCTTTGAGCATCTTCACCGTTGACCAGACCGGGCGCATCCTCGGTCAATTCAGCCTTGGTATACGAGTAGGCACCCGTGACGGAGAAGTTAGGCGTGATAAACCAGTGGGTGGAAATTTCAACACCGGTGCTTTCGGCTGATCCGCCATTCGAAACGATCGGCAGGCCGCCATTTTCCGACACATCGGACACGCGAACGTCGTCCCAGTCGATATAGAACAGAGAGCCATTGAGGATCAGTGAATCGCCAAACTGCGAGTGGACGCCCAGCTCATAGTTGGTAGTCGTATCAGGTTTGATCAGCTCCTCATTAGGGAGTACGCATTCCTGCGGACCTGATGGCAACGGCTCGGGACAGGGGGGGATGGAGTTGATGCCACCCAACCTGTAGCCCTGACTGACTGTCAGATAACCCATTATGTCGTCGCTGAAGTCGTAGGAGGTATTAAACTTGTAGATGACGTCGTCGTCGTCAATGTCGTTAGATTGCGTTCTAAGATCAAGGCCGTTCGGATCTCCCCCCAAAAACACGGTGTCGTATAGCGGGGTTGCAAATGACTTACTGGCGTCGTCTTCGAACTTAAACCAGCGTGCGCCTACGGTCACTTGCCAGGCGCTGGTCAGGCGATAGCTTACTTCTCCGAACGCCGCTGTTTCCGTAATCTTTTCATCCAGTTTGTTGTAAAAGCCCAGCGAGTCGGGACGTATCTGTTCGCCTCCCTCGCTGTCGACCAGAAATTCGCTGTATCCCGGATAGAACTCCTCACTGACTGCGTCGATTTTGAAATGGCTGTAAAACGCTCCAACTATCCAGTTGAGCGGCCCTTCGTTGTTAGACACCAGGCGCAACTCCTGGGTGAACGTGTCTTCGTCTGCTTCCTCGCGGGTGAATGCGGCAAAAGCGGGAAATAGCTCGTAGTAGTAATCCAGGCGGAGGACGACATCCGTCTGGTCCCGCTGACCATGCTCGGTATACTGGTTGTAGCCGGTGGCGGACGTCAGCTCTGCGAACCCCAGATCCGCTACCATCTCCAGCGCGAGTAACTCGTTCTTGCGCTTGTTCGGTTCCAGAAAGCGGGCAGCGGACTCGTATTTGCCCGTGTCGAACGAATCCCGGTGATTGACCTGTCGGCCGCCAATATCCATATCCTGGTAGTAATAGCTCAGGGTGCTGTCCAGCACGTCGCCGGTATAGCGCAGCGCCAGTCGGCCAGACCAGGTTTCCTGCGTATTGGCATCCTTTTTGTCTGTCAGGTTCGCAGCCATGTCGTTGGAATCTGGCTGGGGGTTGGAGACACCTGGCTCCCGCAGCAGATAGTTGTAATCAATGAAGCCCGGGTCGTCCAGATAATCGAGCGAGGCGCGGAACGCCAATCGGTCCTCGATAATTGGAATGTTGACGGTGCCTCCGCCTTCATAACCGGCATCATTGGAATGGCTGAGCCCGTAGAGGTCTCCACGCACCTGATAGCTCAAGGTATCCGACTGCGGTTTGTTAGGGATGTAACGTACTGCACCTGCCAGTGTGCCCGCACCGTACAATGTACCCTGCGGCCCCAGCAGCACTTCGACACGATCGATGTCATTCAGCTTCAGGTCTACGTAAATAGGGACTTCGCCAACATACGTCGCGACTGCGCCGCCACCGTTGTTATTGGTGTCTGGCGCGGCGACGGAATCCACTGTAAGTCCCCGCACTGTGAGGGTATTGCCGCTGCGAGGACCTTGATCAACCACCGTCAGGCCAGGAACCCGCCGCGCGATATCAGAGAGATTGTCTATCCGCTCGCGCTCGATCAGAGCGCTGTTCAGTGATGTGATGTTGAGCGGAATATCCTGGATGGACTCTGCCCGGCGAGTAGCCGTCACGATGACCTCTTCCAGTCGCGCCTCCTGTGCCGTGCTATGGGCGGAGATCATGGTGGAAGCGACGGCCGCCGATAAAGCGCTGATCTGAAATGTCCTGCTTTTACGCATGTTTGCCCCTACTTGCGTTATTAACCCATCGTGTCCTATGAGTCTCGCCAGATATAAGGCTCTTCCCTGTTGCCCGGTAGATCTGCGTCGATTGTTATCCCTTAAGCCGCTCTGCTACTGAGAGGCCCTTTTTTTTATTTATCTGCGATTACTAAGGTAACACCGCAGGCAACCGCCTTAAAATGGTCTTTAAAGCGGAAAATTACCGTTTACACTCAATAGTTTAGGTGGGGTACTTGTAGAAGTTTGTAAGTACTGACTTGGTTGCATGGTGTCGGCTCAAAAGAGCACGCGACTGCGAATGGTCCCGTCGATGGCTGCCAGCTTTTTCAATGCGATTTCACTGTATGCCGCGTCGATGTCCATCACTACGTAGCCTACGGTCTCATTGGTCTGCAGGAACTGCGCAGAGACGTTGATCTTGTTGTCGGAAAATACCTTGTTGATGGCACTCATTACGCCCGGTATGTTGCGGTGTATATGTAGCAACCGGTGTTTGCCGGTGTGTGCGGGCAGCGCCACCGCAGGCATATTGATGGAGGAGGTGGTAGTGCCATTGTCGCTGTAACGCGCCAGTTTCTCCGCTACCTCCATACCAATGTTCTCCTGGGCCTCGAGCGTGCTACCACCGATATGTGGGGTGAGGAAGGTGTTGTCGAAACGGCGCAGAGGAGAGACGAATTCGTCTTCGTTGGATTGCGGTTCTACCGGAAATACGTCGATGCCCGCGCCGCCGAGGGCGCCGCTCTCCAGTGCGCTCGCCAGCGCGTCGATATCCACGACAGTGCCGCGCGACGCATTGATCAGGATGCTGCCTTGCTGCATCTGTGCCAGTTGCGCAGCGCCGATCATATTGCGCGTGGAATCGGTTTGCGGCACGTGCAGGCTGACCACATCAGAGCTGCCCAGAAGGTGGTTGAGACTTGGCACTTGCCGGGCGTTCCCCAGAGGCAGTTTATTGGTGGTGTCGTAAAACTGCACTTGCATGCCCAGGCCCTCGGCGATCACACCCAATTGCATGCCGATATTGCCGTAGCCGATAATGCCGAGGTTCTTGCCGCGGATTTCAAAGGAGTTGGCGGCGCTTTTCTGCCACTCGCCGCGGTGTGCAGCGGCGTTTTTAGCGGCGACCCCCCGCAGCAGCAGGATGGCTTCTGCCAGGACCAGTTCAGCCACGCTGCGAGTATTGGAAAAAGGCGCGTTGAATACGGGAATGCCGCGCTGCGTGGCGGCGTTGAGATCTACCTGATTGGTGCCAATGCAGAAGCAGCCTATAGCGGCGAGCTTTTCGGCCGCTTCAAAGACTTCCTCAGTGAGGTGAGTGGCGGAGCGAAGTCCGACAAAGTGGGCGTTGGCAATCGCTTTCTTCAGCTCCTCGATCGGCAGTGCCTTCTTGTGTTGCTCGATGTTGGTATAGCCTGACTTTTGCAAGGTCTCTACCGCCGAGGGGTGTACGCCCTCCAGCAACAGAAACTTGATTTTGCTTTTCTCCAGTGATTCCTGCGCCATGATCTTGTGGTCCTCTGCGGGTGGAAGCCGGATAGCCCGGCGAGCTTGCCATTGCGGCAAAAACCGGCGCGTATGGTACCATACGCGCCGCTCGAACCAGCGCCCTGTGAAAATTACCGAGGAGTTTATCTTGGCTGCAATCAACAATGTTGTCCTGAGCTCACTGGAGAGAATTGTCGGGGCTGACCGGGTGCTGACCGATTCCGACTCCCTGCAGCTCTACGGCCGTGACTGGACCCGTGTCCACACGCCCAACCCCGCAGCGGTGGTGTTGCCCAATAGTGTGGAGCAGGTGCAGGCGGTCGTGCGCATTGCCGCAGCTGAGGGGCTTGCTATTGTGCCCTCCGGCGGACGCACCGGTCTGAGCGCAGGCGCAGTTGCCTGCAATGGCGAGTTGGTGCTGGCCCTGGATCGGCTCAATTACATCGAAGACTTTAACCCCATTGACCGCACGGTACGCTGCGGTGCCGGTGTGGTGACGGAACAGTTGCAGAACTACGCCACCGAGCACGACCTGTTCTATCCGGTAGATTTTGCCTCCAGTGGCTCCAGCCAGATTGGCGGCAATATCTCCACCAATGCTGGCGGTATCAAGGTCATCCGTCACGGGATGACCCGCGACTGGGTGGCGGGACTGAAGTTGGTTACCGGTAGTGGTGAGTTGCTCGATCTCAATCGTGGCCTGGTGAAAAACAACGCCGGCTACGATCTGCGGCAACTGGTGATCGGTGCCGAGGGCACGCTGGGTGTTGTGGTCGAGGCCACGATGCGCCTGTCGCGCCCCCCCCGGGAACTGGTAGTGCTGGTGCTTGGCGCGCCGGACATGGCGGCGATCATGAATGTGCTGGGTGCCTATCAGGGCGCGATTGAACTTAGTGCCTTCGAGTTTTTCTCAGAATTGGCGCTACAGAAGGTCATCGCCCATCAGGGCTTGCAGCGCCCGTTCGAGACGCGGGCAGAGTTCTACGCACTGCTGGAATTTGAACAGCGCGATGAAAGCACTCTGGAATTGGCTATGAATCTATTCGAACACTGCGTCGAACAGGGCTGGGTGCTGGATGGTGTGGTGAGTCAGAACATCGCCCAGGCGGCATCCCTGTGGCGGCTGCGCGAGGATATCTCGGAAACGATTTCGCGGTGGACGCCGTACAAGAACGATATCTCCACGGTAACGTCTCGAGTGCCTGCATTTCTGGAGGAAGTGGAGGCGGTGGTGACGAAAAGCTATCCGGAGTTCGAGATTGTCTGGTTCGGGCATATTGGCGATGGCAATGTGCACCTCAATATTCTCAAACCCGATGAATTATCGATGGCGGAGTTTCAGCAGCGCTGTGGTGAGGTAAGCAAGTGGGTTTTCGATATCGTACAGCGTTATGGGGGCAGTATTTCGGCCGAGCACGGGGTGGGTTTGTTGAAGAAAGATTATCTTCATTACAGCCGGTCGGAGCTGGAGATATCCATTATGCGGCAGATCAAGAAGGCGTTCGATCCGCAGGGGATTATGAACCCGGGAAAGATATTCGACGTGTGAGTGCGCTGCAGGCGGGTTGAATCAGTCGGCCTGCATCGCGCCTGGCATACTGGATTGTTCATTGAAGGCGCCAAAAATCGGGTCCCATTCCCGGATGATCATATTTTCTATCAGACCTTCGGTGGCAAAGGGATCGCTGGCGATAACATCGCTGAGCGCTGCCAGGTTCGGGGCACTCATGATCAGCAGCGCTGATTTGATTGAGGTGCCATTGAATGGCCCCGATGCCAATAGCGAGCCATCCCCGAGACGGTCCTGCAGCCAGGCGACATGGGGCATAACGTGGTCCTGCCATCCGGCTTCGTTTGGATGATCGAAACTGACTACATATACTGGCATGGTAGCTAAACCCCTATTTGTTCATTGGGTGCGTCAGATTGTCTGAATTTCTGAAATCGGTGCCGAGGGCGCGAAGTTGACCGACTTTTCAGAGAGTACCACGCTGACCTCGGATGGTAGGCGAACCTGGTCGGACCACGAACCAGCTGAGCAGCACCAGCCCACCAAAAACCGTGTAGCAGACGACAAAGACCCATGGCGGCGCTTGATAATACAGGAGCTGGCCCAACCAATGTGTTACGAAAGAGCCATCGTAGATGGTTTCTCCTGCCTTGGTTCGCAGCTTCATTTCCCAGCTCGTAAGTGGGCAGATGATACCGAGCCAGGATTGTAAAACGACCACACCAATTGCGATCAGGTGCGCGCTGCGGAACCACCAGTTTCTCACCCACTGCCAGGACAGGAAAAATCCTGCGTAAACAAGTACTAGTCCGATCACCACGAAGGCGACGAACAACACATGCGTAACAAGTATTGCATCGGCGGCGAGAGAATACAGCGAACCGGAGTTGATAATGCCGTCTAACACCTGACGTTTTCCCCTGTGTGCTTGCGCGCACTCTTTCAAACCCTACATGGGCGACCCGCTATGTCTTTGGTAAGAGAGAGGCCCATTATTTCCAGCCATGTAGCCATACACTCACATCTTCCAGCGCTTGCCATTCAATAAGCATTGATCGCCTGGATATGACGGCTTCAATGGCGCAGGAAACAACGGACTCTTCTTCATCAAATTCCACTTCGGTCACTATGAAGTGCTTTTCCCTGTTTTTCGGGTTTACTGCCGTCCATTTACTGTTGAGCAATTTTTTCGGGTTAATTGTATTCATGCGCAATTCCTGGACATCAGATAACGTCTCAATAATGGCTAAGCTGAAGCGACGCGATAGCGTTTGGCCTTAATGGAGTTGCTTAACGTCCGATTGCCTGGCGGGTATTCAAACAGCAGGTAAATGTTCCGCTAGCCATTGCTCAAATTGTGGCTTCGGTAAAGCCCCCGACATACGTGCAATTTCTTTGCCGTGATGAAAAATCATTAGCGTAGGAATCGAGCGAATATTATAGCGACCTGCGGTGTTTTGATTCTGCTCAGTATCCAGCTTCACAAAACAAGCCTGAGTAGACATTTCACCTGCCACCTGTTCAAAGGTGGGTGCAAATTGCTTGCACGGTCCGCACCATGAAGCCCAAAAATCCACCACCGCGGGCAAATCATTGTCTGTGACATAGCGGTTAAACGTTGTATCGCTACCCACAATGGGGCTTGTTGAAAGAACGGGTTTTCCACACTTCCCACACAGAGGCTTGTCATTGAGCTTGCCTTTGGGCAGGCGGTTTTTGGTACTGCAACCAGAGCACACTATTTGAACAGGTGAATCGCTCATCTTAAACCTCAGTGGAAAAGTGTTTTCGAGTTCGTTTCAAAATAGAAAGTAGACTGCAATACTTTACTTGGCAAACAGCGTTTTAACACCCTCGGCTGTACCCAGTAAAAGCACATCCGCTGGTCTCAGCGCAAACAGTCCATTGGTCACCACACCCGTAATATTGTTGATCTTCTCTTCCATCGCCAGTGGCTGCTCAATCAAAAAATTGAATACATCCAGGATCACATTGCCGTTGTCCGTGACCACGCCCTCGCGGTAGATCGGGTCGCCGCCCAGCTTGACCAGTTCCCGTGCGACGTAACTGCGCGCCATTGGAATGACCTCCACCGGCAACGGAAATTGTCCCAGCGTGTGCACCAGCTTGCTCTCGTCCGCGATGCAGATAAATTCCTGCGCCACCGCCGTTACGATCTTTTCGCGGGTCAGTGCCGCGCCACCACCCTTTATCAGCTGTAGTGAGTGATTACTTTCATCGGCGCCGTCCACGTAGAAATCCACGCGATCCACGGTGTTCAGTTCATAAACCGGGATGCCGTGGCTTTTGAGCCGCTGGGCGGAGGCCTCGGAACTGGCCACAGTCGCGTTGATCTGGCCTTTGATTTTGGCCAGCGCGTCGATAAAGAGATTGGCGGTGGAGCCGGTGCCTATGCCCAGCACGGTATCGTTCTCGAGTTTGGGCTTGATGTACGCCAGGGCGGCGTCGGCCACGGCCTGTTTCAGTTCGTCCTGGGTCATGATGTGTCCTCGGGCATTGGGGTGCGAAACAGCTCGCAGTATAAGGGAGCCTCCGAATGCGATCACGGAAAACCGGTCGTCGCAGTCATTGTATGGGCTGTAATACAGTGCGCGCTCCTTTAAGATGGGCAACCTCCTCGACACCTCGGAAGCGAAGCTCTTATGCCGCAGTCCTACATTAAACGGATTCTCGACGCTCGCGTGTACGATGTCGCCCGTGAAACGCCCATTCACGAAGCCGGCCTGATGTCGCGCCGGTTGGATAACAGGGTCTGGCTGAAGCGGGAGGACTTGCAGCCGGTATTCTCATTCAAGTTGCGCGGCGCGTACTGCAAGATGAGTCGACTCAGTGAGGAGCAACGCAAGCGCGGTGTGATTGCCGCCTCGGCCGGCAATCACGCACAGGGCGTGGCGATGGCAGCGCGCAAACTGCAGATGAAGGCCACGATTGTGATGCCGCGTACGACACCGCTAATTAAAGTCGATGCCGTGCGCAACCTGGGCGCACGAGTGTTGTTGCACGGTGACTCCTATGATGAGGCGGCGCTGCACGCCCAGGAGTTGTTGCTAGCCAAGGGGCTGACGTATGTCCACCCGTTTGATGACCCGGATGTGATCGCCGGGCAGGGCACTGTGGGGATGGAGATCGTGCGCCAGCACCAGCGGCCGCTGGATGCGCTGTTTGTGCCAGTGGGCGGTGGTGGGCTGCTCGCAGGTGTGGCGGCCTACGTGAATTATGTCTGGCCCGAGACGCGGATCATTGGGGTGGAGCCGGAGGATGCGGCCTGCTTGCAGCTCGCGCTGAAGCGTGGGCGCCGGGATACGCTCACGGAGGTCGGCCTGTTTGCCGATGGCTGTGCTGTCGCGCAGATTGGCAAGGAGCCTTTTCGCGTTATTCGCAAGACCGTTTCGGAGGTGATTACCGTCACCACCGATGAAATGTGTGCCGCCATCAAGGATATCTTTGAAGATACTCGCAGTATCGCCGAGCCGGCGGGTGCGCTGGCCCTGGCTGGTCTGAAGAAGTATGTACAGCGCACCGGCGCACAGGGGCAGGATTTATTGGCAATTGTCAGCGGCGCCAATACCAACTTTGATCGCTTGCGCTATATTTCCGAGCGCACGGAAGTGGGTGAGCAGCGCGAGGCGGTAATCAGCGTGACGGTGCCGGAGCGCCCGGGAAGCTTTAAACAGTTCTGCAGCGCACTGGGACGACGCAGTATCACCGAGTTCAACTACCGCTACTCGGACGCAAAATCTGCGCGGGTCTTCGTCGGCCTGTCCGTGACCCCCGGGGGCGAGGATCTGGCGGGCCTGCTGGCCGATCTGCGGGAGCGCGGTTACACCACCGAGGACATGACCGACAATGAGGTCGCCAAGTTGCACGTCCGTTACATGGTGGGTGGGCATGCCCCGGCTGAGTTGCAAGAGGAGTTGGTGTACCGCGTGGAGTTTCCCGAGCGCCCCGGTGCCCTGCTGAAGTTTTTATCGGGATTGGGTCAGCGCTGGAATATTTCCATGTTTCACTACCGCAACCACGGTGCGGCCTACGGGCGAATTCTCATCGGAATTCAGGCCTCCGGGGAGCAGCGTCGACAGTTTGAACAAGTGCTGGACAGTATCGCATTCCCCTATTCGGAGGAGACGGATAATCGAGCTTATCAACTGTACCTTGGCGGCTATTCAAAATAAGCGCGAAATCCAGTCACAGCAAGGCTTTCGGGGGTTTTCTTTTGCTCAGGGTTGGGCTAACATCGCGGCCGTTCGCGCCGGCCAATTATAAAAAGTGTTCCATTTGGGCCAAGGTGCGGGCGTTTGCAGCATGCCACCTCAATTAATGTAGTGAGAGAAATCGTTGAAGCGTAAACCTGATGTTGTGCTGATGCTGGCAGTGGCCTTTATTATTGGCGTGTTACTGACCTTGCTGCTGCCCCTGACTTCGAACAAATCGGTTGCTGATCCGGCATCCGAACTGCAAGCGGGCGTGCTGTTCACAGATAACTAACCGTTCCGGCAGTGGTGCAGGGCGGTATCTGTCGCAATATAGTCCATCACAATATCCCAGCTCTCTTTTGGGATGCGCTCCGTCCGCTGGCTGTCGTGCGCCAGCCCGACCAACACCGGGCCGACAGTGCCGGATAGCGCCCGGTCGTAATAGCCTCCGCCCATGCCCAGTCGGCCCCCCTGCGTGTCCCAGCCAACAACGGGCAGAAAGATGATATCCAGGTCAGCCACCGGGCATTGAGCAGCCCCGCTGGGTGGTTCGGGGATGTTATAGCGATTGGTGGATTGCGTGTCGGCAGTATTCCAGCGCGCGAAAGACAGGCTGTTGTCGGCGGTGAGGACGGGCAAAAATAATTGTTTAGACTCAGCCCGCGCCATGCTAACCAGGGCCGAAGTGTCAATTTCACCATCTCTGGCAAGGTATAGGGCGATGCGTTGCGCGCCTGTCCAGTTTGGCAGGCTCAGCACTGATTGGGTAAGCGCTTGTGCTGCGGCGCCTTGTGCGGCGGAACTCAGAGATCGTCGTCGTTGTCGCAGAGCGCTGCGCAATGCAGTCTTTCTGGAGTGGGTGTCAGTCATAGATAAAAAAGGGGTTCCCGGAATACCGCTGACAAAGCTGCCCTTGAACCCGATGGTTCAAGGTGGTGACTCCTGATCTGCATAAGGCTTTCCGGCCGAACCGGACTTGCACACCAACAGAAACGAGAAGCCCCCGGTTACAAATAATCGGCTCGAGGACTGTAAGTCTGGCGAATACACCAGGGACCCGCGTTCAGTATAGCCCAGATGCCGGGTCGGCTGGCTACAATTTGTGACAAACTTGTTGATCGTAGTTTTTGAACTGTGACGCGTTAGCCGATTTCGAGCTGCCTGAGGTCGTGCAGGGCGTCATCCAGCTTGTGGTTCAGGCGTTTGAGTGAATCACCGCCCAGTTGCTCAACCTCGCCGTGGTCAGAGGCTTGTAATAATTCGTAGCTGATATTGAGCGCGGCCATCACGGCTATGCGCTCCAGTCCGATGACCTTTCCCGAATTCCGGATGCCACGCATTTGCTTGTCCAGATACTTGGCAGAGACGACCAGTTCGGCCTCCTGCTCCTCGGGACACGCCACTTGGTAATCTTTGTCGAGAATTTTAACGGTTACTGTGTTGGCAGGGCTCACACTCATCACTCCATTGTGCGCAGGCGATCAATCATGGCTTCAACCTTGGAGCGCGCCAATTCATTTTTGTCCAACAAGTCTTTGCGTTCATCACGCCAGCCAGCCAGTTCTGCTTTCAGGCCGCTATTTTCGCGATTGAGCTCCCGACACAGCGAGATTAGCTCGTCGATCTTATTTTCCAAGTCTTTGAGTGGGTTGTCAGCCATGCGGGTATACTGGGGCAGTTATTATCGAAGCACCACTATAGTAGTGCGCGACATTCAGGTCAACGAGACAAAACTATATAGATATCAATAGCCTGCCAAGCCTTTCGCGGGCATCAGGCAAGATGCCTCAACAGGTGCCGCGCGGCCACCCAGGGAGAACACCGAATGCATGACAATTTTTCTGATGAAATCGGGGTATTCGACTTCGATGAATTTGCCGATCACCTGCTAGACCAGGGTGTAGAGGCCTCGCCCTCGCAGTTACATGGGTGTCTCAGCGGGCTCCTCAGTGCCGGCGCACCGCAGGAGCCAGAGTATGGCCTGGATGCACTGTCCCAGACACTGAATCTCGGCCTGCATGGCGAGCTTGCCGTGCGCGCCATGCAACTTTACAGCGTCACCGCAGACGCATTACAGGACGACGAGTTTACTTTCCACCCCCTACTGCCAGACGAGGAGGAAGATATTGTCTTGCGCACCGCGGCGCTGGCAAACTGGTGCGAGGGATTTCTGGCGGGCTTTGCCTACCGGATCGCTGGCGAGGAGGCCTCTGGTGGGTCGCTGTCCGATGAGGCCGGGGAGGTGCTCAGAGACATCGCCGCGATGGCGCAGGCAGAGGCCGGGCCTGAGGAAACGGAAGATGAAGCAGAGGACAGTTTCATCGAGTTGGTAGAGTATCTGCGAGTGGCTGTGGTGAATATTTTTCTGGATAGTAGCGCAACCGTCGCTGAGCGGGCATTGTCCGATGAAGCGGCGCGGCGTCTGCACTAGTGCTGTGTCCATGTGATAATCTCACTCCCAACGATGACTCTACTACCACCTGAGCAGCGGCTGCGCCGCCACCGGCAGATGACACCATGAGTATTAGCAAGACTGAATTTGCGCGTCGGCGAAAAAATCTCATGGCACTGATGGGTCCCAATAGTATCGCTATCATCCCCTCGGCACGCGAGCAGGTCAGGAGTCGGGATACCGGGTACCCGTTTCGTCAGGACAGTGATTTTTACTATCTGTCCGGATTTGCCGAGCCAGACGCGGTACTGGTTCTGCTGCCCGGTCGCCGTTACGGGGAGTTTGTAATCTTTTGCCGGGAGCGCGATCCCGATCTGGAAATGTGGCACGGGTATCGGTCCGGGCCCGAGGGTGTCTGTGAAAAGTACGCCGCGGATGACGCCTTCCCCCTTGGCGACATCGACGACATTCTGCCGGGCTTGCTCGAGGGTCGTGACAGGGTCTATTACTCCATGGGTCGCAGCACCGAGTTTGATCGGCAGATCATGGAATGGGTGAATAGTATCAGGGGCAAAGCGGCCTCGGGTGCCGTGCCTCCTGGTGAATTCACTGACCTGAACTATATGCTGCACGAGTTGCGTTTGTACAAGAGCGCGGAGGAGTTGCGTGTCATGCGCCGAGCTGCTGAGATTTCCGCGAGCGCCCACTGTCGCGCGATGCAGGCTTGCAGAGTCGGTGTCTACGAATATCAGCTGGAAGCCGAAATACAGCACGAGTTCGGGCGCGCCGGAGCGCGTTTTCCAGCATACCCCAGTATCGTTGGTGGCGGTAAAAACGCGTGCGTCATGCATTATATTGAGAACAGCGACAAACTGCGCGACGGCGATATGGTCCTGATTGATGCCGGTTGTGAGTTCGAATATTACGCGTCGGATGTCACTCGCACCTTTCCGGTAAATGGCCGATTCAGTGTCGAGCAGCGGGCGCTGTATGAGCTGGTATTGAAAGCACAGTTGGCAGCAATCGCCGAGATTAAACCCGGCAATCACTGGAATCAGCCGCACGATGCCAGTGTCAGGGTGTTTACTGAGGGACTGGTTGAGTTAGGGTTGCTCAAGGGCCGTGTTGCCACTTTGATCAAACGTGAGGCCTACCGGGCATTTTATATGCACCGGGTGGGACACTGGCTGGGTCTGGATGTGCACGATGTCGGTGATTATCGCGTGGGGAGTGAGTGGCGGGTGTTGGAGCCGGGCATGGTGATGACGGTCGAACCCGGTCTCTATATAGCCTCAGACAATATGAAAGTAGCAAAACAATGGCGCGGCATAGGGATTCGAATTGAGGATGATGTGGTGGTCACGGACAAGGGTTGTGATGTGATTTCGTCTGGTGTGCCCAAAACTGTTGCAGAAATTGAAGCGCTGATGGCCGCCTGATGTATGTCTGATTCTTTCGATATTGTGATTGCCGGCGGCGGCATGGTGGGGGTCAGCCTGGCTTTGCAGTTGAGTGCAGTGCTGCCAGCAGAAGCGTCCATCCTGCTGGTGGAAGGCTTTGTGTTGCCCGCGCCGATCGCGGGTCAAACGCCGGATTATCATCCCGCGTTTGACGCCCGCTCCACGGCATTGAGTTACAGCTCGCGCCTGATCTATGAACAGATTGCAGTGTGGGATGACCTGCGCCAGTGGCTGTGTGCGATTGAGAGCATCCATGTATCGAGTCGCGGACGTTTCGGCAGCACCCTGCTGCGCGCCAGCGAACACAATTGGCCCGCCCTGGGCTATGTCGTTGAGAACGCCTGGCTGGGCAACACCCTGATCCGGCAACTGCACCAGCGCGGTCGCGTCGAGGTGCGCAGTCCCGCGAAAGTCGTGAGCGCCGCGCCGCAAGGGTCAGGTGTCAGCGTGCAGCTGGAGGGTGAAACCTCGTCCATCACCGCGGGGCTGCTGTTAGTCGCCGACGGCGCCAGTTCCGGGCTGCGTGATCATCTCGGTGTATCCGTCAGTGAAAAGTCTTACCAACAGCACGCGCTGGTGGCGAATATCGCGTTCGCTGAGCCGCACCGGGGCTGTGCCTATGAGCGCTTCACCGATGAGGGGCCGCTGGCAGTGTTGCCGCTGTTGCCGGCCCGCGACGGCGAACAGCGCGGCGCTCTGGTGTGGACGCTACCGCCAGAGCGCGCGCACCACTTGGCCGATTGCTCGACCGAAGAGTTTCTACAAACGCTGCAACAACGCTTCGGTTATCGTTTGGGGAGGCTGTTGCGGGTCGGCGAGCGACACCAGTACCCGCTGTCGCTAGTGGAATCCAGCGAGCAGGTGCGCCAGGGGATAGTGGTGATGGGGAATGCCGCCCACGCCCTGCATCCGGTTGCAGGGCAGGGCTTCAACCTGGCGTTACGGGATGTGGCTGAGCTGGGTCGGGTGCTTGCGCAAGGGGTTTCGGAGGACTTGCCGCTGGGCGATCTCGCGCTGTTACAGCGTTACCAAAAAAGACAACAACCCGACCAGCAAAGAACAATCGCATTCAGTGATCGCGTGCCGGCGCTGTTTATGCACGCCGATCCGCTGCTGGGTATAGGCCGCGATCTGGCGCTGGCGGGGCTGGATTTCCTGCCCGGCCTGAAGCGTGAGTTTGTCCGCCATGCTGCGGGCGTCACCGTCGGGGGGGGGCAGGCGAGTGGCTGATCCCAGGCAGTTTGATGTGGTGATCATAGGCGCCGGTATTGCCGGCGCCTCGCTGGCCGTTGCGCTAAGTGGCGCCGGCCTGAGTATTGCGCTGGTTGAGGCGCAAGCCCTGGGTACAACGGCATTGCCGCAAGCCAATGGTTTGTGTGATTTCGATCCAAGAGTCAGTGCGCTGACGCCGCGCTCCCGCGAGTTTTTGCAGCGGCAGGGGGTGTGGGACGCCATAGCGGCCTATCGGCACTGCGCCTACCATCATATGACGGTGTGGGATGCCGAGGGTACCGGTCAGATTGAGTTTGATCGGGCCGAGGTCGGTGCGCCAGAGCTGGGCTATATCGTGGAGAACCGCGCCATTGTCCACGCACTGCGCGCCAATTTAGCCCGCGCGGCAGACATCACTGTGCTGAGTCCGGTGGCGTTGCAGTCCTGCACGCGCCTTGCCTCTTCGCGGATGTCGCTGGTGCTGGAGGGGGGTGAGTTGCTTGAAGCGGATTTACTGGTTGCCGCCGATGGCGCGCTGTCGCGGGTGCGCGAGATGATGGGCTTCCGCTGTCGTGAGTGGGATTATGGTCATCGCGCCATTGTTGCGACCATAGAGGTCGAGCGACCCCACCAGGAGACGGCCTGGCAGCGATTCCTGCCCAGCGGGCCGCTGGCATTACTGCCGCTGCCGGGCGATGAGGCACATCATTACTGTTCCATCGTCTGGTCGTTGCAGGAGGATCTGGTGGATGCTGTTCTGGCACTGGATGACGAGGCGTTCTGCGCCGAACTGGAGCGCGCCAGCGAGTCGCGCCTCGGCGCGGTGCTGGGCAGCTCCAGGCGTTTCGCACACCCACTGCGCCAGCGCCATGCGCTAGACTACGTGCAGCCCGGGGTCGCCCTGGTGGCAGATGCGGCACACACCATTCATCCATTGGCGGGCCAGGGTATTAACATGGGCTTGCAGGATGTGGCCGTGTTGGCCGAAGAGATTGTGGCGGGACATCACAGCGGAACCTCAGCCGGTCAACTGGCGTTGCTGCGTCGTTATCAGCGTAGGCGCAAGGGCGAGAACCTGATGATGATGTCCGCTATGGATGGCTTCAAACGCCTGTTTGAACAACAGTCGCTGCCCTTGCGCTGGTTGCGCAATGTCGGCATGCGACGTATTGATAGACTGCTGCCATTGAAGCAACAGCTGATGCGTCGCGCCATGGGGCTGGGATAACCCACCGCCTACGTTACGCAAGCGCGGACATTGTTTTTCACCCCTTTGCCGTTAGAATGGGCCGCTTAATTACACCGCAAACGCGCTCTGTGTTGTCAGATTTAGCGCCGCACGTACCCCTGAGAGGAATTGCTATGAGCCACACGCCGATTGAACTTAAATACGCCCGCACGCATGAGTGGGCGCGGTTAGAGGAAGATGGCACAGTGACCGTCGGTATTACGGATCATGCACAGGCCGCGCTGGGCGATGTGGTATTCGTGGAAACGCCCGAGGTGGGTGTGGTGCTGGCGGCAACAGACGAAGCGGGTGTCGTGGAGTCGGTCAAGGCCGCATCCGATATTTATGCGCCGTTGGCCGGCGAGGTAATCGCCATCAATTCGCTGCTGGAAGATGCCCCCGAGACCGTTAATTCCGACCCCTACAACGAGGGTTGGTTCTACAAACTACAGCCCTCGGACCCCACTGAACTGGAGGCATTGTTGTCCGCTGAAGAGTATCAGCAGCAATGTGAGGACGAGTAAGGGCGCTCCCGCGCTCTCTGGTAACAGCTTGTGAAGGATCTTTTCCTGCGCAAAGGCGCTGATCACCGTGTGCGCGGTGGCCATCTGTGGGTGTATTCCAATGAAGTCGACAGCCAGCGCTCGCCACTGGGCAGTTTTGTCGCGGGCGATCTCGTCACCGTCAGGAATACCAATGACAGAGTACTGGGCAGTGCCTACATGGAGCCCAACTCCCTGATTTGCGCCAGGATATACGCGCCAGGAGAGCAGTGTGCCATCGACGTGGCGTTCTTCACTGCCCGATTGGAGGCTGCGCTGGCCATCCGCCAGACCGCTTTCGATCAACCTTTTTATCGTCTGGTCTATGGCGACAGCGATACGCTCCCGGGACTGGTCATCGATCGTTTCGGCGATATTCTGGTGGTGCAGCTCAACAACAGCGGTTTAGAACGGTATCGCGAGCCCCTGCTGGAAGCGCTTGTTGCGACACTGGCACCGACTGGTATTTTGTTGCGGGCAGACAGTCGCAGCCGTCGCGAACAGGGGCTGCCGACCGACAGTGAGGTCGTCTACGGCAATGTGCCGCAGCAAGTGCCGCTGGAAGAAAACGGCGTGCATTTTCTTGCGCCGGTTTTCGAAGGCCAGAAGACCGGCTGGTTTTACGACCACCGCATGTCACGGGCGCGTCTTGCGCCCTGGGTCGAGCGTAAGAGTGTCCTGGATGTGTACAGCTATATCGGCGGCTGGGGCATACAGGCTGCGGCGTTCGGCGCGACTGCCGTCTGTTGTCTGGACAGTTCGGCGCAGGCACTGGAGTGGGTGGAGACGAACGCGCAGTTGAATCAGCTGCAGGATCGCGTCACTACGCGCCGCGGTTCTGCGCCGGAAGAGATGGCGGCGATGCAGGCGCAAGGCAATCTGTACGATGTGGTTATTCTCGACCCACCGGCGTTCATTCAACGTAAAAAAGATATCAAGAAAGGGATTGCAGCCTATCGCCGTATCAACGAGCTCGGCTTGCAGCTGTTACGATCAGGTGGGCTGCTGGTCTCTGCCTCCTGTTCCATGCATTTGTCGCGCGCGGATTTGATGGGCGCTTTGCAGCAGGCAGCGGTGCGGGCGGGTTGCCAGATTCGCGTGGTCGAGCAAGGCGCGCAAGGGGCGGATCATCCAATTCATCCGGCGATTCCTGAGACCGAATACCTGAAGGCGGTGTTCGTCCGCAAGCTCTGAGCTGCCGAGGCGTGGCAGTCTGGTCGGTCCGAATTCAACGCAGCGAAATTACCGGCCATCCAAGCTCAATCGCCCTGGCCTGCAACGTGTCATCCGGATCGACCGCCACCGGATTGTCCACTAACTCCAGCAGTGGCAGATCATTGTGCGAATCGCTATAAAACCACGCATCCTCCAAGCTGCTGTCGTGACTGTCCATCCAGTCGTGCAGGCGGGTCACCTTGCCCCCCTGGAATGACGGCGTGCCGCTGGGAGCGCCGGTGTACAAGCCATCCACGATTTCCGCATCACAGGCGATCAGGTGTTTCACGCCCAGCGCCGCCGCGATGGGTGCGGTGACAAAGCGATTGGTGGCCGTAATAATCAGCAGTTCGTGCCCACGATTTTGGTGGTCAGCGAGGAGCTGGGTCGCTTTGGGCAACAGAATAGGCCGGATTTTGCTGTCCATGAATGCGCGGTGCCAGGCGTCCAGCTGCTCGGCCGGATGGCCTTTCAGGGTGCCCAGCGCAAAGCGCAGGTAGGCATCGATATCCAGGTCACCTGACTTGTAGTCAGCGTAGAATTTATCGCTGCGCTGCGCGAAATCGGCACTGTCTACCAATTGCTGTTCGCAGACGAATTCACCCCAAAGGTGGTCGCTGTCGCCGCCAAGAAGGGTGTTGTCCAGGTCGAAAATTGCCAGTGTCACAGGGTGTCCCTCAAAAAACCGGTAGCCAGCATAGCGGCGGAGTCAGTTATAGTAAATTTCTCTGGGCCTGCAATTTGTGGAACAATGACAGGCGATAATAACGGATGACCTTTTTAACGTGATAGATTCTGATGGCTTTCGGCCGAACGTGGGAATTATGCTGACCAACGAGCGGGGCCAGTTATTGTGGGCCCGTCGGGTCGGCGGTCGCGATGCCTGGCAGTTCCCCCAGGGGGGCATAAGTGCCGGCGAATCTCCGGTTGAAGCGCTCTATCGTGAGTTATACGAAGAAGTGGGGTTGGCTCCCGCTGCCGTGGAGGTACTGGGTTCTACCAAAGGCTGGTTGCGCTACCGGCTGCCCGCGCGGTTTGTGCGGGAAGGTCAAAAGCCGCTGTGTATCGGGCAGAAGCAAAAATGGTATTTGCTGCGACTGCTCGAAGATGACGCCGCGGTAAAGCTGGATCTGAATGACAAGCCGGAATTCGATCACTGGCAGTGGGTCAGTTACTGGTACCCTCTGAATCAGGTAATTTCCTTCAAGCGCGAGGTGTATCGTAGGGCAATGAAAGAACTGGCCTTGCCACTGGGGCGGCACACCGACAAACACGGGGGTAGGTAAATGGCTATGCTCGAAACCCTGCGCCACATTGTTCAGGAGGTCAACGCTGCGGGCGGCCTGGATGAGGCCCTGCAGATTATTGTGCGCCGGGTGCGCGCCGCGATGAAAACCCAGGTGTGTAGTGTCTACTTGCGGGATCCGTCCGGACGCTATGTGTTCATGGCCACCCAGGGGCTCAATCCGGCGCAGGTGGGCGTGGCCAGTCTCGCCGCCAGTGATGGTCTGGTCGGTTTGGTGGCAGAGCGCGGTGAGCCGGTCAATCTTGAAGACGCGGAAAGCCACCCCAGATTCCGCTTTCTGCCCGGCATCGGCGAAGAGCACTTTCACTCATTTTTAGGCGTGCCGATCATCCATCAGCGCGGTGTATTGGGTGTATTGGTGGTACAGCAGGCCGAATCTCGCCGTTTTGACGAGAGCGACGAAGCCTTTCTGGTGACGCTGTCCGCCCAGCTTGCCGGGGTCATCGCCCATGCCCAGGTGACGGGTGTGCTCGTGACTCAGGCGCTGACGGGCACTGCGCCGGCCAAGATTACCGGTGTGCCCGGGGCCCCGGGTGTCGCTATTGGCACAGTGGCGGTGCTATCTCCAGGGGCGGATCTCTACGCCGTGCAACCGCGTGAAGCAACGGACAAGCGCAAGGAAGTTCGTGCCTTCAGGGAAGCATTGCAGAGCGTACAGAAAGATATCCGCTTGGTGGCCGATAATCTTGGGGCGGACTTGAACCCCGAGGACCACGCGCTCTTTGATGTCTATATCAGTATTCTGGATGATTCGACCATAGGCGCAGAAGTCGTTGGTCTGATCAAGGCCGGACAATGGGCTCAGGGCGCACTGAGTCAGGTGATGATAGAGCACATCCGTCATTTTGAGCGGATGGAACACAGTTATCTGAAGGAGCGGGCCGTGGATGTCCGCGATCTGGGCACCCGGGTTCTCGCCTATCTGCAGGCTGCGAACCAGGAGCCGCGCGTGTATCCCAGCCAGACGATACTGGTGGGGGAGGAGTTGACGGCGACATCCCTTGGGGAGATCCCACGCGAGCAGTTGGTCGGCCTGATCTCCGTGCGCGGCTCCGGCAACTCCCATGTCGCCATTCTCGCCCGCGCGATGGGTGTGCCGACAGTCATGGGGGCGGTCGATCTGCCTTACGCCAAGTTGCAGGACCGCGAAGTCATTATCGACGGCTACAATGGCACCGTACATATCAATCCCCTGCCTGAAATCAAGCAGCGATTTCAGCAGGTGCTGGATGAAGACCAGGCCTTATCGCGGGATTTGGAGTCCCTGCGCGACGTGCTCTGCGTCACGCTCGACGGCTATCGCATGCCGCTGTGGGTCAATACCGGCTTGATGGCGGATGTTACTCGCTCGTTGGATCAGGGCGCTGAGGGTGTCGGTCTGTACCGCACAGAAGTACCGTTCCTGCTCAGGGACCGCTTTCCCAGCGAGGAAGAGCAGCGACAGATTTACCGTGAACAATTGGAGGCCTTCGCGCCCAAACCGGTCACCATGCGCACCCTGGATATCGGCGGCGATAAAGCGTTGCCGTATTTTCCTATCGAAGAGGAAAACCCTTTTCTGGGCTGGCGTGGTATTCGGGTGACGCTGGACCATCCGGAAATCTTCCTGGCGCAGGTGCGGGCTATGCTCAAAGCCAATGAGGGGCTGGGAAATCTGCGCATTATGTTACCCATGGTGTGTAATACCTCCGAGGTGGATGAGGCGCTCGAATTGATCCACCGCAGCCACCGGGAGCTTGGCCAGGACGGACTAAAGGGCGATCTGCCGCCGATAGGGGTTATGATCGAAGTGCCTGCGGCGGTTTACCAGGCCCGCGCGCTGGCCCGGCGAGTCGATTTTATCTCTGTGGGTAGCAATGACCTGACGCAGTACCTGTTGGCCGTAGATCGCAACAATGCCCGTGTGGCACATCTTTACCACTCGCTGCACCCGGCTGTGTTGCAAGCGTTGGCGTATGTCGCCACGGCCAGCCAGCAGGAGGGTGTCCCTATTAGTATTTGTGGGGAGCTGGCGGGTGACCCCGGTGGTGCTGTTTTGCTATTGGCGATGGGCTACGACGTGTTGTCCATGAATTCGACCAGTCTGCCCAAGGTCAAGAAAGCCTTGCTCAATCTGCGCCGCAGCGAGGCGTGCAGTTTGCTCGAGGAAGTGATGGTGCTGGATAGCGCGTATGAGGTGAACGTCTGTCTGGAGCAATTTCTCAGCCAGCATGGCATGGAGAAATTTATTCACAGCCCGGTTGCCTAGCACGCTGCGTTTTCCAGACACCGCATTTCTTTGCGGGTGGCGTCAATTTGATCGCTGTTGAAACTCCAGTTGCTGCTCGGTGAGTAATGCTCCCTGTTGGTCGAAGCATTGCTCCCGCCAGGCGGTGCGTCCCCGGCGGTCTATCTTCAGTGTGGTGCTGGAACGCGTGCCATAGGTCTCTGTGACAATGAATTGGGCGGACAGTATTGGCTCCATCGAGCCATTCAGGTCCGCCGCGCTCAAATCGCGTTGCTCTGCCAGCTGCCGGTCGCTAACGACAGTGAGCAATGCGTCCTGGGAGATTGGGCCGGCTTCCAGTAGTGCCTGCAGGCGGGCTTTCCCCAGCGTTACTTTCGGCCAGGGCGTGTCCAGTCTGGCATTGCTCAAGCCATAGACGCCGGGTGGCAGACACTGTGGTTCCAGTGCGTCGCTATTGGTGAAATACCACAGGCTGCGCCCATCGCCCACCAGCAGGTTGAAACCGGCGTACTCCTGTGCGCGCAGTGCAAGCTCGCGCAGGTACGATGGCGGATCCTGTGTGCCGGTCAAAAAGGCCAGGGGAAGGTCGCCGCGGGAGCGGGGGGCCGCGGCGGTGCGGGCAGGGTCGCGGTAGTTGGTTACCGCCGCGAAGCGACCACTGCGGGTAATCCCCATCCAGGTGCCACCCTGCTGCAGATCTTTGCCGGCCAGCAGTTCGGGGTACTCGGTCCAGAAATCTGACGCGGCGGTGGGCCGGGCGTGAAACTCGTCCCGGTTAGCCGCGATAAGCAGCGCATACTCGCTTGAAACCTGGTGGGCGAACACTAACAGACACATACATTACAACCGGCATTCGGGGGAAAGAATTGTGAATCATCACGCGGTGCATGATAATACGGCTTTTCCAGTTCCGTTACTCCTGTCGGCCAAATTGGCCGGCCTTCTCTCTGGGCTTTTACTGACTCGCAACTATGCTGCCATATCCTGAAATAGACCCAGTCGCTCTGTCGCTGGGACCGCTAAAGGTCCACTGGTACGGCCTGACCTACCTGACTGGCCTCGCCTTCGCCTGGTGGCTGGCCGCCCGACGCACCAGGAGGCCCTGGTCTGTGGTGAAGCGGGAGCAGGTCGACGATCTCATTTTTTACGCCGCACTGGGCGTGGTGGCGGGTGGCAGGATCGGCTACGCGCTGTTCTACGGCTGGGACAAACTGGTCGATGATCCCCTGTGGGCGTTTCGGGTCTGGGAAGGGGGTATGTCGTTTCACGGCGGTTTCCTGGGTGTGCTGTTTGCCATGTGGCTGTTTGCCCGTCGCCATAAAATCGTATTCGGGTCGTTGATGGATTTTGTCGCGCCGCTGGTACCAGTTGGCCTTGCGTTGGGTCGCTTGGGGAATTTTATTGGCCAGGAGTTGTGGGGGCGAGCCACCAACGCGCCCTGGGCGATGGTGTTTCCAAATGACCCGCTGCAACTCGCCCGGCACCCCTCACAGCTTTACCAGTTCGCACTGGAAGGCGTATTGCTCTTTCTCATCTTGATGTGGTTCTCAAGGCGTGAGCGGCCCGTGTGGTCTGTTGCCGGTGTTTTCGCCCTCGGCTATGGTTGCCTGCGGTTTGTCGCTGAGTTCTTTCGCGAGCCGGATCAAAACATTGGTTTCCAGGCGCTGGGTTGGGTGACCCGGGGACAGGAGTTGTCTCTGCCGATGGTCGCACTGGGTATCTACCTGATTGTCATGGCCTACCGCAAGGCAGGCAACGCTGAATCTGCGTTGGGGAAGCGCGCCAAATGAAGCAATACCTTGAGTTACTACAGGATATTCTCGATCACGGTGTGCGCAAGGGCGACCGCACCGGCACCGGCACTCTGTCCGTATTCGGGCGTCAGTACCGCCACGATCTGGCCGACGGTTTTCCTCTGCTGACCACTAAAAAGTTGCATTTCAAAAGTATTGTGAACGAACTGCTGTGGTTTCTCCGCGGTGATACCGATACGCAATGGTTAAAGGAAAATGGCGTATCTATTTGGGACGAATGGGCCACCGAAGAGGGTGAGTTGGGGCCTATTTATGGCGCTCAGTGGACCGCCTGGCCGACCCGCGATGGCGGTACGATCAACCAGATTGATTACGTGATCGATTGTCTGCGCAATAATCCGGACAGCCGACGCATACTGTTCCACGCCTGGAACGTGGAGTACCTGCCGGATGAGCGCATGAGTCCACAGGAGAATGTCAAGGCAGGCCGCATGGCGCTGCCGCCTTGTCACTTGCTGTACCAGTTTTACGTGGCGCAGGGCCGGCTCTCTGCCCAGTTGATGATTCGCTCCAGTGATTCCTTCCTGGGTTTGCCCTACAACACGGCGAGTCTGGCACTGCTGACGCTGATGCTGGCGCAGCAATGTGATCTTGAGCCGGGTGAAATAATCATATGCACCGGGGATTCCCACATCTACAGCAATCATCTGGAGCAGGTGGATCGTCAGCTGGGGCGTGAGCCACGGCCGCTTCCGAGTATTAAACTCCTGCGGCGTCCAGACACCATTTACGACTACCGCTTCGAAGATTTCGAGTTGCTTGATTACCACCCGCACGCCCATATTTCTGCCCCGGTAGCAGTGTGAGCGCAGGCGTTTCGCTATGACCCGCCTGGCGATTATAGTTGCGGTTGCCGAAAACGGCGTAATCGGCAAAGACAACACCATGCCGTGGAAGCTCTCTGAGGATATGCAGCACTTCAAGCGCATCACGATGGGTAAGCCTGTGGTGATGGGCCGCAAGACCTATGAGTCGATAGGCACGCCGCTGCCGGGGCGCGCCAATATCGTCATCTCACGCAATCCGCAATTTCACGCCGCAGGCGTTGAGGTGGTGCGTTCTGTGGATGAGGCGCTGGTAGTGGCCGGTGAAATTGCAGAGCGCGACGGTGCGGAGGAAGTGATGGTGATCGGTGGCGCCGAGATCTATGCAGCGGCTATTCCTGTAGCGGACACGCTGTACATCACCGAGGTCCACGCCCGCGTGGATGGCGACGCTGTACTGTGTGATATCGATTGGCAGTTCTGGCGGGAAGCCAGTCGTGAGCATCGCGTCGCGACGCCCCCTAATCCCTACGAATACAGTTTTGTCTGCTATGAGCGTGCACCGCGATAGTGTCTGAGTTTTGATCGCGCGTTATCAGCGTGCTCGAATATTGGATACCCTTGTCACAGGTGTGCGACTGTTACCCTGAAATAAATCCTTCATCTAAAGTGTAACGAATATACCCATATACAAGGGGTTAAAAAAATGTCTGCGTCATTCATTGAAAATTTACCCACACATGGTTTAGATTTGCACCCTCGGTTCATCGGCACCAGATTTTCATCTATAGATATGTATGAATCTGGGCTATCTTGTAGCCTTGAATTACTCTGTTGGATTATAGGAAACGCAATTCCCATGACTATGCATCGATTGAAAGAAGTATTGATCGCTGTACTGGTAGTCTCAAGTACCCTTGGGGGTACTGTGGCGGCCGTACAAGCCAGCACTCTGGATTCCATCCTCGCGGTGGGCAAATCCAAAAATGACGCCGCGCGCAGTTCACAGGTGAAAATAGATAAACTGGCGGATGAAACTCGCGATTTGCTGTCTGACTACAAGACTGTGAATAAGCAGGTTGATGGCCTTAAGGTTTACAACGCGCGACTGCAGCGCCAGATCGACAATCAAGTGGCGCGCATTACCAAATTTGATGCCTCCATCGATCAGGTGACGATCGTATCCCGTCAGATGACGCCGCTCATTATCAGAATGATTGATGGGTTGGAGAAGTTCGTGGAGCTGGACGTCCCCTTCCACCAGAAGGAGCGCGAGCAGCGTATCGCATTTTTGCGCGCTAACCTGGACCGATCTGATGTCACAGTGGCAGAGAAGTTCCGCCAGGTTCTGGAGGCTTACAAGATTGAGAATGAGTACGGCCGAAAGATAGACGCCTACAAGGGTAATGTAGATATCGACGGTGTGGAGCGCGACGTCAATTTCCTGCGAGTGGGGCGTGTGGCGCTGCTGTACCAGACTACCGACACTGAAATTTCCGGCGCCTGGGACCAGGCTTCCCGCAGTTGGGTCGCACTGGACAGGGGTGAATATCGCAACGCCATTATGAAAGGCCTGCGCATCGCGCGCAAAGAGGCTTCAATCGATTTGATGAATATGCCAGTCCCAGCACCGGAGGCTAAATAATGAGCATTAACAGTGTAAAAGCCGCCGCGATTGGTCTGGTTGGCGTCTTGGCCCTTTCTGCTGGGTCGGCAATGGCCCAGGAAGCGAAGACGCTGGATCAGCTGCTGGGTTTCGTCAAGCAGGGGCAGGTAACAGAGTCCAGAGAGAATGCTGCCAGAGAACAGCGTTTCGCCAAAGACAAGGCAAACCAGGCTGCTGAGTTACAAAAAGCAGAGGCCGAACGCACGCGTCAGGAAGAGTTGAGTTCGCAGCTGGAAGACGCCTTTGAGGCGAATGAGCTGCTGGTTGCGGCCAAACAGACGCAGTTGAAAGAAAAGTTGGGCACCCTGGTGGAACTGTTCGGGCACTTGACGTCCACCGCCGGCGACCTGTCAACCAACATGGATTTCTCGCTGATCAGTGCCCAATACCCGGGCCGGGAAGTATTCCTGAAAGACCTGATTAAAAAGATGAGCACCTCTGACGAGTTGCCCAGCATCGAGGAAATTGAGCGGGTTTGGTATGAACTGAATCGCGAAATGGTAGAGTCAGGCAAGGTGGTTTCGTTCACTGCCGAAGTGGCTGCGCCCAATGGCGACAAAGCCGAACAGAAAGTCGTCAGGGTGGGAACATTTAACGCGGTGACTGAATCGGGCCAATACCTGCAATATGTGCCAGAGAAGGGCACGCTGGAAGAGTTGGCCCGCCAGCCCTCCGGTCCCTACATTGGATGGGCCAGCGACCTGGCTGCTGCCACCGAAGGTTTGCACCGGTTCGGTATCGATCCCACCGGTCCCAGCGGCGGCTCTTTCCTGGCGGCGCTGATTAACAGCCCCAATCTGGAAGAGCGCTGGCATCAGGGTGGTTATATCGGTTATGCGATTACCGCAGTGGGTGTGTTTGCCTTCCTGCTGGCGATATGGCGTCTGATCGTTCTCATGGGTGTCAGTTCCAAGGTGAATAGCCAGCTCAAGAGCGACAAGGCCAATGTGAACAACCCCTTGGGCCGTGTGTTGAAAATCCACGAGGACAATCCATCAATGGATTCCGAGACGCTGGAACTGAAGCTGTCCGAGGGTATACTCCGCGAGACGCCGAGGCTGGAAAGTGGACTTACGCTGCTGAAAATTATTGCCGCCATCGCCCCGCTGATGGGTCTGTTGGGTACAGTTACCGGCATGATTGTTACCTTCCAGGCGATCACCATCTTCGGTGCAGGTGATCCCAAGGCGATGGCTGGCGGTATTTCCGGTGCCTTGATTACTACGGTACTCGGCCTGTTGGTTGCGATTCCGGTGGTACTGTTGCATACCATCGTGAATGGACGAGCTCAGCGCATACTCCACATACTGAACGAACAGACGACCGGGATCATAGCCGAGCACACTGAAGCCAGCTCGAGGAAATGATATGTACTGGTTAGATAGTGCGTATGAGGCGGTTTCCCGGTTTATGGATATGGGAGGTCCAGTTCTGTATGCCATTGCGGTGCTGCTATTCGTGATGTGGACATTGATCTTCGAGCGTATCTGGTATTTCAAAACCGGCTGGAAGACAGATGTTTCGCGCACGATCAGCAGCTGGGAAGGGCGCACTGAGCGCAAATCCTGGAACGCGAAACAGATTCGCCTGATGATGCTCTCGCAGTCCCGCCTGCTGATCCAGCAGAACATGCCGACCATAAAGACGTTGGTTGCGCTGTGCCCGCTATTCGGTTTGCTTGGCACAGTGTGGGGCATGATTGAAGTGTTCAATATTATGGCGGTCACCGGAGGTGGCGATGCCAAGTCTATGGCAGGTGGCGTATCGCAGGCGACGATACCTACCATGGCTGGCATGGTAGCCGCGATTTCTGGCGTGTTTGCCAACACGTATATAACCCGGGTTGCCCAGCGCGAAAGCGAATTCCTGGCAGACAACCTCACGACGGATCATTAAGAGAGCGATTGTAATGCGCAGGAATCAGAGAGCAGTTGCCGAAGATGAGGCCCAGATTGATTTGACGCCCATGCTGGACGTCGTTTTCATCATGTTGATCTTCTTCATTGTCACCGCGTCCTTTATCAAGGAGGCGGGTGTTGAAGTGAACCGCCCTGAGGCGTCGACATCGCAGCCCAAGGAAAACGTCAATATTCTGGTCGCCATCACAGCGACTAACGAAATATGGATGGATAAGCGCCGCATTGATGTGAGCGCGGTGCGCGCAAATATAGAGCGACTTCATGCCGAGAACCCGAAAGGCGCAGTCGTTATTCAGGCGGACAACGAGTCCAATACAGAAACAGTTGCAGGTGTGCTGGACGCGGCTCGCGAGGCCGGGGTCTACGATGTATCTCTGGCTACCGACGATAAGTAAACCACTATGAATCGCAATATATTCAGACTCATTATCGGTGGCTTGCTGGCGATCCCGGTAGCGGGTGGTCTGTTTTTCATTATGCAGTATCTGATCGCTACAGCTGATACGAAGATCGATGATAAACAGCAGATCAAGCTCGCGGACCCTTTTATGCCAGAGCGAGAAATCGAGACAAAGATCGAGCAGAAGCCGGATAAGGTAGACGAGCCAGATGAGCCGCCACCCGATCTCGACACGCCTGATGTCGACATGGATATGGACATGGACGTGGTGAATATTGCACCGCAGACCCAGGTTGATATCTCTATTGAAAGCTCTGGTATGTCCACAGGTGATGGTGAGTATCTGCCGATTGTTAAGGTGGCGCCCATTTATCCCAGACGTGCCCAGAGCCGCGGTATCTCGGGCTATTGCATTGTCGAGTATACGGTGACTACCTCGGGCGCTATTCGTGATCCGAGAGCAGTAGACTGTCAGCCCAGCGGCGTGTTTGATGATGCATCCGTGAAGGCCGCGCACAAGTTTAAGTATAAGCCACGTGTCATCGACGGCGAGCCCATTGAGGTTCCTGGCGTACAGAACAAGTTCACCTACGAGTTGGAAGATTAGACGGTTGTCGCGCTATGAATAGGTTTAAACCCAGTACCTGGATACGCGCTACCTTACTGGCTGTACCCGTACTTGCCACTCAGGTGGCAGTGACGCAACTGCAGCTTAGTACTGAATTGCGCCCGATGTCTGCAGCCTTTGCACAGGAGGCGGGCAAGAAAGATGAGCGGGAAACGCGCCGCACGCCTGCGCTGCGTAACGCTGTTTACGAAAAGCTTTCCGAAGCACAAGTTGCCGCCGAGGCCAAAAATCTCGGCACGGCAAAAGCCATTCTCGATGAAATGATCGCAAACAGTGGCAGTAAGGCGCTGAACAGCTATGAGCTGGCAAATGTCTACAATCTGTACGCCTTTATTCAGTACTCCAAGGAAGATTACGCCGGAGCGCTGAGATCCTACGAAAAGGTGGTCTCTCAGGCAGATATCCCGCTGGCGATGGAAATCAATACACGCTTTACTATTGCCCAGTTGTATTTCATACAGGAGCAGTGGCAGAAGGGTATCGATGCCCTGCTTAAATGGTTCGCTATGACCGAAACCCCTAATGCCAATGCTTATATATTGCTGGCGCAGGGCTACTATCAGGTTAAGAACTATGACCAGGCGTTGGTCAATGTTGATAAAGCGATTGCCATGAGCAAGGCCGCCGACAAGGTGCCCAAAGAGCAGTGGTACAACCTGGCGCGTTTCCTCTATTTCGAGAAGAACGATGTCAAAAATACTGTTGCCGTGCTCGAAGAACTGCTCAAGTACTACCCCAAGAAGGAATATTGGGTACAGATCTCGCATATGTACGGTGAGCAGGACAAGACAAGTCAGCAACTGGCTGCGATGGAAACGGCCTACATGCAGAGCATGTTGGATAAGGACAATGAGCAGGTAACAATGGCGTATTTGTACCTGAACGCGGACGTTCCCTATAAAGCAGCCAAGGTGATGGACAAGGGGCTTGGCAATAAAACCATTGAGGGCAAATCGAAGAATTGGGAACTGACGGGCAATGCCTGGCGACAAGCGCAGGAATTGGATAAGGCGATTCCCGCGATGGAAGAGGCTGCCGCCAAGTCAAGTGCGGGCGAATTGTATGCGCGCCTCGGTAATATCTACCTCGATAATGATGATTTCAACAAAGCGATTACGGCCATTAACAAAGGCCTGTCGCGAGGTGGAGTCAAGCGAGCTGATACTGCGCGTCTGGTGCTCGGCATGGCTTATTTCAATACCAATCAGTATGAGAAGGCGCGCGAAGCCTTCACTGCGGCCGCCCGTGATGAGCGCTCAGCGGCGTATGCTGAACAGTGGATCGGTTACATGGATTCCGAGTTAGCGCGTCAAAAATCCCTGCAGGAGGACGAAGGCGAAGCAGACAGTGAAGCCGCTGAGAGCGAGCCTGAAGTTAACGTTGAGGATGCGCCAGAAGACGCTGCAGGAAAAGACACGACAAAGCAGGATGCGTCAGCAGAGCAGGCTGAAGGTGATAAGGCCGAGCCGCAAGCTGCGGGATGAGTTGTAGCCCACGACCGAACTGGGTCGGCCGCAAATTGCGTTAAGCTAATCGATAAAAAAGGGAGCTACTACAGCTCCCTTTTTTTATTACGCGAACTTATACCGGAACCACATTCTCTGCTTGTGGGCCTTTCTGACCATCCGTGACGTTGAATTCAACCTTTTGACCATCGGCCAAAGTTTTGAAACCATCGCCCTGGATGGAGCTAAAATGAACGAACACATCGGGGCCATCTTCACGCTCGATAAAGCCAAATCCTTTGGTTTCGTTAAACCATTTAACAGTACCAGTTGTCTTAGACATAAAGTTTACCTGTATAGCGAGCGGCGCCATGTCCAGGCACCTTTTCATTTATAGTGTTATTTATGGTTTACGCACCGATTATCTTGATGAAACGTCGACTTCGATCGTGAGCATAAATACTGCTGAATCCACTCAGCACCTTGAGTGTAGCACCATAATTGGCGATTTACAGGGACGCCGGCAAACTATTTTCTGAACAATTTGGGTCATATGTGAGGAGGATAATCGTCGGTTTTTGGTTTCTACCCTGCGCTTTCAACCGGATAGATTGGCGCATGTGCGGCACCCAGCAGTCCGGTTTTGTCACTGGTGATTACGAACAGCGGTACCTGATCGAGATGCGCGCGCATCTTACCCTTCTGCTGAAAACGCTGCACGAAAGTGCTTTGTTGCAGGAATGCGATCATGCCCGGCAGGAAGCCCCCCGCCAGATACAGTCCGCCGTAGGCACCATTTGCGAGGACATAGTCACCACATACCGATCCCAACAGGGCGCAGAACGTATTGAGGGTCAGCGTGCAGTGCTCACATTCCCGGCTTTGAGCCCGCGCTGAGATTTCCACTGGCGATAACGGCAGGATCTCGCGGCCCTGAATGGCGCCAATGGCCTGATACAAGCGCTGCAACCCCGGCCCTGACACCAGATATTCTGCGTAGACTTCGCCGGTCTCAGGTAACAAATGACGAAATAGGTCCAACTCCAATTGCGTGGCGGGCGTCAGTCCCATGTGCCCGGGTTCGCTGGCGCTGGCGACCGGCTTCCCCCCTGGCCAACTCAGGGTCGCGCCACCCAGGCCGGTGCCTGGGCCAACTGTTGCCAGCTTGCCGCCGGAGGTATTGCCCCGGTGCAGTGCCGTGAGGTCGCTGGCGGTGAGATAAGGTAACGCATGGGCGTTACCTTCAAAGTCATTAATACCGCGAAGCTGGGAAAAGCCAAAGCGCTTCGCCAGATCCTGTAAGGAGAAAGACCAGTCAATATTGAGCATGGTCACACGATCGCTGAAGGGTGGCGCTGCTATTGCCAGGCAACAATCGGTGGGACCGGGTTCGGACAGCGCGCCCCACCATTCGTGTACGACATCTTCGAACTGCGCATACTCCCGGTTGATATAGGTGCGCAGTGCCCGCAGCTCATTGGTGATCGGGTCGTACAGGGCAAGGCGGCTATTGGTGCCACCAATATCCGCCACGAGGCGAGTGCTGAGGAGTTGGGACACGGGCACCGGCTTAGAGAACGGGTAGAATTTTCATGATATTGGTTGAGCCGGCAGTGCCGATGCGCTCACCTTTGGTGAGGATGATGGAATCGCCTTTTTGCAGGTAACTTCCGTCCAACAAGAATTCTATCACTCGGGCATCGATACAATCTTCGTCAAAGGCGGCGGCATCGAAAAAGAGTGGTACCACGCCGCGGCACAGACAGAGCTTTTGTAATGTTTCGCTAAGGTTGCTCAATGCGAAGATGGGCAGGCCGGAACTCAGGCGAGACATCAATCGCGGGGTGGTGCCAGACTCGGTGAGGCAGGCGATACCGCGTACGCTATCGAGGTGATTGGCTGCGTAAATTGCCGACATGGCTATCGCATCCTGGGCATCTGCAAAGGCTCTATTGAGACGAAACGTGGATGTCCTGGCGAGTGGCTGGCGCTCTGCGCCCAGCGCCGCATCGGCCATAGCCTGGACGACTTCCACCGGATAATTACCGACGGCTGTTTCTGCCGATAACATGACCGCGTCAGTGCCATCGAGTACCGCGTTAGCGACATCGAATACCTCTGCCCGAGTGGGCATGGAGCTGTTAATCATGGACTCCATCATCTGGGTTGCGGTGATCACGACCCGATCCATAGTGCGCGCCTGGGAGATAAGCGCTTTCTGGATGCCAATCAGTTGGGCATCGCCGACCTCGACGCCGAGGTCGCCGCGGGCGACCATAACGCCGTCCGAGGCCAACACGATGCCGTTGAGTATATCCTCGTCAGCGACGACTTCGGCCCGTTCTATCTTGGCGATGATTGCTGGTTGCAGTTGGTGTTGCAGCAGCAATCGTCTGGTTTGGAAGATATCCTCGGCGGTGGAGACGAAAGACACCGCGACAAAGTCTGGCTTGAGCGCACTCAAGCTGTCGATATCGGTAAGATCCTTGGCGGTCAGTGCGGGTGCGGCGAGGCCGCCCCCGAGACGGTTAATGCCCTTGCGTGAGCCGAGTTTGCCACCGATAAGCACGGTACAGTCCACCGCGGTGGCTTCGACATCATCCACGCGCAACCGAATGCGGCCGTCGTCCAGCAGCAGGGTATCTCCCCTCACTACGCTGCTGCACAGGGCCTCGTACTCCAGACCTACACCGCGAAAATCACCCTCGCCGTCGCCCAGAGTGAGATCCAGGCGGAAGCGGTCGCCGCTGGAAATCTCGACAGAGTCATTGCGAAAACTGCCAATACGTATCTTGGGACCCTGTAAATCGGCCATGATACCTACATACAGGCCGGCAATACTGGCCTGCTTGCGAATTCGAGCGGCGACCAGAACATGATGCTCGGCGGTGCCATGGCTGAAATTCAGGCGGAAGACATTAACCCCTGCGCCGATCAATTTGGCTATCATGTCGTCGGATTCACTGGCGGGGCCAATGGTGGCGACTATCTTGGTTCGTCTGATAAGTTTTGGGTTCACACTGATTTCCGTTGTAGATGACGCTGCAATCCCAGAACTGCAGGCTGTTGGATTGGCGATGATGTGGATAATGCCCTGTTAGCCAGTAACTCGCCAGTGTACGTCATATCGCTTAGCTTCATCCGCCCGCCTCCGCTCGATTCAGGTACTCGACCACGAGATCGGGAAAATCTGTGAACAACCCGTCGACCCCGGCCTGGCCGAGGAAGATATCCAGCAGCTCCTCGAAACTGCCGATATCCCCAGGTAACTCGTCGCGTCTGAAGGTGTAGGGGTGAACTTGCAGGCCACGCGACTGTGCAAGCTCCACTAGTGGGCTTAGCTGGGCGCGACCGGACGCCGTCTTACCGAGATAAATATGGGCTAGAAAGGGACCGATGCCCTGGGCATAACTGGCGATATAGTCCAGTCCCGCGGGCGTTCGGAGATAGTCGTAGTCCACTGCGCTGTCTTCGCCCCAGCCGTTCTCGCCAATGAGTTGAATCATCGGCAGTGGCGTCTTAAGTTCGCGGTGCAATTGCTGCAATGTCTGGTCATCGAAGCATTGCAGATACACCTGCTCGGGGCGGTCTGAGTAACCGCTTTGTTCCAGCACTTCCAGCACGGCGGCTGACAGGTCCAGGCCCTGTTTGCGATGCCAGTGGGGCGATTTCAGTTCCACGTACAAGCCCGTGCGGCAGCCGCGGCTGCGGTCGAGCCCGGCGAGCATGGCCACTTCCTCGGCCAGGGTGGGGATGTGAAACAGGGCGTGCTCGACGGGGAAGCGCTGCGGGTACACGGCGCTTCCCCGTCGCTCTGCATCGAGGTGGGTGCGCTCGTGCAGGCGCAGTTGGCGGATTTCCGACAGATCGAAATCGATGGCGTAGAACCGCCCGTCACTGCGGGCGCGGTCGGGAAACCGCTGAGCCACATCTGTGGTGCTGTCGAGGTGGATGTCGTGAAGCACAATGGCCGTGCCATCTCTGGTCAGCACCACATCCTGTTCGAGAAAGTTGGCACCCATGGCATGGGCCAGCGCCTTGGCCGCGAGTGAGTGCTCCGGCAAATAGCCACTGGCACCGCGATGCGCGATAACAATTGGTCGATTCCTGGTGCTCATAGTGACAGCGGTACCTCGTGCAGTGATGCTGATGTCGTGCCAGAATCAAAAAGAGGGCGGGATTGATGATCCCCGCCCTCTTTAATAATGACAGTACAACCCAATGGCTAGGGCAGTGCAGCTATCCAGGCATCATCTTCAAACCATTTTTTTCGCAGCTGGTTCAATACGCCGGTTTTCTCATAGGCAGTCAGGTAGTTATCCACCAGATTAAAAAACTGTGGATCGTCCTTGCTGACAGCGATTCCGATAGGTTCTACCGTCAGGGGTTTCTCCAGCGTCGTCAGACCTGAGTCGGGGTATCGCATTACCGCCAGGATGCACTGAGTCATATCTGCCACCATCGCGTCCGCCTTGCCATCGATCAACATGGCCACGCCTTCGTCATAGCTGCCAAACTCGATGAGCGTGGCATCAGGCGCGATCGTCTTGATGAAGTTGGCGTGGGTGGAGTTTTTCAGGGCGAGTAGTTTGAGGTTTTCGCGATTAAATTCCTCGGCGGAGGTGATAGTCCCCAGCAAATCGCTTTTGGTCAGGATAGACATCCCGGACATCATATAGGGGCCGACAAAAGAGACCTGCTCAGTGCGTGCAGGGGTTATCGACATATTTGAAAGTATCATGTCAATCTCGTCTTCTTCCAGTGCTTTCAGGAGTCCGCCGAAGGGAATGGTCTTGATTTCCAGTTTTACATTCATCGCCATGGCCAGTGCTTGGGCCAGGTCTACGTCGAAACCCATGAGGCCGCCTTCGCGCGTTGTCATCGTCATCGGCGGTTGATTGCCGGACATACCTACTTTGAGCACCTCGAAATCGACGACGCGTTCCAGCGTGTCATCCGCGATGGCCTGGAATGGCAGTACTCCCAGAAGCGCTATAACGCCTGCCAGTAGAATGTGTTTGATCTTTCTTGTCATCAGAATTTCTCCGGTAGATTGATTGTGGGCTCGCTGAAGTTATAAAGGCGAGATGTTATGTTGATCAGCCCGGTCGGGACGAAAGCGTAGTTAAGCGCTACCAGTGTAAGTCTCATCGGCAAGGATGCCAAAACCTTTTATCATGCAATGTATGCGACCACTATCAGGGGGCACAAGATGGCCGACAAGTTTGACCGAATCGTGTTAGCTGTGCCGGATCTACCGGCGGCTATCGAGCAGTACCAGCTGTTGTTGGGGAAGGCATCGTGCTTAATCGACTCTCTGGATGAAAAGCCCTCGGCCTGGTGGGGGCTGTCCAATACGGTAGTCGAGCTGGTTCAGAGCACTGTGGATGAAGCGCGGGTGCGGGGCCTTGTATTCAGTTCGCCCACCGCTAGCCGGGGTGAAATGCCGGTATCGAACACATTGAATATTGATATCCGTTTGTGTGACGGCAGCGCTACAGCCGAGTTTCGTCGGCTGCACGCTGCAGCGCAGTGCGCCGAGCTGTGTGTGGATCACGTAGTATTGCGCACAGACGATGCCCAGGCATGCATAGACTTATTTGGCGCAGAGCTGGGAGTTCGCCTCGCACTGGATAAGATTGCGCCGCAATGGGGAGGGCGCATGCTGTTCTTCCGGGCGGGGAAAATGACCCTGGAAGTGATTGAGTCTGCTGGCGATCAAACCGCCGTCACCGCTTTCTGGGGGTTGGCCTTCCAGTGCCAGAACCTGGACAGTTTTGTCCGGACGTTGGCAGAGCGCGGCGTTTCGACGTCAGCGATTCGTGAGGGTAGAAAGCCGGGCACCCGCGTGGCGACGCTTAAGAGCCATAGCCTGGGAATTCCTACGCTGCTAATCCAGCCTGCTAAATAATGCAGTGTTTGGCGTAGCTCGCAGTTTCATTGGCTGACCACTCGCCCTTGGGCTGCTCGGATAAAGCCTCGCACCACTCTTTAGAGCCGATGGCACTGCCATCCAGCAGGCAGTGACCGGCAAACGTGATTGCATCCGAGCTACTCCACTCGCTCTTGGATTGTTCTTTTTTATGCTCGCACCATTTCTCGCTGCCTGGTTCAGTACTGCATGCACCCAGTAGCAGCAGACTGCTGATGATCAAAATTCGTCGCATACTCTCTTTGCCTTTCATCTCGTTCATCAAGCAGTCAGTCGCGTAATACGCCGCGCTACTTCTTCAGCTGCATTTTGATCGTGCTCTCGGTGGCCTTGCCGTAAGGTGGCAGCATGCCGCCCAGCTTTGCGATGTTAAAGCTGGTCTGGCGATAGATCGATTTGGCGTGGCTGAACGTTTGGAAGCCCTTGAGGCCGTGGTAAGAGCCCATGCCGCTGGGACCTACGCCACCGAAGGGCAGGTCTTCCTGTGCGACCTGCATAACCACGTCATTGATGCACATTCCGCCGGAAGTCGTGCGGTTTATCAACGCGGCTTCCTCTTGCTTGTCTTCGCCAAAGTAATACGCGGCGAGGGGGCGCGGTTTGCTGTTGATATAACTGATGGTCTCCTCAAAATTGCTGTACGTGCGAATGGGCAGCAGCGGTCCAAACAGTTCCTCTTCCATCATGCGCAGGTCATCCGCAGGCTCCGGAATCAGTGTGGGTGGTATTTTCAGTGTGCCCTGTTGCGCACTAAAGTCTTCACTGGCGGGGTTGAGGGGAATGATTTTCTGCCCGCGCTCACTCGCCTCTGCGAGGTAGCCGTTGAGGCGCTGGTAGTGTCTCTCGTTAATGACCGAGGTGTACTGCGGGTTGTCCAGCAGTTTTGGGTACATCTGCGCGACGGCCTTTTGCGCGGCCGCAATGACTTCATGCAGTTTTTCCTCGGGCACCAGCAGGTAATCAGGTGCCAGGCAAATCTGCCCCGCATTCATGGTCTTGCCCACCATAATGCGACCCACACTTTTTTCGATATCAGCGCTGCGCGAGATAACCACGGGTGATTTGCCGCCCAGTTCCAGTGTGACTGGCACCAGATTGCGCGCGGCTGCTGTGAGGATGTGGCGCGCGATAGAGGTTGCGCCGGTAAAGATCATATGGTCGAAGGGCAAGCTGGAAAAAGCCTGTCCGACTTCTGGCCCACCATCGAATATGGCGACTTCCTTGGGATCGTAGGCCTCGGCGATCATTTCGGCCAGCAGTGCGGAGGTCGCGGGGGTGAACTCCGAGGGTTTGATCATGGCGCGGTTACCCGCGGCCAGTACACCCGCCAGCGGGGCAAACACCATGTTGATCGGAAAATTCCACGGCGCGATGATGCCGACGACACCCAGTGGCTGGTATTCGATACGCGATCGGCCACCCAGCAGATTGAAGGGGAACATGGTGGGGCGCTTTTCCGATTTCATCCAGCTGCGTACATGCTTGATGGCATGTTTCATCGGCGCGATGCCCGCACCGACGTCGGTGAGCAGGGTCACTTCGCGGGGGCGGCAGGTAAAGTCGGAGTTGAGTGCGTCAACAATTTTGGCATTGTGCTTGATCAATACGTCGACGCCCCGCTGCAGGCGATCGATGCGCGTTTCGACGGATACGACACCCTCCTTTAAATAATCCTCACGCTGCGCTTCAAGTGTGGCTTGCATGCGCTGTTCAATATCGCTTTGACTGGCTAGTTGCTCGGGTGCGTTCATGATCAGATCCTCACGGTTAGTGCTAATCGGGGGTGCGATGATAGTCGACAAGTATAGACCTCCATTGGCCAAATATTAAACAGATTCGGGGGTCATTTATGGCCAATGCCGTATGCGAGAGCGTTGGACTTGGCATTGGGTGAATGAGCTGGTATTAATTGCACATGAATCTGGATAATACATACTGCGACCCCCGCACTCCGTCGCCACCCTACGGCTACTCCCGTGAGTGTACACACTCGCGGGAGCAGCAAATTCATATCGTGGCCGAATTTCACGCGCACAAGATCCGGCCCAGCCGTATTGCCTATCGTGTGGGGATTGATATTGCGTTTATCGAAGAGTTGATCGCGGGAGAATCCGAAGCCGGGCGCTTCACGCAACTGGTGAAGTTTTATCGAAAAGGGCGTCACCAGCAGCGCCTGCGAGAAACGCAAAAAAGTACGGGTGTCACGAGATACGAACTGCAACAAAAAATCGAACAGGAATTTGTGCAGGAAGCAGACCTTTAACGCCGTCTGACCGGCAGGGAATCATCGCAATGAACACCTTGAAACTGTGGCATGAAATGCTGCGCACACACGATCTTGGACGCCTCGGCGAAGTGTTGGCTGAGGACTGCGTGTTCCTCTCTCCCATCGTGCACACGCCACAGGAGGGGCGTGAGCTAACCACGATTTACCTCACGGCCGCACTGAATGTATTCAATGAGAGCTTTCAGTATGTGAAGGAGATTGTCACACCACAGCACGCGGTGCTGGAGTTCACCTGCGAAGTGGACGGTATTGTGGTGAACGGGGTGGATATCATGACCTTCGATGACGCGGGCAAGATAACCGAATTCAAGGTGATGGTACGCCCCCTGAAAGCTGTGAATTTGCTGCACGCCAAAATGAAAGCCATGCTGGAGGAGCTGTCTGCTCGGTAGTTCCGGGACAGCGTGGGCCGCGGCCGCCATATCCTGGCGGTAATGCGCCTGCGAAAAGTTAGTAAGTGTTCACGTCATAAGCGTCAGTGTTGACCGGACAGCTCCTGAAAATCCCTGTATAATCTCCCGCCGCCTGCAGCAGGGGGTCCCTCTCAACTCTTCAAGGTCGCAACATGTCTTCTTCCGAAGCGGTAACCAGTTTTGCACAGCTGGACTTGCCCGCCCCCATACAACAGGCGCTGAACGACGTGGGTTACGAAACCCCTTCACCCATTCAGGCCCGAATCATTCCCCACATGCTGGAAGGCGTTGATGTACTGGGCCAGGCGCAGACCGGTACCGGCAAGACAGCAGCGTTTGCGCTGCCCATACTCGCGCGACTGGATCTGAAGAAAAAGCTGCCGCAGGTGCTGGTCTTGGCGCCAACGCGGGAATTGGCAATACAGGTTGCCGAGGCCATTCAAAAGTATGCACGGCATTTACCGGGTTTTCATGTGCTGCCCATCTATGGCGGTTCTGACTACAGCGGCCAGTTTCGCCAGCTGCAGCGCGGCGTGCACGTAGTGGTGGGCACCCCGGGCCGGGTCATGGATCATATGCGCCGCGGTTCGCTGGTGTTGACGGGGCTGCAAACGCTGGTGCTGGACGAAGCCGACGAAATGCTGCGTATGGGCTTCATCGACGATGTGCAATGGATTCTGGACCAGACGCCGCAGGAGCGCCAGATCGCGCTGTTCTCCGCCACCATGCCAGATGCCATTCGTCGTATCGCCAAACGCCATTTGCGCAATCCGGTTGAGATCGCGATCGAGGTTAAGGCGGTGACCACGGCACTGATTCGTCAGCGTGTGTGGATGATGGCCGGCATGAAAAAGCTCGATGCCTTGACGCGAATTCTGGAGGTTGAAGAATTCGACGGTATGCTGATCTTTGTCCGCACCCGAATCCTGACGGTCGAGTTGGCGGAGAAACTCGCCGCACGCGGCTACTCGGTCGCTGCCTTGAACGGCGATATCCCACAAAAGCAGCGCGAACAGACGGTCGAAAAACTGAAGAATGGCAAGCTGGATATCGTGGTGGCTACCGATGTGGCGGCGCGCGGCCTGGATGTGCAGCGCATTAGCCACGTGATCAACTACGATATACCGGCAGATGTGGAGTCTTATATTCACCGTATCGGGCGCACCGGCCGCGCGGGACGCACCGGCGATGCCATTTTGTTTGCTGCCAATCGTGAGCGGCGACTGCTGGGCGCGATAGAGAAGGCGACTGGCAAGACGATCGAGAAAATGGCGCTGCCCACCGTCGAAGAGGTGACGGATAAACGCGTCGGAAAATTCAAACAGCGTATTACCGAAACGCTGGAGACTGCGGATTTACAGATTTTTCGCAGATTGATAGAAGAGTACGAGAACGAGACGGGTGTGCCGGCAATGGAAATTGCCGCGGCGCTCGGGGCGTTGGCACAGGGGAAGAAGCCGTTACAGGATAAAGCGACGCCCGCGTTTGAGAAAAACGAACGCAGTGATGACCGAGGAGCCAGACCGCGCGCCAGTAAACCTGCCCGGGAACGCGCAACAGAGCGGGAATTCACCGCGAGTAAAACGCACGACAAGCCCCACGATAAACCGCGAAAAGCAGCAACAGACAAACCGGAGCGTAAAGCGCGCCGTGAGACCGAAAAGCTGGAACCGGGTATGGAGCGTTTCCGTCTTGAAGTGGGCAATACGCACGGCGTTAAGCCCGGCAATATTGTCGGTGCCATCGCCAACGAAGCGGAGATCGACAGTGAGCATATCGGCAGAATCGAAATCTTCGATGATCACAGCATTATAGATCTGCCGGAGGGGATGCCCAAGGAGCTGTTTAAACACCTGAAATCAGTGTGGGTCAGTGGTCAGCGGTTGCAAATTTCCAAGCTGGAGCCCACCGCGAAGCCGTCACCTGTTGGCGAGACGAAGCGCAAACCCGGTAAAGGCAAAGACAAAAACAAAGGGAAGCCCAAAAGCAAGGCCGGGGCCGCGCCGCGCGACCGCGGTGAGACCGATGCGAAACCCGGCGCCAAGCCCTCGTCCAAACCCGCTGTTCGTCGACCTCCTGCCAAATGATTTTGTGCGCACACACTGGTAGAGTCGCAGGGACTTAAAACAGCGGAGATGGCTCTATGCCCAAGCGCATTATTGTAGGGATCAGCGGAGCATCCGGCATTGTGTATGGCTTGCGTGCTCTACAACTGCTGCGCGACTGCGCGGTTGAGACACATCTGGTGATCAGTAAATCTGCCAGGCTCACGGCGCATCACGAGTTGGAGCTGTCACTGGCAGATCTCGAGTCTCTGGCCAGCGAAGTCCATCCCATCAACAATGTTGGTGCCTCTATCGCCAGCGGTTCGTTCCCCACCGCCGGTATGCTGATTGCGCCCTGCTCGGTGCGCACCATGTCGGAGATCGCGACCGGCGTCACCTCAACCCTGCTCACCCGCGCCGCGGATGTTGTGCTCAAGGAGCGTCGACGACTGGTGCTGCTGGTGCGCGAAACCCCGCTGCATACCGGCCATTTGCGCACCATGACACAGCTGTCGGAAATGGGCGCAGTGATCGCGCCACCGGTGCCGGCGTTTTACACCCGGCCGCAAACCCTGGACGAGGTAGTGACGCAAACTGTCGGTCGCGCACTCGACCTGTTTGACCTTGAACTGGATCAGGTAACGCGTTGGCAGGGAGGTTAGCGCAGGCGGGATTTGCACCGCGCCACGATGGACACAGGGATATTTAACCTCGTAAATCAGCAATAGTAAAACAAACAGGAACGTACAATATGGCCACACAGCTTTTTGATCTGACCGGCAAAATCGCCCTCGTAAGCGGCGCGAGTCGCGGTATTGGCGAGGAAATTGCCAAACTTCTGGCTGAGCAGGGCGCGCATGTGATCGTCTCCAGTCGCAAGATTGATGACTGTACCGCGGTGGCCGAGGGCATTGTTGCAACAGGTGGAAGTGCAGAAGCCTTTGCGTGCAACGTGGGTAATATGGATCAGATTACCGAGCTGTTTGCGCACATCCGCAAAACACACGGCAAGCTGGATATCAGTGTCAACAACGCTGCGACCAACCCCTACTTCGGTCATGTATTGGATACCGATCTCGGTGCGTTCAACAAAACCGTGGAAGTGAATATTCGCGGCTACTTTTTCATGTCCATCGAAGCGGGCAAACTGATGCGCGACAATGGCGGCGGCGCTATCGTCAATACCGCTTCTATCAACGCGCTGCAGCCCGGACCGATGCAGGGCATTTATTCCATCACCAAGGCGGCGGTCGCCAATATGACAAAAGTGTTCGCCAAAGAGTGTGCGCCACTGGGTATACGCTGTAATGCATTATTGCCGGGTCTTACCAAAACAAAATTTGCGGGCGCGCTGTTCACCAACGATGATATTTACCAAATGGCGGTGCAGGGGATTCCCATGGGTCGACACGCAGAGCCCAGTGAAATGGCCGGTACGGTGCTCTACCTGGTATCGGATGCGAGCAGCTATACCACGGGTGAATGTATCGTTGTCGACGGCGGCATGACGATCTGACCAAAACAAGAACAAGAACGAGGAGCGATGCTATGGATAGGGGCGTGATACCACCACAGTTATTGGCGGACTGCCACTTTATTGGCCGTCTCCCGGCATCGGCCGTGCTGCTGAATCGCAACGCCGCCCTGCCGTGGTTTATCCTCGTGCCGGCAACGCCGCTGTGTGATTTTCTGGATCTGCCGGACGAACAGCGGCAGATTGTGCTGGCGGAATGCGTGGCAGTCTCGGCGTTTATCAAACAGGGGCTGGGATTCGACAAGGTGAATTTTGCCGGTCTGGGCAATATCGTATCCGCGATGCATTTGCATATTATCGGACGTCATCCCCAGGATGCCTGTTGGCCGCAGCCGGTCTGGGGGAATTTGCCCGATGGTGAGTCCTACGCGATCGAGCAATTGCGTGACTGGCAGGCGCGATTGGTGACAAGGACCGGCCTGGTCCCGGAGTCGCTCTAGTCAAGTGGATACCCGGAGTCACAGGACGATGCTTAAAAATGTCGTGATCACACAGCCGCTGCCCGACGAGCGACTTGAGGCGCTGTCAAAACAGTGCAATCTGCAAATACTCAAGGGTTCCCAATCGCTGTTGGATGCACTGTCACACGAGGAGCTGGCAGCGTGCCACGGCCTGATTTGTCTGCTGACAGACCCGATCGATACTCCCCTGTTGACGCGTATGCCCAAGCTGCAGTTCGTCTCCAGTGTGTCGGTTGGGGTTGATCATATCGATGTGGCGACATTGACCCAGCGAAGTATCCCCGTTGGCCATACGCCCGGGGTGCTGGTTGATACTACCGCTGATGCCGCGTTCGCCCTGTTGCTGGCTGCGGCCCGCCGAGTCGCGGAGGGCGATCGCTATATCCGGGCGGGGAACTGGCGCCCTGACGCCCGCTGGTCGCCGGATTTTTTCCTCGGTAAAGATGTCAGCGGTGGCACCCTCGGCATCATTGGCCTGGGCGCTATCGGCCAGGCGGTGGCGCGTCGGGCCGTGGGATTTGACATGAAGGTGATCGGTTGGACGCCCTCCGGCCGCGAAGTCCGGGGTGTGGACAGCGTGTCCCTCGAGGAGTTACTACTGCGCAGTGATTTTGTCAGTGTGCATCTGGCGCTCGCGAGAGAGACGCGCAATTTGCTCGATGCGGCCAAAATCGCCACCATGAAACCCGGAGCAGTATTGGTAAATACCGCCAGGGGGGGCATCGTGGATGAAGAGGCAGTCGCGGCGGCACTGGACAGCGGCCATCTCTACGCGGTGGGGCTGGATGTGTTTGAGCGTGAGCCGGTCGCGATGAGCAACCCTCTGTTGCAGCACCCCAGGGCTGTGGTTGTGCCCCATATCGGCAGTGCCACTACCCTGACGCGTGCGAAGATGGTGGATATTGCCGTACGCAATGCGATGGCGGCATTACAGGGGCAGGCTATGCCGCACTGTGTGAACCCTGAGGTCTATCCGGCGTAGCTATTGGTGACCTGCCGGCGGCAACGACTTTAGGGCGCGTGCCAGAAATTTTTGCAGGTTTTGGTCGAGGCGGGATGTGTCAATGTTGTTGGCGTCTTCCACCACCTTGCTCAATGTGGCCTGCCACACCTCCTGATTGCTGCTCAGATCATTGAACTGCAGGATGAGATTGTTGGTCTCTTTCACCCCGCCCAGCGCAATGGCGTTGTCCACGGTGGCCTGATTTACCTGGCGGTTGGGCGTGACTCTGGGATAGGGCGTGACATTGCTCGCCAGTTGGCTGGGCTCGCCCTGTTGCATACCACTCACATAGAGATAGTCCACTGTAAACTGTGCTCGAGCCTCGTCCAGCACATAGCCCTTGCGCTGCAGGTCTGCATCCACTTCGCGTCGTATCACCGGGTCGAGGGCGTATACGGGGTCAGAGGAGCGGCTGGTAGTGGGCAGCGGCTCAGTGCGCCATTTGTAGTAGTGGTAATTGCCGGCGCCGAACTTGTCAGCTCCGGTCTGTTGGATATTGACACCACTGCACGCTACAAGAGTCAGTGACAGTAGGGTAAAGGCCAGAATCAGGGAATTGCGCATTGTTATCCTCAAGGCAAAATGGTTCTCGGGCGGCTTGGTCTATTTCCCGGATGGGTGCCCAGACGCCGTCATGGTAGCAGGTGGTGTTGGACTCGGCCACAACACCTGCACACGCTTGTGGAAGTTCCCGCGAGCGGAGCACGGTGGCACTTTGTCGGTGCTTTGTCCTCGCTAGTTTGCTAATGTGAGGCTATAACTAAAAGTTATTTCTGGACGCATACTATGATTTCACGCAGGTTGATTCGTACAGATTTGAATTTATTGGTCGCGCTGCAAATTCTGCTGGAAGAGCGCAACGTTACGCGCGCCGCCGAGCGCCTGTCGGTGTCCCAGCCCGCGTTGAGTAAAACCCTGCAAAAATTGCGCGACTCCTTCGAGGACGAATTGTTTACCCGCACCTCCCACGGCCTGGTGCCGACGCCGCGCGCTGAGGAACTGGGTGCGGAGCTTCCCAAGCTGCTGGAAACCATAGAGCATGTACTGGGAGATACGGCGTTTTCCCCGGAGACGTATGCCGGTAGCTTCAAGTTATTGATGCCACCCATTTTGTGCGAGTCACTGTTGCCCGGCTTGATGTCGGAACTGGCTGACATTGCGCCCAATGTGCAAATCATTATGGCCGAAGTGCCGCCTAACTATCAGGAATGCCTTAAAAAGGGCGATGCGGATTTTGCCGCCTTTCTGGCACTGGAGACGGAGCGGGATATTCTGGCTGAGCCGATTGCCGCTATCGAACCGCGCTGTTATATGCGCGTCGATCACCCACTGGCAGCGAAGGAGATGAGTCTTGAGGACTTTCTGGCCTACCCGCACCTGCGACTGTATCTTCCCGGCCTGACGCGGGAGAACACCAGCATGGTGGATGATGTGCTGGGGCAATACGATGTGCACCGCAATATCGTTCTGGAAACCACGCAGTTTTCCTCCGCGGTGGGAGTGCTGAACCACACCGACTCCCTGCTGGTAGCCAATGCCGGTTTTCAGGAAGGTGGTCTATACAAAGAGCGCATCACCGGCCAGCAATTGCCGGCGGAACTGCAGCGTATGATTCGCAATACCAATAGCAGTAATCGGGGCAAGATGTCTCTGATGCGGCACACGCGCACCTCGCGCAGCGCACCACACCAGTGGATGCGCGCACTGCTAATGAAGCATCTCTCCAAATCGCCCGATCTGGTGCGGCCAGATCCACCACCCGTCTAGCTGCGGACGGAGCGACGGTAGGCGCGCGGGGATAGCCCGACCGTTTTACTGAACTGCCGCGAGAAGTAGAGCGGATCGTCGTATCCGAGTGCGGCCGCCACCCCTTTCACACTGAGCTGGCTTGAATCCAGTAGATGGCAGGCGTGTTCCATTTTCATATTGAGAAAATGCTTGATGGGAGAGGAGCCGGTCAGGCCTTTGTACTTGGTGCTGAAGTGGTACTTGGAGAGACTTGCGGCGGCGGCCAGCGTATTGAGATCAAGTGGCTGCCCGATGTGCTCCAGCATGAGATTTTGCACCGCCTCCAGATTGAAGCTCTCCTGTCTGCTCGCTCTGGTCCGTTGAATCTCCAGTCCGATATGGGTCAGCAGGTGGCGCAGTTGATTCGCCGCGTTGATAAAGGCGCGGGTATTGTAGCCGGTGCGGTGCACCGCCATGAGTCCTCTAAAGTGTGCGACCAGTTGTGGAGAAATGCCCGCTTCGGTTGCCGGGGGGCCGTCTTCACGATTGCCCAGGTAGTGGTTGAAGGCGGCCGAGCTGCTGCCCTGGTAGTGTACCCAGTAGATGGTCCACGGCTCAGCGGGGTCCGCCTCATACTGATGGGCAATACCCTGTGGCAGGAGCAATACTTCACCGGGCCCGATCGCGCCACGCCAGCCCTCAGTAGCGGCGTGACCTCTACCGTCGACGCAATAAATCAACAGGTTGTCATTGTGGCTATGCCGCTCCATGCGGTGTCGGTCGGCGCTGGGATAAAAGCCCATAGCGGTGGGGTAGCACTCCTGAGTGAGGGGGTGTCTGGCCAGCTTGTTAAGCATAAAGGCCGGTGTCAGGAAGCGAATGCCATTTTCAGGCAGCGGCCATTGGGAGGGTGCGCTCATCGGGGTGGCCCTGTTGGACGGTATGTGAGTCAGTACATCTGCATCGCAATATAGTCCATAATATACGCAATTTCCTCCCTTGGAGGGCGGCTTGGGTGCCTGTAATCTGGCGCTCAGATTTTGATCGGCTAGTCTGATAGCGTGCACGCAGACGCCAACCAATAACAGCGGAGTACACGGCAATGGAAGATAACCAGGAATTAATTGAAGCGCGCGAAGAAGTGGCGGCAATGATGGCGCGCGCGCGCGCAGCCCAGCAGCAAATTGAGAACTACACCCAGGCTCAGGTAGACGAGTTGATAACGGCCATGGTGTGGGCGGTGGCCCGCGAGGATCGTTCGGAAGAGATCGCTCGCTTTGCGGTGGAGGAAACCCAGCTTGGTAATTACGAGGGCAAATACCTGAAGATCCACCGAAAAACACGCGCCACATTGTTGGATATTATCGGCGACAAATCCGTTGGTGTGATCGAGGAGGACCGGGAGCGCAATATTGTAAAAATCGCCAAACCGGTGGGTGTTATCGGCGCCCTGTCACCGTCTACCAATCCTGAGGCCACGCCGGTCATCAAAGGTATTTCCGCGGTGAAGGGGCGCAATGCGATCATTATCGCGCCGCACCCTCGCGCCAAGCTGACCAACAAAAAAATATGCGATTACATGCGCGAGGCGATAGTCGCGCTGGGCGCTCCGGCAGATCTGGTGCAGAGTATCGATGTGCCGTCGATGGACAAGACCAATGAATTGATGCGCCAGTGCGACCGCATTCTGGCAACCGGTGGAGCGGCGATGGTGAGTGCCGCCTACTCTTCCGGTACACCCGCGTTGGGTGTGGGTGTCGGCAATGCCGTGATCACGGTCGATGACACGGCAGACCTGGATGATGCGGCCGACAAAATTCGTATCTCCAAGACTCTGGATTTGGCGGCTTCATGTTCTTCGGACAATGCCGTGCTGGTGTTTGCCTCTATTTACGATGCGTTTCTGGAAAAGCTCAAGCACGAGGGCGGGCATGTCATCGAGGGTCAGGACAAGGAGAAGTTACAGCAGGTACTGTGGCATGACGGCCATCTCAATCCGGGCATTGTGGCTCAGCCCGCCGTCAATATCACCGGCCAGGCCGGCATCGATCTGCCCGAAGGCAAGCAGTTCCTGATCGTTCCGGAAACCGGTGCGGGGCCAGAGTACCCTTTCTCCGGCGAAAAACTTACGGTCACCATGGCGCTCTACAAAGTGGCGGATATCGATGAAGCGATCGAGATGACCAACCGGATCCAGGCCTACCAGGGTCAGGGTCACAGCTGTGGTATCTACTCCAATAACGACGAGAATATTCTGAAGCTGGCCCTTGCCACACGCACCTCCAGGGTCATGGTGAATCAGCCACAGTCCGCCTCTAACAGCGGTAATCTCTGGAACGGCATGCGCCAGACCTTCTCTCTGGGCTGTGGCTCCTGGGGCGGCAATAGCATCAACCACAACATCACCTGGCGCGACTTGATCAACGAGACCTGGGTCTCCAGACCGCTGGCACAAAACAAGGTGATACCGCCCGACGAGGAATTGTTCGGTGCCGTGATGGGTAAATTCTAGAGCCGCAACCTGGAGCCTGAGATGGAATTTTCCCTGACGGAAGACCAGCAAGCGTTTGTGGCCAGTGCCCGCGCATTTTCCCAGGGCGTGCTGGCGCCCAATGCTGCGAAGTGGGACGCCGAAGCATGCTTTGCGAAAGACGCGCTGCGCCAGGCGGGCGACCTGGGCTTCATGGGGATGTATACCCCCGAAGCCGCCGGCGGCCTCGGCATGGGTCGCCTGGATGCCAGTTTGATCGTCGAGGAATTGGCAATGGGCTGTACTGCCACCGCCGCCTTTCTTACCATTCACAATATGGCCACCAATATGATCGGCAAGTACTGCGGTGATGCGGCCATTGAACAGTGGTGTCCCGCGTTGGTGACGGGAGAAAAGCTTGCATCATATTGCCTGACAGAGCCGGGAGCCGGTTCTGACGCCGCCTCCTTGCGCACCAGTGCAATCCGCGACGGCGATGATTACATCGTCAACGGCAGTAAGTGTTTTATCTCCGGCGCCGGTGAAACGGATGTGCTCGTTGTGATGTTGCGCACCGGGGGTGCGGGTGCCAAGGGTATTTCCGCACTGCTGATCCCGGCCGATGCGGCCGGTGTCTCTTACGGCAAGAAGGAAGAAAAGATGGGCTGGAACGCGCAGCCGACGCGCACCATCACGTTTGATGATGTGCGGGTGCCTGTGGCCAATCGTCTGGGCGAGGAAGGTCAGGGCTTCGCCATTGCGATGGAAGGCCTGGATGGCGGCCGTATCAATATAGCCACTTGCAGTGTTGGTACGGCCCAGCAGGCGCTGGAAGAGGCCACGGCGTACGTGCGTGAGCGCAAGCAGTTTGACACCGCGATTGCCGATTTTCAGGCGACACAATTCAAGTTGGCCGATATGTTGACGGAGTTGGTGGCGGCGCGGCAGATGATTCGTCTGGCCGCCTACAAACTGGACACGGGTGATTCACAGGCGTCGACCTACTGCGCCATGGCGAAGCGCTTTGCCACCGACGTGGGTTTTACTGTGTGTAATGATGCCCTGCAGCTGTTTGGCGGCTATGGCTACATTAAGGAGTATCCGATGGAGCGGCATGTGCGCGACACCCGCGTACACCAGATTCTGGAGGGGACTAACGAAATTATGCGGGTGATTGTGGCCCGTCGACTGTTAATGGATGGAGCGTTGGAGGTTATCAAATGAGTTTAAGTACATCCGAAAAACTAAAAGTGGAAATACGCGGTCATACCGCCCTCATCACGATAGACAATCCGGGCGCCAATACCTGGGACGCCGAGAGCCTGCCGGCGCTAAAAGCACTGGTTGAAAAATTGAATGAGGAGAAAAATGTCTACGCGCTGGTACTGACGGGTGCCGGTGAGAAGTTCTTTTCAGCGGGTGCCGATCTCAAGTTATTCGCCGACGGGGATCCCGCCACGGCGCGCTCGATGGCGCAGTATTTTGGCGAGGCCTTTGAAACGCTGGCTGACTTTCGCGGTGTTGCCATCGCAGCCATCAACGGCTTTGCGATGGGCGGCGGGCTGGAAGTGGCGATGGCCTGTGACATTCGCATTGCCGAAGAGCAGGCACAGATGGCCCTGCCCGAAGCGAAAGTGGGACTGTTGCCGTGTGCCGGTGGCACCCAGCGCTTGTCGTGGTTGGTCGGCGAAGGCTGGGCCAAACGTATGATTCTGTGCGGCGAGCGGATTACCGCCGCCACTGCCGAGCGCATTGGCCTGGTGGAGGAAGTGGTCGCCAAAGGCGAGGCACTGACGCGGGCACTGGCATTGGCGGAGCAGGTTGGCGAGCAGAGTCCCACCTCCGTGACTTTCTGCAAACGGCTGATACACAGCGGTCGCGATACGGTTATCGCTGATGGCCTGGAAGGCGAGCGCGACCTGTTCGTGGAGCTGTTTTCCAAGGCGGATCAGAGCGAGGGCGTGAATGCGTTTCTGGAGAAGCGTAAACCCGTGTGGAAAAACAGCTGAGGGTGGTCTGTGATGTCTGAAGTACCTATTCTTTTCGAGGAACTACCGGCAGGCTTGCGCAAGCTCGGTCGCGTCACACTGAATGTTGCGGCGACCCTGAACTCGCTCACCCTGGAAATGGTCGACCTGTTGCAAGCGCAACTTGATGCCTGGCGAGATGATGACAATATCGCCGCGATTTTTATCGAGGGCGCCGGCGAGAAAGCCTTCTGTGCCGGTGGTGATATACAAGCGCTGCACAAATCTGCGGTCGGCACCCCCGGCGGACCCTGCGACTACGCTGAGAATTTCTTCGCGCGTGAATATCGCATGAACTACACCTTGTTCACCTACGCCAAGCCGATCATCTGCTGGGGGCACGGCATTGTGATGGGCGGCGGACTGGGCGTGATGGCGGGGTGTTCGCATCGCGTGGTGACGGAAAAAACACGGATCGCGATGCCGGAAGTCACGATTGCGCTGTTCCCGGATGTGGGCGGCACCTGGTTTCTCAATCATATGCCCGGCCATGCCGGACAATTCCTCGCCATGACCGGCGCTTCCATCAATGCCGCGGATGCGATTTACACAGGTATCGCGGATCGCTTTATTTCGAGTGAGCGCAAATCCGACGCACTGGAAAGCCTTCTGCAGCAGAGCTGGGCAAGCACTGCACCTGCTAATCACGCGCTGGTGCGCCATGTGTTACGTCCCTTTGCCGAGCAGAGCAAAGCGCATATTCCAGATAGCCAGGTGGAGCCTCACCTGGGTGTGATTAATACCTTGTGCGATGGCGATGATGTTCATGAAATCATCGATAACATAGTGTCATTGCAGACAGAGGATCCCTGGTTGGCCAAGGCGAGTCAGAGTCTGGCACACGGCTCATCGCTGGCGGCATTATGGATTTCGCGGCAGTTGCGCGAGATGCGCTTCGCCTCTCTAAGGGAGTGCTTTCAGGGCGAGATTCTCCTGGTGACGAATATCGTGCGACACCCGGAATTCGCAGAGGGTGTGCGAGCGCTGTTGATAGAAAAGGACCGCAATCCGGCGTGGCAGTATCGCGCGTCCCGCGATGTGCCGCCCGAGGTGTTAGACACATTTTTCACCGCGCCATGGGAAAACAATCCCCTGGCCGATCTGTAAACCGCATTTATTAGAGGACAGACAATCATGGCAGACGTAGCGTTTATTGGTCTTGGCAATATGGGCGGCCCCATGGCCACAAACCTGCTCAAGGCCGGTCATGCTGTGGTGGTTTTCGATCTTTCGAAGGCGGCTTGTGAGCAGTTGCAGACGGCGGGGGCCACGGTTGCGAGCAGCGCAGCTGAGGCGGCTGTGGGCAGGGACTATGTGATCTCTATGTTGCCGGCGGGCAAGCACGTGGCGGCGACCTATCTTGGAGATGACGGCCTGCTGTCGAAACTGGACGGCAGCACCACGATTCTGGATTGCAGCACCATCGATGCGGCGACGGCGCGACAAGTCGGTGCGGCAGCGGCAGAAAAGGGCATCGGCTTTATGGACTCTCCCGTGTCCGGCGGCGTTGCTGCGGCAGCTGCGGGTACGCTGGCATTTATGTGCGGTGGCGACGCTGCCACGTTTGAGAAAGCCCGGCTAGTTCTCAAAGACATGGGCAAGAACATCTTTCACGCCGGACCGGCTGGCGCGGGGCAGGTGGCCAAGGGTTGCAACAATATGTTGCTGGCCATCCATATGATTGGCACTTGTGAGGCGCTTGAAATGGGTGCGCGCAATGGCCTCGACCCGAAAGTACTATCCGATATTATGTTGGCCAGCTCAGGCCGCAACTGGTCACTGGAAGTCTACAACCCCTATCCTGAGGTGATGCCAACAGCGCCCGCCAGCAACGATTACAAGCCGGGCTTTATGGTAGACCTGATGGTGAAAGATTTGGGCTTAGCGATGGAAATCGCAGAGCAGAGTGGCGTCGACAATCCTATGGGGCAGTTGGCTAAAGCGCTGTACAGCCAGCATCAGGAGGCCGGTAACGGGCAGCAGGATTTTTCCAGTATTTTGCGTAAGCTGCAGCGCGTAGACTAGAATCCTGGTCTAGTTTACCGAGCCGTTCTTCTGCCCCATCGGCCGGTACCAGATAGAGGACGTATAAGCGCGTTCCTGTATCGTATCCGGTTGGTCTTTGGCGTGCTCCAGGCCGAGTGCGATAGCATCCAGCAGGGAGTGACGTGCGGTGGGAATCTGTAGCACCCTGACGTAGTAGAATGCCGTTTGGCTCGCATCGAACGTCGGGTCTGACCAGACAGCAGCAAGTTCAGCCGCACCAATAGCATTATCAACTTCGCCTGTTTTGAGGTTTACGGTATTGCCCACGGCCGGCAGTTTGCCAGCGGCGTTCAATTGCCGTTCATCGGACCACGCGACGTTAAATACTTTTTCCTGCGAGTGTCCCGCATCGTCCAGCCAGCCTTTCACTATTTGTACCCGATCGAGGTTGGCGCCCTTGGGGTCTTTTGTGGCGAGTACAATAAACGAGGGTGTTTCGACCTGCTGTAACTCGCCGCCCATCGGCACTCCCCTGGACGTAGCGCTGGCGAGCACATCCTCGGTCTCCAGATCCGTTTCAGAGAATCCGGCGCCGCCGTAAAACTGCACGGCAATGCGCGGCCCGGTAGTGGCATAGACTTCCCTGCGCTCCAGTGCGTCCAGTATGTCGGCCCGGGTATTGCTGCGCGCCCAGATGGCCGCCATGCCGGAGGCGGACATGGCCCAGCCGGTGGCACCCGGGCCATCGTCGTTCCACTTGGCATTTTTGTTTTCCGGAATGGAATCCGTGGCCAGTTTGCCGTGAAAGTTTTCCTCCTCGGCGGAGGACAGCCCGGTGTGTGAATCGGTTGAGCCGATAACGCCCAGCCGATACGGGTTCTCTCCTAATTTCTGTTCCAGTTCCATCCCAAGCTTTAGCGCTTCTCTGAGAAAATCGCCACGCTGCGGTTGGTAAGGCGTCCATTTGCGCTGAATGTAATAGGGGTAAACCTCAAAGTTGGTAAATTCATCTTCCGGTGAGAACGCGGCGTGGGTTTCGGAGTCGCCCTTGGTCTGGGTGATTTCTGCAACGCGTTCCCACTTGCTGCGCAGCGCTACATACTCTTTTGTGAAAGGCTTCCCGCGCAGACTGGTGTCGGAAAACATGTAGCCTTTGGAGATATTGGAATTGTGCGGTATAGCAGTGAATCTGGCCCCGGTCTTGTCGCTGGTTGTTTCTAGCCAGGCCCAGAGGTCCTCGGGATAGGGGCTGTCATCGAGTCCATAGGGGTTGTACTGTTGCGCCACGGTTTTATCGCTGTCTGTTAGCACCACCCGGTGCAGGTTGGCACCGCCAGGCAGGGAGCTCCATTCCCAACCGATCAGCGCGGTGAAAACACCGGGCTGATTGTATTTGTCGGCGGTCTCAGTAATGGTGCGCCAGCTGTCGATCTCAATCTGTTTGGGCATGGGCAGAAGACTGATGTCACTGCCTTCAAGGCTGCTGGCTTCGGCGTCTTCCGGGGGCGTCAAATCCGGATCAGGCAGGACTTGCATAAACAGATCGCGCCCAGCGCCGTTGTCAATAGTCCAGTTCAATATGTAGCCAGCGACCGTTGCCTTGATCGTATCCCAGGGGCCGAGACCTGTGGTATCGACACCGTTGAGGTGGATGTTGCGAATCTCGCCCAGGAATTCTGCGTGATCGGTGACTGCGAGAAAATCCAGCGGCGTGTCAATCTGCACGCGTGCCCTGTGGTAGGGGTGCACTACCGGCATGCCGAGCGCATAGCGATAGGCCATATCCGGATCGCCGGTGAGATTGTTATTGGTATACGCATCCGAGGAGTACGAGGTGTGTAAGTGGGTATCGCCCCAGAGCAACTGTCGTTCAGCAGCCCCCGCCTCGGCAGCGGCCAGAACCAGCAAGTAAACGAAAGCTTTGCGCATATTGTCGCCTATCGAATTTCCAGTACACCTTATAGGGTATGTGTCAGGCGGGTGCAATCCCTGCAAAGCTCCAGCTCGGCACTATGAAAAGGGCTCCCTCGTAACGCCAAACGAAAATGCTCGACAGGCTTGTAGCACTAACTCTTCATTAGAGCCGAGCTCGCAGGTGTGGGCACTGATGCGGCCATCATTGATCAGCGTAGACAGGCCATGCACCATCGACCACGCTGCAGTTGCAGCGACCGCGGGGCTATCCGGTGCCCCGCTCTCACGCAGCCGGGCCGCCACTGAGTCTGCCATCAGTCCATAGCATCTGGCGCCGGCCTCTTGCAGGAAGGGGTAGTCTTTCAGATTGCCAACCTCGCGCCCGAACATCAGCTGAAACAGCGCACTGTTGTCAGTCGCAAACTTTACATAGCCCAGCGCCAGGCCGGCTAAATCGGGCGCGCCAAGCTGATCGCCAGGACTGCGTTTGCCGGCTTCTACCACCATCAAATCTGACAGGCGTTCAAAACCCTGAGTTGCGAGTACGGCTAACAGTTCGCGTTTGTCATGAAAATGGCTGTACAGGGCGGTCGCGCTGACGCCGGTCTGTTTCGCAACATTGCGCAGGCTCACGCTCTCCACCCCGTCGGCGGCAAGAATACTGTGGGCCGATTCGATCAGTGAATCCCGCAGATTGCCGTGGTGGTAGTTGCTCTTTGTCATGGGGCTCCCGCTGTTTCAGTATCCCGTTAGCGGGAGCGATTATTAACTTTACACTGTTAAGATGCGTGAGTACAATCCGAACTTTACGCTGTAAAGTTAAGAGCGTGAGTGAGAGTTATGCCAGTAATTGGACAAGCAGAACAAAGGTCTGCGCAGCCGCAGAACAAGGCGAGTCTTGCGCCCAGTACTATCCGAATTGGGCGCAGGTACCGGCCCGGACGACTGGATGAGGCTTACGATGCGATTGTGATCGGTTCCGGTATTGGTGGCCTTACCAGCGCCGCCTGTCTGGCGAAAGCGGGCAAGAAGGTGCTGGTGCTGGAACAGCACTACACTGCGGGAGGCTTCACCCACAGTTATGCTCGCAATGGTTACGAGTGGGACGTGGGCGTTCATTACATCGGTGATGTTGGCAGTCGCAAGAGCCTGACTCGCAAACTGTACGACTTCATCACAGACGGCCAGCTGCAGTGGGCGCCCATGGACGACAACTATGATCGCTTCTTTTTCGGCACAGAGCGATTTGATGTTCTGGCAGGCAGGAAGCCCTATGTCGCTGCGCTGAAGGCGCGATTCCCCGATGAGGAGGAGGCGATTGACGCCTATATGGAACGCCTGGCAACGGTCGGAAAAGCGGTGAATGCACTCAGTGTCGAGAAGTTGCTGCCCACTGCTCCGGCACGGCTGTTTAAGCTCGCCCGAAAACGGCTACTTCCAGAATACCTGAACCGCACCACCGACGAAGTGCTCAGTGATCTCACCGATAACGAGAAATTAAAAGCGGTGATAACAGGGCAGTGGGGTGACAGTGGTGTATCGCCAGGGGAGTCCAGCTTTATCATTCACGGCCTGATTGCCGGACACTATATGAATGGTGCGTATTACCCTGTTGGCGGGGCATCGAGAATGGCCGAGACCATCATTCCTGTCATTCAGCGCAGCGGCGGGGATGTATTCACCTATGCATCAGTCGAACAGGTTCTGGTGAAGCGCAACCGCGCCTATGGTGTGCGTATGGTTGATGGCAACGAAATCACGGCCCCGGTGGTGATTAGCAACGCCGGCGTATACAACACCTTTGGGCAGCTGCTGCCAGAAAAAGTTTCTCGCAGGCATGGGTATGCGAAACGCCTGCGAACAGTTGTCCCCTCAATCGGTCACCTCGGTCTTTACATCGGTATCAAGGAGTCCGCCGCGCAGTTGGGTTTACCGAAGACCAACTTCTGGATCTACCCCAATGAGAAACATGAAGAAAACCTCGCGGCCTTTGCTGCCAACCACGCCGCGCCATTCCCCGCCGTGTACATTTCGTTCCCTTCGGCCAAGGACCCCAGCTGGGAGAGTCGATATCCGAAGACCGCTACAATCGAAATTGTGGCACCGGCAAACTTCGAATTGTTCGAGCGGTGGAAGGATCAGCCCTGGGGAAAGCGTGGCGCTGAGTATGACAGTCTGAAAGCGAATTTTACTGACAGGCTGCTGGAGGCTCTGTACGAAAAGCTGCCCCAGCTGCGCGGCAAAATCGACTATTGCGAGCTGTCCACGCCGCTGTCTACTGATTTCTTCTGCTACTACCGGCGCGGCGAGATGTATGGTCTCAAACACGATCCGCAGCGTTTCGATCAGCCCTGGCTAAAACCGAAAACTCGCGTAAAAGGCCTTTACCTTACCGGGCAGGATATCCTGTCCTGTGGCGTCAGCGCTGCGATGTTTGCAGGCTTCCTCTCGGCTATCAGTGTGCTGGGCGTGCGCAGTGCTGGCCTGTTGCGGGATTTTGCCAAGTGCAATTAGAGTCGCTGAAGTCTGGCAGCTGGCATTCTGCGATTATTCGCCCTCGGCTTCCTGGATGCTTCGTTGCGATGCATCCTTCATGGCTTGCTCCAGGTCCTTCGCTGTGTCGATGGACTTCTGATATTCGGCCGGGATAACAGTCTCGGCCTCGCCGCGACCGGCCATCTGGTAGAGCGTCCAACTGATCGCGCCCAGCGCGAGGATAAGGCCAATAAATCGCATAGGTAGTACCTCCTGACGCCACTCTAGCACGGGCTGCCCGCTCGGGTCGCGCTCCTGCAAAAGTTACTCAACAGTTCAAGTGCATGGCAAGGCTTGACCGCATATGCCATGGATCACCGTTATTCAACGGTGTAGTCTGTGTCGACTAAAAACGCACATAAGGCGCCTGTATGTCATTTGTTACTGTAGAGAAACCCCGCCCCTATATCACACTCATTACACTGAACCGGCCGGAGCGTATGAACGCCATGGCGTTTGACGTTATGGTGCCGTTCAAGGAGGCTTTGGAAGAAGTCAGTTTCGATAATGAAACGCGGGTGGTCATCGTGACCGGGGCGGGGGCGGGCTTCTGCGCCGGCGCTGATCTGCAAGATCCCGGCTGGTTGGATATCTTTGACGGCCTCACCGTCCCTGGCATCGCCCGCCGCGCCATGCGCATCCTCGACGATGTCATCAAGGCCATCCACAGTATGCATCAGCCTGTGATAGGGGCGATCAATGGCCCGGCGATTGGCGGTGGTTTCTGTCTCGCCATGGCGACGGACATTCGCATCGCCTCGGATACCGCCTACTTTCGCCCGGCCGGTATCAACAACGGTCTCACCTCTGCCGAACTGGGGTTGAGCTATATGCTGCCGCGTGCGATTGGCACCAGTCGTGCGTTTGAGATCATGTTAACGGGTAGAGATGTCGACGCCGAGGAGGCGCAGCGGATTGGTATGTTGTCCAAAGTAGTGCCGCAGGAACAATTGCTGGAGGAGTGCTATGCCATTGCAGAGCGCATCAACGGCTTCAGCCAACTGGGCGTTGAGCTCAGCAAGCAGATGTTATGGGCGGGCATGGAAGCTGGCAGTTTGCACTCCCACATGAACCACGAGGGACACGCACAACTGTTCGTGCGCATGACGACCAAAAACTTTGACGAGGCGATCAGGGCGCGCAAGGAAGGCAGAGCGCCTGATTTCAAGGATTAGCCAGAAGCAGTTGTTGCGTGGTTTGTCAGTGGCGGTCTCTATTTGTGTCGGGAATCGCCGCTAGTGAAAAACCAGCCCTGACTATAAGCCAAGCTGAAAATACGTATTAAGTGCATGCAGGATATTGTCGACGGCAACGGATGCCAGAATCAGCCCCATCACGCGGCTGATAATACTGGCGCCGGCAGTGCCGATTATTCGCTGAATGGGGCTGGCCAGCAGCAATAGGGCCATCGAGCACAATATGACTGCCCCCATCATGACCGCCGTCACCGCCTGCTGTTCGATCGAATAGCGATGATTGTCGGTGAGCATTACCACCGACAGCATCGCGCCAGGAGACGCGAGCGAAGGCATTGCCAACGGAAACACCGCCAGATGGCTGATGTTTCCATCAAATTGCTTTTGCTCGGTTGCCGGCTTGCCGTCGCCGAAGATCATGGTGGTAGCGAACAGGAACAATACGATGCCACCGGCAATCTGAAAGGCCTCCAGATGGATATTCAGGCCCTCCATCAGCATCTGCCCGCCGATGATGAAGAGCAGCAGGATCAGGCCGGCTATCAGGGTTGAACGTATTGCGATGAAGCGCTGTTGGGTAGCGCTCAGGCCAGCGGTAACTGCCAGAAATACCGGGATAGTGCCGATCGGGTCGATAACGACCCAGAGCGTAATGAATTCCTTTAGTGCGATATCCCAATCCATACATTTCCCGAAGTTAACTATTACATAATCGAAATGGATCGCTCTTGCGCGTGCTCGGTTCGGCCTGTCGAGCGCAGCGTGAAGCTTAGTGTATCGTATCCTCGCCTGCTATCAGGCGGGCGTCGATGCCTGTTAGTCGATCAAAATCATAGGCACTGCATTCAAAAAACAGTGGGAATTCACTGCTGTGAATGAAGTGTTTACCATGCAGAGTAACGAGTTCCAGCGTCACGTCTCCCGCCAAGCTTTGTATCTTGAGCACGAGATCGGCCTCCGTCGCAGACAGTTCGCGCTGTAAGTCCTCATTCGCCAATCCTTCAATCTGCAGGTTTTTGAGCGCTGCTACCAACGCTTCGAGTTCTGTTGTATCAGGTTTTCCGCCGGTCTCGGATCGCCAGTGCCCATTCTCAAAATAGAGGTTGTAGAGATCGGTGTCGATACGCAGTGGCGCTCGAACTTGCAACAGCCTGGGCTCAAGCCAGGCGCCGCTGACTGCGGGTGCCTCAGAGGTATTGAAGGCTATGCTGTAAATCGCATCCTGCTTGTCGTTGCGCGCGTGTGTCTTGCGAAAACCGGGTGAAGTTCCAAAAAAGATGGTGCCCAGTTTCTGGCCACCAGAAAAAAGTGTCAGGCGTTTCTGATAGTAATAGTCGGCTACCTGAAAGCGTTGACGCGCGGCAGAGGAGTCGGCGACCGGCCAGTTTCCTGACTGGGTCGTCAGCTTTTGCAACAGGCCATTGATTTTGGTTGCATTGGCCGGCAGGCTCTCCAGGTCCGGCAGCAGCCACTGCTCTCCTGAACGAATGAGGACTGCCTCATTGTCGAACTCATCGCCGATACGCAATTCATCTATCGCATTGACAGGAAAGGGCGCAAACACCTGTTTTACGTACTGTTGCTGCGCAGAGTGCTCAGGCCAGAACACGACCGCGACGAGACCGCACTGGATAATCATCACCACTAACAGCGCCGATATCCAGTGGTTCACAGGGACAGTCCTCTGGCGTATCGACGCCGCCGCAAAACGCGTTGCAGCCAGCTGCCCAGCGCGAGTATTGCCAGCCATAGCAGCGCGAGGCCATAGTTAAAATACTCGATCAGTAACTGCGCCTGGCGCTCCATGGGCGGTAGAGTGCGATTAAAGTGCGCGCGCGAACGAATTTCCAGCAACTGCTCATCTTGTAACGCCCAGTCCAGGGTGTTTTTGAACAAATCAAGCGGCCCCAGATACTGTGTGCCACTCGCCGCTACCAGGCTGTTGAGGACTTTGTCATTCATAAAGTCATTGGACGAAAAAAGTACGATCCGCGCCGACTCCGATGAGCGCTCAAGTAAGCTCCTGTGCTTAGAAAGAGGATTGTCTCCGTCTGCGAAGAATGAAGTGAAACGGCCCTCCATCACCACGCCTAAATTTCGGCTGTCCTCATGCTCGGCAGCGGGTGGGCGTAAAGTGCTCTGGCCGCTGGCATCCACGCCGGGCATGACGTCCTTGCTCTTGCGCAGCCATGCGTTTGGAGAACTCTTCAGTAGCACGGACACTCGCCTGCCAGTACCCCGTTTAACTGTGATGGGAGAGGCCCATGCCATTGTCATTTGCGGCAAGTTGCTCGTTGCTGCGTGATCGGGAGACAATCCGGGGTGACGCAGGTCGATGAAATACGGGTACTCGATCAACTGCACATCGCGGAACTCATAGTCGCCGGACTCTCGCGAAATGGGCGTATGAAAACTCGAGCTCTGCGTATCCAGCACCAGGGTCTTCCCAATAGTGAGTCCATGATGCTTCAGCCACTGCCGTAGGCCGCTATCGCGGTCCCGTAATTGTAGCTGGCCGCCACTAAAATCTGCGGCAAATGGCGAGGTTGCCAGGATCACTGTTCCGCCGCGCATCAGGAACTGGTCGATGGCGAAGATCGACTTCTCATCGAGTTTTTGTGGTGCCACCACGGCCAGAATATCTGCCTCGGGTGTTACGCTGCCGTCGGACAAGTCCTCGAGTCGGATGCTGTAGTCGCGTGTGACAGCGCGCTCCAGATTGGCGAATGAAGGGGTGCTTGTGGTGCTTTGGGCCATCTTGGGGCCAGCGGGAGGCAGCGTCAGCGCCACTATTTTAGTCAAACCCGGCGCAAACCGCTTCAGGCCGGAGTCCAGTACCAAACGGAACGCTGCGGGGTTGAAATCTTCCGTAGGCAGTTCCACCACCTGTTGCGAATCCGCCAGTGTCAGGTAGAAGAAGAAGGTTTTGGCGTCTGCCGTTGAGGCCGTCATGGGCTTGAAGCCCCACTGGTCGACTATCTTGGTGGCGACAGTGCCATCGTGAGCCTCCGGTTCAATGAATCGCACACTGAATTTACCACCGGAGTTTTCCTCCGCCAGTTGCAGCTGGGACAAGATGGCTTTTTTGTATGCCAACAAATAATCTGGCAGCAATTCATCGGCGGACACATAGCCGATAAATTCCACAGGCTCATCAATACCGTCGAAAAGGTTGCCGCCCGAGTGATAATCCACCATGACCTTTTTGATAGTATGGCTTATGTCGTACTCCGGGTTACGCAGCTTCACCTCTGCAGTGTCATTGGGGGAGGCATGCACTTCGATGAGATCAGCGAACCCCAGTGACCTGTGTTCATTACCGTAGCTGACCAGAACATTAAAATAGGCGTTTACCAACGATGACTGATGTCGGTCGGCTATGTGGAAAGGGGTGGCGGAGATGCCGTACTGGGTGTTGGCCTCCAGTTCCATCTCCGGGTCTTCGGCAGGGTCCACAAACTCGACCCGGACCTTGCCCTTGCCGGCTACCTCGTACTCTCGCAACAGGTCGCGTAGCTGGGGCACCAGTGGTGCTAATAGAGAGTGTGTCTGGCTGCTGAAATAGCCGCGTATCAGAAGCGGTTCCTGTAGCTCGGACAGCACATTGCGGGTCGGCTGGGAAAGTGAAAATAACTTTCCCTCGGTCATGTCCCAGCGCTGGGCGGCCAGCTGGCCCAGCCAGATATTTGCCAGTACGAGATTGCACACCAATAACAGGATGCCGATGCGCCAGTGTCGCTGTCGGGGTGTGCCAGCCCGCTTGGCCCAGCGTCCTTTTTCCAGGACAAAAACGTTGAGGGCCAAAAATGCCGCAGTCAGGCTAATGTAGTAGAGCAAATCGCGCAGGTCGATGATGCCCCGGTTGATGCTTTCGAACCGCGCACCACTGCCCAGCAGGCGCAATATCTCAGCGGTTCTGTCGTCAAAAAAAGCGGTGAAGGTCGCGCTGCCCAGCAGGTAGAGAATCGAGCACAGCACTACCGTGCCGATCAGGCTGACGATGGGGTTGTCTGTGCGGGCCGAGACAAACAGCCCGATAGCCAGATAGGTGGCGCCCAGCAGTAGCGTTGCCAGATAGCCGCCAATGACCGGCCCCCAGTCCAGGTTCGCGATCAGGGCGACCGTGATGGGCAGGGGCAGTGTGCTCACCAGGGCAATTAGCAGAAGAGTTAGACAGGCCCAGAACTTGCCGATAACGAAGTGCCACAGCCCGGCGGGCTGGGTCAGTATGTGCTCCAGCGTGCCGTATTGCCGCTCTTCGCTCCACATGCGCATGGTCAGGCTCGCGCAAAGGAATATCAGCACAATAGGCATCCATTCGAAAAGGGGGCGAACATCAGCGATATTGCGGGCAAAAAATGACTCTACCCAAAAAAATATAAATCCGGTGGCAGCCGCAAAGGTCGCCAGAAATAGCCACGCGACTGGCGACGAGAAAAACAGCCGGATTTCCTTCTGGGCTACACGGCGCGCGACCGAATTAGTCGCCATTGTCGTTTACCTCGCGAAAGACCGTTTCCAGGTCGCGCTTTATGTCCTGTAGTTGGTACAGTTTCGCACCGGCCTTGACCACGCATTGCACGATATTGTTGGCGGCGGTATTGGGATCTACATTGGGGTGCAGATGAAGCTCAAATTGTAGACACCCGTCATCGGCATCAACCGCGTCCAGCGATGCAATCTGCGGCAGGCGATTCAGGTAAGCCCCCAGCGGTTGCTCGGTGGTACTGGTGCGAAGTGATAGCGCCTTGCTGACATGCAGTTCTGCCAATCCCTGATCCAGGGCCAGTTGGCCGTTGCGCAGCATGAGTACGCGGTCACAAACGGCATCGACTTCCTGCATGATGTGCGTGGAAAGAATGATGGTAGTTCTTCTGGCCAGTCGCTTGATCAGACGCCGCATGTGTTCCGCCTGATTGGGATCGAGGCCGTTAGTGGGCTCATCCAGAATCAGTAGCTTCGGTTGCCCCAGTATTGCCTGAGCGACCCCCACACGCTGCCGGAGGCCGCGCGACAGGATCTGAATAGGGTCCAGCGCCCGCTCTGCGAGGTCGGTGGCCAGCACCGCTTCGCGCACCGCAGCCATGCGTTGCGATGCGGGTATTCCCTTGAGTGTGGCGACGTAATCCAGATAATCGGCGACCATCATTTGCGGGTAGATCGGTAGATTTTCGGGCAGGTAGCCCAGATGACGTTGCACCGCACGTGTGTCACCGACGGGGTTGACGCCGTCTATACGGATACGGCCATCTGAAGGTTCGAGATAGCCGCTGAGCATTCTCATGATGGTGGTTTTGCCGGCGCCATTGTGACCCAGCAGACCGACAATTTCATGGTCTCCAATAGTGAAAGACACGTTCTTTACGGCAGTGGTCGCACCGTAGAGACGAGTCAGGGATTGTACTTCAATCATACGGCTGACAGTCGTTGTGAGGTCGTCGTGGGGAAGCTGCTATGGTATAGCACTGGTTAATTCAGTGTTAGAAATCCAATAGTAGCTTAATTACAAAAACAATGAGTACAAGGTTCAGTACGCGGCGGATCATTTGTTCGCCCTTGTGCATGGTGAAATGTGCGCCCAGGTAGCCACCTATCGAGTTGCCCACGGCCAGCGCGATGCCGATGATCCATAGCAATTCCAGCTGGCTGGCGAAGACTGACAGCGCGACGACGGTGTAGACGGCGACAATAAACACTTTGTGCATATTGGTCCGCACCAGATCGAGGCCCATGACCCGGTTGAGGACCGGCATGATGATAAAACCCACGCCCAGTTGGATAAAACCGCCCCAGAAGCCCACAACTATCATCAGCAGGTGGCCATGCAACAGCTGTCGCGGCGTGGGCTGGTAGTCTTTTGCTCTCTCCGTGGGGTTCCGGTCGAAGTGCATGACCACCATCACGCCGATCATAATCAATGCCAGGGCCCGGTTGAACCAGACACCGTCGAGGTTTACGCCGAGTAACGCACCGGCCACAGCGCCGGGAACGGCGCACGCAGCGAGGCTCAGGCTGAGTTTAAAATCTTTGAAACCGGAGCGGGCGAACGTCACCACCGAGGTGATATTCTGCGCGAGGATGCCGATGCGGTTGGTGCCGTTGGCCACCGGGCCGGGTATGCCCATGAAGACCATCACCGGCACGGTCAGCAGCGAGCCCCCGCCGGCGACCACATTCAGAAACCCCCCGGCGATTCCCACGACAGCGATCAGGGCAAGCTGCCACAGTTCGAATACCAAGTTCAGTCTTCCAGCCAGGGGTCGCGCAGGGTGACAAATTCCTCCGCCGTGGTGGGGTGAATGCCGATGGTGGAGTCAAAAATGGCTTTGGTGGCGCCAGCGCGCATCGCGATAGCAATGCCCTGCAAAATCTCTCCTGCATCGGAGCCCATCATATGCACGCCGATAACACGGTCGGTCGCGGAGTCCACGATCACTTTCATAAAGGTTTTTTCGTCGCGGCCACTGAGCGTGTGTTTCATCGCGCGGAAACTGGATTTGAACAGAGTAATGTCCTTGAAGCGCGCGCGCGCCTCCTCCTCGGTGAAGCCGACGGTGCCGATGGTGGGTTGGCAAAAAACCGCCGTGGGGATGAAGTCGTAATCTACCTGCTGCTCTAAATCGCCAAAATTGCGGCGTGCAAATGCCATGCCCTCGGCCAGCGCTACTGGTGTCAGTTCGATACCGCCGGTGACATCCCCTAACGCAAAGATACTGGGTTCAGTGGTGCGGTAGTGGTCGTCAACCTCAATGGCGCCGTGCTCCTTCACAGTGACATTCACATTCTCCAGACCCAGGCCTTCGAGGTGGGCCTTGCGTCCCGTTGCATACAGTACCGCGTCCGCTTGTAGCGTTGTACCATCCGTCAACGCCAGTTTTAGGCCGCCAGCCTCCGGGCTAATTGATTGAACATTGACCTCAAAGCGCAGGTCCACCCCGCTTTTGGCAATTTCCCGGGCGGCGTGGGCGCGAATGTCGGTATCGAAGCCACGCAAAAACAGCGGGCCGCGATAGAGTTGCGTCGTTTGCGCGCCCAGACCATTAAAAATACCCGCAAATTCCACAGCGATATAGCCGCCACCAACAATCACCACGCGTTCAGGAAATGTGTCGAGATCAAATATCTCATTCGATGTGAGGGCGTACTCACTGCCCGGAAAATCGGGGATATGGGGCCAGCCACCGGTGGCAATAAGCAGTTTTTCGGCGGTATACCGTGTCTCCCCAATCGCCACTGTGTGGGCGTCGACGATGCGGGCGCGCCCGTCGAATACCTGTGCGCCCGCCCCGTCCAGCAGATTGCGGTAGATGCCGTTCAGGCGTGAAATCTCGGTTTTCTTGTTGTCTCGCAACGTCGCCCAGTCAAAGCGTGGCGCATCGCTGCTCCAGCCAAAGCCCTGCGCGTCCTTGAAGCTTTTGCCGAATTCTGCCGCGTATACGTACAGTTTTTTGGGTACACAGCCGACATTGACACAGGTGCCGCCCATATAGCGATCCTCCGCGATCGCGACTTTGGCGCCAAAACCCGCTGCGATGCGGGCCGCGCGCACACCACCCGAGCCGGCGCCAATTACAAACAGGTCGTAGTCAAATTGGCTCATGTGAATCTCCTTGGGAATAGTGCGCAAGTCTAGCAGCACCGGTGCGCTTGTTCACTGATAGTCGCTGTAGCAGACAGGCGCGAACGAGAATAATTCAATACTTTCTGGATAGCGCAGGGTGTTTTTCTTTATCATAGCGCCTTCCCCGCAATATCGTGCTCACCGAGAGAGATTAGAAAAAAGGACAGATGGAAAACTATGATGCTGAATAAATGGTTGAACAACCGTTCGCTGGTCTGGCTTGCGACTCTGCTGGTGACGGTTTTAGTCCAGGCGGAGACCACTGCTCCCGCACAGGATGAAATACTGCTCAAAAATGGTTCGCGAATACTGGGTCAAGTGACCGGCGCGAGGGGCGGCGTGGTCTCTATCGATACGGATTTTGCCGGTACAATCAAAGTGGAGCTCGAGCAAATAAAGTCTGTGAACACTCAGGATCCGGTCGTCATACTGATGGCCGACGACTCCGTGCGACAAGACTCGACGCTGGTGATTGCGGAGGAACAACTGGTGCTGTCTGAGCCCGGGCAGAGCTTTCCTTTGGGAGATTTGGCTGTGATCAATCCCGATCCATGGGAGTTAGGTGAAGGTTATCGCTGGACGGGTGGGATTGGATTTGCCTTGATCAGACAGCGCGGGAATACCGATACCGATGAAGTCGATTACAAGCTTGACTCCAAGTGGCGCAGTAAGCGCGATCGGTACACGGTGGGGGCGAATGGCGAGACGGATGAAGCCAATGGCACCAAAACCGCCGACAATTGGCGCGTGAGCGGAAAGTACGATTACTTCCTCGAAGAGCCAAATTACGTGGGTGTGATTGCCCAGGCCGAGAAAGACAAGTTTCAGGATCTCGATCTTCGCTATCTGCTTGGCCCGTACTTCGGTCGTCAGTTTTACGACGAGCCGGTGTTCTCTCTCCAGGGCGAACTGGGTTTCTCCTATGTCACCGAGGAGTACAATATTGCCGAGGATGATGAGTACGGTGCCAGCAACTGGAACATCCATGCGTCCAGCGATTATCTGGGCGGGGATTCTGCTTTGTATTTTGACCAGTTTGGTCTTTGGAACCTGAAAGATACCGCCGATGTTATCGTGAATTCCACATTTGGGCTGTCATACCCATTGCTGTGGAATATAGAGGCTGCAGTGGAATTACTACTTGAGTACGATTCTGGTGCGGTCGCGGATGTAGACTCTCTGGACCAAACCTACAAGTTCCGCATCGGCTATACGTGGTGATAGCGAGGCCAGTTCCGCAGGAACTGGCCTGAGTTGGATGTTTACTCCGGCGGTCGGTGAGCCGCCCCTCCTAGCGCAGTCCTTTGATCAAGCTGCGGAACCAGTCAGCCAGAGTTTCGTGCTTGTAGTCGCTGAACTCACCGGCATCCATGAACATGCCGTGATCTTTACAGACTTCGTACCAGATATGCGGTTGGTCGGGGTCTGCGGCTTTCTCCATGGTCTTGCCACAGCGGGGGCAGGCGGCGTCTTCCACTGCATCCCACTTTCTACCTTTGCTGGCTTTGCCGGTGTCCAGAGCCTCGCCCATCCATTTTCCCTTGAGCAGGTCCGCCTCTCCCTGATCGAACCACATGCCCTGACAGTTGCTACAGCGGTCTATCAACACATCACTGCCATAGGAGATTTCTTCCATGCCGTGACCACACTTGGGGCATTTTATGCTGTGTACTTCAGGGCTGTATTCCATATGCGCTCTCCATTGATGGCTACGAATCGTTATTATTCATCCTCTAGCCCATTGGATTATCGTACGCACCTAGCGCCAGAGCAAGGACAGCTACAAGAAAAACCGTCGAGATAATGGCCTGGAGCGGATAAAAGGCCCCTGATTGGGTTTAGCACCAACTGGCCTCAGACCCGGGCCGTTTCAGTATCAGGTGTGCGGGCAGCGATGATCGAGGCTTGGCGCGGGTCCAGACACCGGGGTCAACAGGCGTGTCCGCAAAGGGTTCTGCGGAGTGTATGACATGCGCGCTGAATTTCACGAAGCCGTCGTCTTCCCCCCAGCGCTGTGAAATCTTGGTGTGAGCGTCGCCAAAAATATCCACGGAGCGGTAGCGCACCTGAATCTGTTGGCCTGGGGTAGTGCAGCCAGGCACTGTCATCAACGATATTGTCTCACATCAGGACTGGCTGCCCACGCTGTTAGCCGCAGCGGGCGAGCCGAACATCAATGACAAACTGAAGGTTGGTTACGTCGCGGGTGACAAGTCTTTCAAGGTGTACATCGATGGTTTCGATCAGACAGACGTGCTGTCGGGCAAAGGCCCCGGCAAGCGCGAGAACATTTACTACTTTGATGACAATGCCAATTTTAATGCCATGCGCTGGAATGACTGGAAAATTCACTTCGCCTTTCAGATGGAGGGCTGGTCCGGGCCGCGAGAGGCTCTGAACTTTCCGCGGGTGATCAATCTGCGGTCAGATCCCTATGAGACCTCCATTGATTCGGGTATGTATTCGCGCTTCTTCGCCGATCAATTGTGGTTGTTCGTACCTGTTCAGCAGGAGGTGGGTAAGTGGTTGACGACGTTCCGCGAATTTCCGCCGCGACAGCCCACGGCCAGCTTCAATATTGACGGCATTATGCAGCAGATGCGAGCGATGAGCGGTGCCGCCGGCGCTGGTGCGCAGAAGTCGCCAGCGCAATAGCTGGCGCGCTCACTCAACGTAGCGGCGGATCGCCAGATAGTCGCGGGCTATGGTGTCGGAATTGAAGGTGTGCACTCCGGCGAAGCTGGTATCGGGTGACAAAATGGCCTGTAGTTCGCCGTCGGGATTTATCAGGAATAATTTCACACCGTGCACAACCTGATACTCGCTGTCCTCAGCTTCGATGTCAGGCCCTTCCGGGGGGAGTAGCTGCGCGACGATACCCAGTCCCTGTTCAAAGGGCAGATACAGATCGTTGTCATCCCCGTGCGTCAAACCGATGAAATCCGCATCAAAAAAGGGGACGTAAATCGACATTTGCGACACGGTGTCGCGCGCGTGATCAACGGTATAGAACAGTACGTCCAGATCGGAATGCCCCTCTATTTTCAGTTTTCGGGTTACATCAGCCAGCTGCGACAAGGTGGTGGGGCAGATATCCGGGCAGGTGGTAAAGCCGTAGGACACGAGGTGCCAGCGCCCTTTCAGGTCTTTATTGGTAAACATCTGGCCGTGATGGTCGATCAGCTGGAAATCTGGCAGGGGACGGGCCTGGGATAGCAGCACACCCTGTATCTGCGGCGGCGTTGCGGGCCGGTTCAATAGAACTATCGCGGCTACTACCATAATGGCTGCATTGGCTAACAGAAAACCCGTTAACATCCGCGCGCGGGGAGACATGCTCAAAATCAGGGTACGCCTATGGGTCGAAGAATGTTTCTCGGGTGAAGAATGTGTAGTCACCCTCGATGGCCATAAGGGCGATGAGGACGACGATAGCAGATAGCGGTACGAACAGCACATACTTCAATGCGAGCCTTTCCCAGGCAACGTGCATAAAAATTGCGACGATGAGTCCCGCTTTCAGGAACATAAAAACCAGAATCAACGTCCAGCGCAAATAGCCCTGAACGTGGAAGAAATCGACCAGATACGAAAAGGTACTGAGAATGAACAGTAGTGCCCAGATCTTCAGGTAAATACCGATGGGATGCTGTTGGCCGGCAGTCTCGCTCATAGTTTCACCTCACCACAGGTAGAAGAAAGCAAAAATGAAAACCCATACCAGATCGACGAAGTGCCAGTAGAGGCCGGTAATTTCAACAATGGCATAGCCCTTGTCCTCATAGTACCCACGCCCAACCCGGCGCGCGATGACAGACAGGTAAATCACCCCGGCCGTGACGTGCAGACCGTGAAAGCCTGTGATCATAAAAAACGCAGAGCCAAACTGCGCCGCACCAAACGGATTTCCCCAGGGTCGCACGCCTTCCGATATCAGCTTGGACCACTCAAAGACTTGCATGCCGACAAAAGATGCGCCCAGCAGAGCAGTGATCACCATCAGGATAGCGGTTTTGCGTTTTTCCCGGTTATAGGCACAGTTCACCGCCATCGCCATGGTGCCGCTACTGGTGATCAACACGAAGGTCATGATAGCGATCAGTATCAGCGGTAAATGCGTGCCTCCTATCTCCAGTGCGAAGACTTCGCTGGTGTTGGGCCAGTTGTCCGTCTGCGACAGCCTGACATTCATATATCCGGTCAGGAACACGCTAAAAATAAAGGTGTCGCTGAGTAGGAATATCCACATCATCAACTTGCCCCAGGGCAAGTCGAAGGCCTGCTTGTCCGCCGACCAGTCGGCTACCAGGCCGTCGACGCCCGGTGCGCTATAGTTGTTGTTTTTGTCTGTCTCAATCGTCATGGGATGGCTCTCAAAATCCGCACATGCCAGCAAGTGCGTTAATGGTTTCCGGCCTGCTGGTGAGCAGTGCGAATAGCACCAGCCAGACCCCCAGCAGGAAATGCCAGTAGGTCGTGCACAACTGTAACGGCGCACTCAGGGACTCGGGGTTATTGTCGTACCACACGCGAAAGACCACATTGGATAGCACCACCAGTCCGCCGATCAGGTGCAGCCCATGAATCGCCGTTAACAGGTAGAAGTAACTGTTGGCCGGGTTGCCCGCCATGTAGAAGCCCATGGATTGCAGGTGCAACCAGAGGTCGAACTGCGCCGCCAGAAACAACACGGTAAAGAACACGGCGGCACTGATCCCAGCCACAGTCACATTGAGTTTGCCGGTGCGCGTGCCGCCCAATCCCCACTGTATGGCGAGACTGGCGCAGGCCAGCAGTGCGGTGTTAAACCACAGGCGGGAGGGGTCGGTGAAGGGTTGCCACGGCTGGCCTGCGAGCGCTTCGAAATCCGGGTACTGGGAGCGCGCCAGAAAGGTGATGATGAAGAGGAAGAAAAGGACGCCGACGATGGCCAGAATAAAACGCAGCATGATACGCATGGCGGCCGCGGCATCCGGGCCGCTGTATTGTGCGTCGGTGGCGGCAGCGGTAGGGTGTAGCCAGGGCTTGTCGCGCAACATTCTCAGGATATTCATGAATTGCGCTCCTCGTGGTCACCTGCGGTTTGCTCGGCGGCAGTGACCGGGTGATTCTGCGGAATAAAGTCGTGCTCGGCGCCGGGCACGCTGTAGTCGTAAGCCCAGCGGTAGACCTCGGGCAGTGCGGGCCCCCAGTTGCCGTGACGCGGGGGCACATCGGGTGTTTGCCACTCCAGACTGGTGGCTTCCCAGGGGTTGTGGCCGGCCGGTTTGCCACTGCGCAGACTCGAGAACACGTTGTATAGGAAGATCAGCTGGCTCACCCCGACGATCAGGGCTGATATTGTGATACTGGCGTTAAGTGTCTGCGCTGATTCCGGTATGAAATCGGTGGAGCCCATCGCGAAGTAGCGCCGTGGCACACCGAGGAAGCCCAGATAGTGCATCGGCAAGTAAATGGCGTAAGTGCCAAGGAAGGTGAACCAGAAGTGAATCTTGCCCAGCCGTTCGTTAAACATTCTACCCGTGATCAGTGGATACCAATGGTAGATGGCGGCAAACAGCACCATGATGGGTGACACCCCCATCACCATATGAAAATGAGCCACGACAAAATAGGTGTCCGACAGTGGCAGGTCGACAGTGACATTACCCAGAAACAGGCCGGTCAGACCGCCGTGGGTAAAGGTGAAAATGAAGCCGATGGCGAAGAGCATGGGTACGGTGAGATGGATGTTGCCGCGATACAGCGTGAGTATCCAGTTGTAGACCTTGATGGCAGTCGGCACCGCAATAATTAGCGTAGTGGTGGCGAAGAAAAATCCGAATGCCGGATCCATGCCACTCACATACATGTGGTGTGCCCACACAAAAAAGCTGAGGCCGCCAATGCCGACAATAGCCCAGACCATCATACGGTAGCCGAAGATATTCTTGCGTGCGTGCGTGGCCAGTACATCAGACACCATGCCGAACGCGGGGAGAGCGACGATGTACACTTCCGGGTGGCCGAAAAACCAGAACAAGTGCTGGAAAAGCACGGGGCTACCACCGGAGTAATCCAGGTTTTCTCCGAGTGACACCAGAGCGGGCATGAAGAAACTGGTCCCCAGGGTTTTGTCCAGCATCATCATAATGGCGCTGACAAGTAGCGCCGGAAACGCCAGTAGCCCGAGCACCGTCGCGGTAAAAATACCCCAGATGGTGAGCGGCATACGCATCAAGGTCATACCGTGGGTGCGTGCCTGCAACACGGTGGTGACGTAGTTCAAACCGCCCATGGTGAAGGCGACGATAAAAATCGCCAGCGAAGCCAGCATCAGAATGATGCCCCAGTCATAACCCGGTGTGCCCATCAAGATGGCCTGCGGTGGATACAGTGTCCAGCCCGCACCGGTGGGCCCGCCCGGCACAAAAAAACTGGCCAGCAATACGATCACTGAAAGCAGGTAGATCCAATAACTGAGCATATTCATGAAAGGGAAGACCATGTCCCTGGCCCCGACCATCAGAGGGATTAAATAATTACCAAAGCCCCCGAGTAACAAGGCAGTCAACAGGTAGATCACCATGATCATGCCGTGCATGGTGACAAACTGCAGGTAGTCACTGGGGTCGATGAAATCGAAGGTGTCGGGGAATCCCAACTGCAGGCGCATCAGGCCCGAGAGGCACAGTGCCACCAGCCCGACAAATACCGCTGTAAGTGCATACTGAATCGCAATGACTTTGTGGTCCTGGCTATAGATGTACTTGGTAATAAACGTCTGCGGATCGTGGAGATGATCGGGCTGGTCCGCTATTGCCACGTTTTGCATACTGTCTACCTCGCTTGCCTGGGTCGGTACGCTGTCAGTGTGCTGAACTACAGCGTGTTCAAATAGGCCAGCAAATCATTGATTGATTGCTCATTCTGTAAGGAGCGGGCCATCAGTACCATCTGGTGACCGTACGTATCGCCATCGTGCGCGCCCCGTACTCCGAGGCGGAAGTTTTCCAGCTGGCGTTTCAGATACCAGTCATCCTGGCCGGCCAGACGCGGTGCCTGCAGTGCGTAGTTGCCCTGCGCCTGTGCGCCGTGGCAGGCGCCACAGGTGGTATAAAAGGCCGCTCCCCGTTGCGGGTCGCCATCGAGTGTCTCCGTGGGCGCACCTGGCTCCAGTGTTGCGATGTAGGCGGTGACATTTCGGATAGCTGTGGCGTCGGGCAGCATATTGGCCATGGGTGCCATCTGCCGCCCAAACTCATCGGCCTCGTTGCCGCCGCGGATGCCGTGTTTGAAGTGTTCAATCTGGCGCGTAATGTACCAGGCGGGCAGTACTGCCAGACTGGGTGCATTCATCGCAACGTTGCCCTGCGCCTGTGCGCCATGGCAGGCGGCACAGGTGGCATAACTGGCCTGACCTGCGACGGGGTCGCCCGCCGGTATGGCTTGCATTTCACTCCACGTCGGTTGCTGTGCCAGCCAGTTATCAAAATCCTGCTGCTGATCGACGACGACCTGACCGCGCATCGTGAAATGTGCGATGCCGCACAACTCCATGCAGAGGACATCGTATTTGCCGGCGACTGTCGGTGTCAGCCAGACGTACGTCACCATGCCGGGCACCATATCCATTTTTACGCGAAACTGCGGTACCGCAAAATTGTGTAAAACGTCTTTGGAGCGCAGTAACAATTTCACTGGCCGATCTATCGGCAGGTGCAATTCGTTACTGACAACCAGCACGTCATCGTTACCGGCGGGATCACTGCTGCTCATACCGAAGGGGTTATCGGGGCCCACGAAACGTGAATCGACTTCTCCCAGAACGCCATCGGCGCCAGGAAAGCGGTAACTCCACTGCCACTGCGCTCCGACAACTTCTACCTCGTCGGCGCCCTCGGGCACGTCGACGAAATCCGCCCATACAATAAGTCCTGGCGCGAGCATCGCGGCAACGCCCACCGTCGTAATGATGATCAGCCAGGTTTCAAGTTTTTTGTTTTCAGGTTCGTAGTGCGAGCGACGTGAGGGATCAAAACGATAGCGAAAGATGGCCCAGGCCATGAACAGATTTACCGCAACAAAGACAAAACCGGTGATATAGAGCGTCAGGTTAATGGTGGTATCGATAGTGCCCCAATTGGAGGCTATTGGTGTCATCCACCATGGGCTCAGCCAGTGAAAGACCAGTGAAATGACAACCAGCAGAACCAGCGCTACCACGATCTTCATGCCAACTCCTTGTCCGGTCGCCCGCAGGCAAGCCGGAGTACAAAGGACTTCGGAATGTAGCTATTATTTTTAGTTGTGCATTATCCTATTGGTGGCGCCAGGCGGTGCCCTTTATCATTTGTTCAAATTTTCCGCGCACACCGATAAACCAGCCTGGGGCAGAATGTCCCTCGCCTGCCGACGCCAGCTTGGGATGTTCATCCGTGACCTGACGCAGGATGTGCTCCTGGGACTCGCTTACGTCCACCACCAGAATATGTTTGCCGGCGCGCAGGGCATCTCGAAAGCGAATGAAATCCGCGTGTGGTGCCTGGATTCCAATCAGTCCGCCCTCCCAGGTGCAGAAACCGAGAACGATGACGGCAAGGAAAATGGGGGGTATCCAGGTAATAATATCGGTAATGCCGGTGGCCCATGCGGCACCGATAATCAGCGCTGCGCCGATGGCTCCGATGACCGCACCGCGTTCGGTGCCGCCGACTACGTCTTTTCGCAACACTGCTTCAACGTCGTTCAGATGGTGGGCTTTTACGCCCGCGTCATCCTCGCTGAGCACGTGTATCTGCGGCGTGGTAACACCGGCTTGTTCCAATTGCTGTTCGATGAGTTCGAGATCATTCAGATCATCACTGATGTAGTAATGGCGTTTCATAATGCGCTCCCCTATCAGTCTTATTTATGTGAGGGTACTGAAGGCCGCGTCTGCAGTTCGAAAAACGCACTGCTGGCCACGCCAGGGCTGTCAAACTGTGGCTTTGAGCGCCCCGTCCCGACATTCGATTTGAGTATAGCACTCGTGAAATGCGACGCTAGCTACCGCGCATGCGGGTGGGAGGCGCGCAACGGTTTTTAGCCCTTTATGGAATATCCTCAAGCGCAGTTAGCATAGAAGAGTATAAAAAACGGGCATAAACGACGCACTTTTAAAAAGCTGTTGATCTGAACAGGGTGAAATAGCCTTTCTTAAGACTATTTTGCTACAAGCAGTTGGCTTGATAGACGAATAACGATTAAAAGCGCTTACATTTTCAAGATAATCTTGCCCATGTGTTGTCCGCCCTGCATGTGGGCGTGGGCCTGCTCCACTTGTTCCAGCGGGTAGATACTGTCGATCATTGGTTTGATTTTGCCATTCTCTAACAGTGGAAAAATGTGCGTCAGAATTTCTTTGACCATCACTGATTTCTGGGAGAATGTCTGCGCGCGCAGCGTGGATCCGGTCATGGTGATACGTTTCATCAGCAGCGGCGCAAAATTGACTTCAGCCTTGAAGCCGTTCATATATGCGATATTGACGATGCGGCCTTCCGGTGCAGCGAGGTTGAGGTTTTTCTGGATATAGTCGCCACCGATCATATCGAGGATGACATCGATCTTGTTGTTAAATCCCAGCCCGGTGAGGACCTCCTCGAAGTCTTCCGTTTTGTAGTTGATCGCTGCGGTGGCGCCATGCGCTTCCAGTGCCCGACATTTTTCGCTGGTTCCGGCCGTGGTGTAGACCTTGGCGCCCAAGGCGGCGCACGTCATCACAGCCAGCGTGCCGATGCCGCTCGCGCCTCCGTGTATCAGAACTCTCTCTCCGGACTGCAGGCCGGCCCGCTGGAACAGGTTATGCCATACCGTGAGTAGGGCCTCTGGCAGCGCAGCGGCTTCACCCTTACTGAAGCCGGTGGGAATCGGCATACACTGCCCGACAGGCGCGACGGCGTACTCGGAGTAGCCGCCACCGTGCGTCAGGGCGCAGAGGCGGTCTCCCACCTGCCAGTTTGTCACCTTATCGCCCACTGCCTGCACGGTTCCTGCAACTTCCAGCCCCATGATGGGGGAGGCATCCTTTGGTGGCGGGTATAGCCCCTTGCGCTGCAAAAGGTCGGCTCGATTGAGACCTGCGGAATGGACTTTTATAAGCACCTCGCCGGCACGCGGTTTTGGCACAGGCCCGTGCTCAATACTCAGGTGGTGGCTCTCGGGATCGACCGCCACATAGCGGCACTGATCGGGAATAGGGGTAGCTTCACTCATTCGGGTACGTCCTTTTCTTGTTGCCGCTTGGCACTAAACGTGTGGTGTCACACAATCGGCATGACCTAGTCTAGCCTACGCTAAATGGCGATGGACAGCGCCACTTTCGATACGCGCTGAAATTTCCTCCTGAGTGAAGCCGAATTCGCGTAAAATTTCCTCGCTGTGCTCCCCGATTTTGGCAGCAGCGCGGTGAATCTCTGCCTCGGTGCGGCTGAAGCGGGGCGCCGGTGCGGGTTGCCATACCTCACCGTCGTCGATGAACGTACCCCGTGCCTGATGGTGCGGGTGATGGCGCACCTCGCTCATGGATAGCACCGGCGCGTAACAGACGTCAACACCGTCGAAAACCTCATCCCACTCACTCCGTGTTTTGCGTTTGATAATGGCAGTCATCTGCTCTTTCATCGCTGGCCAGTTCTCCATATCGAACTGGTGTTCAAAGTGTTTGGCGTCATCCCCCAGTTTTTCCAGCAGCGCTGCATAAAATTTGGGCTCTATGGACCCCAGGGAGATGTACTTGCCGTCCGCGGTTTCGTAGACCTCGTAGAAGTGCGAGCCGGAGTCGAGCAGGTTGGTGCCGCGCTCGTCGGACCAGAAGCCCACCTGATTGGCCGCGAAGGTACTGGCCATCAGAGTCGCCGCGCCGTCAATCATCGCGGCGTCCACCACCTGCCCCTGGCCGGAGGTCTTTGTCTCCAGCAGTGCGCACACCATGCCGTACGCCAGCATCAGCCCGCCGCCGCCGAAGTCGCCTACCAGGTTGAGCGGAATGGCGGGCTTTTCGCCGGCACGTCCGATCGGGTGCAGTGCCCCGGCGAGCGCAATATAGTTAATGTCGTGGCCAGCGGTACGCGCCAGCGGACCCTCCTGGCCCCATCCGGTCATCCGCCCATACACCAGTGCCGGATTGCGCGCGAGACATACATCCGGGCCCAATCCCAACCGCTCCATTACGCCGGGGCGATTTCCCTCCAGCAGGGCATCGGCTTTTTCCAATAGCGTCAGTACCGTATCAATGCCCTGTGCGTTTTTCAGGTCGACGCTGATACAGCGTTTGTTGCGGTTGAGAAAATCCAGCTTGGGATTGTGTGCGGAGGCAAACATGCTGCCACCGGGACGCTCCACGCGAATGACATCGGCCCCCATATCTGCCAGCAGCATGGCGGCGAATGGCCCCGGTCCGATGCCGGCGATTTCTATGATGGTCAGGCCTTTGAGTGGTCCCATGGTGTGCGCTCCGGTGATGGGTCAGATGTGTCGTTGGTACAGAGCACAGTGCCGCTATCGCGGGGCGGTCACAATGGCGGTATGGGTCTTACGGGGTGTCCTTGCAGATCAGGTGTTCAAACATGATCCGGGCCTCTTCCAGTTTGGCAAAGATGGGGTAGTCGCTGTTCATGGCCCAGCTGGTGGTCAGCATGTTGAGCGTACCCACCACCATGGTGGCGAGAATTTCGGCAGAAAATGTCGTTTGCACATCGTCGATCTCCACGCCCGCAGTAATCAAACGGGTGAAGCTGGCTATGGTGGTGTCGCCAACTCTGCGTTGGCGTTCAGAGTCTTCGGCGAAGGTAGACGGTGCGAGCAGGATAAGTTGGCGATCGATATCTTCGTATCCCGAAAAGTTCGATTCGATGTAGTCGATCATGGCTTCCAGGCGGCCGCGAGTCGTGTGATGGTTCTCCATCAACAGGCGCAACATGGGTTCTAATTGGTCGTATAGTCGGGATATTCCCAGGCCCCCTATGAGCGACTGCTTGTTGGGGAAGTGTCCGTAGAAGGTGCGGCGGGCGACGTCGGCTTGTACGCAGATCTGTTCAATACTGGTGTCTTCGATACCCTGCTGGCGAAACAGCTGATAGGCCGCTTCCTCGATGCGAGCGCGAATCTCCAGTTTGCGTTTTTCGCGGCGCCCCAGGGGCGCCTCTGCTGTGTCCATGAAATTTCCGTAACACTGTTGCATTCGTCGAAACATTAAACTATTTTGTATACAAATGTGCAAGTTTGCTCATTTGGGAAGCTATTGGCTGTCCGTCTAGCAAACAGGAACGAAGGTAACATAAATGTCTGAACGTCTTATTGTGGTGTCCACGGACTGCCACGCCGGTCTGCCCATCGCCGATTACAAACCCTATGTGGAATCGAAATATCACGAGCTGATGGACGTGGCCGTGCCCATCACCATCGACATGATGGATAAAGCCGAGTCCACCTTCCTGATAAAGGAAATCAATGATGCCTGGCGCGCGCCCATCCAGCGGGAACTCACTGGCGCCTGGGATTACAAAGAACGCGTGAACATGTTGGCCAAGGACGGTATCGCCGCCGAAGTCATTTTCCCGGACGGTATCACCGAAAAAAACACGCCGCCCTTTGGTGCTGGCCTGGGCCTGTCGCCGCGCGATATGGTGCCGGAACTGCAGTGGGCTGGCGCAATGGCCCATAACCGCTGGCTGGCCGAGTGGTGCGCCAATGATCCCGCGCGCCACATTGGGGTAGCCTCAATTCCCCTGTTGTGGGATGTGCAGCAGGCGGTGGACGCTGTTCGCTGGTGTGTCGAGAATGGTCTCAGGGCAGTTATGCTACCCACCTTGTGGGGCGTCCATGACGCCTATCATCACGTCAAGTACGATCCTTTTTGGGCGGTCTGCGAAGATCTTGAAGTGATCGTTCACTTTCACTCCGGGCCAGCCCCACACCAGGAATACTTCGGTGCCGGGTTTCCGGTAGAAGACAAAAGAGACGAGATGCCCGGCGCTATGGGCATCTATGTATCGGAAGTGATGTGGTGGATGTACCGCCCGCTGACCTTCATGATCTGGGGCGGCGTATTTGAGCGATTTCCGAAACTCAAGACCATGATTGTTGAAGGTGGCACGATGTTCATGCTGCCCCCCTGGTTACGCTTGATGGACTTCCATTACACGGAGGGCCAGATCTCCGCCAAGCTGGGTAACTTCCGCAAACACCTGTCGCTGAAGCCCAGCGAATATTTCGCACGCAATATTGGTATCGGCGCCTCCTGCGTGTTGCGCCCCGATCTGGATATGCGCAACGAGATTGGCCTTGAAAAGGTGATGTGGGGGAGTGATTTTCCGCATCCCGAGGGCAGTTGGCCGAATACTGCGCAGTACTTTAAAGACAACTTTAGCAATTTCCCCGAGGCAGATGGACGCAAGATTTTGGGTGAGAACGCGATAAAGTTTTACGGACTGGACCAGCAGCACCTGCAGGCCGTCGCCGACGAGATAGGCCCTACTGCCGCACTCTTTAACTAAGGCTGTAAGCAACAGGAACGATGTATCCAAAGAGGTTTTATGACAATCGTAGAAGCATGTGAATCCAAAACCAACACCACACCTGATTTCCCTATGGGGTGGTATTCCGTGGCGCGCTCCCACGAACTGCTGGTCGGTGAGGTCAAGTCCGTGCAAGCAATGGATAGGGAATTGGTCCTGTACCGCACGCGCTCCGGTGTACCCGTGCTACAGGACGCCTACTGCCCGCACTTGGGTGCAAACCTGGGCGTGAAGGGTCGCGTGGTCGGGGAGTCAATCCGCTGCCCGTTTCACGGCTGGCGCTACGACACCGATGGCCAGTGTGTAGAGATTCCCTATTGCGATGAAATTCCCAGTCGCGCGCAGTTGCGCACCTGGCATTGCGAGGAGAAAAATGGCGAGGTCTATCTCTGGTTCCATCCGGAAAATACCGGCCCCCAGTGGGAGCTGCCAAACCTGCCGGAACTGGGTGATGCCAACTGGACGAACCCGCGCTACGCGGAGTTTCTGGTGCCCGCCCATGTGCAGGATATTGCTGAAAACTCCTGTGATCCGGTGCACTTCGAGTTTGTCCACAAAATGACCGACACTCCGCCATCGACAGTCACCATCGACGATGACGGGCGCACCCTGCACCTGAACACCGATGGCTCCAACGCCGTTATTCCTTCGCAGTTGCACGCCACCGTGTACAGCCCGGGCTTTGCGATGGTGCGAAACACGTATGGCCCCGGTGCGGAAATGGTGATGTACAACAGCGCGCAGCCCATCAATAAGCACGAAACGCGCATGCGATGGACGTTGACGGTGACGCGGGCTATCGAGGATCTGGCAGGCGACGACGTTATGGAGGGCATTATTTCGGGTCTGGACGATGACTATCCGATCTGGGCCAATAAAGTGCACAAGCACAGGCCGATTTTTTGTAAAGAGGACAAGACGCTGGTGTTGTTTCGTAAATGGGTGCGCCAGTTCTACTTGACCTCAAAAGATAAGCAGGAGATAGCGTAACAATGCAGGATTTTAACAATAAGGTCGCAGTCATTACCGGCGGTGCCAGCGGTGTCGGTCGCTCCCTCGCGTTTGCTCTGGGGCGGCGCGGCGCAAAAATTGCCGTGGGTGATGTCGATAAGAGCGCGATGGAGCAGGTGCGCACTGACCTCGCTGCCGAAAACATCGAGGCCATCGTCGAGTTTTGTGATGTCACCTCGGTAGAGAGCCTCACTGCCCTCGCCGACAAAACCGAATCTGCGTTCAACCAGATCGATCTGGTTTTTGCTAACGCCGGTATTGGCGCGGGCGAGTCCGGCGCCATGTGGGATTATTCGGAAAAAGATTGGCAGTGGTGCTTCAGCGTCAATATGTGGGGAGTGATCAATTCGATTCGCGCCTTTATGCCGAGACTTGTGGCGCGCAACGAAGAAGCCCATTTTGTGGTTACCGGCTCCGGCAATGGCGCTCTGCTAGTCTATCCGGATCAGCCGATTTACACCGCGAGCAAGGCGGCGGTGCACGCCATCACTGAGAACCTGCACTATCAGGTGCAGGCGGCGCAGAGCCCGGTCAAGGTCAGTGCATTGTTTCCCGGACCCCATGTCGTGGACACAGGCCTGTTTAATTCCGGCCGGGTGCGTCCGCAGGAACTGAAAAAAGAGGTCGAGGGGAACGAATCCGGAATCAGTTCTGTCGAGGATATGAAGAAAATGTGTGAGGAGTTCGGCATCGAGCTGCAGACCACACACCCCGATGAAGTGGCGGAAATGGCGCTGGAAGGTTTGCAAAAAGACGCCTTCTGGTTGCTGGCCACCACGCCGGAAACAGACGCCAAAATACGCTCGCGAGCCGACATGATTCTAAACCGAGAAACCCCCGTACCCAATATGGTGGGTGCTTAATCCAGCAACGACAACTCAGAAGGGAAATATAATGAGTAATGAATCCAATGCACCCCAGGGCAACCCGGGCGATATCGTCAATTGGCCTATGCTGAAGATCCAGTACCGGACTGACCCGGACAAGATCGCTGCACTGTTGCCGCCTGGCATCGAGCCGGGCGCAGAGCCCAACGTCAACCTGACTATCTACAACTTCCCTGTTCCCGATGAGCCAGAGTACGGTATTGTCACCAGCGTGGATGCCGTCTACAACGGTGTCGCCGGCGAGTACACACTCGGTTATGGCATTGACCAGGAATCGGCTATTTTTGTCAGTCAGGAGACCAACGGTCAACCGAAGTATCCCTGCACCACCGAGTTCTATCGCCTTGGGCCACAGGTCAAAGCGCGTTGCATTCACCAGGGTTATACCTTTGTTGAGTTTCAGGGTTTTTCCAAGGGTCCCTCCGATCCCGGCGAACCGTTTCAGCAGAATGAATTTTGGCTCAAGTATTCCCGTGCGGTCAGTGTAGGCGGCCCGGCGACTGGCTATGATTTTCCGCCACACGTAGTGCGTGTGCGCAGTGAGTACGGCACGGCCTGGCGCGAAGAGGTTGACGGCAAACTGACCTTGCGCGACAGCCCCTGGGATCCTTTGACGACACTCTTGCCGATGCGTGAGCAGTTGGCGTCCTATCTGTGGTGGCCGACTTTCCTCGACCGTGAAATGACGCTGGCAGGTAAGCTCGATGAAGAGAAATTCCTGCCATACACTGACACGATCTCCGGTTCGCGGTGGCCTGGTACCAATGGTGGGCCCAAGCGCGACTAAACGCGAGTGGTTCGACTCCTGGATCGGTAGATTCCAGGAGGTTTGATTGCAGCGACAGGACCGGTGTTAAAGCCGCTCCTGTCGCTGTCATACCCTCTCATAATGACTTCGATTCTGAATCAAGAATGCAGATAATAAAAACCTGGCTGCCCGCAATCACCGGCATGTGTTGTATGGCCTTTGGTGCCGGCATCATGAGCATCTATGGCTTTTTTGTAGAGCCGCTGTCACAGGAGTTCGGGGTCGGCGCTGCGGTGCTGAATACGGGCCCCATCGCCTTATTATTAGTCCCGGCCTTTCTGGGCGCTCTGGTTGGCAAGATGGCCGATCGCCTGCCGATTCGAAATATCATGCTGGTTGGCGCCAGCCTCTCCATGTTCTCCCTGATTGCGATCGGCCTGGCCCCGACACTGGTGTGGGTTGCGGTGGGTTTCCTCAGCTTTTCACTCGGCCTGACGCTGTATGGCCCGGTGGTGGTCAACGGTATGCTGGTAAAACTCTACCCGGGGCGCGAAGCGCGGGCGCTGGCGTTTGCGGCTATGGGTATGAGCCTGGCAGCCATCACGTTGCCGCCTTTGACCGGAAGTTTGCTGGCGTACTTTGATTGGCGATTGGCATTGCAAGTTCTGGCGGCGGGCTTGCTGGTGGTGCTGTGGGCAATGATTCTAATAGGGACTCCACGCGCGGTGGTGGCAACCGGGAGCGGTAGCGAGGCGCCGGTAGCGAGTGCATTCTATCGCACCAGAGAATTCTGGCTAATCGGCTTATGCGTGGCATTGGGGCTCAATGTGATGATTGTATTGACCGTGTGCTTCCCGCCCTTTTTCACTGGCCGCGGTTACACTGTGGCAGATGCCGGCTGGTTCCTGGCGATCTCCGGTTTGGCCGGTCTGGTGGGGAAGAGTTGTCTTGCCTGGCAGGGAGACGCTATTCGCAATTCTGTCAAATGGTTGGCCGCAGGCCTGTTAGTGATGCAGGTTGTCGGTCTGATTCTGCTGTATCTGTCGGTAGACACGTGGCAGGTAATTGTCGCGCTGGCATTGTTGGGGGCCGCCAATGGCGCTTTTATACCGATGCACACCTACCTCAACAGTCGGTATTTCGACGCCGCCATCATCAGCCAGGTGACCGGCGCGCAGATGCCCCTGTTTTTGCCTTTTGGGCTGACCGGCGCGCCGCTGGCGGGCTATGTCTTCGATCAGACCGGAAGCTACGACGTGGTGATGCTGGCGCTCGCAGCTACCCTGGCTGTGGCGGCTTTTTTGATCGCGTGTACGCCGCCGTCGAAACAACGGTAACACTAGCGCGAGGCGCGGCCGCTTTTTTTTGCTAGTATCTCCCTCTGGATTTTCAATCTCGAATATTCTGCCAGACAATGGAGTAAACCATGCCGATGTACCTTCGAAAAAAATTACACGCGCTGTTATTGATGATTATGAGCGTGGTCGTGCGTTTCTCGGCGCCGCTGCGACATACGGCATTCGCGGGCACCGGCAGTTCCCGCCAGCTCTGTGAGCACATCGTGCACACCGGCGTGAAAAAAGTGTTGGTGGTGACGGACAAGCCGCTGCGCGAGTTGGGCGTAGTCGACAAAGCCATCGAGGCCCTGTTGGCGGCAAATATCGATGTCGCGTACTACGACGGCGTTCTACCCGACCCAACGTTTGACCAGGTGACGGCCGGCGCAGCGATTGCCAGAGCCCACGGCAGCGAGGTGGTGCTGGCCATCGGCGGTGGCTCATCTATGGACGCCGCCAAAATCATTGCCGCTGCGGCTACCAGTAGTGCCTCGCCGGCGGATTGGGTGGGCATAGGCAAGATCAAACATACCGTGCTCAAGCTCTACGCGATTCCAACGACGTCGGGAACCGGTTCAGAGGCGACGATGGGGGCGGTGATTTCCGATGTTGTGACGCACGAGAAGAGCATCATCATGGGTGAAACCCTGCTGCCAACGGCTGTCGCCCTCGATGCCGAGTTGATTGTGGGCTTGCCGCCGCACATCACGGCTGCCACCGGGATGGACGCGCTGACTCACGGCATTGAGGCCTATATCGGTGTGTGGGACCGCGGTACCCGGTTAGAGGACTCGCGCCTCGCGATCAAATTGGTCTTCGATCACCTGGCCACGGCCTGCCGCGACGGCAAAAATCTTCAGTCACGCTCGGCGATGTCTATGGCCGCCTACTACGCTGGCTTGGCGATCAATCAGGTCAATGTTGGCAACGTGCATGCGATTGCCCACCAGCTGGGAGGAAAGTACGGTATTCCACACGGTCTGGCGAATTCGCTGGTATTGCCACATGTGCTGGAGTTTTGTCGAGAAGAGTCACAGCAACAGTTGGCCGAACTGGCTGTACTGATTGGGATTGGAAGGGAGGGAGACGACCCCAAAGCGTTGGCTCACAAATTTATTCAGGCGGTGAAAGATCTGCGCACGGAAGTGGGTATTCCGGATCAGATGGATGTGATCAAACGCGGGGATTTTGAGTCGATTTGTCAGCTGGCGATCAAAGAGGGTAGCGCCTATCCGGTGCCCAGATTGCTGGATCGTGAAAATGTGATGCTGATCCTGAACAAGATTTCAAAATAGTCTCTGCAATCGCCATCGACTTCGGCATTAAGGATTTAGGTGGCAACCGCCCATATCGGGCCTATAATGACAAACCGGTTAACGACGGAGTTACTGAATATGGAACATGATGCGGCTCAGCACAGTCTACAGTGCCCCAAGTGCCAACACGGCATGGAGGAGATCATTCACGATGGTATTACCATCGACCGCTGCACCCAGTGTATGGGGCTGTGGTTTGATGGGGATGAAGTCAACCAGTTGAAGGCCAGCAAGGACGGGCATATCGTCGACATTGGTGATCCCAAAGAAGGTTGGAAATGGGATAGCCACTCCGACATCAACTGCCCGCGTTGCGGCAAAGTGATGGAAAAGTCTGCAGATCCCAAGCAAAAACACATCTGGTTTGAGCGCTGTCCCGAGCACGGCCTGTTTATGGATGCCGGTGAGTTCAAGGACTTCAAATTCGAATCAATACTGGATCGTTTTCGCAGCCTCGTTAAAGGCGATCGCAATATCATCGCGCCCTGAGCAACGCGGTAGTGCATTAACCGCCCGATAGCCCGCCTGAATGTCAGGCGGGTGCCGCGCCAGTTATTCTCTGTCGTCGCAGAGTATCTGCTGATACCAATTCACGCCCTGCGTATCGGTAGTGCGCACAATGCTGCGCCTGCCGAGCAAGCAGTTCAGGTGTGCGAGTGTCTCGCCTACCGCCAGGCCCAGTGATTCTCCTTCAGGATCGCGGTTAAACAGGGCTGGAAAACAATCGATAGCGCGCCTGGGCTGCTCAAGGTAGTCGAACAGGCTGGTTAGGTCGTTCTTGTGGCCCTCAATCAACTGGTTAAGTCGTACGTGTAGTCCATAGAAGGGTGTTTCATGGGCCGGTAGTACTAACAGATCGTCGGGTAGAATTTCCCGCAACCGGGCACTGGAATGCAGCCACTCATTCAGTGGGTCACCTTCCGGTTCTGTGGGAAAAACGCTGACGTTGGGCGTGATTCTTGGGAGTACCTGATCACCGGCGATCAGTAGTTTGAGCGCAGGACAGTACAGAGTGGCGTGTTCGGGTGAATGGCCGCTGCCAATGATGATCTGCCAGTAGCGATCGCCAATGGTGATGGTTTCTCTGTCCACCAAGCGGCGGAAGCTGTCGGGGAGCGGTGCTATCGCGCGACCAAAGTTGCCGAATTTTTGTCTGTACTCATCCAACTGTATGTCATCGTACCCCGCCGCCCGGTAAAAGCGGATGGCCACATCGGGTGCCTGACGCCCGGTGTCGGCCTTCATTGCGCGGCACATCATGAATTCCTCGCGTGGCATCCACAAGTCACAATCGAAGCGTTCGGTTAGCCAGCCAGCCAGGCCCACGTGATCCGGGTGCATATGAGTACAGATGACTCGCCTGACAGGCTTGTCCTGCATGAACCCGCTAAATAACTGTTCCCAGATTTCGCGTGCACCGGGTATGTCGATGCAGGTATCCACCACGGTCCAGCCGTCCTCGTCCTCCAGCAACCACAAATTGATGTGATCCAGTGACATCGGCATGGGGAAACGGGCCCAGAAGACACCGTCGGCTATTTTTTGTGGCTCACCGGGCGCCGGTCTTGCGCTGCGCGTGAAGGGATAGGTGAGCCCGCGATACTGTTCGGGATTGGGTTCCAGCATGGGCGCGTAATCCGTATCTTCGATCAAAAAAATGGGATGCGAGCGCCATTGTAAACTGGAACCGGGTGAATGACAGCCAGACGCTAGCCAACCCCTCGCTCGCTGTTGGCCCAGTACTGCGCCCGAACAGCTTTCTTGTCCGGCTTTCCGACTGGCGTCAGAGGAATGCCCGCGACAAAATCAATGGACTTGGGTGACTGCACCGAGCCTTTGGCGGCTTTGACCAGGGCCTGCATTGAAGCGACGAGGTCATCGCTGGCCTCAAAGTCAGGTTTGAGCACAACTACGGCCTTGACCGCCTCGCCCCACTGCTCATCGGGTACGCCGATAACGACGACCTGGCCGACCGCCTCGTGGGTGGCCAGCACATCCTCAACTTCGCGCGGGAATACATTGAAGCCACCAGTGACGATCATGTCCTTGGTGCGATCCACGATGTAGAGGAAGCCGTCCTCGTCCAGCTTGCCGACATCACCCGTGTGCAGCCAGCCGCCGGCGAAAGCCTCGGCGGTTTGCTCTGGCATGTCTTTGTAGCCCCGCATGACCAGCGGGCCGCGAACGCAAATTTCGCCGGCCTCTCCGGGGGCGACTTCATTGCCCTCCGGGTCGCGCAAGCTCATATGAACCCAGGGGGTGGGGCGACCGCAGGACGACAGGCGCTGAGGCTTGGAAAGGTCGTGGTCTTTCTTGCGCATATTGGCGATGACCATAGGGCATTCGGACTGGCCGAAGAACTGGTAGAAAATCTGGCCCCACTTGGTGATGCCTTCCTGTAGCCGGGTCGGGCTCATGGGGGACGCGCCGTAGAATATCGTCTCCATGCTGGACATATCTGCCGTCGCGGAGCGTGGGGAATCCAGCAGGAAGTACAGCATCACCGGCACCAGCATGGTACAGGTGATCTTGTGCTGCTCGACCATGTCGAAAAATCCATCGGGGCTGAAACCCTGCATCACGTAGAAAGCGCCGCCCTTCTGTAACACGGGTATGAAAAAGGCCGCCGCTGCGTGGGACAGTGGAGTTGCCATTAGCATGCGCACTTCTTCGGGAAATTCCCATTCGGCTAATTGGATCTGGGTCATCGAGGCGGTGACGCTGTAGGTGCTCACAACGCCCTTGGGCTTGCCGGTGGTGCCGCCGGTGAAATTGACGGAAGAGATATCGTCGGGCTTGATATCAGGGGCGACCAGTGGCTTTGGTGTGAAGGTTGCCGCCAGGGCCAGATAATCATCGCCTATTGAGTTGGGGCCAAAGCCGAGCAGGTTTTTCAGCCCGGGTACACGCGCCTTAAGTGCCGCCGCCAGATCTTCGAACAGTGAGGCGTCAAAGATCAACGTTTCTACGCCGGCCGCTTGCAGCACATAGGCGTGGTCATCGAGCGAGCCGAGTGGGTGCAAGGGCGTACCGGTACAACCGGTGAGCTGCATCGCGGCGATATTCGCCAAAACCTCCGGTCGATTGGCGGAGATAACAGCCACTGTGCTACCGACACCCAGACCTTTGGATTGCAGCGCTTGCACCATCTGGCTGGCGCTCTCACGCACATCCTTGTAACTGGCTACCTTGTCACCCAGAAACAGGCAGGGCTCGTCGTTATAGCGGTTGAGGCCATCTATCAGCAGATGGGGCATCAGGGGCTGGTGTCGTAGTGCTTCGGTGGTCATAGTCTCTCCAAAAGTAAGGTTTTATAGTGTATTTTTCAGGCTTCTATTTGCAGTGCGCGGCGCAGTACCGCGAACATTTCGGCGGACTCGCGCCGGCTGATCTGAGCAGAGGAAAAAATGCTGGAACCGTGGAAAGTGCCGGGAAAGCTGTGCAATTCCGTGGCGACTCCGGCGCGCATCAGTCTCACTGCGTACTCCACGCCTTCATCGCGTAGCGGGTCAAATTCCATAGTGTTTACATACGCCGGTGGCAGCCCCGCCAGATCCTCTGCCCTGGCCGGTGCCGCGAGGTAGGGCACATCAGCTGCGCCGCGCTGATACTGGTCACCCAGGTAAAAGTCCCAACTGAGTTCTGCGTTGGGTCTGTTCCACATAGGCGTATCAACGAAACGTTTCATACTGGCAGTTTCCAGGCGATCGTCCAGTTCGGGTATACCCAGATATTGGAAGCAAATCTGCGGTCCCTTGCGATCTCTCGCCAGCAGCGCAACCGCCGCGGCCAGACCGCCACCCGCGCTCTGTCCAAATACGGCTACTCGCGCGGGGTCGATCTGCAAGCGGGCGCTATTGCTGCTGGTCCACACCAGTGCGGCATAGCAATCCTCCAGTGGCCCCGGATAGGGTGTCTCGGGCGCCAGGCGGTAGTCGACAGAGACGACCACCACCCCGAGGCGCCGGCACAGTGCGACGCAGGAGCCGTGTTCGCTGTCGAGGCTGCCGATAACAAAGCCGCCACCGTGAATATGCAGTAGCGCCGGGACTGTGGCATTCAGTCCTTCAGGTGTATAGATACGCACGGGTACTTCGGGTGCGCCCTCCGGTCCCGCTATTGTCTGATTCGCGATGACAACGCCGCTTTCGTCGAGATCTGCATTCAGCGATGAGGTCATTTCCAGAAAGCTGGCCCGCGCCTGCTGTGGATTGCTGATCGTGAACGAGGTATCTGGCAGTAACTCCAGCATTGATGCCAGTTCGGCGTCATAGTGATAGGCCATAAGCGTGTCTTCTCCTGCTTGAGATAGTCTGTCGTGCGATTTGCGTCAGGTCTGATTAAATTGACGCGCAGTCGATAGACTATACTGTTCATCTCGAATGTGAATCTCAAGAGTATAAGAAAGGATACTTTTGTATAGTGTCGTTTCGGGTCAAGCTCGTTGTTCAGGGATATCAGGCGCCGTTCTGGGAATGCCCTATATGGGTAATATTCTATGTTCTGCGACCTGCCTCACAGTTCGCATTTCTGTTCTGCCATGAGGTGTCTATAGTATTAAGTGAAAAACAGCGTAGAGTTTTCGGAGCGATCCATCATGGCACAGTTAGACACTCACAACTCCCACACAAGTTACCGTACCTGTCGTATGTATCGGGATAACGGCAACTGGTTTTTTAAGACCCGCGAGGGCGATACCGTAGGCCCTTTTGAGGAGGAACTGGAAGCCTCCACACAGCTGGAAGTGTATATCCGGCTGGTTAGCTCCGGCTTACTGCCTTTTCAGGAAGTGCTCAGGCCGACTGCGATGGCGAAAAACCGCGCGGGATGAGATAGCCGAACTGCACTCGCTATAAGGTTATTTGCGTTGCTTCGTACTTTCCCCGGTCCCCAGCGCCTGCTAGGCTGGAAAATTCATTCGCCTGTCATCGTTGGAAAGCTTATGGACCGTCTGTTTTATCGAACTTTACTGGTTTGCCTGCTCGGATTTGGCTCGACGGCTGCGCTGTACGCACAAGAGAATGCAGCTGCGACAGTACCACCTGTCGTTCTGAGTTCCGGTGCGGAGGGAGGCGGCTACTGGAATGCTGCGAAGCGGATGCAGTCTGTTGCGGCCAGCAAAGCAGACCTGCCAATCGAAATTCTACCCAGCACCGGCTCCCTGGAAAACCTTGAGCAGCTTTTGGATGACACCAGCCCGGTCAATCTGGCCTTTACCCAAGCGGACGCAGCGCAGTATTACCTCAACAGGCATCCCGGTCAGATCGAAAAACTCGATCTTTTGGAGAGCATTGGTCAAGAGTGTGTATTTATCGTGACGGGTATCGACAGCAAAATACGCAACGAAAAAGATTTCCATGAAGCCAGGGATCTGCGCTTGGGAATCGGCAGTGACACCAGCGGTGTCGCTGCGACTTTCAATTACATGGTCAGTGAAATTCCCGACATGGCTGACATCACTGTTAACTATGGGGATACGATGGCCGCGCTTGAGCAGCTAAATTCGCCGGATGCCGCTGTGGATGCGGTGATGGTGGTACACCGGCCACGCGAGCGTTCGCCGGAAGTCGATTACGCACTGGCAAATAGCGATCGCTATCGTTTTGTCGAGCTGAACGATGAACTGTTTGTCCAGAGTATGTGGAACGGGAGCAGGATTTATCGCACCATGAAGCTGGCAATGCCGGAACCCAATGAGCCAGTAAAAACGCTGTGTGTGAGAGGCTTACTACTGGCCAATAAACAAAAACTGACGATAGACCAGCGCAATAAACTCAGCGATCTGATGATGTATCACTGGATGGAGATTTATCCGACGCAGTAAGCGTTGCAGCGGCGAAAATACAGGACATATTTTAAAATGAAACACGCGCTAACCGCTCTATTCCTGGGCCTGCTCACAACGTCTATTGCGACCGCAGCAGACGTGAACAGAGGCGATTTGTATGCCTCTTGCATCAACTATCAAAATGCCAAGTGGAAAGCGCAGTTTGGCGGCTCTTTGAGTTACCTCAGCGCAGCGCAGCGAAAGCAATTGGCGCCCTTCAACTTCGAGCTGGTGAAGCAAGAGTGTGACTGTACCGTCGCCGCCGCTTTCAGTTCCCTCTCTGAGGGCACAATAGCAGCGTACAACACTTCACTGAAAAAGAATGGCGACGGGATCACGCTAGGCACTGCTGAAGCAGCGAAAGAATTCAACAAAGCGGGGATGATGGACAAGGGGATTGCCTGCACTGAGAAAAGCCTTGAATCCTCCGGGTATAGTAAAAAGTTAGAGGAACTCTCCAAATAGAGGTCGGCCTTGATCTTTCAGCTGGCCATCGCTCTGCCGGGAATCGATTGCAACAGTTGTCGGGTGTAGGTCTGCTGCGGTCGCTCAAACAAATCCTCGGTGCGCGCCTGCTCGACGATTTTTCCTTTGTGCAGCACGATAATGCGATCCGCCAGTTGGCGTACCACGGAGAGATCGTGCGAAATAAACAGCATGGTGAGACCGTACTCCCGGCCTAACTCACGCATCAGCTCCAGAATCTGTGCCTGTATCGTCACATCGAGTGCGGATACCGGTTCGTCTGCGACCACAAAGTCCGGCCGGGTAGCCAGGGCGCGGCCAATGGCGATGCGCTGGCGCTGGCCGCCGGAAAATTCGTGTGGGTACTTACGTACAAATGCGCGGGCCAGCCCGACGTCGTCCATCAAGCGCAGCACGTGCGCGCCGACAGTTTTACGACTCTCTATGCCGTGCAGCAACAATGGCTCGGCCAGCGTGTCGTACACCGTCATACGCGGGTTCAGGGAGGCGAAGGGATCCTGAAAAATAAACTGCATTCTGCGGCGCAGATTTTTCAGTTCGCGCCCCTGCAGCGCGGTGACGTCGGTGCCATCGAAATGGACCTGCCCTGAGGTGACGGGCACCAGGCGCAGCAGGGAGCGGCCGATGGTCGATTTTCCGCTGCCGGATTCTCCCACCAGACCCAATACTTCACCGCGTAATACTTCGAAGCTGACGTCGTCGACGGCTTTTACCACTGTCTTGCCCGATTGAAATGAGGTGCACAGATTGCGCACGGTCACCAACGGCTCCGACGCCGGCAGTTCAACCGCCTTCCCTCCGCGCGGAATGGCTTGCAACAGCTTTTGCGTGTAAGGGTGCTGGGCGTTGCGGAAGATGTCATCCCGGTTACCCGTCTCGACGATTTTGCCTTGCTGCATCACCACAATCTGATCGGCAATATCCGCGACGACGGCGAGATCGTGACTGATAAACAGTATGCCGATATCGCGCTTTCTCTGCAGTGCGGCCAGCAGCTGTAGAATTTGTGCCTGTATGGTGACATCCAGAGCGGTGGTGGGCTCGTCGGCGATCAGTAGTTCGGGTTCGTTGATCAGCGCCATCGCGATCATCACGCGCTGGCGCATGCCGCCGGAAAACTGGTGTGGGTAGTTGTCGATAGTGGAGGCCGGATCGCGGATGCCGACTTCCTCCAGTAGTTCCAATGCTCGCGTGCGGGCCTGCGCATGGCTGACTTTTTTGTGATACAGCAGTGGCTCCATCAGTTGCTTGCCGACGGTCATATACGGGTTCAGGCAGGTCATCGGGTCCTGAAACACCATCGCGATATCCCGCCCGCGAATCTTGCGCAATTCGGCCGGCTTCAATTGCAGCAGGTCCTGACCGTGGAACAGGGCGCGCCCGCCGTCGATGCGCCCGGGCGGTCGTGGGATGAGTCCGAGCAGGCTGTAGCAGGCGACCGATTTACCCGAGCCCGACTCCCCGATAATCGCCGTGATTTTGCCGGTCTCCACGGTAAAACTGATGTCGTCCACCGCTTTGTTGGTACCCATGCGGGTGACGAAGCTGACGCTGAGATTTTCTACCTTGAGCACAGGGTTAGTCCTTCGCGCCGCGTACGTCCAGCGCATCGCGCAGTCCGTCGCCGAGAAAATTGAGGGAAAACAGGGTCAGTACCAGCGCGAGTCCTGGAAAGATGAGCAGCCAGGGATACTCCTCCATGGTTTCGGCGCCGTAGGAAATCAGCAGGCCCCAGGAGGTTTGTGGTGGCTGCACGCCGAGGCCCAGAAAGCTGAGAAAGGCTTCCAGCAGCATCACACTGGGAATCGTTAGCGTGGTGTACACAATAATCGGTCCCAGTGCGTTGGGGATCAGGTGGCGACGAATAATGGTGGCCGGTGACAAGCCCAGTGAAATCGCCGCCTCTACAAACTCCTGCTGGCGCAAGGATTGCACCTGTGAGCGCATGATGCGCGCCATGGTCAGCCACTCCACCGCACCTATCGCCAGAAACAGCAGCAACATATTGCGGCCGAAGACCACCATCAGCAGCACGATGAATATCATGAAGGGCAGCGCGTAGAGTATGTCTACCAGACGCATCATTACGGCGTCGACCTTGCCGCCGGCGTAGCCGGCCACCGCCCCCCAGGTGATGCCGATCAGCAGCGCAACCGAGGTGGCGATAAAACCCACGGCCAGTGAGATGCGGCCGCCGTACATAATCTGTGTGAGTAGGTCGCGGCCGTAGATGTCCGTGCCCAACCAGTGTGTCGTCGACGGTGGAGTGGCGCCCAGCGCCAGCTCTTGCTGCGCGTAGCCATAGGGGGCGATCCACGGCGTTAATATCGCGACAATGACAAAGCAGGAGAGAATGGCGAGGCCCAGCACCGCCATGCGATTGCGGCGCAGGCGCAGCCAGGCGTCACGCCACAGTGAGGTGCCCTGTTCAGCCTGGGCGATGTCTGTAATCATCTCTGCGCCCATTCAGTGGCCTCCGTACTGGCTGCGCAGCCGTGGGTTCATCCACGCGGCGAGAATGTCGGACAGCAAGTTGAATACCACAATCAGTGTGGCCAGAAACACCGTCGCGCCGAGAATCACGGTGTAGTCGCGATTGAACGCTGCCTGTACATAGATGCGCCCGAGCCCGGGAATCTGAAAAATGGTTTCGACCACGAATGAGCCCGACAGCAGGCCCGCAAATGCCGGGCCGAGAAACGCGACCACCGGAATCATGCCGCCGCGCAGCGCGTGACGCGTCACTACCTGCCATTCTGGCAGGCCCTTGGCGCGAGCAGTCCGGATGTAATCCTGCGACATCACCTCCAGCATCCCGGCTCGACCCAGTCTGGCAATATAGGCCGCGTAGGTAGAGCCCAGAGTGATGGCCGGCAGTATCTTGTCACCGGGCATGTCACCCCAGCCCGACACCGGTAACCACTCCAGGTAGATGCCGAAGATCAGGATCAGGATCGGTCCCATCAACAGGGACGGCACGCAGATGCCGATCATCGCCACCGACATGGGGATGTAATCCTGCGCTGAGTTGGGGCGCAGCGAGGCGACCACGCCAGCGATGCCGCCGATGGTGATGGCGACCAGCAGTGCGTAAAAACCCAGTTCCGCGGTGACCGGAAAGCCCGCCGCGATCAGTTCGTTAACGCTGCGTCCCGGGTATTTAAAGGACGGGCCCAGGTCGCCCTGTGCCAGATCGCCCAAATAGGCGGTGTACTGCTCGAACATTGGCAGGTTCAGGCGATACTGCGCTTCAAGTGCCGCCTTTACCTCGGGAATGACGGCTTTCTCGCTGGAAAACGGTCCACCGGGTGCCATGCGCACCAGGAAAAATGTGACGGTGATAACCACCAAAAGTACCGGGATGGACTGCAGCACGCGAAAGCCGATAAAACGCCACATATTATTGTTCTGCCTGCCAATCGCTATCCAGCGAAAGATATTTGTAGTTGACGTAGTCCATCAGGTTGGACGGTTTGCCGCGCACACTGGGGTGGACCAGATGATTGCTGGTATAGGTGTAGATTGGAATGATGGGCATCTGTTCCATCAAACGCGTTTCAGCGGCTTTGAAGATCGCGTAGCGCTCCTCGCGTGATTTGGCCTGCGGTGCCTGTTGCAGAATCATGTCGTCATAGACGGGATCACAAAAACCGGTATTGTTATTGCCGCCATTGCACAGGAACAGGTCGAGAAAATTATTGGGGTCGACATAGTCCCCGATCCAGCCGCGTCGAGCCATCTGGAAATTCATCTGGTCGACGGAGTCCAGGTAGACCTTCCACTCCTGGTTGGCCAGCGTCACGTCGATGTTCAGCGCGTCCTTCCACATCTGCTGCAGGGCCACTGCGATCTTGAGGTGACTCTCGCTGGTATTGTAGATGAGCTCCAGCCCCGGCCAGCCCGTGCCGTCGGGATAGCCCGCCTCTGCCAGTAGCTGCCGGGCGCGGGTGACATCGTAGTCGAAGACTATTGGCGGCTGGTAACCGAGCGTACCGGGTGGGGTAATGCTATAGGCGGGAACATTGGTGCCGTGCAAAACGGAGTCATTGAGGAGTTTTCTATCTATCGCCAGCGACAGGGCCTGTCTTACTCGCACGTCATCGAGTGGCGGTTTGTTGGTGTTGAGGAGATAGAAGTATGTGCCCAGATAGGGCGCGCTGACATAGGGGCTGTCTTCCATCGCGCGGTACACGGGAATTTTATCCAGCGGAATGCTGTAGCTGTAGTGCAGTTGTCCCACGCGAAACATGCGCTCTTCACTGGAGATGTTTTCGACGGGGTGGAATTCGATGCCGTTGAGTTTTACCTTGTCCCGGTCCCAGTAGGTATCACTTTTCTCCACCACGATGCGGCGGTTCAGCAGCCATTCTTTCAGGCGGAAAGCGCCGTTCCCAACGATATTTTCGGCGCGCGTCCAGCGCGTGAAGCGGTCGGTTGATTTGCCAAACTTTTCGATGGTGGGCCGGTGCACAGCGTAGGCGCTGTGATGATCCATTAACTGTATGAAGTAGGGCGTGCGTGCGTTTAGCTTTACCTGCAGCGTGTGCTTGTCGAGTGCTTTTACGCCCACTTCAGCGAAGTCATCGAGTTTTCCGGTGGCAAATGCTTCGGCATTTTTTACCGGGTAGAGCATGTAGGCATACTGATTGCCCATGGCCGGATTGAGTGCGCGCTGCCAGGACCACACATAATCTTGCGCCGTCATCAGGTCGCCATTCGACCATTTTGCTTCCGGGTTGAGGTGGAAGGTAATGGTCAGGCCATCCTCGCTGATATCCCAGCTCTGGGCGACGCCGGGTTCGGACTCCAGGGTGTAGGGGTTTTTCACTGCCAGCCCTTCGAACAGGGCTCTGACGATATTACTTTCGGGGATGCCAGTGACCACGTGGGGGTCAAGTCCCTGGGGTTCGGTGCCATTGCCGACGTGCAGTATCCCCTCGCGGTTCCCCTGTGCGACATTGGATTCGCCACCGCCACAGGCGAGCAGACTCAGGACCGCGATGACGGGCAATAGGAATCGGGATGCGCTTGATCGCATAGTGACGGCTTAATCCAATGATTTGCGGAAGCGCTTGGTGGCGACGGTCAGCATAACCACAGTAAACCCCAGTAGCCAGAGGATATCGGGCAATAATTGTGCAGCTTCAGCGCCGCGCAAAAACACCGCGCGAATCAAACGTATGTAATGGGTGGCTGGGAGAATCTCCGCAATGTATTGGGCCGGCAGCGGCATGGCGTCAAATGGAAACATAAAACCGCTGAGCAGGATGGAGGGCATGAGTATGAAGAAGGTCATCTGCATGGCCTGCATCTGGGTTTCGGCCAGGGTAGAAAACAGCAGGCCGAGTGCGAGACTGGCCGCTATAAAGGGCAGGGTTACCGCGGCCAGGCTGAGTATCTCACCCTGAAATGGCACGTCGAATACCAGTCGACCCAACCCCAGGATGATGGTGACCTGCACCAGACCCACGAAGATATAGGGCACCAGCTTGCCCACCATCAGTTCCAGTGGGTGAATTGGCGTAGTGATCAGTAGCTCGAGGTTCCCGCGCTCGCGTTCGCGGACCAGTGCTACTGCGGTAAACAGTACCAGGGTCATGGTGAGGATAATGGCGGTCAGCCCGGGAACGATATTGACTTCCGAGCGCCGCTCGGGGTTGAAGAACAGCGCGACTTCGAAGGTGGGTGTCGACGTCTGGTAAGCCCCCGGTGGCACCCCGGCTTCAAGGTGCAGCGGCATGCTGCGCAGGCCCAACAGGGCTGAGCTCACCATGGTGTCGGAGCCGTCAACCAGCCACTGCCCTACTGGCTCACCCCCCGCCGCTCGCTGGGCGAGATTCTCCGGTAGCACCAGCGCCGCGCGAATAGTACCGGTGACAATGGCGTCTTCCGCTTCCGCCGCTGTCGCATAGTAGCCGACAATATCCACGACCTGCGTAACGCGCACCTGTTCGGTGATAACGCGCGCTGCACTGCTGCCGCTGTTGTCTACCACCGCGATGGGTATATGACGCACCATGGTGCTGATGGCGTAGCCAAACAATATCAATTGCATCAGCGGAATCATCACGATCATACCGAACGTGACCCTGTCACGGGACAGTTGTTTGAATTCCTTGGCGGTAATCGCGCCTATCCTGCGCAGCGAGCTCACGCGTTATCGCCACTGGCGGTGGAGGCGACAAACACGTCTTCCAGACTTGGAGGGGTGCAGATCAGAGTGAGATTTTTGTCTGTCAGCTGTTCTCGGAGATAGCTTGTCGGGTCGGGTGTGTCGCTCCGCAACAACACGCGCAGGTGCAAACCCTGCTGCGCGGCAGATTGTACCTGGGACAGGCGCAGTGCCTCCTCCTTTACCTGCCGCAAGTTGTCGCCTGTGATCTTTACCACGCGGTTATGTAGCTGCGCCAACAATTCCTGGGGCGTGCCCTGATTGCGCAGGTGCCCGGTCTCCAGAATCGCCAGGTGATGGCAGCGCTCTGCTTCATCCATGTAATGGGTGGAAACCAGAATAGTGGTGCCCGCGTCACTGAGGTCGAAGAGCTTTTCCCAGAAGTCGCGGCGGTTTTCCGGATCCACAGCGGATGTGGGTTCATCCAGAAAAAGCAGGGTGGGTGCGTGCAGGGTGGCTACGGCCAGTGCCAGGCGTTGCCGTTGCCCGCCGCTCATCGCACTGGCAAAGCGGTTGCGCATGGGTGACAGGGCATAGCGATCTAACAGCTCTTCAATGCGTGTCTTCGCATCACGGCGTGACAGCCCGTAAATTCTACCCATGAACTGCATGTTTTCCTGCACGGTAAGATCGTCGTAGAGAGAGAATTTCTGTGTCATATAGCCGATATTGCGGCGCAGTGTCTCGGCCTGTGCCGGGATATCCAGTCCGAGCACGCTCACATCGCCACTGGAAGGGGTGAGCAGGCCGCAGAGCATGCGAATGATGGTGGTCTTGCCGGAGCCGTTGGGCCCGAGGAAGCCATAAATCTCTCCCGCGGGAATCTCCAGATCGACATTTTCGACGGCAGTGACATCACCGAAGTGTTTGGTCAGGTGTTGCGCTCGAATCGCGAGCTCAGTCATCGCCGAGCAACACCTGGGCAGGCACCCCCGTGGGTAGTGCTTCTCCGCCTTCAAGATCAAACTCTGCCAGATAGACCAGTCGCGCGCGGTCGGTGGCGTTGAGCGCGAAGTAAGGTGTGAATGCGGCTTCCGAGGAAATCCAGCGCAGTGTTCCGGTCAGCGGTTGTGCGATACCGTCCACGCTGACAGGCTTGCGATCCCCTACGTGCAAGCGCGCACGCCAGGGTTCAGGCACATATACTCTGGCATAGGGCGCTGCATCTGCCAGCAGCACAGCCACCGTTGATCCCATTGTGACGCGCTCGCCGACGTGCCACGGCAAGCTGTCGAGATACGCATCACGGGTCGCCACAACGCTGAGGTCTGCCAGTTGCTGTTGTTCTACCGCGAGCTGTGCCTCTGCCGCCTGCACCGCTGCTGCAGCCTGATCCAATTGTTCTTTGCGGGTGCCATTGGTCAGGCGCAACAACTCCTCGTGGGAGGATAGCAGCGCGGCCTCAGCGGCGTCGCGATTCGCCAGTGCGGAGTCCAGGGTGGCTGGGGCAGCGAGCTTTTGCAATAACATCTGCTTTGCCCGTTTGTAGCTGGCCTCTGCTTCTACCACTGTCGCGCGCGCGCCAGCCACCCGCGCACTCGCGGCTGCGATATCCTCTGCGCGAGCGCCATTGCGTAATTCCTCGAGTCGGGCATTGGCTTGAGCCACTTCCGCTTTGGTGTACGCCACCCTGGCTTGCTGGCGAGTGTCATCCAGCTGTACCAGCAAGGTGCCGGCAGCCACCATGGTGCCTTCCGGGATGGGTTCCTCCACGATGATTTCACCAGCGGTGGCCTTCAGTACGATACGGTCGCGTTCCAGCGTACCGAGTGCTTCGTGGGCGCTTTGATCAGTGCATGCCGCCAGTAGCAGAACTGCAAAGGTGGTGGCCGCGATTCGCATTGGGACGCCTGCTACTGTGTGAGGGTGTGCTGCCCTATTTTTATACGCATGGATACGGGCAGTTGCAAGGGCGCGACCCCGCTGCGGCGAGTATTAAATCAGGCGGCCGACTTGTTGCGACTGCCGACGGCTGGGCCAATATAGCGCGCACGTGGTCGGATCAGGCGGCTGTCCTTGCGAAATTCCAGGAAGTGGGCAATGTAGCCGTACACGCGCGACATCGCGAACATAGCTGTAAAAAAGTGTGTCGGAATGCCCAGGCTATGAAACACCGCACCCTTGTAGAATTCTACATTGGCCCAGATTTCCCTGTCCTTCTCCGCAAATGCGCGCTGGCAGGCTTCTTCTACCGCGATCAGCGTGGCCAGCAGATTCTTACTTTCTGCATCCTGGCACAACTCCACCGCCATGGGTTTGAGAATCTTCGCTCGCGGATCAACAGTCCGATATTCGCGGTGACCCATGCCCATAATTTTCTCTTTGTTGGCCAGAGTCCTGGTGACGTAGGCGTCTGCTTTTTCCGGGCTGCCAATTTCGATGGCCATCTCCAGGGCCGCCTGGTCAGCACCGCCGTGCAGTTTGCCAAACAGCGTGCCGATGGAAGCGGAGATACTGGACTGTATGGGGGCCAGGGAGCTGGCACAGACGCGACCGGCAAATGTGCCACAGTTGAAGCTGTGCTCCATTTGCAGAATCTGCGCTGCATCCAGCATGCGCCGCTGTTCTTCACTCGGGGCCGCGCCGCTGAACATGGTCAGGAAGTTCTCATGGAACCGTTTGCCGGGTTCGGGTGCCAGAATCACTTTGTTCTGGGAGAGGCGATAGTGGGCGGCGACCAGTGCGGAAACCTTGGCCGCCAGAAACAGGCCGTGCTCCGCATCCGGCTCTACTTCCAGTCTTGATTCCTCGGGCAGAGTGAGCAGAGGCACCAGTCCCTGCAGCATCAACATTGGGTGAAGATCCCGTGGCACATGTTTGAGCAGATCGATCTCGGCATGGCTCAGGCGACTGTGACGGCACATAAACGCTTTCAAGCGACTGGTTTGCTGCTCATTGGGCAGATCGCCAAACAACACCATCCACACCACATGGAGGAAGGGCACGGCGACCAGCTCCTTGATGTCAATGCCGCGATAACTGAGCAGGCCGATCTCACCCTGCACGTCTGAAATGGCCGTTTCACCGACGATAATGCCGGACAGATCGGCTGAAAAAATGGGTTCTTGAGAAGTCATAGTCTTTACTCGGAAGTGGTACTTTTGCACATTATAGGACGGGGAGTGCAATCAGTTGAGTTAATTATACTTATAATTGTATTAGGAGGACTGATATGCGCTTGGAGAACAGTGAGTTGCGGGCTTTTCGTGCCGTGATTGAGGAGGGTGGTTTCAAGCGTGCGGCTGAGGCCTTGCATGTCAGTCAGTCTGCTGTCAGCCAGGCCGTGGCCGGTCTTGAATTCAAGCTGGAGGCCCCGCTGGTGCAGCGGGGCAAGGAGTTGCGCCTGACTGAAGTTGGCAAGCGTGTGTTCGAGCATGCGGTGGATGTGCTGCGTGACGAGCAACAGACTCTGGAAGATATCGTGCAGTTGAAGCAGGGTAAAACAGAGACCCTCAGTCTGGCTCTCAGCGCCTCGCTCAATCGTTTCTATGCGCCATCATTAATTAGCGCTTACTATCAGGAAAACCCTCGCACTACCATGAGAGTGGCAGAAATGCCCTCGCGCAGCATCATCTCGGCGGTGCTCTCTGGCAACGTAGAGTTGGGGCTGGGGCCGTTCCAGAAGGACATGGCGCCATTCCACACCCTGCCACTTTACCGGGACTCCCGCCATCTGGTGGTAAGCCCCAAACATGCGCGCTACGAGGATATGATTAACGGCGACGAAAGGGCGCTCAAGTTGACACCCCTGATCGCCTCTGCCCTGGACAACCCGGACATGCGCCCTTCCATCCAGCGCCTGCGCGATCAGTTCAGCAGTGTCTGGGAAGTCAGCAGTCTCTCGCTGCGCATCTACATGGTGGCTCAGGGTATGGGGGTGACCTTTATCGACCGAAAATTGCTGGAGGAGCATCCGAGTTGCGCCGACTTCCGTATCATGGATGACGTGTCCTTCGGGCGCATCGACAAACAAGTGGGGCTTTACTACCGCGCACGCAGCAGCCTGAGCGACAGCGCGGTCAACTTTATCGCGCTGTGTCAGCGCTACTGGAAATTGTAGTGAAGCAGACAGAACATGGAGCCGGGCCAAATGACAGTGACGCTGCGCGACAGTAATCTGAAAAAACTGGGTGAGCACCCGTTTGATGTGCTGGTGGTTGGCGGCGGCATTAATGGCGCCGTCGCTGCTGCCTCGCTGGCCGGGCGCGGTGTCAGGGTCGCGCTGATCGACCGCGGCGATTTTGCCGGGGGTGTCAGTTCCAACTCATCGAATCTGGCCTGGGGCGGCATCAAGTACCTCGAAAGCCTGGAGTTTCTGCTGGTCAATAAACTGTGCAAATCGCGCAATCGATTGATGCGCGCTTACCCCTCTACCGTCAAAGAGATCCGTTTTTTGACGACCATACAGCGCGGCTTTCGGTTTCCCCCGTTCTTTGTGTACCTGGGGAGCGTGCTGTACTGGATGATGGGTCGATTTGTGACCCGCGCCCCGCATTATGTGGGTGCCAGCGCGATTGAGACGGCGGAGCCGGTGGTGAACACCAGCAAAGCGGCCGGGGGTCTGGAGTACTCAGATTGCTATCTCTATGACAATGACGCGCGCTTCGTATTCAACTTTATTCGCAAGAGCCTCAACTTCGGGTGCATCGCTGCCAACTATGTGGAGTCGAATGATACACGGCGCGAGCAGGGGCAGTGGATCACCTCGGCGCGCGATGTCATCAGCGGTGAGCCGTTTGAAATCCGGTCAAAAGCGATTATCAATGCCTGCGGCCCATGGGTAGACACGCAAAACCAGATCGCCGAAGAGCACACCGAGTATCACCACCTGTTCTCCAAAGGTGTGCACCTCATCGTGGACCAAATTACCGACAACAAGCGTGTGCTGACCTTTTTTGCCAGTGATGGGCGCCTATTTTTTCTGATACCGATGGGGCCTAAAACCTGTATTGGCACCACGGATACGCAGGTTGAATCCCCCGATGTCGCGGTGACCGATGAGGATAGGGATTTTGTGTTGGCCAATGCCAATGCGCTGCTCGATCTGGATCCGCCGCTCACCAGGGGCAGCATCATTGCGGAGCGCGTGGGCGTGCGGCCGCTCGCCATCAAGGGCGAGGGCGGCAAGGCTGACTGGGTGCAGTTGTCGCGTAAACATGTGATCGAGGTCGATGAGGCGCGACAACATCTGAGCATTTTCGGTGGCAAGTTAACCGACTGCCTGAACGTAGGTGATGAAGTCGCCGATTGGATTGAACGGTTGGGTATCGAGGTTCCGCAGAAGGAAAATCGCTGGTACGGAGAGCCCGGTGCTGAATTGCGCCACGAGTTTATGTTGCAGGCCAAGTTGATGGGGCTGGATGCGCTGACCGATCCATCGTCGTCAGAGCCGTTGTCCGAACGCTTCTGGCGTCGCTATGGCGAGAGCGCTTTTGGTTTGCTGGAACGTATCCGGGAAGATGAAAGCTGTGCCAGCTTGCTGATCGAAAATGCCGAGTACACGCGCTGTGAAATCGAGTTGGCTGCGCGCCGCGAAATGATCGTCAAGCTGGAGGATTTTATGCGCCGTCGCTCCAAGATTGAACTGGTCGTGCGCAACGAGGATATCGCCAGGGCGCCGGGTCTGCGCGAAGCTTGCGACATCCTGTTTGGGGAGCACGCCCAGATGCGGCTGCAGGAATATCTGCACACGCTGCGGTGACGACAGCCTCGTTGTTCGTGCCGCAAGACTGCTGAGGATTCAACCCGGGATAAGCATCGGCAAACTGCGCAGCGCTGCAGTATTGGAACTACACCTTGGTGCCGTGCACGCCCAGATAGTGTGAACTCAGATTGGGGCGCTCTTCCAGCACATCATTGATCTCGTAGATGCGCTCGTAGCTGGTTTCCTTGATTTGCCATTTGCCATCCACTTTCAGATAGCGATCCGAGTAGAGGGCGGTGCCCTGGGTTCTGAAGCTGTGATTGAGAATCCACATAGTATCGGCCAGATACCACAGCGCAGTGGCTTCCGTCTCACTCAACATCTGAATTTCAGGATGGTGCGCGTTGTGATGTCCCACCGCTTCACTGGTGAAAGACTTGCCGATGTTTGCCACGTATTCCTCTCTACCGCGCAGCTTCCACTCGTAGTTCCCGCCGTGAAAATGCACAGCGACATCCTCGTGGAACAGGGTGCCCAGCTCCTCCAGGTTGGCGGTGTCCACACATCGGAAGTAGGCATATTTCAGTTGCTTGATGGCCTCGATGTCCATCAATCGCTGGATGTCCTTGCGCAGTTCCTCTATACCGCCCTGGCTCGCTTGCAGGGGCAGGCCATCCTGGATGCCCAGATTGGTTTTATTCAGTAGCTGGCGTTCGCTCATGCTGTAATCCTCATAAGTATATGAAAAATAGACAAATTGTAGATACTTGCCGACGGCTAATACGCTGTGGACGCCAACTGTGACATCGTCACTGTCAGTGTGTGCGATTGTACGGGTTTGGCCCATCTACTAGAATGCCCGCCCCCTCCTGTCGTCGCATAACAACAGTTCCCCGGTCGATTGGTCCAGTTATTTGATCCGGTTGCCGGCTCCAAAATTTGTACGGGCACTGTCTGTTGACGAGTAATCAAAATATGCTTGATGGGGTTGACGCATTTAAATATGTCTACTATTCTGGACATATGGATATAAAAGATGCAGTTCCGTTATTCGATGCCCTGTCTCAGGAAACCAGACTGAGGGCGTTTCGGCTACTAGTGAGGGCTGGCCTGAGTGGGTTGCCGGCTGGCGAGCTGAGTAAAAAGCTGGGGACACCGCACAATACGCTGTCCTTTCACCTGAACCACCTGTCCTATGCCGGCATTGTTCAGTCACGTCGGGAAGGCAGGTCGATTATTTACTCTGCGAATTTCGAGGCCATGCACGGTCTGATCAACTTTATGGTCAAGGACTGCTGCAGCGATGAGTTCGCCAGTATTCATGAAGATAAGGACAGTGGTTGCTCCATCATCGAGCTGGCTGACTGTTGTGATGTGACCGGGAAACAGGAGTAAAGCCCATGAAACGTATGCATATTCACGTCGGTGTTGATAGCCTCGAGCAGGCCATAACATTCTATAGCGCATTGTTTGGTGAGCAGCCGTCAAAGACCAAATCCGATTATGCCAAGTGGATGTTGGACGATCCGTGTGTCAACTTTGCGATCTCCACGCGGGCAGACAAACTGGGTGTGAATCACCTGGGTATACAGGTCGATGAGGATCGGGAGCTGGTTGAACTGCGAGAGCGTCTTCAGGCTGCCGATCTATCCGT
>JBBKWY010000187.1:0-5493 GCA_037969215.1 Halioglobus sp.
CCAGTATTGAAAGCTATGTGTCCAACAAAGAACATCTTGATGTACCTCGTATTGGCAGGTTCAGTTGCAGTATCCACCCCTCAGGTGATTGCAGCAGACAACAGTGCCAGCGCTACGATGACAGATCAGGGAGGGGGCCTCCTGAAGCAGGAAGCGACAGGTCTCGGCTGGGCGCAGTCCGACAATGGCTCAGATATAGACTGGGCTGCGGCTGGCAGGTTTTGTGCCAGCAAAGGATCTGGCTGGCGCCTGCCATCTATAGCAGAACTGCAGTCGATCTACGATAAATCAAGCAGGATCGACATCAATTGCGGGCCGGGGTTTACCTGCAAGGTATCGCCACTGTTTCGCTTAACCGGACCCTGGGCCTGGAGTAACGAAGCGAGCAATTCAATGTCGACCTGGATCGTGATTCTTACCAAGGGCAGTACCAACACCTATGTAGCTTCCGACGGCAGCAAAAAACGTGCGTTGTGCGTCGTGGGTCTGTGAGCAAGAAGCGACTTCAGTTATCAGTAGGGAGCTTGCGAAACCCGCTATAAAGACATGCTTTCTGGACTAGTACGGCAGCGCGGGTAGCCGTGAACACCTGGTTACCGCGTACGTCAGATACACCCACGGCATATTCGTTCCGGCAATGACTCACTCCATTGCCTTTGGATACGCTTTCAGGTTCATTTCAGATTACCCCCCCATACTCCACCTCTGTATACGCTGTTCCCCTTCCCCATTCACGACTCAAAACGGCAAATCGATTATGAACATGTCACTGGTAGCGAATTTACTGTCCCGGCCTCTGGTTCTGGTGCTGGGTCTCTCCTGGTTGATGGCCTGCTCCAACGGCAGTAACAATACGAATACACCTGTTGCGCAGTCGAACGACGATGTCGTCGACCCTAACGTGGTGCAGATCACCGCGGGCGAAGGCTTTCAGACCCGCCTGATAGAGGCAATGATCAATGCGAGCCCAGGCCAGATCATTGAGTTACCAGAAGGGGAATTTTCTCTCAATACCGCCATCAGTCTGGACGTGGACAACGTCACTTTGCGCGGTAAAGGGATAAACAGCACCGTGTTGAACTTCGGCGACCAGACCAGTGGTGGCGAGAGTGTGCTGGTCACCAGCAACAATGTGGCGCTGGAGGATTTTGCAGTGCTGGATCCGCCCTCAGACGGTATCAAATACAAGTTCAGCAATGGCGTCACCATCCGCCGTATGCGCGTGGAGTGGACCTGCGGTCCCTGTGTGGAAAACGGCGCGTACGGGATCTACCCGGTACAAACCGAGAATGTGCTGATTGAAGACAGTGTGGTAATCGGCGCCAGTGATGCCGGTGTCTATGTCGGGCAGTCAGACAAAATTCTGGTGCGCCGCAACCACGTCTCTTTGAACGTGGCGGGCATCGAGATCGAAAACTCCACCAACTCCGAGGTATATGACAACACCGCGGTAGACAATACTGGCGGAATCCTCGTGTTCGACCTGCCCAACCTATCTCGTGAAGGCAGTCGTGTGCGGGTTTACAACAACGTGGTGCGAAACAACAACACCGTCAACTTTGCTCCCAAAGGGGCAATTGTCAGCGTAGTGCCCACCGGCACTGGCGTGCTGGTGATGGCCTTTTCTGATGTCGAGATTTTCGACAATATCATCGAGGACAATCAGTCCGCAGCCATCGTGGTGGTCGACTACGAAGTCAGCGGTCTGACCACAGACGACACCACTTACGATGGCACCCCACGCCGTGTCTTTATCCACGACAACAGCTATATCAACAATGCTTACGCCCCGCGCGATCTGGCCGGTGATATCGCGGGTTTGTTTGCGCCTTTAGGCGGCATACCGATGATCGTGTATGACGGTCTGGGCGAGATGGCTGGACGCTTCGAAGACGCGGATCGTATTTGCATCCAGGAAGATCCCGCGGTCACTCGCGGCATCATCTTTAGTCCCACTGGCGCCAGCATGGATCAGTCGTATTTTGACTGCGCCCACGCCTCGCTGCCGGCGGTAGTACTGGATACACCAGACGTGATCTCCGAGGGTGAACGGCCCCTGAGCGACGCCGAGATCAACGCCCTGTGCACACCCGATGGTGATGCACCCAACTTCGATGCTGTGGAAGTCAATTGTAAGACCCTGTCGGGATACAACCTGTTCGCAAATGAGATGGAGCCGCGCAAGGGTGCCAATTCAGGTATTCACTACGACCTGATTACACCGCTATTCACCGACTATGCGCACAAATACCGTTTCATCTATGTGCCGAAAGGCAAACAAGCGGCCTACAACAGCAAGGACGCACTGGATTTTCCGGTCGGTACAATTATCGCCAAGACGTTCACCATGCCGCGTGATTTTCTCAATGCCGGCGCCGGTGAAGAGCTCATCGAAACACGCCTGCTGGTACACCGTAAGGATGGCTGGATTGCGCTGCCGTACACCTGGCGCGCGGATGGCAGCAACGCTGACCTGACCGTGGCTGGCGGCACCCGTAAAGTAAGCTGGATACACAGCGATGGCAGCAGCCGCAGCACGAATTACGTGATTCCTGATGCCAACTCTTGCAAGAACTGTCACGGTCTCGTGCAAGCCGAAACCGGCAGCGGCAGAACCACGGAGACCGTGATAGTACCGATTGGCCCGAAGGCGCGTTTCCTCAATACCAATAACGTCTATGACGGGAAGGTCGTCAATCAGCTGACGCAGATGAAGAAAGCGGGCATTCTGATAGGTGTACCCACAGATCTGGCCTCAATCTCGACGGTTGCAGATTGGGAAGATACTGCCGCGCCGCTGGAGAGTCGCGCCAAGGCCTATCTGGACGCCAACTGTGCGCACTGCCACAACCCGGGTGGCTTCGCCAGCAATTCAGGCCTGTTCCTGGAGTATTGGCGTGAGCTGGGCACCGCCTACGGCACCTGCAAACCACCGGTAGCTGCAGGTTCTGGTACGGGCGGCTTCAAGTATGACATCGTGCCGGGGGATGCTGACCAATCCATCCTGGCGTATCGCATGAACTCCAACAAGCCGGATGTACGTATGCCGGAGATCGGCCGCAGCATAATTCACACCGAAGGTGTCGCGCTGATCCGCGACTGGATCAATAGCCAGAGTGGCGGCTGCGAATAGACCGCACAGCGCCACCACCATCAAGGGAAAGGCCAGCTATGCTGGCCTTTTTTATGCGACGTCCTCTGCAGAACACAGCGTATACTCTGGACACAATTATGAATTTTGTAACGGGAGCGCCGGTGCGGGTACTGCTGGTGGAGGACGACATACAACTGGGTCAGACACTGAAGACAGCGCTGCGTCTGGAACAGTACGCCGTTGACTGGCTGCGCAGCGGTGAACCGGTACGCGCGACACTGCGCGCTACGCCCTACGATCTACTGATCCTGGATCTCGGCCTCCCCGGTGTGCCGGGGATGCAGGTACTGCGACAGTTGCGTGCAGATAAACATACCCTGCCGGTGCTGCTACTCACGGCGCGCAGTACGGTCGCCGACAAGGTCGACGGGCTGGATACCGGCGCCGACGATTACCTCACCAAGCCATTCGACATGGATGAAGTGTTCGCGCGTATCCGCACGCTGCTGCGGCGCGGCAGCGATCGCTCGATCAGCCGACTGGAGGCCGCCGGTATTGTGCTGGACCCGGCTGAACGCCTGGTGGAGTTCGAGGGCATCAGCCTGGACCTGACCGCGCGCGAATTCGCAATCCTGGAGATACTGTTGCGCAATAGCGGCCGTTTCGTGTCGCGACCACGACTCGAAGAGGGAATTTACAGCTGGGGTGAGGAGATTGGTTCCAACACGGTGGAGGTGTATATCTCCCGATTGCGCAAACGCTTTGGCAGCAAACGCATCGAAACCATGCGCGGCGTGGGTTACCGCATCAACACATGACGCCGTCACTGAAATGGCGGCTGGTCTCGATACTGCTGGCCCTGATCCTGTTTACCTGGCTGGTGTCGGCGCTGTTCCTGTATTTTTCCTCCGACGAAGTACTCGAGGAGCAGGTCGACCACCAGCTGGAGCAGTACTCCCACATGGTGATCTATATCAGCCGCGTGTTCGCGCGTCAGATCGATGAGGGCTTGCCCCTGTATGAAACCTGGAAGGACAACCCGCTGGAGGCGCTGTATCAACGACCCATGATGATCCCTCCCGAGGAGGGCGTACAGTCAATGGCCGTAAACATCTGGCTGGGGCATAGCTTAATCGCCATGCTGGATGGGTCACCGCAATTCGAACAACCCACCGCCGACGGATTCGCCTACCGGACGGCACCGGACAGCGGGGTGCAATGGCGAACGCTAGCGCAGTATGACGCAGTCAGCGAATTATGGATTATGGTGGGTGTTGAGGTTGCGCCCGCCCGCCAGGCGATGTTCAGCACTCAGGTGCGCGGGTTGCTGCCCCTGCTGATCGTGTTGCCGCTCACCCTGCTGGTGGTCTACCTCGGCGTTTCGCGTGGCCTGGTGCCGCTGAACTCACTCGTACGACACATCGCGCGGCGCAAGGCGGGGCAATTGGAGCCACTGCAAACCACCGGAGTACCGGCCGAAGTGGCGGGCGTCGTGACCTCCATCAACGCACTGATGGATCGGCTGGCCTTTGCGCTGGAAGCCGAGCAACGCTTCACTGCCAATGCCGCGCACGAACTCACCACGCCACTGGCGGCCATCAAGGCCGAGGTACAGTTGTGCCAACGTCAGTTGCGCGACACCGCAGCGGCGGGACGACTTGGCGGTATCTCCGACCGGGTGGATCGTGCGAGCCACACGGTGGAACAACTGTTGACGCTGGCGCGACTTGACCCTGAGTTGCCGCTGGAACGTACCTCCGTGCCCCTACGCGGCCTGTTGATTGAAGTACTGGCCGACACCGGCCACCTGGCGCGGGCAAACGATCTGGACGTCGACTTCGCAGAGGGCCCTGAAATCACGGTTAGCGGCAACCCGGAGGGACTGGCAATCCTGTTGCGCAACCTGCTGGTCAATGCCTTTCGCTATGCCACCGAAGGCAGCACCGTGTACATCAGCCTCACTAGGAACAGGCACGTGCGGCTGGAAATCTGCAACGACTGCCCGCCACTGTCCGCCGACGAATTCAGACGTATCAGCCAGCGCTTTTACCGCGTCCCGGGCACCGCACCGGCGGGCGCTGGGCTGGGACTATCAATCGTCGAGCGGATTGCGACTCTGCACGGGGCACAGTTCAGCGCCGTGCCCGGGAGCGGGGGAGACGGTTTCTGTGCCGAACTGAATCTGCCGATCTACGTTTGAATGCACTCTCACCATTGGCTGGCCTCCATAGTTTCAACGTAACTGCAGCGGCTTCTCTGCCGTGCCAATCAACATTGGGAACGGTTCACAGTCCAGATACATTCGGCTCGAGGCCAAAGAAGTGCGCACCAATCGTTTCCAGCGTCGATTGCGACACCATGATGTGAGCCTTCGCTACATGTATATCACGGAAATACCG
>JBBKWY010000188.1:0-2753 GCA_037969215.1 Halioglobus sp.
TCAGCAAGTACTACTGGCGCTTGGCAAGGCTGTGTGCTTATCAGTCAGTCGGATCGACGGGGCTCAGTGGGGTGAGCCTGGTTGTCAAAATAGTTGATGCTAACGGCCGCTACGAAGTGAAAGCAGAAGTACCTAGTTTCGGGCGCTGCGACTCGAACTGTAACGCTACCAAGTACTTCCAAATATCGTGTAGTGCCATTACGCCACATCAGAAAGCGGGCAAGCATCCTAAGTGACTGCTTTTATGGGTGTTCCAATTTCACCAGCCAAATTGAAAATCCCCGTATCGGCACAGCAGCGGCTGCCGGATCGATACTGTCCCCGGGCACCATTTTTTAGTTGGGTTGTCTCCAGCGTCCCAGCGTCACAACCAAACCCCGCACTTCAATGGCCGCTTTCGCCTACGAGCGGTCGAAAGCGTGAAAGCGGAATCCTCGGCTTTGCGAGCAAAAGACAACGGCTCCCGAAGGAGCCGCCGCGCTTCATGACTACCTCATCCGCTGGTTGCCGCGGATAACGGCGGGTTGGTGTTAACTAGGAGTATCGCTTTTGCTTCTTCCGATTGTAGGCTAGGGCAGCGAGACCGAGGCCAAGCAGGGGTAGGGTGGCGGGTATTGGGATATCTCCCTGGTCGTTCGAAAACTGCAAGTCGTCCCAACCAAATTGGCCCTGCCCACTCACGATTGCTGCGGAAAGGGCTGTTCCACTAAACCCTACCGAAACAAAGGTAAAAGCATTTGAATTTCCTCCTGGTAATGCGAGGGAACCCAGAATGGAGCCGGTTCCATTGAGGCCATCAAAAATATTGATGATTGAATCCGCAAACGCACCGTAACTAAATACCAATGAATTTGTAAACCCACCAATGACGTTCATGTAGCCAGTTCCACTTAAAGAAAATGCAAAATTTGGTGGGGACGTTGGTCCAAATCCACCCGACAACTCCCAGTCTCCAGTTTGAAATATCACGCCTTCTGCCGCATAGGAATTGTCTACCGGGCTGGTTGTGGCGTCCTCAAAGTTGATGGTAGTCGCTTGAGAAAATAGCGAGAAGGAAAAAAGTACTGCGCCTGCTAATACATCCATGATCTTCATATACTTCTCCTGAAAACATTATTTTTTCCAGATAATTGTCGCGTTATCTGAAATACAGCATTGAGGTGGATGTGCCTGTGGAGCACAGATAGGCAAGCCAGCTGGACGCCAGCGCTAAAATACAGCAAGTTTTATTCCAATAAAAGTATTTCTATTTAGAAACAATATGTTGGCTGGACGGACTTTCTGTCTGCCGCATCTGAGCCATCGGCACTGTAAAGTATGCTGACATAAACGAAAGTTAATATCAGCGATAGCTGAACGCTTCCGTGCAGTGAGCAACGGGCTGATAGGGGAATAACCGGAATGAGGTGCGGATTCAACCGGTCGACGCAACACAGGCATTAAATCTATCAGCCGGTGTTTCATAGTCCAATGTTTTTCGTGGCCTTTCATTCAACTGTCTTGCCACACGATCCAGTTCCGCCTGCGTATGACCAGACAGGTCGGTGCCCTTAGGAAAGTACTGCCTCAATAGTCGGTTGGTGTTCTCGTTTGATCCGCGCTGCCATGGGCTTCTGGGGTCACAGAAGTAGATCTGAATATCGGTCGCCAGAGTGAATCGTTTATGGTTCGACATCTCTGATCCACGATCCCAGGTCAGTGATTTATATAATTCGCTCGGTAACTTTTGGGATTGTTTGATAAGCGCCTGAATCACCGTATCCGTATTCTTGTTTTCGATCTTGGCTAACATCACATAACGAGTCTGTCGTTCAACCAGAGTCGCAATGTGGCTGTAGTTTGTGCCGGCGATCAGATCGCCTTCCCAGTGACCAGGCACTGCCCGATCTTCTACAGAGGCCGGTCGCTCACTGATTGGTACGGCATCTGCGATCTTTCCCAAACCCTTTCCTTTCAGGCTGGCATGCTTGGGTCGACGCGCCAGCCTTTGAGTTCTCAGGCATGCCAGAAGCTCCTTTTTAAGCACTCCACGGGCCTGAATGAATAGACTCTTGTAGATGGTTTCGTGTGACACGTGATAACGCTCATCGTTCGGGTATCGCCGCTTCAACCAACCTGCAATCTGATCAGGTGACCATTGTTCCTGCAATTTATCAGCAATCACATTTATCAGTAGAGGTCGATCTGCCAGCTTGCATACTTTGGGTCGCAAGGCTCTCTGCCACGCGGCATCCTCGGCAGCGCTGGCCCGGTAGGAAGCATACCCGCCATTGCGCCGAATTTCCCGGCTTACTGTAGAGGGTGATCGGCCTAGTTGGGCCGCGATTGTACGCATGGACTTCTGGGTTGCCAGTCCCCTGGAAATGGTCTCTCGCTCCGCCAGGTTCAGGGCAAGGGGTGATCGCTTTTTCTCTCGGGGACGAAAGCCGCCATTGAGTGTCAGTATCCGTCCGATAGCTGAGTGGCTGCGGTCAAACATTCGGGCGATCTCGTGCATCGAGTCACCTTGTTGCCAGCGCTCCCACATCAGGGCTTTTTGATTATCGGTGTAGACTATTCGTGGTCTTCGTTTCATCTGCAACACTCCTTCTCTGTTTGTAGAGATTAAAGTGTTGCGTCGACCAGTTGAATCCACACTTCGTAGCGGCCGTTAGCATCAACTATTTTGACAACCAGGCTCACCCCACTGAGCCCCGTCGATCCGACTGACTGATAAGCACACAGCCTTGCCAAGCGCCAGTAGTACTTGCTGA
>JBBKWY010000189.1:0-11903 GCA_037969215.1 Halioglobus sp.
GGCAGCTGGAACTTCCGGGGCAAGCTGAATACAGCGATGACCGCACACCCCAAAGTTGATCCGGTAACCGGTGAAATGGTGTTCTTTGCCTACATGGCCACCGGGCCATTTTCGGCAGACGTGATGGTGCACAAGGTGAATCCCGAGGGCATCCTGACGGAAAGTACGCTCATCCCAACGCCTTACTCCGCGATGGTCCACGACTTTATCGTCACGGAAAATTATATTGTCATTCCGATCATGCCCATTACCGGTAGTCTCGATCGGGCGATGGTCGGCGGCCCACCCTTTGCGTGGGAGCCTGAAAAGGGCGTTTTTCTGGGTGTATTGCCGCGCCACGGTGGCAAAACAGAGGACGTGCGTTGGATAGAGATGGATCTGGGCTTTGCGTTCCACTTTATGAATGGCTTCGACAAGGACGGTGTCATTTCCATTGATGCCTGTCAGTTTGAGTCGGCGCCGTTGTTCCCCACCGCAGACGGTGAGTCGACGCCCAGATCACAGCCCCACCTGAATCGCTGGACCATCGATATGAACGCGCCCGTGCCGCGCGCAACCTTCAAGCAACTCGACGGGTTCGAGGGAGAATTCCCCGAGTGTGATGCGCGCTATGAAGGCCGCGAGTATCGCCACGGTTGGTACACATCACCTGATGGTGAGTTTCGCAGTGCCGCCAATGAAGAGGACAAACACTACAATGTGCTAGCTCACTTCGATCACAAGACCGGTGCCATAGATCGCTATTCCTGCGGTGAGGCAGTGGCTTCAGAGGCGATTTTTGTGCCCGCGTCGAAAGATGCGGCGGAAGGAGAGGGTTATCTGTTGTCTGTGGTCACCAGTTTTGAAACCAGAACCAGCAGCCTGTATATCTTTAACGCGCTCAAGCTGGCCGATGGACCGATTGCAAAAGTCCACCTTTCGCACCGTGTGCCGGCCGGTTTTCACGGCGGCTGGCGCCCTGGCAATTGAGTCAGGCTTTGTGAAGCGCGGGTTATTTCACGCTGTCCAGCAAATCTGCATACTCCACAGCGAAGCGATGCGCATCGCCCGGCCAGCGTGCAGACAGGTAGTTGCCATCGCGTACCGTGAATCCCCATTCGGGGTGCGCGGGGCTGTCGCGGCGCAGCGCGAGCGGGCCCTTTTTGAAGTCGGAGCGGCGCGCCAGCGCGTGGGTGACCTCTGACTGCACGGTTTCAGAGTAGGTGCGGTAGTAGTTCCCCAGCCACGCTGCCGTAAGCGCCCAGGCTGTGAGTTCCAGATTGCGGGTCAGGGCGGTGGTTTGTCTGCCGTACAGTACCGATCGCCCGTCTTCGGTTTGTGCGCGCGCCGCCAGTACCACGCCGTGGCAGATCGCACCCACCGGGATATCGCGCTTGAAGGCGCGGGCCACCAGAACCTGTAGTGTGAGCGATTCGAGGTACTCGCGCATACCCCGTGCGTGGCCGCCGGGGAGCAGCAGGCCATCGATAGTCTGACATGTCGCTTGAGTGTAATCCCAGGGCGACTGGAAGGCCGGATCCTCCACCATAGCCTCATAGGCGGCCATGCCATTTTTATCGGCCCGCAACAGTGATTTCAGCGGACCAAGGCGTGTGCCGTGCACCATACGTGGGTCGGCCTTGGCGATACTGCCGTCTGGCGTGGCGAAGCGCACATGGTGGCCGCGGCGGGTCAGTTCCAGCCAGGGTACGCCCGTTTCGGTGGGGTCGAAGTCACGGCTGGGTAGCGGCATTAGTACAACAGTCAAAGTAGTCTCTCTGCGTTAAATGCGTATGAAGTAGGGCAGTAGCAGTAGAGTAACCCCGGTGCCTATCAGGAGGTAAACATTGCTTACGAAGTAGGGAAATACACACAGGGCTATGCCAGCGACAAACGGCATCGCGACTCTTTGCTTTCTGCCGTACAGAAAGTAGCCAAAGCCAACCGCGCCAAACAGCATTGCCCATATAAGTTGCGCTTCACTTTCCACGCGGTTGCCGCTCGCTGTCACGTGACACGCGTTGGAATTTGGCACCACTGATGATGGTCTGGAGCTCAGGCTTGATGGGCATGATCTTGAACGGGCTTACATTTGCACCCCCGGTATTGCCCTGGGGTACCAGGCCGGCAGCTGTTTTCGTTGCCGCGCCAACGATGCGAAAGGACTGGCCGAGAAATTCTTTGCGTTGACCGTTGCGAACAGCCCACATCAGCATGAGAAAATGGACTTTTACGTGCCAGTAGGTGGATTCCTGACCGATGACATGCGCAGTTTCCAGATGCCCAAACTCAGTAGTGACATCTCCAGCGCGCTTTGCTTGTGCTGCGAGTATCAGTTCAGCTTCTACAAACCCGGCGATGTTTTTGGAAAAACGATTCGACATGGGAGTCTCCGGTAACGGCATAAGGTCTCTAGCTAGACTTCACCCAGGGATTCTTTTTGGAAAAAGTAGCGATATACAATTTTTCAGTTTTGTCTCTCGCCCATTGGGTTTTGCGTAAAAACTTCAGTGATGACTTGATGGAAGGGTCACTCTTGAAACAATTGATGGTGATTCTTTGCGCCAATCCATCCCAGCCATAGTAATCCACTAATTGCGTAAGAACGTCTTCCAGCGTAACACCGTGCAATGGGTTTTTCGGTTGGTCATTACTCATGCCAAAAACACACCGGTATTGCTCTCGGTGCCCGCTTATGCATTTTTATCTTCTGCCTTCTTCACGCGTATTTTATTGCTGCCGACGGCTTTGTCGTTGAGGTTTTTGATTGCGGCCTTTGCCTCACCGGTCTTTGGCATTTCAATAAAACCAAAGCCTTTGGACTCGCCACTCTCCCGGTCGATTACCAAATTACACGACTGAACAGCTCCGAACTCTGAAAACAGACTTGTCAGCTGTTCTTCCGTGGTTGTTCGATCCAGGTTGCGTACTAATATTTTCATATCTATTCCGATTGGAAACTATTCATTAAGGGTGATCTTTGGACACTCTGCCTGTTCTCTCACAGTCCATGGGCGAAGTGTAACTAATACCCCTTCTGCATATCCACCACATTCAGCAATGGTTCACCCGTGACGTAACGTCGCAGATTCTCCACGGCGATAATCATTGTGCGCTGCGGGCTGTCGCCACCGGCGGCAGACACGTGCGGGGTAACAATGACATTGGGCAAGTGCCACAGCGGGCTATCTTTGGGCAGGGGCTCCGGGTCGGTTACATCCAGGCCCGCGCCATACAGCTGTTGCGACTGCAGGGCTGCGATCAGATCGGCTGTCACGGTGCTTGGGCCGCGGCCCACAGAGAGGAAGATCGCGCCCGGTTTAACGGCGTCGAAGAAGGCTTTGTTGAAGATGCCGGTGGTCTCCGGTGTCAGGGGGAGGGCGTTGGCGATCACATCTGCCTTGCCGGCCAGCGTGTGAAGTTCATCCGCCAGGCCCACGTATTCCACGAAGTCGGGGCCCTCGCGGGAGGAGTTACGGGTGGCGATCACGCGCATGCCCAACCCGTGCGCGCGCCAGGCTATTTCAGTACCGATGCCGCCGAGTCCGACTACCAGCAGTGTTTTGCCCCTGAGTTCCCCGAAATTGACGCCACTGGACAGCGCGCGCTCCCACTGGGCCTCGCTCTGTGCTTTGGCATAGGCCGGTAAGTTGTGCGTCAGTGCCAGCAGCATGGCGATGGTATGTTCTGCGATGGCGGGGCCAGATAAACGCTTGTTATTGCTGACAACGATTTCCTCCAGTTGTGTTTCGCTTGCGCCTTTGCAGTGATCCATACCGACTAAATAGCTGTGCAGCCAAAGTAACTTTGCATCTGCGTTCTGCAGCAGTGGCGCAGTGCAGACGCCGATCACTGCGTCCGCCCCGGCGAGAATCTCGGGCGATGGGACGAAACTGCCAGAGCGATCAAAGACCAGTTCTACGTCACCCGCCGCGTCCTTCAGTTGCGCCTCGTATTCGGAGGTATCGATCCCCATTTTAGGCAGTAACATCACCACTACTCTGGTGGGCTTCCAGCCCGGTTTCTTGGCGATGGGGGCGTTCGCTTCAGTTAAGCCCAGATCGTCAATCAGGGCCTGGGCCTGAGCGGTTGGCGGGGCGCTAAAGGTGGGTGTGCTCAGTGAAAAAACTGCTAGTAGGACTATCAGCGGCCAGAATGTGCGGGTTGCCATGGTGTACCTCTCCTGTGTGAATAAGAGAGACTAGGGGAATTTGGTCGCTGTGGCGAGTTTATGACGGGTGATGTCGGCGCCGCTCATTCACGCTGCAGGGGTAAACGCCCGGCATCTACCAGCCGTTGGTATGCAGCACACTGTCCAGATCCTTGCGCGGCGCCGGTTTAAAGTCCGTACCCAGGGTGTAGGCAATGGGTATCAATGCTACTTGCGCAAAATCATCCGGAATGCCGAGCAGTGCGGCAACGTCTTGCTCACTGTTGAGATGCAGGCTGGTCCAACAGGTGCCCAGCCCGCGCTCCCTGGCCGCCAGCATAAAACTCCAGACTGCCGGCATGATAGAGCCGTAAATGCTGGCGACAACACCGTGCGGCAAGCCCGCGGTGTCTGGGCGTCCCGCGCAGCAGGGAATCAACATGGCGGGCACCTTGGCCAGATTGTCAGCCAGGTAGCGAGCAGAACTCAGCACGCGTGCCTGGGTCGGCGCCATTGAAGGATCGTCCAGGTGTTGCTTGGTGGGCTGGGCCGGCCCCGCTTCATAGTCGTCGAATGCTTTCAGGTACAGTTTTGCAATGGCCGCTTTTTTGGCCGGGTCGGTCACGATGACGAAGTGCCAGCCTTGCGAATTCGAGCCGGAGGGTGCTTGCAGGGCGATTTCCAGGCACTCTCGCAGCACAGACATTTCGACCGGCCTGTCGAAATCCAGGCGCTTGCGGACCGCGCGCGTGGTGGTCAATACATCGTCGGCACTGAGTTGGAGTTTTGACATAGGCATTCCTGCTGGAGGGTGTTGTTGGATGCGTGTAAGGCGACAGCATGATGATCGAGTCTAGGTCAATTCGGCTTCAAATAAAACCGTATGGATTGATTGTTTTAAAGGGGGCCCTTTGTTAGCATGACAGCGTTCAGGCAGCGTGATCTCCCGCTGCCGACACCCTCAACACCCGCTCTCAACAACAGGTCACACCGTGGATTTTTCCCTTAGCGAAGAACAAGTTTTACTGCGTGATAGCGTCGATAAGTACGTACGTGAACACGGCGGCGTGGAGCGCCACCGCGAGTTGTGCAAGAGCGAACCGGGCTTTGATCCAGCCGCGTGGCAACAGTTTGCCGCACTGGGTTGGCTGTCGGTGCCATTTGCCGAGGCACTCGGTGGCACCGCCGGTGGGGCTACGGATTTGATGGTAATGGGCGAAGCGCTGGGCCAGGGACTGGTGCGTGAACCCTTCCTCTACACCGTGGTGACCTGCGGCGGACTGCTGCAACGCGGCGGGAACGCGGCGCAACAGCAGCGTTACATTCCCGACATTATTAACGGTGCGGCGCAGTGGGCGTTCGCCTTTGCCGAGACCAAAAACGGTTATGACCTGTCCCGGGTTGACACCGTTGCGCAACGTTCAGGCAACACTTACCAATTGACCGGGAATAAATTGGCCGTGCTTAACGCGCACTGCGCAAATCACCTCATTGTCTCTGCACGCATCCCGGGGCCGGCAGGGGAGGACGCTGGCATTACCCTGTTTATAGTCGATACCGATGCTCCCGGGGTGGTGCGTGAGAATTTTTTCGCCGTGGATGGCAGTCGCGGCGCACAGGTTCAGCTGGACAAGGTACAGCTCAGCGAGGTGCAGGTTTTGGGTGAGGTAAACCAGGGGCTGTCACTGGTGGAGGCGGCTATCGATACGGCTATCGTGACGCTGGGTGCGGAGGCACTCGGTGCGATGCAGTCGCTGCTGAGTGCGACGGTGGAGTACACCAAAACCCGCGAGCAGTTTGGTCAGCCCATCAGCAAGTTTCAGGCCCTGCAACACCGCATGGCGGAAATGTACATGAAGGTGGAGGAAACTCGCTCACTGGTACTCAATGCGGCCATTGCACTGGACGAGGCCAGTGCTGAGTCGGCCGCGGCCTGCGCCGCACTCAAGGTCAAGGTGTCAGAGGCGGGCAGGTTTGTGGCGCAGCAGGCGGTGCAGTTGCATGGCGGTATCGGCATGACGGACGAATTGTGCGTGGGCCATCATTACAAGCGGCTGATGGTGCTGGGCAAACTGTACGGTGATGAAGCTTACTATCTGCAGAAGTACGCGGATCTGACGGCAGCACACGCTGCCTAGGAAGGGGCGTTGTTCCTATGCTAGGATCGATTGTCGCTGCTGATTCGCCAGCCAGGCGGCGGATAGATCACAGAGATTTTGGAGCCAATCGATGCCGCGCCTATTTCGTTACAGCCACCAGAGCTATTGCACGCTGAGAACAAACAAAGCGCACAGTTTTGCCCAGCAACATGCGCTGAATATATACCCGTCCGATGCCATCTATTCGTTTATACCCAAGAATGCCTGTTCAAGCTTGCGAACCTCGCTGGCCATAGCAAACGGCTGCATCAGGGACAGTTCGGATTTCAACTGGATCCATCAGAACAACAATACCTTCACGGCAAACCTGTCAGAGCTCGCCAAGGCGAAATACACCTTCGCGATCCTGCGTTGTCCTTTTTCTCGTCTGTTGAGTGTGTACCTGGACAAGATCGTAAACCGAAATAACCCGGCCTGGGGGTATGTCGATCTTCACAATCGAACAATCGATATTGAGGACATTACCTTCGAGTTTTTTGTAAAAAGCATGAGCAAAGACCGCGTGAAAAATGCAGACATCCACTGGATGCCGCAAACCAACTTTTTGGTCTACGAAGACTACGATGACTACTTCGCCTTAGAGGAGTTCGAAAAGGCGACCGAAGTCCTGAAAGATAAAATCGGACTTGATCTGGTGGATGCCCGCCCGCTGACAAAACACGGCAGTGATGGCTATCGCAAGTTGTCCAAAAGGAAACCGTATACGCGCTCGCCTCTTGAGCTGCTCGAGCACAAAAGCCAGGGATTCATACCGTCGATTAAAACGATGTACAGCGACGAGCTGGTGGCATGTGTGAAGAAAGCGTACAAAACGGATATCGCGTTGTACAAACGGAAGATTGGGCCGGAAAACCTGTTCGCCTCGTAGTTGATCGTCTGGCGGCTCGATGGCGCTTAAGTGCCAAACACGCCGTGCTCACGCAGCTGCTCAATCTGCTCCTCGGACTTACCCAGCACATCGCGCAATACAAACTCGGTATCTTCGCCAAGACTGGGTGGCGCCTTGGCATATTCCAGCGGGGTGGCAGAGTATTTGATGGGATTGGCGACTGTCTTGACCGGACCAAATTTGGGGTGCGGCACATCAACAACCATATTTCTGGCGAGTACTTGCGGGTCTGTGAACACTTCATCGATGGTCTGAATAGGGCCACCAGGGACTTTGATCTCGCGCAGTAGCGCCTGTAACGCCCTGCTGCTGTACGTTCGGGTAGACACCTTCAATGCTTCGACCAGCTCCACCCTGTTTGCGATGCGCGCGGGGTTAGTCGCGAACTTTGGATCGCTGGCCAGCGCTGGCAATTCCAGCGCGTGGCACAGGCGTTGAAACTGTGCATCATTGCCTGCGCCAATAATCAGTTGCCCATCTTTGGTAGGAAACGGCTGATAGGGCACCAGATTGGCATGATATTCACCGGTACGCGTAGGTGTTTTACCACTGCAGAAGTAGTTTTGTGCTTGATTGGCCAGCCAGCTCACTTGCACATCCAGCAGGGCCATGTCGATGCGTTGGCCCTCTCCCGTCACGTTGCGATGATGCAGTGCTGCGAGCACCGCGATCGCCGAATTCATGCCCGTGGTGAGGTCGGCTGTGGCGACGCCCACGCGCTGGGGCCCGGCGCCTGGCATGCCGTCTGGCACGCCGGTAATGCTCATGAGGCCACTCTGCGCCTGAATGAGATAGTCGTAACCGGGATCGTCAGCCATTGGCCCGGTCTGGCCGAAACCGGTTATCGAGCAGTAGATCAGGCCGGGGTTATCCACGCGCAATTCGTCGTACCCCAGCCCCCTTTTTGCGAGATCGCCGGTCTTGAAATTCTCCACCAGGATGTCGCTTTGGGCCGCCAGTTCGCGCACCAGATCACGGCCTTGTGCCGATCCAATGTCGATCGTTATCGAGTGTTTTCCGCGATTTGCGGAGAGATAGTAGGAAGACTCCCGTGTCTGCTCACCGTCCTGATCGGTTAACCAGGGTGGCCCCCAGTGACGCGTGTCGTCGCCCAGACCCGGACGTTCCACTTTGATGACTTCGGCACCCAGATCAGCAAATATTTGAGTACACCAGGGGCCAGCCATCACCCGTGACAAATCCAGTACTCGTATTCCCTGCAAGGGCCCGGCCATGCGTCCTCCTGCCAAATCGGCACTATCTACTTTAGGGGGTGTGGGACCGGTGTGGCAAAAAGGGGCGATGTTCGCCCCTTGCGCTGTTCGAGGACAAAAGCCCGGGATTCGTACCGTCTACCAACGTTAACTTTCTACAGATCAAGATTACGTTTGAGAACCGTTGATGAGGTAATAATTCTCTTGGTGCGATACAGCTCGGGATGTTTTTCACTGTCTGAATAACGTAAAGGCTCGCCGGATGTTGGACTAACCAGCCACGAGACTTCCGGGCGCGGCTCACCCAGCTGTTTTTTGAGCGCTTGCGGTGTAATACCTATTGCTGCAGCTGCCGCATTGAACGTGCAGCGTGTTTTTACTTCATTTAGGTACTCAACTACCACGGCAATTTTGTCCTGCACTATGCGATGCTCCTGTAAAGTTAACAGCTAGCAGTTGGAGCGGATATATAACCGTCCCAACAGCCTGTGCTGGTTATGTGGCGGGCTACCCACTAAAAGTAGTGGTCTCGAAGAGATCCGTCAAAGGTGCCTGATTTGGGGCAACAATTGTTAAAAGCGGCGCGATGGGCCACAGGGGCAGAATCGTTTCTGCCGGGGTTTCGGATAAGTCCTTGCTGTAGTGTACTACGGGTTGGCCCTGCTTTACCGTATTTTCTGAGGAACAATGACAATGATGGCGGGCGTTTAAAGGACTGTCAATACTCGCCGGCCTCGGCTTGATGGCTGGTTTTGTCGCAATCTTTGGGGGGTGGGCAGTGTTTCAATCGGCTGAAGCAGAAGAGCGCTGTCCCCCTGTTTTATCCCAAGCTATCCCTACTAATTGAGCGTCCATAGGGCCATACTGAGACGGTTGCGCAGCGACCTTGCCGTTTGCATGCAAGTCCCTGCGTAGCCACGGCTTTCAAGTTACCTTACGAGGAACGTATCATGAGTAAAGGACAAGACAGCAAAAAGAGTGCCAAAAAGCAGCCGCTTTTGACGCCCAAAGAGAAAAAAGCCGCAAAGGCAGCCAAAAAGGCCAGCACTACCGGTTTACGATAACGACTGACAGGAAGGCCATCGCATTTTTTCGATGGCCCTACCTGGCTACGCGCTTTGCGGCGAGTTAATCGCTTTCAGCAAGGCTTCGGCAACTGCAACCGATGACGCAGGGTTTTGCCCTGTTATGATCAGGCCATCAACAATGGCCAGCGGATTCCAATCTTCACCCTTCTGGTACTTGGCACCCATAGCGATAAGCTGATCTTCCAGCAAATAGGGCACGACATCGGTCAATTCCACGGCGGCCTCTTCGGAATTACTGAATCCGGTGACATTTTTGCCTTTGACCAGCGGGTCGCCATTGTTGTCCCTGGCTTTCAGCAGCACCGCAGGGGCATGACACACTGTGGCTACCGGCTTGGAGGCAGCGATAAAGCCTTCGATCAAGGCAATTGACGCCTTGTCATTATGCAGATCCCATAACGGTCCATGACCTCCCGCATAGAAGATGGCATCAAAATCTGCCACTTTCATGGTGGCTAATTTGACCGTGTTGGCCAGCGCATTCTGAGCCACCGAGTCCTTGTCAAAACGGTGCGTATGATCGGTTTGAAAATCAGGTTCGGAACTCTTCGGGTCAAGCGGTGGTTGTCCGCCGTCCGGTGAGGCCAGCGTGACGTCCACACCCGCATCTGTCAGGGAATAGTAGGGGCCGGCAAATTCCTCCAGCCAAAAGCCCGTTTTCTTGCCGGTATCACCCAGTTGATCGTGGGAGGTTAAAACTATCAGTACTTTCATCAGAGCGTGTCCTTTGTGGCTAACTTGAGCTCACTATAGCGTTGTTTCAGTACTCTGGATGAAATAGTTCTCTCTAAATTAGCGGTGAGCCGAACATAATGACCTCCACAATTTTCAGTACCAGCACCGTTGAAAGCATCAATGTAATTAGCGACGAGCCAACAAAGAATGCGGGTTTAGTCGGTATTGAAAGATTTACTCGACACGTTCCCTTGGTTAATGGACCAACAACCCTACTCGAGACTCTGGCAGGCTTTTGTCGACCGGTGAACACTGTTTTTCGGATGGCTGTCGATAAATAACTTTTTTGTTGTGTATTTTCAGGAATCCGGTCTTCTGGATGGCAGTGATGATCGCGGGCAAATCAGATTCTTCAACAGCATCTCGGAAGTAAGCCTTTATAGCCCGAGCCAGCGTTATTTCAGATGAAGGCCTCGACATCTTGGGTTCAGACAACTTGGCAACAAATATTTCAGCACGGTCTGAAAAGGATGTCTTCCGTCCGTTTTTTACGAAGGGGATGTCTTCTATCGTTTCTGACCTTGCTGAGAAGATATTTTGAGTGTGCAGATGCTGAATTAGCGGATCGTATCCTTTGTCCTTGGAAATAATATGGAAGTAGGGTGTCGAATCTCCATTGGACAGCTTTCCCATATAGTAGGCTATATGAAAGTCCAGAGCGTTATGGCCAGTTCCGGAAATTTCTATATAGCTCGCTCGCGACCCCATTTTCTGGATTGCTTTTACGATCTCTACAGGTAACTTTTTTTGGTTTGCACCCAAGAATATGAGTACGAAAATGTGGTCGTCCATTAATGCTTCGATTGATTTTGGTTGGACGCTCTCGAAGTCTATCAGTACTACGTTATTTCTCACCCTTTGCTAGCTCCTTGTGATCAGTGCCTAAAGCGGGCGGGCGCTCGCAGGCCTACACTATTGCCTTTCGTGATGCATTTTCTCTGTCATCGGCGCTTCTATATTGTCTGAAGTGAGAGTCTAAATGAACTGGGCCTAAGGCCAATTTGTCAATATTCGTTCAGGATTGAGAACCGCGTCTCGAATTTCTGATGATGGGCAGAGTACTCAAGTTGAGTCGACGCTTGGTAGATCGGCACGCTGTCCCGCTTGAATTAAGGACCACCAGATTGTCCGCGGCCCATGATTCTGCCGAATCAAATGTGTCTGTTCTACTGATACGTATCCCCCTCGAACTTAAGCCAACCATTCTCGTGGCGCCCGCCCGGATCGTGGTGCGTCCAGTGCAACACGCCTCCCTGGGCATTCCACTCGTACTCGCCGTAAAACTCGATGGCATCACCTTCGCGCAAGGTATTGATGCGTGGTGCGAGATCGATGTTATGGGCGACCAAAAGGGTTTGACCGGATGCCAGCTCCAGAATGAATTTCTGGTGTTGGCTTCCGTTGGTGTCGTCAGGCAGGATATTGATGACTTCACCCGAGCCGCGCACTTGTATATCGCTTTGGCGGTTGTTGTAGGCGCTGGCTAGCTGTTGATCGCTAGCGGAGTGTTGGGTAGCGGGCGATCCAATGAGATTTGGGTTCTTTTCAAAACACGCATACAGCGCGAACCCAATGGCAATTCCGACCAGTAGCTTTTTCATATCGTCCCTGATTTAGTGCCGAGTGGCATCGGCCAGCACTGCTGTGTGTATATTCGCACAGGAGTGAGAACCGCGTCTCGAATTTCCG
>JBBKWY010000190.1:0-75873 GCA_037969215.1 Halioglobus sp.
GTTCTTTATTGCGCGATCGAAGTCCGATTTCAATTTTCCGTCCCTACTCACTACTATCAGCTAGACAAATTTTAGAGGTTTTTAAAGGTAGTAGAAATGGAGTTTAATCGACCGCTCCACAAAAAAAAAGTCACACTCACGATTCGTCGCGGCACGATGCACGGGAGCAGGTTTTTGACTTTATCCTTGGCGAGAGACTAAACTTGCCCCGCTTTTAATTGCGGCCACTGATAACGTGAGCGCGCGACTGATTCGCTGGAGAACTGATAGCGCATCCGCTGAATATTTTTCATACAACTCAATGACGAGGGAGGACTCCACTAGCGTTTTCCCCTCGAACATCCTCGCATCTACGAGCGGCCTACCATCATGCAGAACCAGACTATAGACCCTTTGCGCACGCAATTTTGGACGTGGGCCGTACCGCTTGGCGCCATTGCATTACTGCTCGCCAAAGTACTGCTAACCCAGAGTCTCCATGGCCTGTGGTTTGACGTCCTGGTGCTGATCACGCTGTTTGCTACGGTGTTTGCGTCAGTACACCATGCCGAGGTTATTGCGCACCGTTTGGGCGAGCCTTTTGGCTCACTGGTACTGGCCGCAGCGGTCACAGTCATCGAGGTCGCCCTCATTGTGTCGGTACTACTGACCGGCGCAGAGGGCGCCAATGAGATAGCGCGCGACACCGTTTTTGCGGCCGTGATGATTACACTGAACGGCATAGTAGGCTTGTGCCTCCTGTCGGGAGGCCTGCGCTATCATGAGCAGGGCTTTCAAATACACGGTGCAACCGGCGCCCTTGGCGTAATCGGCACGCTCGCCACGCTGGCGCTGATACTCCCAAACTTCACCGAGGCTGCTGCTGGACCGGTGTACTCACCGATGCAGCTGTTTTTTGTCGGTAGTGTTTCCCTGGTACTGTACGGCCTCTTCCTGTTTGTTCAAACAATGAGACACCGTGAGGATTTTCTCGACGGCAAACAGGAAACAGCAGTCCAACACAGTAAAATGCCAACTACCGCTATGGTAGCCACTAGCGCGCTACTGCTGATAGTCGGGCTGGCCTGTGTCATATTCCTCGCCAAAAGTCTTACGCCTACTATCGAGTCTGCAGTACTTCGCGCGGGACTGCCCTCAGCCTTTGTTGGCGTGGTGATAGCAACAATCGTACTGTTCCCCGAAGGCCTGTCAGCGCTGCGCGCGGCAAAAGCCAACAACCTGCAAACCAGCCTGAATTTGGCGCTGGGCTCAGCGCTGGCCAGCATTGGCATGACCATTCCAGCTGTCGCAGCTGTCTCGTTGCTAATCGGCATGCCGCTTGCGCTTGGGCTGGAGCCGGAGCACATCGTATTGCTGGTGTTATCGCTGTTTATTTGCACACTCACCCTCGCGACGGGTCGCACTACGGTGTTGCAGGGCGGTTTACACCTGGTAATTTTCGCTGTTTTCCTGGTGATTGCTGCCGTTCCCTGAACACGACTAAACACGGGAAAACTCATAATATAACCCGTCGTCTATTCAAGGGATTCCTCCAGCGAGGACGTCATTTTTACTGCGACTGGCACTCCGCTGCAGGACCCGTCCTTATTTTTCACCGCGACAGGCCTACTCCTGCCCTCCCAGACCCAGGATCGATGCTGGCCGTCGTCGCACCAGGTCATTGGCCGCGGCCTCACCGATCAACCGTGCCGCCGCGGCCCGGCCGGGCTCCAGATCCGGCGGCCGATGATTGGCATTGTGGGCATCGGAGGCCAGCACCGTCACCCAGCCGCGCTCCAGCATCTCGGTGGCGCGCTGCTGCGCCGGCCCACCAAAGTTGCCTGCCACGGAACCGGCGGTCACCTGCAGCAGGCAGCCGGCCTCAAGAAAGGGCAGCAGCTTGTCCAGAGAGCGCATCACGTCCTTGTTGCGCTCCGGGTGGGCGATCATGGGGCGGATCTTGCGATCCAGCAGGTGGCGCACCAGCTTGTCGGAGCCCGGCGGGACATGGCTGTGGGGGAGTTCCAGCAGCATGATCCGGAACCCGTTCTCCTGCCCGAGCATGGGCACCTCGTCCTGGTTGATCATGGCGATGATTTCCACGCTGAGACGCACTTCGCCGCCCAGCGTCAACTGCAGATCGATGCGGTGCTCTGCCAGAGCCTCGCGAAAGGCCGTCAGTTGCGGTTGCAGTGTGCTCAGCTGGTTCTCGTAGCGCCCCGGGTGAATGTGCGGGGTAAGCACCGAATGAGAAATGCCGTTGGCCACCGCCAGCCGGGCGAGTTGCAGGGACTCTTCGAGCGTGCCCGGACCATCATCCACACCCGGCAACAGATGGCAGTGCAGGTCAATCATCGTATTTTGTCATCTCGGCAGTATTCCACAGGGCACTGATATAATTGTACATAGATAGGTAGAATCGACTACATAATCCGGCTAGCTCCGATATAATGCCTGATTTGAAGCGTCTTTATGGTTCGGATAGCATCCAACGGAGTGGATTTATCTTAAAATAATGCTATTTCCCCGCTTTTAACAGAGCACAGGGGCGGGGTTATCGTTAGTGAGAAAAAATTGAGCGGACAATTGACATATCCTGAGTCAGGATTGACCGCGCGCAAATGTCTCGTGGCTTCACTGTTTTTCGCGCATGTTGCGATAGTCGCACCTGCCTCGGCGCAGGAGGGCCTGATTGAAGGCACCACCAGTTCAGAGGAGTCTGCGGCGCAGGTAGCATCGAGTACCGCTACAGAGTCTGAGGAGACTGTTTTCGATCACGAGCTGTCTTTCGATTATGGCAACCTCACCTTCTACCCGCTGCTCAACGTGAGCATGGGCTATAGCAATAACCTCTACGACAACGACGGCGACAAGACCAGCTCAGTCTTTGTCACTACCCGTGGTGGTGGCGGTGTGCAGGGCGAGAACCGCGGCCACATCTACGGCCTGGAGTACACGGCGGAAAGCTACCAGTACCTCGAGGGTGATATATCGGAAGACGACGAAACCAGCCAGCGCACGGTAGGGTACTGGGGCACAGCCTTCGATGTGCGCAATAACATCGACCTCGGCGCGGAGTATCTGGATTCCTACGATCCCCGCGGGCAGGACGACCCCCTGCGCGACATACGCGACACCACCACCGACGAAAATCCAGACACCTGGACCCAACTTTCCTATGGCGTCAACTACGGCTACGGCGCACCCGGGGCACAGGGACGCATAGAGCTTGGCGCCTGCGAGACTTGCAAGCGTTACGATGACAACGACCAGGAGTATCGCGACCGCGACATTGCCGATCTGGGCGCTACCCTGTACGTTCGGATGACCGGCCGCACCGAGGGCTTTGCTCAGGTGGTGTATTCAAATTTCGACTACCGGAATAACTCACTCGCCGACCCCGCCATGGGCCGCAATCTTGACAGCGAGGAGTGGCGCTACATGCTGGGAGCCACCTGGCTGGCCTCAGAGAAAACGACCGGTATCGCGCGGATAGGTACGGTAAAAAAGGAATTTGAAGACCCAGTTCGCAACAACAGTAACTACAATGAAATCACCTGGGACGCCATTCTGAACTGGACGCCCACAACCCGGAACAACGTGACCGTGGGCTATTTTCGTATGCCGCAGGAGCCCCTGGTGTGGGAGCTGGACGAGTTACAGGACGACTTCGTTGAAACCGAACAGCTGAGCCTCGACTGGACGCACAAGCTGCGCGAGGATCTGATGTTCAATGCCGGCGGCTACACGGGCTCCGATCACTGGAAACCCAGCGGCCGCAGCGATGATCTGTGGGGCGCCTCAGCGGGGCTGCGCTACATCCTGCCCCGCTGGGGGTCCGTTGGCATCAGCTACTATCACCGGGACCGTGACTCCAGCGATTCGGCGCATAGCTACAGCGACGACGGATTCGTTCTCGATTTCAATATCGGCAGCCTGTTCGGCTTCGGGGACAGTCGAGCGCCAGCGATCTGCCTGCTGCGTGGTTTTTCTTCCAATAGCGGTTACAACAGCCTTTCGGGGTATTGATCCGGACGATGCTGTATCGGTGTAGTGAAATGAAGAGTGGACTGTTAACCCGGATAGGCGAGCTGACCAGACGACTGCTGGTGCTGGTGTTTATGGTGTGCCTGCTGCCCTATGCAAGCCTGGCCCAGGCGGCTGAAAATTCCGCCTATCACCTGTCGGCGGGCGACATCATTAAGATACATGTGATGGGTCAGGAAGACCTCAGCGTGGAAGTACCGGTAAGCGACACGGGCGAGATCATCTATCCCCTGCTGGGAGAGCTGAAAGTGGCGGGGCTCACCCGGGAGGAGACCGAGCGACTGGTTTACCAAAAGCTCAAGCCGGATTACCTGGTGGAGCCGGTGGTGAGCGTCACCATTGTAAAATACCGCCAGATCTTCCTGCAGGGCCAGGTGAAGCTGGCTGGCCCCTATGCTTACACTCCCGGACTGAGCCTGCGCCGGGCGATACTCGACGCGGGCGGCTTTACCGATCTGGCCAACCAGGACAAGATCTACGTGGTGAACGAATTCGAGCCCCAGGGCAAAGAGCGCCGGGTGGATATCAATTACCAGCTCAAGCCCGGTGACGTCGTCACCGTCAAGGCCAGTTTCTTTTAATGAACACGCGACCCTCCATCAGTAACGACCAGTTACTTAACTCCCTACTTGGGGAGATGGCCGGTGGCCAGGCGGAAAAAAGCGGCTTCGATGTCCTCGCCTACCTGCAGGTGGTGCTCAAGTACAAATGGGGCATCATCTCGCTGGCCCTGCTGGTGGCCCTGCTCTCCACCATTTATGTGTCCACCCTGGTACCGCTGTACAAGGCCGAGACCTCACTGCTATTCGACCCGCCCTCCGCCAGCAATTACGGCACGGTGCGCGACCAGACCGCGATGGATGTTTACAGCAGTTACAGCCGCAACTTTCGCCTGTTCAAAGCGCAGCAGGAAATCATGCGCTCGCGAATGTTCGCTGCGGACCTGGTAGACCGCTACGAACTTTGGGGCCACCCGTATTTTGTGGCCCAGGCCGATGCCAGCGCTATTGAACCGGGCTGGAAGACAGAAGTGCGTAAGTGGCTGCCAGTGTGGGCGCTGGATCTTAAGCAATGGGTGCCAGAGTGGCTGCTTGAGCTCACGCGACCCGAGTTCCTGCGCCCGCCGCAGCTCAGCGACGCGCAGCTCAAGGCGCGCTATCGCGATGCCGCGATGGCGGCGGTGCAGGAGGGCCTGACTATCTTCGCCGACGAGGAGATCATGCTGATCAAACTGGGTTTCATATCGCGCGACCCGGCGTTTGCCGCCGACATGGCCAACAAGCTGGCGGATTACTACATCCGGCACGACCTCGAATCGCGTATGGAATCCTTCGCCGAGGCCACCTCATGGCTCACCGAGCGCACCGCTGAACTGCGCGAAAACGTGATCCTGTCCGACCAGCAGCTGCAACAATTCCGCGAGCAGGAAAACCTGATGAGCCTGGACGGCGGCAGCATTCTGGGACGCGAGGCGGAAGATGTGTTCCAGCGTCTCACCGAGGCGCGCCAGAAGACCCAGGCCCTGAGCCTCGCGCACGACCGACTCAACAGCAGTAGCAACTCCCTCAGCCGACTGGCGGGCAGCCCGGAGCTGATCAAATATCCCAGTGTGACCGAGGCATTGGGTGCAGTGATCGACGCAGAAAAAAACAGGGACCAGCTCGCCCGGGTGTATGGGCCGAAGCACCCGAAGATGGTGGAGGCGCGCAGCGGCTACGACCGCCTGAAGGACAAACTGGCGTCTGAACAGGCGCTGGTGAAACTCGGCGTGAGCGCCGACCTCGCGGCGGCCCGGGCCGAGGTGGCACGCCTGAGTGCCAAATTTGACCTGCTCAAGGGCGAGGTACAGGAGACCGACAAGAAGCAATTCCAGCTGGAGGCCCTGCAGCGCAATCAACAGACAGACCAGGAGCTGTACGACCTGTTCGTCACCCGCTTCAAAGAGCTGAATATCGGCTCGGATGTCAGCTCCCCCAACGCCCGGATCATCGACGACGCCCAGATCCCCGGCGCCGCCTACTGGCCCGATAAACCGCGCCTGGTGATGATCTACACTATCGTCGCCCTGTTTCTGGGAGTGGGCCTGGCCTTCCTGCGGGAGTACCTGGACAAGACCATCAGGAGCCCCGAAGAAGTGGAGGAAAAGCTCGGCGTGCCCCTGCTGGGGGCGCTGGAACAACTGGATATTGCCGATGACAAGGAGAGCTCCGCAGAGCGGATGTTTATCGACAGGAACAAGTCGCTGTTCGCCGAATCCATCCGCACCATCCGCACCGGTATCATGCTGTCGGGTCTGGATGACCCGCACAAGATCCTGGCCATAACCTCCACCGTGCCCGGCGAGGGCAAGACCACCGTGTCAATGAACATCGCCTGTGCCCTGGGTCAGCTGGGCAAAGTACTGCTGATCGATGCCGACATGCGCCGCGCGGCGCTGGGGCCCCACTTTGGCTTCGCCCGCAACACACCGGGCCTGGCGGATGTGGCTGCAGGTATCAAGCAGCTCGATGAGTGCATCCACCATTTTGAGGAGGGCAATATCGACCTCCTCCCCGCCGGAACAATTCCACCCAACCCACAAGAACTGCTGTCCTCCACCCGATTCGAGGACATTCTGCGAGAAGTGTCCGGCAAATACGACCGGATCGTGATCGACACCGCCCCCACCCACCTGGTGAGTGACCCCATGCTGGTGGCGCGCTGGGCCTCTGCACTGATCTACGTGGTACGGGCTGAAACAACCTACTACCAGCTGGCCCGCGAACAGCTGCGCGCCCTGGAAAAAGTAGGCAAGCCGATTCTGGGGGTAGTCCTCAACGGCGTATCGGAGCAGCGCACCTCTTACACCCGCTACCGGAGTTACGGTAAGCGCGGGTACGGTTACGGCAGCTATGACAACTACGGCCTGCATCCCTATGCGGGCTACGTAGAAGCAGACGACAGGAAAATGTCCAAGAGACGCTGGCCCTGGAGCGGCAAGACCGCGAAAGCACCCAGCCGCAAAGAGTAACAATAATGCTATTGCTTAACAGGCACCAAGCGAGGGTTGGCACTATGATCAGGCGATTCAGGAAAACAGTACTGGCAACCACACTGCTGGCGTGCAACTTTGCGCTCGCAGCACCTGATGGGCCGGGGGTGGAGGCAGGCACCAGTGATATCGGTGTGGACTTCTACGAACAGAATGATTTTTTTGCCACCGCCCTCAATAGCCCCGAGAGTACGGCGGGCTTCTACGAGCGGCAGATCAACTGGATGCTGCTAAACGGTTACCCTCCGGCGTCCATCATCATGAGCTCAGTGGGCCGCGGGATGACGCTGGCGGATACGGCGTATTTCATGAGCAGGGCCAACCCGGAACAGGCGGAGGCCATTTTCGCGCTCGCGATGGAGATCATGCCCAATCTGCCCGGCTGGGCATGCAGCGCAGACAGCGGCATCAGCAATCGCTACGACACCGCCATCAAAGCCGCAGAGCTACCCCCCAACCCTACTCTGGAAACGTTCACCAGCCTGTACTTCGACCAGCACAAGCGCTTCATGGAATACCCAAACTGGCAGCAGAACGAGGGTCAGGCGAGTATCAACGTGGACGAACTGCTGAACTTCAAACAAAAGGAAATCGAGCTGGCCGGACGTGACAGCTGGTGGTACCGGCCCGACGACAGGGTCAGCACCGATGTGATAATGGCAACCCTCTACCCCTCCAGTCGCCGGGTCGTTATCGACGCCAGACTGGAGGAGCTGCAGGAATTACAGCAAAGCGGCACTGCGCAGGTACAGGTTATGTTGTTATACGCAGAGTCGGGCCAGATACCCCTGAGCGACCTGCGCGGCGAGAACAGAACAAAAACGCCGGAAGCGAGCAAGCAATACAAGGCCGCCTCTGCGTCTGAATCGCGACCCGAGCCCCGCGAAAAGCCCTACGACGACTACGGCATCAGTGTCAGCGATGTAATTGACCACTTCACCATCAGCGGTGAGCGCGCATCACCTACCCGCGACTGGCACAAGGGCGACCACCACTTACAGGTCTCGGTGAAGGAGCTACAGGGCCTGTTCGACATCCCCAAAAAGGAAGATGTGGGCGCGGCGGACTGGCAGCGCTGGGAGCAGGAGCTGGACCAGCCCCAGGAGTTGACTCCCCTGCGGATGAGTCTCTCTCAGGGCTCGGGTGAGGATCGGTGGCTGAATGAGCCCGGCCTGGTGGCAGTGGCGGCCGAGCGCCAGATGGAGAACCTGCCGATGGTGTTCTTTTACCACGTCAACCAGCGCCAGAGCTGTGGCGTACCTGCGGACTGTATCGGCCACGTAGAACAAGCCATACAAAAAGGCAGCGAGCGGGCAGATTTCGCGCCGGTGGCACCACCGCCTCAAACAAACGGACCGACAGTTTATCCTCCGCTGCCGCCCGTGAGCCCCAATTGAGTCACAGTGAACCAGCCCGCGGCGATAGCGCCGCAACCACAGCACGCTGGTATGTCGTGAAAACCAAGGTGCGCGCAGAACAGGTCGCCGAGGAAAACCTCTGTCGCCAGGGCTACGAGGCCTGGCTGCCATGGGTAACCTGCGAGCGCCGCCGGCGCGGGAAGTGGCAAGCAAACAGCGAGCCGCTATTCCCGGGCTATGTATTTGTAGAACTGGAAGCGGGAGTGCAGAACTTCTCCCCCATACGCTCCACCAGAGGGGTATCGAACCTGGTGAGCTTCGCCCATGAGCCCAAAGCCATGCCCGAGGGCGCTGTAGAGACGCTGCGGCAACTGCACGATAGCCTTGAAAATGCTGCGGGCGCGGAGCTCTTCGAACAGGGCCAGAAAGTGCGCCTGGTGGATGGCCCCTTCAGCGGATGGGAAGGTGTGTACGACACCCGCGAGGCAGACGAGCGGGTGATTATCATGTTGCAAGTGCTGGGTAAACAACAGTCCCTGGCTTTCGCCCGGGATCACGTGGTCCCCGCCTGAATTAGCGACCACGCTAAAAAAGGCCACATTCCAAGCCGGTGCCCAATGCGTTTCACGCACCCGGGCATCGCGATCTATGCGAGACACGAAACGTGTCATGCAGGGCGGTAGCGTGCCTGCACTATAACCTCATAACCAAGCCAAGGGATACCCAACAAGCATGTGCGGCATTGCAGCCATCCACGTCTATCGCCACTCTGCCGCCCGGTTAAACCCGCCGCTGCCAATTGGCAGCGCAGGGCCTGCTCACGAATGACCTCAGTCACCCTGTTACGCGATTTTGCTGAGGACCAGCGCACCAGCATGGAGCGCTACGCGGACCAAATGTTCGCCAGTTTGAGCGCCAACAAGAGCCCTACTTTTGATCTGACGCAGTATCACCCGCACCTCGGGAAAGTTACCCGCCAGCTGCCACAAACCGCCAACCTCCAGATGCGCTTTGCGCGCTACCTCGACTACCCGTGGCAGGCGCGAAAAATCGACAGTGATATTTGCCATATTATGGATCACGGCTATGCCCACTTATTGCAAGTCATCGACCCGGAGCGCTCGGTCATTACCGTACATGACGTGATTCCACTGCTCGCCGGCAGAGGCCTGATTCCCGGCATGCAAACGCGGCGACAGTCACTGGCAGAATACTCTTTCTCATGGTTCAAGCGCGCGGCGAGGCTGATTGCGGTAAGCGAGAGCACCCGATTTGACATCATTGCACACTGCGGCTGTGACCCGCAGAAAGTAGATGTGGTGTATCAGGGGCTGGGCAATGAATTTGCACCACTGTCAGGTGAACCCGTAGAGAACCTGAGGCGGTCTCTGGGCCTTCCAGAAGACGGCCAAAAACTGGTTCTGGTCACCGGGAGCGCACACTACAAAAATCACCCAACGAGCCTGAAAATCCTGCAGAAATTGCACGCACAATACGGCGATGAGCTGATTCTGGTACATCTGGGAGGCGCAAGACCGGTCTGGAAACAGGCCCTTGCGGAGGCCCGCTACAATCGTCCCGTGATAGAGCTGGCCGGGTTGAACGCGGCGCAACTGGTTCGCCTTTACAACGCGGTAGACTGCCTGTTGTTCCCCTCCTGGTACGAAGGATTTGGCTGGCCCCCGCTGGAGGCTATGGCATGCGGCACACCGGCGGTAACCTCCAACCGGGCCTCTCTGCCAGAGATTATGGGCGCTGCCGGACCCACGTTTGATGCCGGCGACGTTGACGGTATGGCCGCTTGCCTGGAGAAATTGCTGTTCGAACCTGCCTATCGGCAAGACCAGATCGGCAGAGGTATCGAGCAAGCGGCAAAATTCAGCTGGGAGCGCACCTCGAGCGGGGTGGCAAGCATTTATGAGAAGCTCCATGCAGGGCGGGCGCGATGAGCAAACACAGCCAGGAAGAATTTTTCGGCCACGAGCACATTACGATTATCGAGCCCCACGGCAGCGTGTTCGATCTGAAGCTACGGGAACTGTGGAGCTATCGCGACCTGATTGTACTGTTTGTGCGGCGCGACTTCGTGGCACAGTACAAGCAGACTATCCTCGGCCCCGCGTGGCATATCATCCAGCCGCTACTGACCACGGTGATGTTCACCATTGTATTTGGAAAAATTGCGCAGCTGTCTACGGATGGTGTGCCGCCCTTCCTGTTCTATATGGCCGGTACCATCATCTGGACTTACTTTGCCAATGTACTCACCGCGACCTCTGCTACGTTTACAGCAAACACCCACATTTTCGGCAAGGTGTATTTTCCCAGGCTCGCGATACCAGTGGCCACCCTGTTTTCCAAGCTGATCGCCTTTGCTATCCAGTACCTGTTCTTCCTGGGGTTTCTGGCCTGGTATTCTTTTGCAGGCGAGGCGGTACAACCCAACGCCTGGGTTCTCCTTACGCCAGTATTACTGCTGATGATGGCAGCCATCGGCTTCGGCGGTGGCATTATCATTTCTGCGATGACGACTCGGTACCGCGACCTGACAATACTGATCAGCTTTGGGGTGCAGCTATTAATGTACGCCACACCTATTATCTATCCCGTATCCAGCCTGCCCCAAAAGTGGCAATTCTGGGTGTCGCTCAACCCTATCGCACCCATCGTTGAAGCCTTCCGCTACGCCTACCTTGGTCACGGCACGCTGGATCTCCCAATGCTGGGTGTGAGCGGCCTGGTGATTCTGGTGACACTTGTTGTCGGAATTTTCATGTTCAATGCTGTAGAGCGCACATTTATGGATACGGTTTAAGCCGCGCGCAATGACGAACCCCGTTATCAAGGTAGAAAACCTGTCCAAGTACTACCGCCTTGGGTTAATCGGCGGCGGCACTCTACGCGAGGATATCAATCGCTGGACTGCGAAACTTCAGGGTAAGCCCGACCCCTTGCTCAAGGTAGGGCAAATGGAACATGGCGGTCGCAAGGGCGACGAAATCTGGGCGCTGAAAGACGTAAACTTTCAGGTCAAGGAAGGGGAAATTCTCGGCATTATTGGTCGCAATGGCGCAGGTAAGAGCACTCTGCTGAAAATCCTTTCCAGAATTACTGCCCCTAGCGCAGGGCGCATCACCCTGAAAGGCAGGGTCGGAAGTTTGCTTGAGGTGGGCACCGGCTTTCACCCTGAACTGACTGGACGGGAAAATATCTACCTGAACGGCACCATCCTGGGAATGAAAAAGGTGGAGGTGGATCGCAAACTGGAAGAGATAGTCGAGTTTGCTGAAATGGGCAAGTTTATCGACACACCGGTCAAACGCTACTCGTCGGGGATGACTGTGCGCCTGGCTTTCGCCGTGGCAGCACATCTGGAGCCTGAGATCCTGATCATCGACGAGGTACTTGCCGTCGGTGACGCTGCATTTCAAAAGAAGTGTATCGGCAAAATGCAGGATATTGCCGGCGGCGGCAGAACCGTGCTATTTGTCACCCATAACATGGGTACCGCAGCCCAGCTGTGTGACAGAGGCCTGGTGATCTGTGGTGGCAGTGTTACCTATGATGGCGCTATCGAAGATGCGATCAAGGAATATTTGCGCCCCTCGAGCACGCAAAAACTGGAACTTGGAAAGCAACATTTCCGCGGCCATTTACTCGATGATATTGCGATCAAAAGCCTATCCGTTAATGGCATTGACCTTGGTCAACAGATTTTGATCACCCCGGAGAGCGATCTGGTATTTGAGTTCTCTGGCACCAGCACAATAACGCTGAAGGATTTTGACCTGTTGATAACGCTGTACAAAGACGGCGTCAGAATCGTCACTGCACACGACAGCGAACCCGGCACCGCATTGCTCGAAGGTCATTTCAATTCAACAATCACAATCCCCGCTCGAACCCTGCGACCGGGGACCTATACCGTTGGCTTGGGTGGCGAGAGGCCCGGCGGCGGGCAGTGGTTCGCCGGCACGGATCTCGGTGAGATTACTGTGCTCGAAGGGTGGGCACCGGGTTATGAGCGCAGAAGCGTTGGGGTAATCAATGTCCGCAGCAGCGGGGAGAGGCGCATGGAGAATGGGCCTGCGAGCTAAGATTCTTGTCAACATTCGCTTTCGCCTGATTTTCAGCTCAAAGCGTCAGAACCACTTTTCGAAAAAGGTATGAAACTGAACATTCCGGGAAAGATATACCAGATAGGCAGGCCCAACGTCGGCGATAGTGAGCGGATGAGACTGCGCTTGGATGAGATACTCGCCAGTAACTATTTAACCAATAATGGCCCTCTGGTGCAGGAACTGGAGGATAAACTCGCGCTTTACTGCGGCGTCAAGCACTGTATAGCGATGTCAAATGGCACCGTCGCGCTCGAGCTGGCCATCCGGGCAACTGGCCTGCAAGGTGAAGTGATAGTGCCATCCATGACCTTTATCGCCACGGCGCATGCCCTGCAGTGGCAGGGAATCAAGCCGCTGTTCGCAGACATCGATAACACCACCCTGAACATTTGCCCCGCCAGCGTGGAAAAACTCATTACACCTCAAACCACAGGCATTATCGGTGTCCATCTATACGGAAGGCCCTGCGATATTGAGGGGCTACAGCGCATCGCTGACGATCACGGCCTGCAGCTGCTGTTTGATTCGGCGCACGCTTTCGGCAGCAGCCACAACGGCACCAAAGTCGGCAATTTCGGTGCTTGTGAGGCCTTCAGCTTTCATGCGACAAAAGTGTTCAATACGTTTGAGGGCGGCGCGGTCACCACCAATAATGATGAACTGGCCAGAAAACTGAAACTGATGCGCAACTTCGGGTTTGAGGGCGAAGACAATGTTTCCTATATCGGCACCAATGGCAAAATGTCCGAAGTGTGCGCCGCTATGGGATTGACCAATCTGGAGAGCCTGGATGGCTTTATTGCCATCAATAGGGAAAATTACTACCGTTATTACGATCAACTGTCTGACGTCGACGGCATCTCTCTTGAGTCCTATGATGAAAATGAGGAGAGCAACTACCAGTATGTGATCATCCGAGTCGATGGAGAGCGGTTCGGGAAAAGCAGGGATGACCTGAAAAGCAAACTCGAAAGCGAAGGTATCATGGCACGACGTTATTTCTATCCGGGCTGTCACCGCATGGAGCCCTACAGATCGCTCTACCCTGACGTCGGCAGCAGCTTGCCTGTGACTGAGTCATTCAGTGAAGAGGTGCTCGCGTTGCCCAACGGCAACCAGATAACACCGGATGAAGTGAGCTGGGTGTGCCAGCTAATTAGAGAATTCGGTAGCGAATCATGAGTAGCAAAAAACAGCGGTTAATCGTGTTCGGTGCAGGGGGACATGGGAAGTCAGTTCTGGATACTCTTCGCGCGGAAGGCAAATATGAAGTGCTTGGCCTGATAGACTCCACCAGGAAGGAGGGATACCGGGTGCTGGGTGTACCAGTGCTGGGTGGTGAGTCGGATCTAGGGGCGATTTCACAGCAACTGGCGTGTAGTAATTTCTTCATCGCGGTCGGCGACAACTTTCAGCGCAGTGCGATCTCGACTCGTCTGCTAGCGGCCTATCCCGATATTACCCTGGTTTCCACTGTGCACCCTGCGGCCGTGATAAGCCCCAGCGCTGAACTGGGAGCGGGCACTGTCGTTATGGCCGGCGCGGTGGTCAACGCACAAAGCATCATCGGCCCCGGCTGCATCATCAATACCCGCTCGAGCATCGACCACGATTGCACCATGGCGCACTTCAGCAGTCTGGCCCCGGGGGCGACACTGGGTGGCGGCGTTAACATTGGTCGCTGCACCTCCGTGGGTCTGGGCAGTAACGTAAGCAATAACTTGAAGATTGGTGCAGATACGGTGATCGGCACGGGCGCGAGTGTGGTCAGCGAAATACCCGCATCGGTGGTGGCCTATGGCTGTCCTTGTAAAGTGATTCGATCGCGTGAGATTGATGAACCCTACCTCTAAGACAGCAATGTTCGAAGTTCAACGCTGAATGAGTGAACATAGTTCCAATCGCCTGGGATGTGTAGACGGTGTGCGGGGCTATCTGGCAATGTTTGTGTGTGTGCATCATTTCGTTATCTACTATTGGGCGGCGCCACTCCCTTTCAATGACCAGGCCCGCAGTTTTTTTCATAGCATGGGGCAGTCCGGCGTGGCCATTTTTTTCATGATTACCGGCTTTCTGTTCTTTCATCGTGTGCTTCAAAATCCTGATATAAACTGGGGCAGGTTCTTTGTTTCCCGATTTTTCAGAATATACCCGCTCTTTCTATTCTCCCTATTACTTATCTCGCTTTTGTCGTTCCGTGCGATGAACTACGAGACAGATACCACATGGGTAGAGTGGGTGAAGAATATCGCGAGCTGGCTGCTGTTTGTGGGGGGGGATATCAATGGGTTTGACGCCCAATCAGTTAACCTGGGCGTGCAGTGGACCCTGAAGTATGAGTGGGCATTTTATCTTGCTTTGCCATTACTCGCTGCGGTTGTTCACAAATCCAGGATACTGACGTGGCTGACAATCGTCTCGGTGATCTTGCTGGCATTCTTTCCCTTGGATGTAGTCTTATACACGGGTTTTTACATACTGTTTCTGCTAGGTGGGTTTACGGCCTGGTTGTCACTTAGTGACATGCCGGTAAAGCGTGCGCTCAAGTCAAACACTATGGCCGTTGCAGGACTGTCTGCATTGTTGGCGCAAATGGTGTTCTTTCACACCGCGTATGGTGTTGTGCAATCGCTATTGCTTGCCCTGTTCTTTATCCCGCTGGCCATCGGCAATGATTACTTTGGCTTATTGAGGTTAAGAACTTCAATTTTTCTTGGCAAGATCAGTTACAGCATTTACCTGTTACACGGTATTGTTTTATTCGTGCTTTACACGATCTGGATGCCGCATCTACTGGAAGTTGAATCCATTATCGCTTTTTTCGCATTTTTGGCTGCGACTCTTTCCCTGATAGCACTCGTTGCATGGGCAACCTATTCATTGATAGAGGTGCCATTTCTGGAATACGGCCGCAGACTACAAACATCTTCAGTCTATACAAAGGATGCAGAGCATTTCAGCCCCCATAGTTGAAACCCTCGTCAGTACTATAATCCCGGTCTACAATCGCCCGGAGATGATACTCAAAGCGGTAGACAGCGTTATCGCGCAAACCTATCGCCCCATAGAAATCGTACTGGTAAACGACGGCTCCTCAGACAACACTGGCGAGGTACTTGATCAGCTGGCGGCAAAGCACCCGGACATCATTCGAGTACTCCACCAAAAAAATGGCGGCGCCGGTCTGGCGAGAGAAACGGGACGGCGAGTGGCCACAGGTGATTATATTCAGTACCTCGACAGTGATGACTGGTTAATGCCTGCAAAGTTTGAGGTACAGGTGGCTGCTCTTAGGCAAAACCCCGAGTGCGGCATTGCCTACGGTATCACCCAGCTGGTCAATGAGGAGGGAGAGGTTGTTACGGCCAGAAGTAAGCGCACGGGAGAAAGACACGACTACCTTTTCCCCGGGCTCCTGATAGATCGCTGGTGGCACACCCATACACCACTGTACTCGAGGGCAATATCAGACCTCGCAGGTGCCTGGCCAAAGCAACGGCCTGAGGATTGGGATCTGGAGGCGCGCATGGGTGCGCACCGGGTGAAGTTGATTTTCTGTGACGCTGTGGTGTCTTGCCATCTGGACCATAATTCAGACAACCGGTTCAGCCGCGGCAACCACGAGGCGTACCTGAGGGATGAGGCGTGGTTTCTACCGCGCCTATACGATTGTGCCATCAAGGGTGGAGTGTCAACCGTCGCTCCCGAGATGGAGCATTTCAGCCGCTGGGCGTTCATGCGTGCCAGGCATCTTGGTGCAATGGGTGAAACTGCACATGCCAGAGAGTTGTTTGATCTGGCCTGCAAGGCATCCCCACACACCACACTGAAAATGAAAGTTACCGGCATGCTGGCAAATGTGGTGGGCTGGAAAGCCGTTGGGCAAATAGCCCATCTGAAAGAGAGGCTCGGCTCTTGATGAGTTCCAGCCAATTGCCTGATGTATTCGAGAATCGTCCACTGGTTAGTGTGCTGATGTTAGCCTGGGAACACGGCCCCTATATCCGCCAGGCAATAGAGAGCGTGCTCGCGCAGCAATCACCTTACCGCTATGAATTACTGATTGGGGAGGATGCCTCCAATGACGATACTTTGGCCGTCTGTGAAGAATACCAGGTCCGTTTCCCGAATATTGTTAAGGTACTGCCAACGCCTGATAATCTCGGCATGCACCGTAATTTCGCCCGTCTCTGGGAGGAGGCCGCAGGCGATTATATTGCGTTTTGCGAGGGTGATGATTACTGGTGTGATGCGGCAAAGATAACCAGACAGGTTGACTTTTTACGTCGCAATACAGACTGCACGCTGTGCGGGACATTCACCGACATAGTGTCTGAGGATACTAGCGGGCAATGGGTGATTGCGGGCGAGGTGAGGCCCACAAACATCAAGGAAAAATACAGCTTTCAAGAGTTGATCGCTGGCTATCATTTTCACTTCTCCAGCGTCATGTTGCACAAGGACTGTGCTCACTTTCCCTCATGGTTCAGCTCAGTTTACTGTGTTGACAGGCCCCTGTACCTGCTCGCTGCTGTCAACGGTTTAGCGGGGCTGTTACCCGAGGTTATGTCTGTCTACAGGCTGCACGAGGGAGGAAACTGGTCGTCGATTTCAATGGAGCGCAAAGCGCTGCGCAGTACGGACTTATTCCTCAAGATGGGGGATTATTTTGATCAAACATATCGCAGGCTGTTCGATCAGACGCTGGCGGCTATCCTGTGGTCCTACATGTCCGAAGACCTGCACAGGGGACTACGGCGACCCGCTCGCAAAGCCTTCTGGCAGTCTTTACGGTTGAGCCCAGGCATCATTTTGGGCGCTAACCCGACGCAGTTCTTTAAGGTGCTCATACTGCTGTATGCGCCAGCCTCTATAGGCTTGACGCCTAAGCCATGACTGACTCGCCGCATGTATCAGTGGTGATGGGCGTCTACAACGGTGCCAGATATCTTGCCCAGACCATCGACAGTGTTCTGCAACAGACCTTCAAGGCCTTGGAATTCCTGATTGTCGATGACGGCTCCACTGACCCACAGGTGTCACTGATTCTTGCCGAATACGCAGATAGCGACAAACGGATAAAGGTCATTTCCCAATCTAACAAAGGGCTTACCCGGGCGCTGGCAGAAGGATGTGAACGAGCATCCGGGTGCTATATCGCACGCATAGATGTTGGCGATTCGATGGCACCCGAGCGACTGTCCGCGCAAAAGCGTGTTCTGGATTCGTTTCCCGAGTGCCACCTGGTAAGTTCTGCGGTGGGTTTTAATGGCCCTGAATGGGAGCCAATGTGGGTTAATTCCGGGCGGCCGCCATCTGATCAGCCGGTTTTTGTCGTCGATGACGCGCCATATAGTGGTCTCAATGCCGACATTCCACATCATGGCTCGGTGATGTTTCGTGCATCAGCCTATGAAGCGGCAGGCGGCTACCGGTCACAGTTTTACTACGGACAAGACTGGGACCTGTGGTATCGTCTGGCGGAACTTGGCCAGTTTTTCCTGCTCCCACAGGTGTTGTACCAGGCTCGATTTTTCCCGGACGCCATCAGCATGGCGCACAGCGAAAGACAACGTCTTATCGCGGCTTTATCGTTACAGGCTCATTGCTTGAGAAAGACGGGACACACTGACAAAGCTGTACTAGAGCAGGCAGCCAACATCCGCCCTGCCAAAGAGGAAAACATTACACCCGCACGCAGAACACATTCGAAGGGGTATTACTTTGTTGGCGAAGCATTGCGCAGGCAGGGAAACCCGAAGTGTCGGGACTACTTTAAGGAGGCGATCAAGACATCACCTTTCTCCGCCAGATGTTGGTATCGTCTGGCGCAGTCGGTGCCTCTCAAATCGTGAAGCGATTACTGATCGTACAGAACGTGCCCACACAGTTCGATGTGCCGCTGTATAACAAGCTCGCAGAAGAAGCCAGCTTCGCGCTGACAGTGGTTTACACCCAGACTTCAAGCGGCAGCGGCTCGTGTTACGATGCCGAAATAGGGCGAGCTCCGCAGTGGGATCATTTGACCCAGGAATGCTACGAAAGAATTGATCTGAGCGCACTGCAGGCCAGACGACCTGCCGAAGTGGTGGCACTGATAGCCGCTAAGGCGCCTGATCTGGTGCTGATCAGTGGCTACTACCCTCCCCTGCACAGAAAGCTGGTACTACCACTGAAAAAGTTACACTTTAGAGTAGGTTTACGCTCCGATAACACATTGTGGCACTCAAATTTCAACGGCATTAAAGGGCTGGTAAAGAAACTGGTGCTGCCGGTCTGGTTACGTCGCTATGACACCTGGCATCCTGTGGGCACCCTCGCGCGGGAATACTTGGAAGTTGTTTCGCGCGCCCAGCGCCCCACTTATCTCTTTCCTTACAATGTCGACAATGCCTGGTGTGCGCACCACTCGGAGGCATTTCGAGATCGCCGGGATACGCTGCTGTCGGACATGGGGTTTTCAGCGCAGAACTTTATCGTCCTGGGCATTATGAAATGGCATGAACGAGAGGACCCACTGGTGCTGATCCGGGCGTTCCGGCAACTGCTTGGCGAAAAACCGGAAGCGCGTTTGATTCTGGTAGGTGACGGCCCCCTCAGGGCTGAAGTAGAGGCGATGATAGGCGACATTGAGGATAAGGTATGCCTGCCGGGGTATGCGCCTTATTCCGATCTGCCCAAATACTATGCCCTGGCAGATGTATTCGTGCATCCCGCACCGAGCGAGCCATGGGGTGTCTCTGTCAATGAAGCGATGGCCTGCGGTGTCCCCGTGGTGGTGTCAAATGGCGTGGGCTCCGCGAAGGACCTGGTGGTAGAAGGCGAAACAGGGTTTGTTTTCAGCGTGGGCGACAGTGCCGTGCTCGCCCAAACATTGGCGCGCTGCGTAGGGCGGCAAAATAATGAGGCTATGAGTAACGCCTGTGTCCAGAAAATGTGTGACTGGAGCTATGCGCAATCGCAGGCGACCTTCGAACAGGTGGTCGCTGACAAGTGACAAAAAATGAATAGACCGCATCTCAGTATCGTCATCATTACCTACAACCGTGAGCAGGTGTTGATCGATACGATCAACTATCTGTTACCGCAGGTTCGTGCATGTGCAAATTTCGATGAAATCATTATCGTGGACCAGACAGCGGCGCATGAACTGGAAACAGAAAAAGCCCTCAATGGCTGGCACGACAACGGTGCTATTCGATGGATCCGCCTGCCCGAGCCCAACTTGACCGGCGCGATGAACCGAGGGCTCCTTGAGACAACAAGTGATCTGGTCCTGTATCTTGATGACGATATCATCCCGGGGGACGAGCTGGCACACAACCACTTAGCCGCACATATCGCCAGGCCAGGGGTGGCTGCAGTTGTCGGCCAGGTACTGCAGCCCGGCGAAAGCCCGGAGCCACTTAGCTATCACCCGAAAGGTAGCCGACTAGAGCGTTACATGACCTTCCCCTTTCGCAGCACTATTGCCTGCCCTGTCGAAAACGCAATAGCATGCAACCTGAGCGTGAACAGGAAAAAGGCCCTTGCAGCGGGCGGGTTTGATGAAAATTTCGTCCCACCGGTTGCCTCCCGGTTTGAGAGCGAATTTGCAAAACGCCTGGTAGATCGTGGCGAGTCCCTATGGTTTGAACCGACGGCATCGATACACCATCTGGCGGCCAGCTCCGGTGGCACCCGTTCAAAGGGACGCCATTTGAATTCCGGCTCGCCGCGTTACGGAGTTGGCGATTACTACTTCGCAATGCTGCACGGCAAGAGATGGGATACCCTGTATTACTGCATCCGGCGTCTTTTCAGAGAGGTGCGAACCAAATACCATCTCGCACACCCCTGGTACATACCCGTAAAGCTCTGGGGTGAATTTCGGGCTATTTTACAGGCGTTGTCTCTTGCACGAGGCGAGCAAAAACTCTTGCACAGACATTATGACTAACACCTACCCCGTGACTGCATTCACCCAATTACAGGTGGCGTCAAAACGCCTGACCTCAAATTGAAAATACTGCATGTGGTACCAACCTATCTGCCGGCCATTCGTTATGGCGGGCCGATTTACTCTGTCCACGGGCTGTGTAAAAGTCTGGCCAGTGCCGGCCATGATGTCACTGTATTCACCACCAATGTCGATGGTGACGGCGATAGCGATGTACCACTGGCTACCCCTGTGCTGCTGGATGGCGTCAAGGTCTGGTACTTCCCATCACGCTGGGGTCGAAGATTGTACTGGTCCCCCTCCATGTGGCAGGCGTTGAAAAAATCTGTCGCCGCATTCGATGTAGTGCACCTGCATTCCGTTTTCCTGTGGCCAACGTGGGCCGCAGCGAGGCTCGCGTACAGGTTTAAGGTACCCTATGTGATTGCCCCTCGCGGCATGTTGGTAAAAGACCTGATCCAGAAAAAAAGCCGGGCGATTAAGAGCGCCTGGATCTGCCTGATCGAGAAGCGAAACATTGAGCGTTCAGCGCTTATGCACTTCACCGCCAGTATTGAGAGCCGGGAATTTGAGCAGTTCAGATTCAAGTTTGCCAGAGAGTGTATTGTGCCCAACGGCGTGGACTTCACTGATGCCAATGTCACTGGTGAGATTGGCTGTGATATCCGCCAAGCCATCGAGAGTGGCCCCTATATCCTGTTTCTTGGTCGGCTGAACTGGAAGAAGGGTCTGGACAGGTTAATCGCGGCAATGCCGCGCATTGAAGACTATCGTCTGGTTATTGCCGGTAATGATGAGGAAGGGTATCTGGACACCATTCATTCACTACTACAAGAGCACGGTGTAACGGACAAGATTACGCTACTGCCGCGGTTTGTGAGCGGAGCTGATAAGGCAGCCCTGTATCGCAGCGCTTCACTGTTTGCACTGTCCTCCTACTCGGAAAACTTTGGCAATACAGTGACCGAGGCTATGGCCTTCGGCTGCCCTGTCGTAGTTACCAGTGAAGTGGGCGCTGCGGATCTGGTTGAAGCATCTGGCTGTGGTGCAGTGACCGATGAAAAACGGCTGGCCGCCACGCTCAAGTCGCTGCTGGGCGAACCGGACAAGCTCAGAGCGCAAGGCTTGGCAGGCAAGACCTGGGTAGAGGATCATATCTCCTGGACGTCAGTGGCTCAGTTGATGGCTGCGCAGTACGGTGAATTGGTAAAAGGCGAAACTTCTTGAACTCTTTCAGGCGTTATCGGTGACCACCGCGCCCGTTATCGCCCTGCTGGTTTCTGCTATTGTCGTTCTGATCACCATTAGCAATTGGCGTTATGGGTTGATCAGTATTATTGCGATTGGTGTTCTCCAGGACGTACTTAGAAAGCTGACGCCTGACGTTCCATCCTACTATATTGTCTGGTCCGTGGTTATGTTTGGGCTGGTTGCGCTAGTGGCGCTATCACGCAGAGCTCTCGAAGGCCGAGAAAACCTGTGGATGGGTGATGAACGCCTCAAGGGCGCATTTTATCTATACTTTTTCCTCGTGGCGATCCATAGCCTGCATGCCTTGCTGCGATGGGATACTCCGGTGGTTCCCATCTTCGGTCTCCTATTCTATTTTGGACCGATTATCGCCCTGTTACTCGTGCTTGCATTCGCCAGAAATCCGGTTTGGATGAAACGCTTTGTCAGCACCTATCTGCTGATCATGGTGCCTGTTTGCCTAACAGTGTATTTGTCTCCCCAATTTAAGGACAGCATACCCGTACTGCGCGAAGTGGGTTCATTTGTGGGGCGCGAACTGGTTATTTATGACGCGGGAACAATACTCTATTCATACTCTGGACTACTGCGTGTAGGCGAAATCGCCGCATTTCATGCGGCCATATCGGCAGGCTTGCTCTCGATAGTGCTGTACCAGAAAGACGCCACTACGTTTAAACGCGCTATGGCACTATTACTGATCATCATGTTACTGGGAGCGATATCCCTCACCGGTCGCAGAAAAATGCTGATGGCATTAAGTATTTACTGGGTCCTGCAATTCACACTATTGAACATACTGAGAACTGGCTTCTCCCGACGAATGGTCGTGTTTGCTACGCTGGGGGTCGCTGTTACTCTGGCCATGGGACTGATCTCCGGCGAGGGCGAGTCATCCTTATACCTGACGCGCGGAGCATCAGTATTTGGCTCTGTCAGTGAGCGAGTAGCAACATCAGTAGATATGTTTCAGTCGGCGCTGAACCGATCCTCCTGGCTGGGCCTGGGAGCGGGTGTCGCGTCTCAGGGAATGCGGTATACCGGCATTGATCTGTTTCGTTACATCGGTGGCTCCTCGGAATCAGGTATCGGTTTGATCGCTGTAGAACTGGGTCTTCCTGGCATTCTAGTTATCGCCTGGCTGGCTTTCAATATGGCCAGAGTGCTCTGGAGCAAACTGCAAATGATCGCCCAAGTGGATGATACTTTACTGATTCAATCGGTCTCGTATCTGGCCTTGCTCGTGGCAAACGTTGCCACTTTTGTTACCGCTACACAGTTATATGGTGATTATTTTGTGCTGATTACCCTGGGCGTGGTGGCCGGCGGTTTGTATGCCTGTGTCTACCAGGCAAGTCGCCGGCAATTGCTGATACAGTATTTGCGTTCGACCTTGCCCCGACAAGGCTACGTCACCGCTTCGTGAACACTGGCGTAAAAGAAGCTGGGTTGGATCGGTTCAAGGGCGTTTTGATATGCCTTGTTGTGATGGGGCACAACTATGTCTTCTCCCATCATTACCCGCTTTTATTTTCGTACCTCTACGGGTTCCACGTTATTTCGTTTCTACTATTCCCTTACCTGTTTCTCAAAACGGATATTCCCCTTCGCGATCTGAAGAAAAAACTGTCCCGAGTCCTGGTACCCCATGTATTTTTCTTGTTCATTGCAGGCTCCATTTTTGCAATCTTGAATATTGTTATCGGCTCGCAGCCGTTTCTGCCTTGGCTACAGGATGTGGGTGTGGCGCTGTTGGTGGAGCGGGAAGGGCCTTTCAGGGAGACGCTGGGAGCGGGGTTTTTGTGGTTCCTACCCGCTTTCGCCGCGCAGATGCTGCTTCTCTTTCTCTATCAAAATGCGACCACCGGTGTGAAATGGCTATTGGCGGCCCTAGCGCTTTTGATACATGTTTGTATGGGATTGCTTGATAGTGCTTCCGTTTATCAACTGCCGTATTCGCTGTCGCTGGTGAGCTATCTATTCGTGATCGGATTACTGATCAACGCGATACACACAAGCGTGTCCTGGTCTTCGCGCTTGAGCTTAGCCCTGATCGGCACCTGGATATTGGCGTCGTATCTCGCAATAGACAATCGTTTTTTCCATCCACTGGCAGGCGATTTCTACAAAAGCCCGGTCTCTATCATGCAGCCTTTTACACTGCTCATGCAGGATAGTTTAATTGTACTGAGTTTCTTTGCGCTACTGCGCCTGGCCTACAGCATCCCTGTTGCGCTACTGGCTACTTTGGGCAGGTACTCTCTGCAGATATTTCTGCTGCACCCTTTCGTTTGGCAGCTTCTATGGCGGGCGGGGCTGAACGATTTCAGTACCGATAATTCAGCACTGCTGGCAGTGACTACCGCTATATCATTCCTCGTTACAATTGGACTAACACTGGGTCTGGCGAAGCTTATTGCACAGACTCCCATCGCGGGTATTGTATTTCCCGGGACGATGACCGACCGGAGATTGCGTAGTGAATAGGGAGATTGCGACGAGGGAAAATAGCATCTGCGCGATGGTCATTACTCACAATGAACAGGACAATATTGGCCGAACGCTGGAGAGTATTGCATGGGTCGACAGCATCCTGATAATCGATAGTGGCAGCACAGACGCCACACTGGAGATAGTGGCGCTATACCCCCAGGCCAAAGTGGTGCATCGCGACTTCACCACCTTTGCCGAGCAATGCAATTTTGGATTAGAGCACGTTGATACGCAGTGGGTACTATCGATGGACGCCGACTATATATTTCCGGCAGAAGCCCGCGAGGCGCTGATTAGTACGGCGGCCTCGGGAAAGGCCGACGCCTATCAGGCGGAGTTCTTCTACGCCATACATGGCAAGGTGGTAAAGGGCAGCATCCTGCCACCAAGAACCGTGCTATACCGGCGCGAACTGGCTCGTTATGAAGATGATGGTCATGGTCATCGGGTCCAGATTTGTGGGCGAATCGACAGGCTGCCCTTGCGTGTCATTCACGACGACCGTAAACCCCTGAGCCGCTGGGCGACATCCCAGATCAAGTATGCGGCGCAGGAAGCGGATAAACTGCTGGCGACACCTGCTCACGCGCTTTTGATACAGGACAGACTTCGACGACTGGGTATTGTGGCGCCTTTTATTGTGTTTGTGCTTGTCTATTTTGTCCGTGGCGGCTTTCTCAGCGGCTGGCAGGGATTCTACTACGCCCTTCAGCGGACTACTTTTGAAATATTACTGTCGCTGTCTTTACTGGAAAGGAAGATCCGTCGATGATGCTGGATAGATTTAGCAATCCTTCGTTTCAGCGTGGCCGGCCGCGTTGGGTGGAAGCGCTATGGGTTTTTGTTGCCGGTATCACTTTTTCAACCTGGCTGCCCGGTTCCCGTTGGCGCTGCGCATTACTCCGGTTGTTCGGCGCGAAGATTGGACGCGGGGTCATCATCAAGCCCAGAGTGCGTATCAAGTTTCCCTGGAAGCTTTCAGTGGGTGACTTCAGTTGGCTCGGCGAGAGTGTATGGATAGACAACCTCGACCAGGTCACCATCGGCTCCCACTGCTGTATCTCTCAGGGTGCCTATTTCTGCACGGGCAGTCACATCTGGGACAAAGAAACCTTCGATCTTGTCACCCGGCCGATCGTCATCGAGGACCAGTGCTGGATTGCCGCTATGGTGCGCCTGACACCCGGTGTTGTCGTGCGAAGAAATACGGTGCTGGGCATGGGGTTACAGGCTGCGGGTGAGTACGACCCCGACAGCGTGTACCAGCTCAACAGCCGTGAACCGCGCTCACAATCTCGCATGTACCTATAAATAATGCGCGTCTGGAATCCGCCCTACAGGAGATGCCTTATTCTCTGGTCCACGCCAAGTAACCTGGCAAATAAGCAATGAACAAAGAAACCATCCTGGTCACCGGCGGCGCCGGCTACATTGGCAGCCACGCCTGCAAAGCCCTCGCCGCAGCAGGTTACCTTCCCGTCGTTTACGACAACCTGGTCTACGGTCATGAGCGGGCTGTGCAGTGGGGTCCGCTGGAACGTGGCGACCTGCTGGATATTGATCGACTGGCCGCAGTGCTATCGCACTACCGGCCGATAGCGGTTATGCACTTTGCCGCCTACGCCTACGTGGGTGAATCTGTGATCGATCCGGGAAAATATTATCGCAACAACGTGTCGGGGTCCCTTGCCCTGTTGCAAACCATGCACGAGCAGGGTGTCGATAAACTGATTTTTTCCAGCACTTGCGCCACCTATGGCAATCCGTTGCATGAAGTACTCGATGAATCCCATCCCCAGGCGCCAATCAACCCTTACGGCCAATCCAAACTCATGGTGGAAACCATGCTGCGGGATTTCGATCGCGCCCATGGCCTGCGCTCGATAGCGCTGCGTTATTTCAATGCCGCAGGAGCGGATGTGGAAGGCATGATTGGCGAGGATCACGACCCCGAAACCCATCTTATCCCACTGGCACTCGGCGCGGCGGCGGGCAAGCGGGGGCCGCTGACGGTGTTTGGCACAGACTACCCCACACCTGATGGCACCTGTATTCGCGACTATATCCATGTGCAGGATCTCGCCGATGCCCACGTCTGTGCATTGCAGGCACTAGAGCGGGGTGTTTCCTCCGGTGCCTACAACCTGGGCACCGGCAAGGGCAGCTCGGTGAAGGAAGTGATTGACGCCATTGAGAGGATTACCGGGAAATCTGTTCTCCACATTTTTGGCGAACGCCGCAAAGGGGACCCCGCCAGACTGGTGGCCGATGCGGCACTATTCCAGCGCGAATTTGGCTGGCGTCCTGTCCAGTCTGATTTGCCAACGATTATTCGCAGCGCCTGGCTGTGGGCGAATCGCACTGCGTCGTGACGCGGTAACGCATGGAGCCTATATCGTCTCAAAACTGGATGACCAGCTTCTTTCGGGGAGAGAACCTGCCCTGGCAACCCGACAGGGAATTTTTAGCCCGCCTGCTAGTGGTTGCCCAAACTCAGCGCGCACATGTACTGCTGGTGGATCAGCTATTGGCCCAACAGGAAAAACTGAATTTAACTCCTGCCATTGTCCGGGAACTCACCAGTCGCCTGCATCAGGAGTTCGCGCTGGAGATGCTGCGCCGGGAAGAAGTGAGCCGGGTGGTGGCGTCGCTGGACGAGGCGGGCCTGTCCTTCCTGCTGTTCAAGGGCACTCCGCTGGCCTACACCCTGTATCCCGAGGCCTGCCTGCGCGACCGCAGCGACACCGATTTATTGTTCGAGAGCAAGGCGGCTGCGGAAGCAGCCTGGCAGGTGCTGCAGGGACTGGATTACGAGCGCATGAACACACCGGGCGGCGATCTGGTGAGTTACCAGTTTCCCTGTACCCTGCGCGGGGGACAGGTGGCGGAGATGCTGGATGTACACTGGGCGACCAGTAACGACGTGCAGTTGCGGCCGCTGTCCTTTCCGGAACTGTGGGCTCACTCGGTCGCCGTTCCCGGCCTGGGGCTGTCGGCACGCAGCCCCTGTCACGAACACGCGCTGATACTGGCCTGCCTCCATCGACTCGCACATGTAAAGGACGGCGAAGAAAACAAGCTGATCTGGCTGTACGACATACACCTGTTGTTGCAATCACTGGACGAGGGGCAATGGCGGCGGTTTCTGCACTGTGCCCGGGACAAGGGTGTAGCCGGCGCCTGCTGCGATGGAGTGGAACACGCGGCGGCCTGCTTTGGCACGGCGCAGCGCGGGGTGCATCGTCTGGAGGAACTGCGGCAGCTGGCAGCACTGCCGGGACAACAAGTGCTCGTACACGCCACAGTACTGGCGCGGGACATTGCACAATTACGCGCTACTCGAGGCATGAGACGTCTGCGACTAATGCGCGAATATCTGTTCCCCCCTGTGACCTACATGCAGACCAAGTACCAGCCCCGCTGGCGCTGGCTACTGCCCTGGTACTACGCCCGGCGCATCGTCCAGGGCACCGCGCGACGCCTGTGTGGCCATCGGGCCGGGAGCCGCTGAATGACCCGCTGGAGCGCGCCGGGGCGCCTGCGGCTGATCGCCCTGCCTCTTGCGCTGAGCCTCTTGTGGCTAGCGCAACAGGCGGGCCAGGCCGGTATCGCCGGTATCTACGGGGACTCGGCAGCCCGGTACCAGCTGCAAATGCGCGACCACCCGGCGCAGGCGGTCGAGTACGCCAACGAGGGGGCACGCAAGATCGCCATCGCCCGCGGCTATGCACCCGGCCACGCCGACTACGCACTGCAGGCGGCGACCTTTGCCGCTGCGGACAAAAATTACAATGAGGCCATACCTCTGCTGTGGCAGGCCCTTGCCAATACCCCGGTGAGGGCAGACCTGTGGTCGCGTCTGGCGATTTACGCCTACCAGGACCAGGGCACCGCTGAGATGACCTTACACGCGCTGGACAGCGCCCTGTATTTCGGCCCCCGGGAATACGACGCGCACCTGGCCAATGCCACTATCATCCTGGGCGCAGGTCACCAGCTGGATATGGCGCGCCGGGTGCGGGGCTGGAACGACCTGGTGACGGCGGTGGCCATACCGCAGCTGGCCCAGAGCGTGACCGACATGGCGAGGACCGCCGGTCTCGAGCGGCAACTGCAGGGGCAAGTGCGGGAAAAAGCCAGCGAGCGAGCGCTGCTGAAGCAGCGCTACCTGGACCAACACCAGCAGGGCCAGGTCAATGAGGACTGACACTTTGGCTTCACCAGGGGGCAGCGATGCCAGCCACTAGCGCACCCCACCACAGCCTGTTCAACCGCGGCCTGTTCCTGGGGATGCTGATGCTGCTCGTGTGGGCACCCATGCCTCTGGGCAGCAACCGCGCATGGTCACTGGCCCTGCTGGAGGTGTGGGTGTTCGCTCTGGGCGCGCTGGCGCTGCTGGGCTGGGCCCTTCGCCCCGGCCAGTTTTCCCGGGCGCTGCGGCGCGAGTGGCGGATAGTTGCCCTACTGGGGCTGGGGCTGCTGTATCTCGGCTTCCAGCTGCTGCCAATGCCACTGTCGCTACTGCAGTTTATTGCCCCGGCCAATGCGGTGTGGTGGCAGATCCTGCCGCCGGCTGTCGCGATGGATACCGGCAGATTGGCCGCGTCACTCGATGCCGCCGTGGCCGAGGCGTTTAAGCAGTGTGCCTACGTGGTGTTTTTCTGCCTTACCCTGACACTGGTCGACAGCGGCAAACGCCTGCGGATGGTCATCTACGTCATGATAGGCGTCGCCATTTTCCAGGCCACCTACGGCCTACAAGCACATTTCATGCGCGGCTCCTTCGCCTTCTGGACCCCCACCTGGTACGGCCACCACTGGGCCTCCGGCACATTCATCAACAAGAATCACTACGCCGCCAACCTGTCGTTTGGCATTGCCCTCACTCTGGGGCTGTGTCTGGCCTTCGTCGCCAGGCAACCCTATCGCCGCTGGACCCTGCGCCTGCAGGTGATTTTAGAGCGACTCAGTGGCGTCATGTTGAACCCGGGCTACTTGCGGTTTGGCCTGTTGCTGGTAATCCTCACCGCGTTCTTTTTTGCCCAGTCCAGAGGGGCCTTCCTCGCTCTGGTGGTGGCCGTCGGTGCTCTGCTGGTATTCGGCGCGTACTGGCGCGACTACCGCACGGCATCCCGCAGTTCGTCGAAGGCCCCCTCGGCGGAGATACGGGTGCTACCCTGGCTGCTGGTCACCGCAGCGCTGGCCGCCGTGTGGCTGAGCAGTAGCGGTTTGTTCGCACGACTGCGGCCCTCGGAACTGACCGATACAGGGCGGGTGGTCACCTGGCTACAAACCTTGAAGATGTGGCAGGAGCACTGGTTGTTTGGGGTGGGCAACGGCAGTTTTGAGTACCTGTTCACCCACTACAAGGTGGCGGCCCTGGACGGCAAGCTGTACGACTTCGCCCACAGTGACCATCTGCAACTGCTGGTAGAACAGGGCATCATTGGCGCTGTGTTATTTTATGCCTTCTTCCTGATGTGCTTCTGGCGCATGCTAACAGCCTATTGCAAGCCCGATCGCAACAAAAGCAGGCAGGGTGTGCTGTTGGGTATCATGATCGCCGTGGCCGCCTTCTTCCTGCACGGCCTGGTGGATTTCAATTTTCATATTCCGTCCAATGCACTGTGGTTTTATACGCTGATGGCACTGGGGTTGGTGGCAGCCCGGCGTATCGTACCGGGTGTTTTGTAAGTTAATGTATCAACGTTTGACAGGTAAACAATCGCAAGTATGAAGAAAATATTGGTGACAGGCTCCTCGGGGCTGATCGGCTCCGAAGTCTGTGTTTTTTTTGCCGCCCAGGGCTACCAGATTCACGGTGTGGACAATAACCAGAGAGCGGTCTTTTTTGGTCCGCAGGGCGATACTCGCTGGAACCAGCAACGGCTGCAGACTGCGCTCAAGGATTTTCAACATCATGAACTGGATATTCGTGATCGCCAGGGTGTGGACAGGCTGGTTAAGGAGATCAGGCCCGATGTCATCGTACACGCCGCTGCACAGCCTTCGCATGATCGGGCTGCGGCCATTCCCTTCGATGATTTTGATACCAATGCCGGCGGCACGCTGAATTGTCTGGAGGCGGCGCGCCAGCACTGCCCCGAGACGCCGTTCATCCACATGTCGACCAATAAGGTCTACGGTGATGCGCCTAACAACATCGCACTGAAGGAACTGGATACCCGATGGGAATATGACGATGCGGAGTATGAAAACGGTATAGCGGAGACGTTCACAATCGATCAATCCAAGCACTCGCTGTTTGGGGCATCCAAAGTGGCGTCTGACGTGATGGTGCAGGAGTACGGCCGCTACTTCGGCATGCCTACATGTTGTCTGCGCGGAGGTTGTTTAACGGGCCCGAATCACAGCGGCGTGGAGTTGCACGGCTTTTTGAGCTATCTGGTGAAGTGCAATCTGGAGGGGATTCAATATACGGTATTTGGCTATAAGGCCAAGCAAGTGCGCGACAATATTCATTCGCTCGATGTCGCGCAGTTCATGTGGGAGTTTTCACAGGCGCCGCGCTGTGGCGAGGTCTATAACCTGGGCGGCGGCAAGCAGAACAGTTGCTCCATGCTGGAGGCGTTTCAGCATGTTGAGTCACTGTCAGGCCAGGCGATGAACTACGTCTATTCTGACCAGAACCGCGAGGGAGACCATATCTGTTATTACAGTGATCTACGCAAAATGAAGCAGCATTACCCAAACTGGGAGATAACCAAGAGTCTGGATGATATTTTTGCGGAGATAGTGGCAGCCTGGAAGCAGAGAGAATCGGCCTGATGGATTGTGTCATTCTCAATCGCAACTATCCCCCTGGCGCAGCGATTACGGGCAACTCCGCCAATGAGCTGGCGGCCTATCTGGTGTCAGTCGGAATTAAGGTACAAGTCGTGACCGTTGGCGGGGAATATCAGGGGGGCGGTGCAGTCCCTGTCGAGGTCTCCAGCAAAGTCCATACCCTGGGCCACCTGTACAACGGTAAGAATAAATTCATCCGGCTTTTTTCAAGTCTGTACGAAGGGTGGAAAATGGCTGGCAAGGCCGCGTCCCTTGGCGTGGGCCCTATCATCTGCATGACCGATCCGCCGCTGTTGAATTTCTGGGTGGCGAGAGCAACAAGGCGCCGCGCCACCCCCTGGATCTACTGGTCGATGGATTTGTATCCCGAGGCGTTTGCCGCCAGTCAACTGGTTACCAGAAGAAACCCTGTCTACGGTTATTTAAAACGCAGCCTGCTGCAGGCCCCGCCGACGGGGCTGATTGCATTGGGGCCGAATCAGGCCAGGTTCATCAAGCGGGACCACGCTCGGGAAATCCCGACGGTGGTATTGCCCTGTGGTATCTCGCGTTCCGAAGTGGCCGCTGCGGTTCCCGAATGGGCAGCAGGTGATGACAGGATCATCCTGGGCTACGCCGGCAATCTGGGAGAGGCCCATAGCAGTGAGTTTGTCAGGGCCGTCATAAACAGCATAGACCCTGCCCGACATCGCTTTATTTTATCGGTCTACGGATCCGGGGCCGCGCAACTTATCGAGTTCGCCAGGGGCCGGGAAGGCGTAGTGATCGTCGACCGTGTGGCCCGCGACCATCTGCAGTTCATCGACGTACATGTCGCGACCCTGCTTCCTGGATGGGATCATGTCTGTGTGCCTTCCAAGGCTGTCAGTGCTGTGTGCGAGGGCGCTGCACTTTTCCTGTGCTGCTCAGAGGAAACCGACAATTGGGCTTTGCTGCAGGATGCGGCTTGGCGCATTGCGGTGGATGATAATATCGACCTTTCTGTCGCACGCGTTATGAGTGGCCTTGGCCGCGCAGAGGTGACGGCAAAGCGGCAGAAGGCCAGAGCGCTTTCCACCAAGCTCTTACAGACGAAAGCGATGGCTTTTGAGGCGATCGCCCGTATGGTAGCTGTTAGTCAAATCGGGGAGCGATTGGAATAAGGCGATTGCCGCGCCCCGAATTACCGGGGCAGGCTCAGGTCCCAGGGGCCGTAGGTTCGCTGTGTCCCTCTGGCCTCCTGCTCAATCAGCCGATATTCATAGCTTTCCCCGCGCTGAGGCCGGGGGTCCGCCAGCCAGTATTCTCCTCCCATAGGCGCGATAATCAGACCCGGCAGCATGTCGCCGTTCAGCCGCTGCCATTGATCGGTGCCACTGCGGCGCCGTTCCACGTAGAAACCGATGGTGCCGCGCTCCTCCAGCGTCTCCCAGCGCACTGTCGCTACCTGCGAGTCCCCATCCGGGTCCAGGAAAGTCATCAGCGCACCTGCAATCGATTCGGGATCGGCGTCCTCCAGTGATTGCGCCAGTTGTGGATCGTAGAACCGCAGCAGAGCCAGCGATGCCTCAGGCCCTTCTACACCCATATCCGCCAGAAACGCAGACACAGAAATAACGGACAGCGAGACCTTGCCAATCGTAGCGACGGTAGGGCTGTAAACGGTGGAATAGTCCTCCATCTCGCCACTGCTCGCAGTGCCTGTGGGTGATTCACACTGCGCCGCGGTGATGCATAGCCGGAAGCGGGACACGTAGGTCTGGGTCGCAGTTGAGCTGACAGTCCATTCGAAGGGCACAGTGCTGGAGCCACCGGTGGCCACGTTGGCGCACTTTCGCTCCGACACTTCAAACGTGCCATTGGGTGGACTCCCAATATCCATCCAGCCGCACAGGCGGGCAGTTGAGCCGGTGGTATTGGTGACCGCCACACTGGCAATGATGTTGCCGCCGCCCCCGGACGGGGCGGTGAGAGTAACGCCATCTTCATCCGAGCCCGCTGCGGGGTTGCTGGTCACGCGAAGGTTATCCGCATCGGCCCCGCTGCTGGCGGTGCCCAACCATTCGAAATCCACCAGACTGCCGATCCGCAGGTTCACCGACGTGCCGCCCGCCGCATCGACCCGGTGCACGGTGGTACTGGTGGAATAACTGGCCGGCGCGTCGCCAAAGTCGCAGGCTACTGCGGTGGGCACGCTGGTCAGCGCGGCCACTTGGCCGCGATGTCCGCCGAGCGCACCGTGGTTGGTAACCGCCGCAGATCCGGCGGAATCTCTCCTCCAACCGGGTAAGCCACCCGCCACATTGGTGCTGGCACCGGTTGCATTGATATAGACAGCGCCGCCGCCACCACCGCCGCCTGGGCCATGGTTGTCAACATACTGGGAATCGCCACCATTGCCGCCGGTGACTTGCAGGTTTAGCCCTGGCACCGAACTGGAGGCTGTACGAATCAGTATCGTCCCGCCTGCACCCCCGCCACCGGCACCGTCCTGTACGGAAAAATCACCTGCAGTACCGTTGGCACGGATAGCGCCCCCGAGTCCCGAGGTGAGTGTCGTGGCGTTGATAAATACCACGCCGCCGCCGTTACCGCCCACGCCCGTACCACCCGCGTTGTTCTTATGCCCGGCGCCGCCACCACCGCCCGCCAGCAGGCGGCCGGAATAGCCGGCGAAGGTAGCACCGCCCTTGCCACCGACTGTGCCGGTGGGGTAGGGGAAACCGCCGCGCCCGCCGGAGCCGATATTGCTGCCGCCACCGCCGCCGGCATTGTGGTCGTTGCCACCGCCGCCACCGTTGCCCGGCGCGCCGCGCGCCTGGCTACCGCCGGGATAGCCATCGGTATTAATCATCGGACCCACGTTGGGGCCACCGGCAATACCCTCACCCTTTGCTCCCCAGTAGATGCCTGTGGCGACATAATCCGTGCGAGAGTCGCCGGAACCGGTGGCTGTCGTTCCCGTGTAATCACCCCCGCGAAAACCCTGTCCGCTGACATCAATACTAAACCCGTTGAGGTTGAGTGTGCCCTGCACGTTCAGGGCAACAATACCCCCGGCGCGGCCATTCCAACTGGTAGCGGTAATATTAGCGGTGACTGTGACGCTGCCGTACTGGGGTACCCGCACTACCTGAAAGCGGCGGTTGGTGCCCTGGTTATAGGCATGCGTCAGGGCTGAGGCCAGGTTCACCGTCCCCCCGCCGGTAGCGACCGTGTTGGTGGCGGTGACGAATTCGTACAGCCCGGTCTGGCGGATGGCGGTGGAACCGGAACCGTCTACGGTGCCGGCAGCACTGCCATCCCCGTAATTGGCGTTGTTGGAGCTGTCTATCGTGGCATCCTGCATCTGCATAACCAGCAGCAGGTCACCAGCGGCGATAGCGGCGCCAGCCCCGATGGACGTGCCCAGGGTGATGCTGGTGGCACCTGCCGATACCGAGACCGAGCCCGGGTAATAGCGGTTAACCGTGCCACTAATATTGCCGGTGCCGCTGGCCGCAGCGGCGCTGCAGACCGCGGGCGCATTATTGGTGTCCCCCGATGGTAGCGGGTTGGTGCCCGGAGGGGCCAGGACGATGGTCAGGGCCCGCCACTGCTCGTTGCCGGTTTGTGCGAAGCTGGCCGCGCCAGTGGTGCCGGTTGCGAGCTGGCTGCTATCAGCGACTCCCAGGCTGGTTGTACCGTTGCCGCCGCCGCTTTCGATGTTCAGCCGGCCAGTAGTGCCGGACGGGTAAGGTGATCCCGACAGGTCATCATCATCGGCACCGTAAACGCGCACTACCCGGGTGTTGGCGCTCAGGGCCGTTGCCGCTGGCGATGTGGGACTGGTGCTTTGTCCGGTACCCGTGGCAGAGGCGTCTATCGGGTTGCTGGTACTGACACCGGAGTAGCGCACGATGGCACCGGCCGCCTCTTCACCACCGCTCCAGGTAAACGTATGATTAGCCGGCTCCGTCGCGGTGGCAATGCGGTAGAACACAGCGAGAGTGGAGTCGCTGCCTGATGACTGCCCCTGGTCCAGCAGGGTCCAGTCAGCGGGAGTATTGAGGGTTCTATCGCCGTCGGTGGAAACAGTGGCGAGTAAAAGGTCACCCGTGGCGGTGCCAGTGGGAGTGGCAATGGTCAGCGTTGTCACGCTGGAGCTGGCGTTTGCGGTACTCGATGACTCGAACTGAGGTGCGGCGACGGCCAGCCCCGGCAGCACCAGAAGCACGCAAAGGGCCAAAAAACGCGGTGCAGAAAAAAGCCCAGGCCGAATTCTTTTATTCATTTTCAAGTTACTCAAAAGTCAATTCATTGCCCAGCTGGCCGGGATGTCTGGCGTGAAGCTCGCTCCATGCCCTGCATATCTCAATACAGATCGCCCGCCTCCACCGACCCGCGCAGAGTATATTTTATAAGTGACCACTTTAGCCATGCATCGGAGGCCCCTGAGTCCCCGGTTGCCAAGTATTCAACTCAATTGTGAAAGCCATCACTAAAAGCCCCTGCGTTATCGGCATTTTACCGGAAAACCGCCACTTCTGCGCTGTTAGTCCTCCCGCCACTCCACTAACATATGGATAAAGTAAGCTCGCCGTGATTTTGATTGAGGGTTTGATCGAACAGCCGGCGGGCACAAAACGGGAAGAACGAAGAACAATGTTTATAAAAGAAAGTGCCGCGGGCAAGTTGTTTATGGTTCCGGGCATCGCCCTGCTTACCTGTCTATGCATGGTGGCGCCATCGCACGCCAAGAAGGAAAAACCTGCAGCCGACGAGTGGAGCAACTGGTCGTCTCTTGGCGCGGGTTATGTGGCGCGCCGACGCGAACCTGAGAAGATGGATAAGCCGAGATCGGAGCGCCGTCTTGCGAGCACCCAAAAACACAACACCAGCAAGAAATCCAGGTTAGCGAAAGGGCAGCGGGGAAAGCAATGGAAGTGGAAAAACAAAAAGCATAAGTCCGCCTCCAGTGCCAATCAACTTTGGCTTTACACAACTGAGGAGGGGCTGCACAGCGTATCCATTGCCGAGCTGGCAGCTCAGAGCGATGCCAGCGAAGACAAGATGCGGAAGAAGGCGAGAAAGGGCCAATTGTCCCTTACCAATGCCGGCAAGCCCGTGGCCTGGTATTTTGATTCGGAGTCCGATGAAATCTGGTTCCCGGCACAGGTTTATGACACCTTTTACACCGACACCAACGCCTATCATTTCCTGATGAATACCAGCGCTGCCAGACCAATGGCACAAAGCAAGCACAAGCGCGGCAAGCGGCACAGCAGCGGCACAGACACACCGTTCATCGACACCCTGCATTTTGAGGAGGAGCCTGACTTCTCCTTTTCCACCGGTCCGGTGGCCGCAGAACCCGATGCTGATTTTTGGTTCTGGGATTACCTCTACGGCGGCTACAAGGACCAGATAGCAGTGCCACTGAGTATCCCGTATCCCGCCGCAAGTGGCACCGCCCGAATCAGTATTGCACTGCGGGGCTGGACCAATCTCGAATACGGCGAGGAGCACGAGGTTTATGCCACGCTGAATGGTGTGGATATCGGTTCGTCGGTCGTGTGGGATGGTTTTGACAGTGCCGAGCTGGTGGCCGAGTTTGACCAGGGCTTACTGGACCCTGCGGGCAATAATACGCTGACACTGCGCAACTCCTATGCTGCCGGCACGCACCCCGGCCAGTTTCTCGACTCAATTGATGTCAGCTACTCGCGCATGCCAGTCACTGACAACGACACACTCTGGTTGCACAAGGCTGCGCCAGGAACCCAACGGGTGGCCGGTTTCAGCAGCGAAACCATTACCGTAATAGAGGCGCCTGACGGGAAGTCGATAATGCGCCGTGACGCACTGATTGAACCCGACGGGCTGGGCGGCTGGTCCGCATCCTTTGACACCCGCGCCGGCGCCGATTACCTGGTGGTCGGAGCCGACGGCAGCTATCTCGCCAGCGTGGCAGTGGATCAAGCGTCGTCCCTCGCAAAAAAATCCAATTCGGCTGATTATCTGATCATCGCGCCACGCGAGTTTAGCAACACGGCCGAAGCTCTGGCCCGCTATCGCGGCACGCGTTTTGGCAGGGTCAGCATAGCCTGGCTGGACGATATTTATGATGAGTTCAGTGATGGTCGAGAGGACCCCGCCGCTCTCACCGCCTTCATGACCAGGGTTCAGAAAAAATGGCGCACCTCGCCGTCGGTTGTCACCCTTCTGGGCAAAGGGTCGCTGGATATGAAGGATCGCATGGGTTATGCCGACAACTTCGTGCCCGTCGTGATGGCCAGCACCCCCTGGGCTATAGCTGTTTCGGATGACCGCCTGCTGGACAATGACAGCCGGCAGAGCTTTGCTGTTGGCCGTCTGCCAATTACCAGCGATGAGGAGGGGCTCGCCTATCTACAGAAGCTCATGACGTATGAGTCTGCTACCACTGGCGCAGAACGCTACCAGGCGGTGCTGGTGGCAGACAACCCGGATGACGGCGGCAACTTCTCTGCCAACTCAGACCAGATGGCCGACCACTTGTTCAGTACTTCCGGCTTCGACCAAATCACTACCCTGTACCATCCGCAGGACAAAGTGCGTAACAAGCTTATTCTCTCCTCCACTTGGCAGGTAGGCTTTGTCAGTTATGATGGGCACGGTTCCTCCGGCCAGGTAGGTGACGGCAGGGAGAATTTTATTAAGGCATCCGACGCGGCTTTGTTGCAAAATACGGTGTATCCGGTATTTGCCGCCCTGACCTGTGCGGCGGGCGATGATTCCATGCCTGGCACGCGCTCACTGGCCAGTTCTTTAGTGCTGAACCCCACGGGGGGTGCGATTGCTTCACTAGCGCCGACCGGTCTGTCACTGGATCAGGATGCACAGCGACTGGCTTATGCATTTGTTGACAGCGCTTTCGCCGGTATGAATACCATCGGCGATGCCGCGCGCGACGCCAAGGTACAGACCGCAGGGTCTATCAGTGAGTTCATGCCACATATCTATTCCGTGGTGGGCGAGCCCGCTGTATTTGCCCGCTAGCACTGTATACGCAACAGATAAATAGGTAATAAAGAGATGACTGGTACCGAAAACCCGGAACCTGGAAAAAACAATCAAGCTGACCGATCGGCAGCTGTGAATACTGCGCGCCGGGTCTATTGCGCCCCCCGCGTATTGGGCGCCGAATCACTGGAGGCGGCCGCAGCGACCTGCTCGCCACCGGCCCCGCCTTTTGGCAAAACCGCCCCTTTCCCCTGCAGTTCGCTGGGATCCTGAGTAGCTGCTAGTGCCACCTGCCTGTGGCGACAGCTGGGGTAGTCACTCCCTGCTGATCACCCTGCCCACCGGTGCCGTCCGGCTCACGGGTTTGAGTGCCCGGCAAGCCAGCGCCTTGACTGCAACTTACGCGCGCTTTATTCCTGCGGATGCCACCACGGCAGCAGCAGAGAGTATGGTCTGCGCGGCGTACCCGTTGACGGCAGAGCTGACAATTGACCCAGAGCGCCTCGCGGTCGCGGGCCTGTACACGCCACTGAAGTTACGCCGGCATGATGGGTTTGATGTCACCGGAATCAACTTCAAGGCGAGCATCCCGTTAGACAGCAGCCGGGGGCAGGCTACTCTGGGCGTTGCCCGGGAGGACGATCTGGCGCTGGCGAATGTCATCGAAAATTTCCTGCGGATACTGTCCGCCCACCAGGCACTGGCGCAGGGCGGAGCGGTGCTACACAGTGCGGGCCTGGTGTTTGAGGGGCAGGCCTGGATATTTGCGGGGCGCTCTGGCGTCGGGAAAACCACCCTCACCGGCAAGGCGCACCTCGCAGGGGCCACTGTCCTCAGCGATGATGTCAACCTGTTGCTGCGGGAAGGGGACGGGTACCGCGCTTATGCGGTACCATTCACTGGCGAGTTCGGGCGCACTCTGGACCATGGCGGGGCCGAGGATTCCTACCCGGTGGCGGGGGTTGTCCTGCTTGAACAGGCGCAGCGGCTGGCGGCCTGCAGGGTGACTCAGGCCACCGCCATTGCCCGATTGATGGTGGGTAGTCCCTTCGTCAATACCGATGAGATAGAAACTGACCGGCTGCTGGATAACCTGGCGGAGCTGGCGACGCGCCTGCCCGTGATCAGCTTGCAAAGCCGTCGAGAAGACACTGTAAAGGACATTATGGATTCTGTGAAAAGCGCTATTACCCGTGGTTGAGCCGGAAACTTCCACGCCGATTACCCTGACACCCCGTCTGCGCTACCGCGCCGTGGGGGATGAGGGCGTGTTGGTGCATCTGGATCAGGGGCGGGTCACCGTGGTGAATGAGGTGGGGCTGTACATTATCAAAATGCTGCAACAGCCCATGTCCCACCAGGCCCTGGTGGAGGCGATTGTGACAGAGTTTGAGGTGAGCCCGGATGCCGCCGCGGCAGACCTGCCACGCTTCCTGGACGAGCTTGCTGCAGAGCAGCTGTTAGCGACATCGGCGGACTGAGATGTACCAGCAAGTCATACTCCCAAGAATACGGCAGCAGCGGATTTTACACGACGCGTCACTGGAGCTGACCTACGGCTGCAATCTGGACTGCTTTTACTGCTATAACGATCGGGACAAGCCAGGCCAGCTGCTGTCACTGCCGCAGTACCGGGTGCTGCTGCAGGATCTGGCAGAAATGCAAACACTGTACCTGATGCTCACCGGCGGCGAGCCGATGTTGCACCCCCACTTTTTCGAGATTGGCAGCATGGCGCGTGAGCTGGGCTTTGTCACCCGGGTACGTACTAACGGACACAGCCTGGGTCGACGCAATGCGCAGCGTCTCTATCGCGAAGTCGATCCCTATGTAGTAGAGCTCAGCCTGCACGGTGCCAGTGCTGAGACCCACGACCGGCAAACCCGGGTGCCAGGCAGTTTTGCACGGCTGGTACAGAATATCGGTCACGCTACCGCCGCGGGCCTGCGCTGCAGCATCGTGTGCACCCCCACCGCCTGGAACGAGCACCAGATAGACGACATGTTCGCCCTGTGTGATTCGCTCGGTGTGCCCTTGCGCTTCCAGGGGCCGGTGGCGCCCCGGGACAACGGCGATCTGGAGCCGCTGGCGATTCAGCCGTCAAAAAACGTGTGGGAGACGGTGAAGCAGGGACTGGACGCCCGGCGACCAACGGCGGCACCGGCAAGCCCGATACTCAACAATGACATCCCCGACATTGGTGAGGATCCCCCGGCCACCTGCAACGTCGGCGTTGCCGGTGTGGACATTGACCCCTATGGCAACGTGCAGGCCTGCATGCATCTGCAGCGCAGCGCGGGCAGCCTGCATGAGCATTCCATCGGGGAGATATGGCATAAATCCCCGCTCTTCCTGGAGGCCCGAGCGCGGGCCATCGACGCGGCAAAACGCCTGCAAGGGCGGCCACTGGACCAGCTTGGCGCCCCGCTACACTGTATTGCCGTGGAGGAGAACTGCAACAAAGGGTGCGGCGGTAATGCCACTCATGCGGCGGCCAACAAGGGCGTCGAGTTGATTCAGTCGGTTACTCTCAAGTAGCAGCGCTTCGCGCCAGAGTGCACGCTGCGCTGATCCTGCCATCCACTGTGCCTCGTCATGTGTTTTCACCGCCAGCGGGCCGATGCTACACTCGCCGTTTTTCGCCTTGGGCCACATTGCCCGTGAGACGAGGTTTATCATGCGCAGGATAAGCGCGCGCACTGCTGTTTACCCCGAGGTTGCAGGTATGCTGCAGAACGGGGAGTTACTCGCGGTTACCGTCACCGGCAGTTGCATGGCCCCGCTGTTGCGCGAGGGCCAGCGTCTCATGCTGCAAAAACAAACGCGCTACAGCACTGGCGATATTCTTGTATTTGCCGCGACGGGCGGGGAGCTTCTGGTACACCGCTATCTCGGGCCAGCACCCGGCGCACGCGTGATGACAAAGGCGGATACAGGGCGGGGGATCGATGTGCTGGTTCTGCGCAATCAGGTGCTGGGCAGAGTGCTGACAGCCGACGGGGTTGTCATCGCAGTAAACGCTGGCCGCCGCGCCCGAACGGCGCTGCAGTATCTTGGCTGGGTGACAAAGCTGGTGGTGAGTCGTGTTTTGGCCCGCCGCTAAATGGCGAGATCCAAAGTGGCATTCGAATTCGAACCTGCAGGCTGGGTTTTAGACCACCAGCGACCGGCTTCAGCGACAAAATGCGTTGCGGTTGCCACTGAATTGAAACGTTTTGGCATACACCTCCCCTGCCACCAACTCGCTGTATTGCGCACGGGTAATACGCTGGCCTGATTGCGGGTTTTTGTAGGCGTCTTCAGAGACTCGCTGCCACTGGCCTGCGGTCGAGAGCTTGGCGGCCGGGCTCGAGGCGCATCCACCCAAAGTGAGTATCAGAGCCAGCCCTATCAGGCGCGAGTATGCGAAGGGTGTACCGAGCAATATCATGTCGTGTCTCCCACAGTGGAATAGCATCAAAACTTAGCCTGTCCGTGCCCTGTCGAGTTCAAAAGTCGACATCTCGATTACGGCCACATCGGGATTGGTCTTTTTGGCTTGACTGATTGCACTGAAGACGTCGATCGCCCTCACCAGTTCATAACCCATGGCGTTTAGACAAATGCCAATGGACAGTGTGATTTTTCTATCATCCTCTACCAGCAAAGCCTTTTTCACAGGGCACCTCCCTTAATCAGCCAGCCCCACATGGGCTGGATATCATGCGGGTCAGCGTTATCTCATTTACAGCACCACAATATCGGATATGGCAACTTATGAAATCCGTGTGACTACCGATGCAAGACTAAGCAGAAATACGTAGGACAATGTTCGCAGCTGGATTGGGGTTGGCAAGGTGGAGAAGAGAGGAGGACCGACGTGCGGGTGCTGCGCCAACAAGTGCCAGGCAGCAGGACGGTGCAATACAACGCCAGCATGGCCAGCACCAGATAACGCTTGCGGGAAGTTATGGTTCTAGTTCCTGAAAATACAAGCCAGCCGCCTAGAAAGAAACGCGACACGGCAAATAACACCAGCGCTGCCGGGGTAGCATTAAACCAAATCAGGCTTGCAGTTGTATTGTCAGATCTTTTTTCACTCCGTCAGTAGTGTCACCGTACCGGTGTCACCATCGAGTCGCACACGATTACCCGTTTGTAAAAAACGCGTCCCCTGCCGGGTATTGACCACACAGGGCAATCCGTACTCTCTTGCGATAACCGCACCGTGGGAGACGGAGCTTCCCAGATCCGTTACCAGCCCGCCGATCAGACTGAAATAAGGCGTCCATCCAATGTCGGTAATCGGGGTGACCAGAATTTCCCCCGGCTCCAGTGCAGTAGCTTCCAGCAGGGTATGCGCAACCCTGACAATACCTTCCACGATACCGCGCGACGCCGGCCGGCCCTGCAGCACACCGTCAGCGATGTCGACAGGCTGTGGTTCCTGCGGCTGCGGCAGCCCCACGGAAATTTCGGGAAATTGAAAGCGCTGCTGATACTCCAGTGCGCGACGGCGGGCGAGCGCGTGCGCCACAGCAGCTGCGCTCGGGTCTGCAATAAATGCTGACAACTCCCCCGTGCTGAAGAAAAAGACCAGGTCGGCATCGGGAATGATGCCCTCGGACGCCATCTGCTCGCCGAGATAGCGGAACGCCAGGCTAAAGCGGTGCCCCAGTTCCACCAGCTGAGACTTGGTGTGTTCACGTCGCCGTATCGCGTTGTGGGCCTTGGGCAGAATCCAGCGCAGGCCTCGACTCAGCGCTGACCAGTCTATGCGCTCGCTATGCTGCTCCCGGTGTCCTCCCGTCAGCAAGCGGGCATGCACCGCGACTTGCATGCTCTGTATCAACGGCGTCAAGTCCTCGCGCCATGAGGGATCCCGTACGCACAATTCGCGATAGCCGCGGTGACCATGATTGTCGAGAAAACGCTCAAATTCCTGCGCAAGACCGGGTGCCGTCTGCAACCAATTGGTGGCTTGCTGCGCTGTGACACGCTGAAAATCGCGCTCTGCGTCCGGGTGCAGCGCCACCTTGTCGAGCAATTCATCCAGTTGCTCCAGCATCAGGGCGCTCTCCACGCCGCTGGCGCCAGACAGCAGGCGTACCGCCTCGGCTTGCTCTGCCATAGTGCTGTCGTTGGATTTACCGGACACCATGTTCTCCACGATGGCGCAGAGAAAGCCCGACAGCCCTGACGACTGGATATGCACAGCCATACAGTGATCAAAAAACCAGGCCTTCCCAGCGATCTCATGCCACATTGCGGCACTGTTTGGCTTTTTATCGATAGCAAACTGGTCCAATTCCCTGCCAAAGCGATCCACCACGCCGGGTGCACCCAGACAGTAGCGCAGCAGCCTCCCTGCATTGATCACCCTGCGCCACGTTGGCAAAGGGGGCAACTCCTTCAGCTCTGGAACAATGCGCCCACAGAGTGTTTGCGCTGCCTGCTCGGCACTGGAACCCAGCACACCGGCCGACATCACTATGTTGCCTGTGAGGTTAAGGAACAGGTGACCGTAGGCTGAGGCGGTAATCTGCCACTGCTTGTCGATGCGTTCACGAGCACCTACCACGACTTGCATATGCTGTAAGCCGTAGTCGATCCCCCACCCGGTAAAAGACATGGTCAGGGGGCAGACCGCGCCGGGCATCATTTCGCTGACGTTGCTGATGGTCAGCACATCGTCAGGGCGCGGCAGCGTCGTATCAAATTCATTCAGGTCTGCGGGCAGCGTAGTTATGGGCCTTGCCTGCAGCCAGAACAAAACGCCGGCCTGGTCTATCGCCCATTCCAGATCCAGCGGATGTCCCGCGTGGCGGACTGCCGCTCTGGCCTGCCTGGCGATCTCAGCGATTTCCAGGTCGCTTAACAGCGCCGTATCGCCCACCAGCTGGCGGCGCACAATAGCGCCCGAGAGATGCACGCCGTAGTGGTCTGGCGTGGCCTCACCACTCACCAGCGCCTCACCCAACCCTGCGACGGCATCGATAACCAATAAATCGCGTCTGGCGCTGACGGGATCGGCAGTAAACACCACCCCGGCCGCCCGGGCGTCGACCATACGCTGCACGACAACGTTCATAACAACGTCAGTGTTATCCAGGCGCTGTGCGGTCTCGTCACGCTCTGCGAGGTAAGCCTGGGCGCGCTCACTGGCCACTGAATTTACGCAGACATCAATCGCGTCGCGCACCGCGTGCTCGCCGCTCACATTGAGGACGGTTTCATACTGTCCTGCAAAGGAGGTGTCGGCACCGTCTTCACCCTGGGCGGAAGAGCGCACTGCCAGCGGATCTGTCCCCAGGGATTCGCAGCGTGCGACCAGATCCTCCGGGTAAGTTCCAGCCTGCGCGTGGCAAATCACAAAGCCCGAGGGCACGTTGAGGCCCATGCGCTGCAACTGCGCCAAACCCCAGGCTTTGCCGCCCACTGACTCGTCGGTTATGTCTTCAAATGATTGGCTGTACATTGGCTGGCTACTCAATTTTGGTTGTGACATTGCGCAGGGCTCGTCCCGTTAGTACTCAGGTGAGCTGATATTCATGCAGTCCCGCCTCAGCATGTAACTTCTGCCAGCCTTTGTAATTGCCGGGGAAGAGGAACGGCGCGTGGCCGGATGCGTTGCGATAGTAGCTGTGACAATCAGTCGCGCCCCACGAGTAGTCGGCAAACTTGATTGCCAGGGTGTCATTGTACTGTTGGCACAGCTCCGGCTTGACGGACATTGCACTGCTGCCGCTATCATCCAACTCGCACAACAGGCGCGCGATGGTTGCGACGTTTTGCTCTGCCGTCACAAAGTAGGCCACATTCAACACCAGTCCGTTAGGTCCGACCGCCATGAAGTAGTTGGGAAAACCCGGTACAGCGATCCCTTTATAGGCCTGTGGATCATCCGCCATGACCTCGGCCAGGGAGACTCCGTCGCGGCCCCTCACATCAATGCGATCGTAGTCAAGAATACGATAGCCCGTGCAATAGATGATGACGTCTACCTCTACCTCGCGACCATTCTGAGTGACAAGCCCGGTCGGGGTTACCCGCTTGAGGCCTGCGGCGATCAGTTCGACATTGTCTCGATTCAGCGCCGGGTAGAAACCATCTGACACCAGTCCGCGTTTACAACCGTAGCGGCTGTCGGGCAGTAAATCCTGGCGCAATTTGGGGTCGTCGATAGTTTTATTGATGTATTTTTTAACCACATTCTCAAATTGGCCCATGCGGTTGTGACCCAGCGTGACGGCGTGTTCCACCTGCCCCATCAACAGAGATTGCCACTTGCGTATCACTTTGATCAGGAAAGGAAAGCGCCGCCAGTTGCTGCGCTGACTGTCGCTGTAATCTTTTTTGCCACGCGGCATAATCCAGTTGGCCGAGCGCTGTAACACGGTCAAGTGCGCGGCTTCCTGAGCGACTTCCGGCACTATCTGCACGGCACTGGCAGCGGACCCAACGATGGCCACGCGCTTGCCCTTCAAGTCTACTTCGTGGTTCCAGCGCGTACCGTGAAAACTGTCGCCCTGGAAACTGTCCATACCATCAACGTCTGGAAACAGCGGCGTGTGTTGATTGCCCATCGCATTGATCACCACGTCGCATACAAAGGTTTCCCCCGCGCTGCTAGCCAGTTTCCACTTGCCACCCTCCTGGTAGTGTGCACTTTCAATATAGGTATTCAGCTTCAGATGCGGGTCCAGCCCAAATTCGGTAGTGCAACGCTGCAGGTAGGCCTGAATTTCCGGCTGGCTGACAAAACTGGCGCTCCAATTGGGGTTGGGCGCATAGGAGAACGTATACGAATGCGCCCAGACATCGCAGGCCAGTCCCGGATAGGTGTGCAGGCGCCAGGTTCCGCCCGGCGCATCCAGCGCATCGAAAATGGTGAAATGGGTAAAGCCCTGACGCAGCAACTCACGCCCGGCGGCGATGCCTGCAGGCCCTGCCCCGATGATGCCGATGTGCTTCGCTACGCGCTCTTTCATTCACTATTACTCTAATCATCAGACTGATTTCAGATAGTGTGCCATGTGATACCGCCCCGCTGTCGATACAGCGACTCAGGTCAATCCCAGCATTTCCACAATCCCATGGCTGTGGCCGGCGATGTAACCGCCGTCGGCAACGATTGCCTGACCGGTGACAAAGGATGCCTCATCCGATGCCAGGAACAAGGCAACGTTGGCCATTTCAACCGGTTCACCAAATCGCCCCAGCTTGGTCTGCGCCATGATGTCCGCCTTTACTTCGGCCATAAACTCCTTGTTCAGCACCGCATCAAACATAGGCGTTTCAATAAAGCCCGGACACAGGGCGTTGCAGCGGATACCCATACGGCCGTAGTCAATCGCGATGTTTTTACTCAGGTTAACCACACCCGCTTTGGAGGCGTTGTAGGAACTCCCGCCCTCGGTGGCTACTACGCCCTCGCAACTGGCAACGGTGATGATACTGCCACTGCGCTGCTTCATCATTTGGGGTAACACGGCCTTGGCTGAAAAGAACGTACCACTCAGATTGATATCGATCACCCGCTGCCACGCGGCTTCTTCCACCATGTGAACAGGGCCTGCATCACCGATACCCGCTGATGTTACCAGCACATCGAGTGAGCCAAATGCCTCTATCGCTTTATCCACCACGGCCTGCTGGGCGGCAAGACTGGTCACGTCTGCCTCGATAAAAAGATGTCTATCCGTTATCGACGCAATCTCATGCCAGTGCGGTGAGCCCTTCAAATCAAGACCCACGACGGCGGCGCCCTCCTGTGCAAAACGTTTGGCGCAGGCAAAACCAATGCCAGAGGCCGCACCCGTTATCAACGCCACTTTGTTATGTAGTCGTCCACTCATCGTATTGCTCCCATGATTATATTTTATCGGTGGCCCTGGCGATTCAAATTGCCGGGGGTGCGAAGCCAGGATTACGCACAAGGCGCAGGTCTTCCAACCTGGCATTGGCAGTTTCGCGCCAGGGATTATCGCCGGGTGGCAAGATATAAAAATGCTTGTCTTTTATAGCCTGTAGCACACGCTCAGCCAGCACCCGTGGCTGCAGAGCACTTGCAGTTGCATCAGTAATGGCCGTCATCGACATCTTTTGCATTTCGGTGAGATTTTCTTGGGCCAGATTAGCCGGTCGATTTCGCGACGAGGCTGCAATGCCGGTATCCACCAGTTCCGGGCAGAGGCACGACACATTGATCTGCGGCGCCATCATCGCCAGCTCGTGATACAGACATTCACTCAAGGCCAATGCCGCATGCTTGGTCATGTGATAAATACCCGCAAACGGCAGGGCGCACATCGCCGCCATCGAGGCTGTATTCACAATATGGCACTCGTCGCCCTGTGCGATCATCTGCGGCACAAAATGGCGCTGGCCGTTTATGATTCCCCACTGATTCACTCTTATCAGCCACTCGTAGTCATCCTCGGTCTGTTCCCACAACAGCCCACCGGTGAACACGCCTGCGTTATTGCACAGCACCTGAACACTACCAAACCGCTCAACACTCGCCTTGCACAGCGCGGCCACTGATTCGCCAGAGCCCACATCCGTCACCACGCCGATGGCCCCTGCGCCGGGCGCCAATACCGCCTTCACGGCATCCACGGCCTCTGTCAGCTTGCTCTGCTCTATATCAGCCAGCACCACGTTCATGCCCTGTGCGGCGAACACCTTGGCCAATTCCAGGCCAATCCCGCTGGCGGCTCCCGTGACTACGGCGGTTTTGTTCTCGAACTCATTCATTGTCTGTCTCCAGATTTTGCGGTGATGTTTGTTGCCACTGTGCGCAGCCTGTTTGCCAGCACTTCCGGGAATTAGCCGTGTGCGCAATCAGGCGGGGATGGCGCACGTCACCTCTCTGATAAAAGGCGAGCGCAAGCCCCGAGTAAATCTCAGATTGCTGGATCTACGCTGACTGCCACTGGAAAGTTGCCGCAGAGAGTGCTTGAAGTTATTGGTTAGTAACCTGTAACATTAATAAACTGCGGGGGCATCGTCAACTACTGAACACTCAGATTCGTCGCCTCACCTACCCAGGACAGCACTATGATCAGTCCCGCCAAAACACGTATTCTGGACGCCGCAGAGGACCTGTTTGCCAACAAAGGCTATGAAGCGACCTCAATTGTGGACATTGCCGATACCGTGGGGATTCGTGGTCCGGCAATTTACAAACATTACAGCAGCAAGGACGAAGTCTACAATGCCGTGGTAGACCGCCTGTTTGAACCAATGAAAGCCTATATGGACCTGCCTGCTGCGCTGGCTAAAGGGCCGTCGATTGAGCTACTGGAAAAACTGGTCAAACACCATATCGACCACCCCAATATACCCCGCATTATTCAGCAGGCCACGCTGAGCTCGGGTGACCGTCTGGAGAAACTGGTCGAGGATTGGTATCGGCCTTTTTTTTCAAAAATTGTACAGCAACCCCCCGCAATGACGCCGGTCACTATGGCATTTCACAGTATGCTGCTGGGCTATATTACGCTGGCGCCACTGCACCAGAAGATTTTTAAACTCGATCCTCTGGACGCGCACAACATTGCGGAACAACTTAAGCTACAGAGCCAAATGGCAGTTCTGCTACTGGGGCCACAGGAGTCCTGAAAAATTCATATGGAAGATATCAGCACTGGGCAGTATTGTAGGTAAATAAACGAAGACTATACTAATCATTCACCGCTCGATCGCGAGCGCTACACTCACGCCTGAGAGGGCGACAGCGGAGGACCTCATGTACGACGTAGTAATAAAAAATGGTCAGATCGTAGACGGCACCGGTAGGGATGCCTTTTTGGGCGACATCGGTATCAAGGATGGCCTCGTGGCCAAGGTGGCCAATAGCCAGAAAGGAGAAGCCATTACTGACGCTGCGCTGGAGGTCATTGATGTCGGCGGCGCAGTCGTTGCGCCAGGCTGGGTCGACACCCATTCACATATGGATGGCCAGGCCACCTGGGATCCGTACTGCAGCCCGGCCAACCACCACGGTATTACAACGCTGGTGATGGGTAATTGCGGGATAGGCTTTGCGCCCTGTAAACCCAATGATGAGGCGCATCAACAGCTGATAGAAGTGGTGGAAGACGTCGAAGATATCCCGGGAGCAGCGCTGGCTGAGGGCATTAAGTGGAATTGGGAAAGCTTTCCTGAATACCTTGACGCATTGGACGCCATGCCCCGCGCCATCAATATCGCGGCACAGGTGCCACACTGCGCGATCAGAACCTATGTCATGGGTGATCGCGGCGCCAACAATGAGCGAGCAACTCCAGAGGATGTCGAAAAAATGGCAGCGCTGGTTGCCGAGGGCATTAGCGCGGGCGGTGTCGGTTTCACCACCTCAAGGACAGAGCTTCACAAAACCCGAAATGGCCTGTCGATGCCCGGCACCTACTCTGAAGAAGATGAGTTATTTGGCATCGGCAAAAAGATGGGAGAACTGGGCAAGGGTTTCTTTGGCATGGTCTCCGACTTTGAGGATGATGCCTGGCGCGACGAAATGAGCTGGATGAAGCGTCTCTCCATTGAAAACAAATGTCGCTTCAATTTTGTGCTCTTCTACCAGACAGGTGAGCAGTGGAGTCGCGTTAAGGAACAGTTGGAATTTGTTGCGCAGGCGAATAAGGAAGGCGCCCAGCTGGTCGCTCACGTCGGTGCGCGCCCGGTGAACGTATTGATGAGTTATCACGGCACCGTCAACCCGTTTTTCATGCACCAAAACTTTGCCCCCCTGATGGCGTTGAGCCCCGAAGAACGCATTGCCACACTGCGCGACCCGGCGGTGAGGGCGGCGATTTTGGCAGAACCCACGCCCGACATTGGGATAGAAATTGCCAATCGAATGGTGACGGATTTTGATCTGATGTATGAGCTGGGAGAAAGCCCCGACTACGAGCAGGGCGCCGACCAAAGCATTGCCGCCAAAGCAAAAGCGGCGGGAGTCACTCCTCAGGAATACGCCTACGACGCCTTGTTGGCACGCGATGGTAAAGCGATCTTGTATTTCCCGTTCATGGGCTACGATCAGCACAATCTCGATCGTCAGTATGAAATGCTGGCAGATCCCAATACCGTTATCAGTCTCGCGGATACCGGAGCCCACTGCGGCGTGCTGTCCGATGCCTCGATGCCTACTTTTTTGCTCAGTCACTTTGTACGTGACCGTACGGGCCGGAAATTCAGCCTGGAGCAGGCGGTCAAATTTCATTCTCACGATACTGCACGGGCGGTTTCTCTGGAAGATCGGGGAACGCTGGAAGTCGGCATGCGTGCCGATATCAATGTCATCGATTTTGACAACCTGAAACTGGCGTCACCGGAAATAATTTATGATCTCCCTGCCGGGGGGCGGCGCATGTTCCAAAAAGCCACTGGGTATCTGTACACACTGGTCAGCGGTCAGGTGATTATGAAGGATGGCGTTGAAACGACGGCGATGCCTGGAGCGCTGGTGCGTGGTGCGCAATTGGCGCCAGAGAAAATCGTAGCTTAGTCGCTGGGCCAGGTCATTTCCGTCTTGAGGGGGGCCTGGCACAAAAACGCATTATGAGACACGGTTGCGCCCATCGCGCTTCGACCCATACATCGCAATATCCGCGCGACGAACAAGTGTGGCTACGCTGTCTTCCGACACCCTTGTAGCCACACCAAAACTGGCAGTGCATTTACCCGCTGCATAAAATTTAGTGTTGGCGACAGCCTCCCGCACCACTTCAGCCCTGCCCAACGCAGATTGATAGGGCGTATCGGTAAGAATCACGACGAATTCTTCACCTCCCCAACGCACTATATTATCCGTGGACCGAATGGTTCTGCGCACTAACTCCACTACCTGCTTGATAACTGCATCGCCCACATCATGACCAAATCGGTCATTTATCGCCTTGAAGTTATCAATGTCCAACAGGTAAACAGAAAACACTGCTCGGCGGTCGTTTACCAAGGTGTGCAGAATTTCTTCACCTCTTCGCCTGTTAAAGGCGCCGGTCAATGCGTCCGTACTGGAAACCAGCTCGAGTTCTTTGTTGTGCCGTCTCACCTGTGCCAGGTTGTGCTCCGCTTGTTCCACTTTTTGTCGATAAACACGCATATGCAACGTCAGAATAATGCCGAGTAGTGTGGTTTCGACAATCGAGGCCACATTAAGTGCATAGATATACTTTTCGCTGTAGGGAATCGCCCCCAGCCAACTCAATATCAGCGCCAAACCAGCCGCCTGAAAAAGCCCCCATGAAGCGGTAAACAGCACAGCGTAAGGCTGCCGCTTACGGATAGCGATAGAACCAAAGAAAAAGCAAACGCCGATACCCACCAGCATCAACAGGTTGATGTATGTCATTGCCCACTGGACATCAAACAGCATCAGCCCCAGAGTGCCGACAGCAGCAGCAATGTAAAAACGCGGCAGTTGTTTGTAATAACGTGGTGCAATATCCGGAATATTCATCAGCAGACAGATGAACTCTGCCGTGACATACAAATAGGCAATACCCAACACATCCAATACTGCACTGACCTGCCAATCCTGGCTAATCGGAGGTGTTAAGTAAGAGTAATTCAACAGTAGGTAATTCGCCGCCAGCCCCAGCGCGATGTAAGCGGGATACAACGCAAATATTCTCGCGCGATACGCAAGCGCCACCGCGGTATAGAACACCAGCAATGTCAGAAAAATACCGAAGTATGCGCCGTAAAAGTATCCATCGAACAACAGGGCTTCAATGGCCACCGACTCGCTAACCAGCGAGGGGTTAAACCACATCGTTCTACCCGACCAGAATTCAGCCAGCAGGGTTACTGTCTCACCGGCGGGGAGCGTCAGCGGTAACAGGGGAAAACGCTGCCCACCGACAAACGACTCCCCACCCTTCGGGCCACGCCACTGCCTGGTTTCTAACAGCTTTCCTTCGCGTATGAGATACAGGTTGAGATGAGACAAAACCGTATTTTTAAGAAAAACCGTTTGTGCTTCCGAGCCGGTATTGCGCAACTGCACTCGCGTCCAGAACTTTTCGGACGTACGACCGTAGACAGCATTTCCGTCGGCATTCGCTTTAAAATTGTATTGCTGGGGATGGTCGATCAAATCCTGCAATGAGACTTCAGCCCCGTGATGCAGCACTTCGATGTCGTGCACGATCGAAACAGATTGCAGGTCTGCATCAAGCGTCACTACCGCGCGCTCTGGCGCAGCCGTTGCTGCCGAGGCCGAAGCAAACGCGGTTACGAATAACCAGCATGCAATAGCGATAAATAGCAGCCGTGCAGGGCTGTGGAAATACCGCTGCTGCACATGCCCTGCATTCATCGAGTCTCCTCCGTGGCTACAGCGAAGATCCCGACAGCGGCAGTCACGGCTATTCTGCGGAGTTGTTTTACTGAGGAGTTCACGATGATCCTTGCATGACGGCAGGCAGAACGACACGACATACCAAGCCTGTCTGGTCGACGCAGTATGGCATCTCAAGTAGTCGGTTTCTCTATATTTGACCTTAACGGCACAAACAGGCGTTCGGTAAATGTCACCGGCGAACGTATTGATGAGTTACCACGGCACCGTCAACCCGTTTTTCATGCACCAAAACGTTACACCCTTGATGGCGTGGCAACGACGGTGAAACCTGAAGCGCTGGTGCGTGATGCGCAGTTGGTGCCAGAGACAATCGTGGCTTAGCCGCTGGTACCGCGCTGCGGGTTAAACCAGACGTACTAACCCCTAACGCAAAAAACCACCCAATGGGTGGTTTTTGCGATATATGGTGGGCCGTGCGGGATTCGAACCTGCGACCAATTGGTTAAAAGCCAACTGCTCTACCAACTGAGCTAACGGCCCCAGAAGAAGAGCGAGGTATGGTACGGATTTGAGCTAAAAACTCAAGCGCTTTTTTGCGTAAAATCATACTCCTCCAGCGCCTGGCATTCGCATGCGTAGTCGTACCGGTCGTCAACAGCGAAGCGCTGGTGCCATTGGCCCTGTTCGAAACTGCAAATGTAGCAGGCACAGCTTCGGGCGCAAGCCATGGCCAGCACACGTTCAGCGCCACATGCACGGCGCAGCGCTGTATTTTTTTTCACTGCTAAGGTAACCTCCGGCCCTGATACCTTACGACATCGCATGGATCAGGGACTTATGACAGCGGGTGCTGCTATCAAACAACCGAGAAAAATATTCCTACACATTGGCTCGGATAAAGCGGGCAGTACGGCCCTACAGACTCACCTCGCAGCAAACCGGCAGCTGCTGTTGCGACACGGCGTTTACTTACCGCGATTTGGCAAAGCGGGGGCGCTGGGCCACCACGGCCTTTTCTTCCTTAACTTCACCCCTGCGAATGCTCAGGAGCTTGTTGAAGAGATAGACGCACAGCCGGCTGATGCCAGTGTGCTGATGTCCTGGGAGGGCATCCATGTCCTCGACGAGGCTGTCCTTTCGCGCTTCGCGAGCCTGTTTCCAGACTGCCAGTTTCACATCATTTACTACGTCCGTGAGCAGGCCGACCTGATTCAGACCGGCTTTCTACAGCAGATAAAAACGCAGGAGCGGCGTGGCGCAGAACTCTTCAAAAAGATCGATATCAGTCCGATCAACCGCGACTTCTACCGCAATGTGAAAAAGTTTGAACGCTGCTTTCCGGGTTGCGAGCTGGACGTCGTCCTTTACGACCGCGCGGGATTTCCCCGCAAGAACATCGTCCATCACTTTTTCTCCATACTGGACGGTGATCTTGATCCAGACGACATTGCCATTTTTGACAGCGAGATCAATCCGAGCCTTGGCGTCGACGAGGTCAGGATACTGGCGGATATTGAGGAGCAATACCGGGAGATCAACACTGCCGGGAACGCCGGGAAGCGATCGCGACTGGTCGAGCTACTGCTGGTTGCACGGGGTGCGCGCGACGCCCAGCGCAGTGCTTACTTCCTGAGCGAGAAGCAGGTACAGGCCTGCAGGAAACAGTTTCGCCGCTCCAACAAAGCGCTTATCGCCGAGTATGGCGTCTCGGAAAAATTGCTACAGGCGAACAAACCCGTGTGGAACGGCGAACGGCAGCAATCGACTCGAGGTCAATCGATAACACCGCAGGAGCAAGCCGAACTACTGGCGCTGGCCGACGTCAGCTACATGAACCTGGCCTTCTGTAAGCGCTATGACGTGCCGCTGTCGGCGCTGCTGGATGAAGGCTGGACGCTGGATAAGTCCAGCGGACAATGGCTGTCGGGGCCGCACTGTAGCTTGCGTGGCGCTATCAGTCTGGAGTGTTATACGCCGCCCAAGCGCTTCCTGCGCTTCGCCCTTGCCGGGGAATACGCTGCGGGCGTTACGGCATGCTCGACTGTTTCGGTCAATGGCAAGCCGATAGGCGATTTCGATCTTACCGCCAGCGCGTTCCAGTACCCTCTGGAGCACCTGGAGTACCCCTACATCATCGAACTGGACATCCAGCATAAGGCAGGGGAAGAGGAATCGGGCTCTGCGGCTACTCCGTCGGCGCACTACCAATTACAGCGCTTCCAGTGCACTGCAGTGGTAATGCCTGACCCACCGGGCCGCCCCGCTTTCCCCTGATCTGTGACCCACTACAGGTGGTAGCGAGTGGGATCATCCAGCCCAGCATCAACGAAGCCCTGACGGCGCAAACGGCAGCTGTCACATTTGCCACACGCCAGACCCTCTTCAGTCACCTGATAGCAGGACACGGTGAGCGCATAGTCCACACCAAGGGCCACACCCGCGCGAATTATCTCGCCTTTGCCAAGGTCCATCAGCGGGGTGTGAATGGTAATTTTGTGCCCTTCGACACCCGCTTTGGTGGCAAGATTGGCCATGGATTCAAAGGCGGCGATGTATTCGGGCCGACAATCCGGGTAACCTGAATAATCCACCGCATTCACACCGATGAAAATATCGTGGGCACCCAGTACCTCGGCCCAGCCCAACGCGATAGACAGGAATACAGTATTGCGCGCGGGGACATAGGTAATCGGAATACCCTGGGTTTCCTCCTCGGGCACGGCGATGGACATATCGGTCAGAGCGGAACCGCCAATACTGTCCAGATTCAGCCTGACCACCTTGTGCTCAACATCGCCTAACGCGCGCGAGACGCGCTCGGCCGCACGTAACTCGCCGTGATGTCGCTGGCCGTAATCGAAGCTAAGCGTATAGCAGGCGTAGCCCTGAGAGCGAGCCAGGGCCAGCACTGTGGTGGAATCCAGCCCACCGGAGGCCAAAATGACTGCGCGCCTGGGTTCACTCATCGCACTCAGCGTCCCGGCTCGTCATTCCACAGCAGTTTATGCAGTTGCAGTTGCATTCTGACGGGTAAATTGTCCGCCAGAATCCACTCTGCCAGTTGGCGGCCTTCGACCTGGCCAAAGCTGGGTGAAAACAGGATATCGGCGATCCGGTCAACCAGACGGTACTCATCCAGTTTAAAACGGGCCCACTCGTAGTCCGCGCGATCGCAGATCACAAACTTGACCTGATCGTGTGGCCGCAGCAGCGGAATATTGGTGTAGTCGTTACGCTGCATTTCTCCGGAACCGGGAGTCTTCAAATCCAGCACCGTCACCACTCGCGAATCGACGCCCGCCAGCGTCATGGCACCCCCTGTTTCCAGTGAGACTTCATACCCGGCATCGCAAAGCAGGGTCAACAGGGGCAGGCAGTTCGGCTGGGCCAGTGGTTCGCCGCCAGTTACGGTCACGTAGCGCGGCTCGTATGCCGCCACCCGCTGCGTGATCTCGCTGATGGCATGCATTTCACCCCCGCTAAACGCGTACTCCGTGTCGCAATACACGCAGCGCAGAGGGCAGCCAGTGAGGCGCACAAAAACAGTGGGGAGGCCCACGGTGCGTGCCTCCCCCTGCAGGGAATAGAAAATTTCGGTTATGCGTAAGGCCTGCCCCGCTTTATCGGGTAGGACCTGCTCGGCTTCGGGCGGCGAGCTAGCGGTAGAAGTAGTAGCGATAAGAGAAGTCGTCACGGGGCCACAGACCTAGTAGTTCTGGGCTATGAAATCCCTGGCGAGTTTCACGACGGCATTGTTGGTGCCCTCGTATTGGGTGATCACGAGATCCAGGTATTCTTTGGCTTTTTCGCGATTGCCCTTGAGAAACTGCACTTTGCCCAGCTTGAACAGCGCATCCGGCGCCTTACTGCTATCCGGATACTGGCTCAACAACAGCGCAAAGGACTGTCTCGCCGCTTCCAGATCCGGCGGCTCCTTCACCAGGTACAACTCGCCCAGCCAGTAATGTGCGTTGGCCGCGTAGGCACCGTCGGGGTAGCGCTGCAAAAATTGTTGAAACGCGGGAACGGCTTCATCGAACTTCCTGCCCGGCGTCACCAGCGCATATGCCGCTCGATAGGCGTCAGCCTCCCCTGGCTGCTCCACACCTGGCGAGGAATTGCTGGGTGTTTCAGGGGCGGTCGGCGTACCGGCCGCATTAATACCTTCTGCACCCGCTGGGCTGGAGGTTTGGGCGGAAGGCCCTGAGGAGGTTGGCGAGGCACTGCCATTGCCAAGCCGTTTATCCAGATCCATATAGCGCTGCAAACTCTGTTCCTTGAGTGTGCTCAGCTCATACGCCTGTTCTTCCATCTTGCCATTGAGACGCATAATCTCCTGCTGCATCTGCTGAATCTGGAGATACATATTGCCCAGTTCCGAGCCCCCCGCAGAGCTACCTACTACAGGCGCTGGAGCAGCACCTGGCATCGGCGCGGCAGAAGACACTGGCGTCATTGAAGTAGCCGCGGGCGCATTATTCGCACCGTAGCTGGTGGCGGGATACACCTGCGCAGGTTGGGCACCGTAGGGGTTGCTGGAGTTCGCGCTAGTGGTAGCGCTGCCGGGGTTGGCAGAACCACCGCCAGCGGCCTGCGTTGCTGCTCGCTCGGCCTCCACATCCACATAGCCCTGCTGAGCACAGGCCATCAAACACAGCGGGCCGGTCAAAATGACCAGCCCGCACATTAGTACTGATTTTCGAATAGATGAATGCATAGCTTACTGGGGCTTCAGCTCTACGCGGCGGTTCTCCGCCCAGTTAGCTTCGCCAGAGCCATAGGCTATAGGACGCTCTTCACCATAACTGATAGTCTCAATGCGCATACTGGAAATTCCATTGGCTACCATGTAGTCACGTACAGAGTTTGCTCGACGCTCGCCCAGTGCCATGTTGTACTCGCGGGTGCCACGCTCATCGGTATTCCCTTCCAGGCGAATATTTTCGTTGTTGCGGTGCAAAAGCGCGATATGTGCGTTCACCGCACTCAGCGCTTCCGGCGTCATGGTAGAACTGTCATATTCAAAGTAAAACACATTGCCGGCGGCTGCGGCGGCGTCTTCCAGGCTTGCCATCTCAGCCGAGGAGGCTGCTTGCTGAGCCGAGTGAGCAGCGGCCGCTGCCGCTGCTGCTGCAGCTGCCGCTTCGTCTTGCTCTTTGGTATCACTACCAGAACAAGCGACCATAAGGGCTGCTGAGAAAAGCAGTGCAATGGTCTTACCAGCTATAGGCAGATGTTTCATAGTCCTTCGTCCTTCTTTAAATGCTTGGTTGATTAATAGTAATGAGGCATTTACGCCACTACCTGCTATTCAATATTCAGCGGCTGAGATAGGGAGACCACGCTGGTTCCCGGACGTCACCCTCGCGGGCTGGCAGCCTGAATTTTGCGTCTCCATCTACAGCTACTGCAGAGAGAATGCCGCGCTCTGCGTATTTGGTGGCATACAATACCATAGAGCCATTTGGCGCGATACTGGGACTTTCATCCAGCTCCGTCGATGTTAAAGGTGTTACACGGTTAGTCACCAGGTCCAGAACCGCAATATGGAAGCGCCCATCCTGCTGGTGCACCATTACCACACTGCGGCCATCCTGGGATACCCGGGCACGTGCGTTGTAGCTCCCCTCGTGGGTGAGACGCTCGGTTTTGCCACTATCCAGATAATAACGGTAAATCTGCGGCTTACCACCCCGATCAGAGGTGAACAGCAACGATTTTCCATCGGGCATCCAGGCGGGCTCAGTATCGATAGCGTAGTGACGAATGATCTGCGTGAGCTGTTTGGTCGCCAGATCCATCAGATAGATATCCGGGTTACCGTCTTTCGACAACGTCATCGCCATAGTTTTACCGTCCGGCGACCAGGCCGGCGCGCCGTTCAATCCCTTGAAGTTGGTCAGCTGCTGACGTCGCCCGGTGGCCAGTTCCTGGCGGTAGATCGCCGGCCTGCCGGTCTCGAAACTGACGTAGGCGATATCCTTGCCGTCTGGGGACCACGTGGGCGCCAGCAGCGGCTCCTGCGTTTCTAACAATACGATGGGCCGCGCGCCGTCGGAATCCGACATGGTCAGGCGGGAATAATCCTTGCCACCGGGCACTCGCGTCACTGAGATGTACAGCAGTTTGGTGGCAAAGGCACCGGGCACACTGGTGATGTGCTCGTAGATTTCATCGGCAAGTCGGTGAGCCAGCATGCGAGCATCACTGACCGACCCCGCCTCATAGCCAGAAAACACCTTCCTCTGGCTGGTCACGTCAAACAGTTCGTAGTCGACTCGCAACTGCGGTCCGTTCATGGATTCCCGCCCGATCAACAGGTACTTCGCGTTGATGGACCGCCAGTCGCGAAAAAACACCTCCGATTCAATGCTGGGGCGACCCAGCATATCGGTCCGCGCTATCGGTAGAAACTGGCCGCTGCGCGCCAGGTCACTGTCCACGATTTGCGCGAGATCTTCCGATGGCAAACCTGCCCCTTGCCGGGCGAAGGGCACTATCGCTATCGGGGTCGCATCGCGATTCCCCTCGGTAATCTCGATCGTAATTTGAGCCGACGCGCTCGTAGCAAACGCGGCCAGTATGACGACGGTTAGTACAGCTAGTAATTGTTTCATCAGTAACGTAAATCCTCTGGTCTGAATATCAAGTTGAGACGCCTGAATTTCTTTTCAAACTCCCCGCTGGGCAGTTTCTGTAGTTCGGGAAATGCTCCCGCTTTGCGCACCGCGTTTTCTGCCGAACTATCAAATGCGGGATCACCGCTGCTTCGTGTCACCCTAACACCCACCACTTCGCCTGTGGGCACCAATTGTACCTCCAACTCACACTCCATCCCATTGCGCGCACTCGGTGGACGACTCCAGTAGCTTTGTATCGTCCGCTGAATCAGCGCCACGAAGCTGGCGGACATCTGATCCGCTGTCGCTGTCGCCTGCGCGGCTTCCTTCGTCGTGGTGACGGTGGCCAACTCGTCCTGCGCAATTCGCGCCAGCGCATCCCGACTGCTCTGCTGAGTCGGCGTAGGCTTGGGTGGCTCGGGCTTCGGCTCTGGCTTCACCGGAGCTGGCGTGGGCGTGGGCGCCGGTTTGGGCGTCGGCGTCGGCTTTGGCGGCTCCGGTTTCGGCGGTTCCGGTTTCGGCGGTTCCGGTTTCGGTGGCTCTGGCTTCGGCGGCTCTGGCTTGGGTTTCGGCGGCTCGACCTTGGGTTTCGGCGGTTCGACTTTGGGCGCCGGTGCCGGTGCCGGTGTCGCTTTGGGTTTGGTCTGCAGGTCGCTAACATCTACCAAACGTGCATTCACCAGGTTTGGCAGCGGTTTTACCTTGATCCGTTCGCGGTCCATGCTGGCCCAATTGGCGGTCAGCAGAAAGATCAACAGCCCGTGAATCAGCAGTGTGGCGAGCGCTGGCCGCACCACGATGCGCGGCATTATCGGCTTGGCATAGATCGACGTATTCACTGGGGGTTTTCAGTCACCAGTCCAACGCTGGGGGCACCTGCCTCCTGCAATGCGACCATCACTGTGACCACCTCACCATACGGCACGGCACGATCGCCCCAGATCAACACCGGCGTATCCTTCTTGCGACGCATCACTGCTGCGACCCGATCCTTGATCGTGGCCAGCGACAAAACCTGCTCCTCCTGACCGAGGTTGAGAAAGAGTTGACCACCCGCATCGACCGACACGATCACCGGCTCACTGTCCTGATTTTCCACCGGTTCGGCGCTCGCTTCCGGCAAATCGACTTTTACCCCTTGCATCAACATCGGCGCGGTGACCATAAAAATGATCAACAACACCAGCATCACGTCGATATAGGGCACCACGTTGATGTCCGACATGGGTTTTCGCTTGTTGCGATTTCTGGACACGGCGCCTTACCCCGCCTTCTTCTCACGCGTACGCGAGGCAAAGGCCTGACGGTAGAGAATGCCGGAGAACTCATCCACAAACGTGTCATAGCGGTTGTTGAGGACTTCGACCTTGGACGCGAAGCGGTTATAGGCCAGTACTGCAGGGATAGCGGCGAACAGGCCCATCGCTGTTGCGATCAAGGCCTCGGAAATGCCCGGTGCGACAGTCGCGAGTGTCGCCTGGGTAGAATTGGCCAGCCCACGAAAGGAGTGCATGATCCCCCACACAGTGCCAAACAAGCCTATATAGGGGCTGGTGGAACCCACTGAGGCCAGAAACGCCAGATGGCGCTCAAGACGCTCTTCCTCGCGCATGACCGCAACCCGCATGGCCCGCCGGGCACCCTCAACCAGGGCTTCAGAGTCCATTTCAGATTGCTGGGCCAGGCGCGAAAACTCCTTGAAGCCCGCGCGAAAGATACTTTCCATGCCGAGGATCGCGTAACCGTCGGAGGCTCTCTCATTGCCCTCGCGGTAAAGCTGCGACAGATCCACCCCGGACCAGAAGCGCTCCTCGAAGCGATACATCTCATCATTTGCATCGCGAAAATACAGAAAGCGATTGACGATCATGTACCACGAGATCATGGAGGCCAACAGCAAGGTGGCCATCACAAACTGCACGGTGAATGTGGCATTCCATACCAGATCCAGCAAACTTAATTGTTCTTCCAACGCACGTCCCTCTCAGACTTCTACTTTTACTGGTTGCGTCAATCGCAAGCGCGCCACCATATCCGGCGGCAAGCGACGCGGTTTAATCTCGACCCGGTCTACGCAGGCGACGGTCACCTCGCCCTGCGCCAGCACCTCTTCACGGCGCCTGACACGCTGGTGAAAAACGATGCCAGCCCCCCGCAGCTGCGCGATGGTGGCAGTTACTTCAAGCTCATCATCAAGGCGCGCGGGGAGCATATAGGTAACCGCAACATCCCGCACCACAAACATCAGATTGGAACTGAAAATGTAGTTTTTACCATAACCGAGTGAGCGCATAAACTCGGTGCGCGCCCGCTCCATGAACTTCAGGTAATTAACGTAATATACAATCCCGCCCGCGTCCGTGTCCTCAATGTAGACACGCAACTTGTGTGAAAATTCCCCGGCGATCACAGCGATTCGTCACCCGCTTCGAGATCTGGCGAAATATTTGAGCTGGCGATCGAACCAGCGGGCGCGGGTAATCCGAAGTGCAAGTAAGTAGCGCGTGTCGCCATGCGACCCCGCGGCGTACGCAAAATGTAGCCCTGCTGGATGAGATAGGGCTCCAGCACATCCTCAATCGTGCCCCGCTCCTCGGATATCGCCGCCGCCAGACTCTCCACCCCGACCGGACCGCCATCGAACTTCTCAATCAATGCCAGCAGCAGCCTGCGATCCAGGTGATCGAAACCCTTTTGATCCACGCTGAGCATATCCAGCGCACGGTCGGCGATGTCGTCAGTGATGTGACCGTCAGCCTTGACCTCGGCGTAGTCCCGCACGCGCCGCAGCAGCCGATTCGCGATGCGCGGCGTACCGCGAGCGCGGCGGGCAATTTCCACAGCGCCCTTGGGGTCGATGCCGATTTGCAAGATATGCGCCGAGCGCTCCACAATGTGCGCGAGATCCGCCACCTCGTAAAACTCCAGGCGCTGCACGATGCCAAAGCGATCCCGTAGCGGAGAGGTAAGCAACCCCGCACGGGTGGTGGCGCCGACCAGGGTGAATGACGGCAGGTCGAGCTTGATCGAGCGGGCCGCGGGCCCTTCGCCGATCATGATATCGAGTTGATAATCCTCCATGGCGGGATAGAGAATCTCCTCCACCAAGGGGCTGAGCCGGTGGATCTCGTCGATAAACAACACATCGCCCGGCTCGAGGTTGGTCATCAGTGCGGCGATATCCCCCGCTTTTTCCAACACCGGGCCCGAAGTGGTCTTGAGCGAGACACCCATTTCGTGGGCAATGATACTGGCCAAGGTCGTCTTACCGAGACCGGGCGGACCAAATATCAGGGTGTGGTCCAACGGTTCGCCACGTGCTTTGGCAGCCTGCAGGAAGATCGTCATCTGCTCCTTCACCACCTTCTGCCCGACGTACTCATCCAGTGTTTTCGGGCGTATCGCCCGGTCCACGACGTCCTCGCGCGGACTACTGGCCTGTGGTGCGATCAGGCGATCCGTTTCAATCATCGGTGCGCCCTCATGCTCGCACCGTAGCTTTCAGCGCGCGGCGAATCAGTTCCTCACTCTCGGCCACACTGTCGTCGTTGACCGCGGCCACCATACGGCTGGCCTCCTGCGGCTTATATCCAAGTGTAATGAGGGCGCCCTCCGCATCAGCAACAATATCGGTAAGCGGCGCCAGAGCGATCCCCGAACCCGCTTCGCCGTCCACCGTGCCGGGCCGCACCAGCCAATCCTTGAGCTTGTCGCGCATTTCCACCAGCAATCGCTCCGCGGTCTTCTTACCGACGCCTGGCAGCGCCACCAATGATGAAATATCGTCGCGCTGCACGCAGCGGGCAAAGCTTTGCGCATCCATCCCCGACAGAATCGTCAGTGCCATCTTCGGACCCACGCCGCTAACCTTGATCAACTCCCGGAACAGACTGCGATCCCGCTCTTCAACAAAGCCGTACAACAACTGCGCATCCTCGCGCACCACAAAATGTGTCACCAGTGACACTTCCGAGCCCAACGCGGGCAACTGGAACAAGGTCGTCATGGGAACGTGCAACTCATAGCCCACGCCGCCCACCTCGACCAGAATGAGGGGAGCCTGCTTGTGCACGAGAATGCCTCGGATTCTACCTATCATCTGGGGAGCGCCCTGTCAGCGAATGCGACGCCGGCGCACTGCTGTGGCACCGGCCATGTTGATCATACTGTGTTGTGTGTGAGCGTGGCACAGCGCCGCAGCCAGTGCGTCCGCCGCATCTTCCTGCGGGGCCGCAGGCAACCTCAGCAACACTTTGACCATGTGTTGCACCTGTAATTTGTCTGCCGCCCCCGTACCCACCACCGACTGCTTGATCTGGCGAGCCGAGTACTCCGACACCGGCATGCCCTGCACGGCACAGGCTACAATCGCGGCGCCGCGCGCCTGCCCCAACTTGAGCGCCGAACCGGCACTTTTGGCCATGAACACCTGCTCGATCGCCAGTTCCTGCGGGCAGTGCAGGCCGATCAACTCGGTCAAGCTGTCAAAAATGATCCGCAAGCGCGGCGGCAGCTCACCGCTGGGCAAACGAATCACACCACTGGTGACATACTCGCTGCGCCCGGCTACGTAGCTAATGATGCCAAAGCCTGTTTTTTGTGATCCGGGATCAATTCCCAGGATTAGCGACATACCGATTTCCGCCGATTGCGTCAGGCGTCCATTATGTACAAATTTACAGTGCTGGTCTGTAGGTGACGCTTTGAAATTTCCCGGGCAGCGCGCAAACGCACACCGCACGGGAAAAAGAGCTTAACGAGATAAACGGGCCAGGGCGGGCGAGGCGCGCTATTCGCCCTTATCAGCCGTTTCCTGCGTCTGCCGCAATCGAATATTCAGCTCTTTCAGCTGCTCAGCGCCCACATCCCCCGGAGCATCCGTCATCACACAAGCTGCGCTCTGCGTCTTGGGAAAGGCAATCACATCGCGAATGGACGTAGAACCGGTCATCAGCATCACCAGACGATCGAGACCGAACGCCAGGCCACCGTGTGGCGGTGCGCCGTACTGTAGTGCGTTGAGCAGGAAGCCAAACTTTTCGTCTGCCTCCGCCGCGTCGATGCCCAGGATGCGAAACACCGCCTCCTGCATATCGTGCTTGTGAATACGGATACTGCCACCGCCCAACTCGGTGCCATTGAGCACCATGTCATAGGCACGGGACAGCGCAGTGCCCGGGCTGGCAGCCAGTTGCTCGGCGTCACAGGAAGGTGCGGTAAAGGGATGGTGCAGCGGCGTCCAGCCGCCTTTGGCGTCCTCTTCGAACATGGGGAAATCCACTACCCACAGCGGCGCCCAACCCTCTGCCACCAGGCCCTGATCCTGCCCGACCTTGATCCGCAAGGCGCCGAGTGCCTCATTGACCACCCGTGTACGGTCGGCCCCGAAGAAAATAATGTCGCCATTGGCAGCGCCCAGACGCGTCATCATCTGCGCGACAACCTCATCCGGCATAAATTTCAGAATGGGGGACTGCAGCCCCGCCACCCCGGCATCAATGTCATTAACCTTGATCCAGGCCAGACCGCGCGCGCCATAAATCGACACGTATTTGGTGTATTCGTCTATTTCCTTGCGACTGATGGATGCCCCACCGGTCACTTTCAGTGCCGCCACTCGGCCCGCAGGGTCATCCGCCGGCCCGCGGAACACCTTGAAATCCACCTGCTGCATCAGGTCATCGACACTGACCAGCTCCAGCGGGATACGCAGGTCGGGCTTGTCCGAACCATAGCGCTCCATCGCTTCGGCGTACGTCATATGCGGGAACGCGGGAAGATCCACATCCAGCACTGTTTTAAACAGACCGTGAATCATACGCTCGGTAATGGCCATGATCTGCTGCTCGTCGAGAAAAGCGGTCTCGATATCGATCTGGGTGAACTCCGGTTGCCGATCAGCGCGCAAATCCTCGTCGCGGAAGCACTTGGCAATCTGGTAGTAGCGATCAAAACCAGAGACCATCAACAGTTGTTTGAAGAGCTGCGGCGACTGCGGCAGGGCGAAGAATTTACCCGGGTGCGTACGGCTCGGAACCAGATAGTCTCGCGCACCTTCAGGCGTAGCTCGGGTGAGTATCGGCGTTTCAATGTCCAGAAACCCCTCGGTGTCGAGGAAGTTACGCACCGCGCTGGTGATTCGCGAGCGCAAGATCAGGCGCTCCTGCATTTCCCGGCGGCGCAGATCCATGTAGCGGTACTGGAGGCGCACATCTTCACCGACATTGGTGTACTCATCCAATTGAAAAGGCGGTGTCGCGGCAGCATTGAGGACTTCTATCTCTTTACCCAGTACTTCTATCTGACCGGTTTGCATTGTCGTGTTTACCGTGGCGTCAGAGCGCGCCCGCACCCGGCCGGTCACTTTGAGTACATATTCACTGCGTACGCTGTCCGCACGCGTAAAGTGCTCGTTGGTATCGGGGTCAAACACCACCTGCACGATACCCTGTCGGTCGCGCAGATCGAGGAAAATAACGCCACCGTGGTCTCGCCTGCGATCGACCCAACCGCAGAGGGTCACCGTTTCTTCAATATTAGCTGTACTCAGGGCGCCACAATAATGACTGCGCATAGTCTCGATTCCGTTTGGATTGGCAGGCCGGGCCCATACAGGGCCTGGGGTTAGGCTGTCTTTTTGCTGTCGCCTGACTTGCTGTCGCCTGACTTGCTTTCGCTGGGTTTGCTCTCGCTCGATTTGCTCTCACCTGAGCTGGTTGCGGCGGGCTTCCCGCCGCCGCCGCTACTTTCGCCGCCACTAACGAGGTTCTTCTTGTTGCCTGTCTTGAAGTCCGTCTCATACCAACCGCTGCCTTTCAGGCGAAAAGCGGCTGCGGAGACCTTTTTCTTCAGAGTAGCCTTGCCGCACTTGGGACATTCCAGAAGTGGTGCGTCACTCATCTTCTGCAAGGCCTCCAACTGCTCATGACAAGCCTGACATTGGTATTCATAAATTGGCATGGAATGTTCCTACCTGCGGCGAATTCACAAGTTTAAGTAAAAAATCGAGGCGCGGATTTTAACCCATGCGAGCCTGCAGGCCAAGCGCATAGAGGGTGTAATCGAAGGACATAGAATCCCCGCGCCGAGAGGCGCCGGAGAAGAAAGACTGTGGCCAGCTTGCCTGAGCAAGCTGGCCAACGGCATGGCTTAAGAGGCGGCGAATTCCTTCAGCTTCTTCAGCGGACGAACTTTTACAGCGATACTTGCAGGCTTGGCCTTGAACATGGTCTCTTCTCCAGTGAATGGATTGATCCCTTTGCGTGCCTTGCGAGCGGGCTTGCTGACGGTGGTGATTTTCAACATGCCTGGCATGGTGAATTCCCCAACAGAGCGCTTCTTGATGCTGCGCTGAACCAGTGTATCGTACTCGTCCATAACCGAGCCGACCTGCTTTTTAGTCAGGCCAGTGCTTTCAGCAAGACTTGCAACGATTTGGCTCTTGGTCATTTTTGTCTGAAGTGCGGTTACTTTCTTCGCTGGAGCTGCCTTTGCAACGGCTTTTTTAGCTGCCGCTTTTGGCGCTTTTTTAGCTACTTTTTTAGTTGCCATGTTATTTTCAACCTTTCCTGAATGTTTGAAGTGAGACCCTCTGCAAGCCCAAACCAGACGTTCCCCAAACCGACAAAAACGTCCCGTTGCAAGCTGCAGGGGAATGTATAAATCAGGAAACGCTGTAATACAAGCGTTTTCTACGTTTGCACCCCAAAAACCCTATTTTACTAGTCTCAGAGACCTTCGCACGCGCACACGGGGGAGCGAGATCACATTTTCCGGCGCGGCGAAAAATCGCACCTGAAGCAACGATTCACGCTGGGCAGTGAGCGCTGTACGCTCAAGTTATTCGCACGTAAACTAGGCGCCCTGTTCACAGCCAACCTGTCGGAAAAATTCATGCGCACCAGCCAATTCCTGATCGCCACTCAAAAAGAAACCCCCGCAGATGCGGAAGTCATTAGTCATCAGTTGATGCTGCGCGCTGGCCTGGTACGCAAACTGGCCGCTGGCCTGTATACCTGGCTGCCGCTGGGCCTTCGTGTGTTGCGCAAGGTGGAGGCCGTGGTGCGTGAAGAAATGGAGGCATCAGGCGCCCAGGAAATCAGTATGCCAGTGGTACAGCCCGCAGAGCTTTGGCAGGAATCAGGCCGATGGGAACAATACGGTCCCGAGCTGCTGCGCATTCAGGACCGACACCAGCGCGAGTTTTGCCTTGGTCCCACCCACGAGGAAGTGGTCACCAGCCTGGTGCGCGATGAGATAAAGAGCTACAAGCAATTACCCCTCAATCTGTACCAGATACAGACCAAGGTGCGCGATGAGATAAGGCCGCGCTTCGGCATCATGCGCTCACGCGAATTTTTAATGAAAGATGCCTACTCCTTTCACGCCGACCAGGCCTCTCTGGAAGAAACCTATCAGGTAATGTTTGCCGCTTATTCCAACATCTTCACTCGACTGGGACTGGAGTTTCGCCCTGTCATCGCCGATACCGGCAGTATCGGCGGCAACGCCTCCCACGAGTTTCACGTGTTGGCGAGTTCAGGAGAGGACGCGATCGCCTTCAGTGACGGCAGCGACTACGCGGCCAATGTAGAAATGGCCGAAGCGCTGGCGCCTGCTATCGAGCGCAAGGCGCCTTCAGCAGAATTACAGAAGATAGCAACGCCGGGCGTCAGAACCATTGAAGAGCTGGCGAGCTCTCTGTCGATAGGCCCCGCCGACAGCGTCAAAACCCTTATCGTCGAAGGCGAGGAAGAGAATACGCTGGTAGCCCTGGTCCTGCGCGGAGACCACCAGCTAAACGCCATTAAAGCCGAGAAGTTGCCCGGCGTAGCCTGCCCCTTGCAAATGGCCAGCGAAGAGCAAGTGCGCGCCGCCTGCAAAGCGGGCTTCGGTTCCCTGGGCCCGGTTGGTCTGGACATTCCGGTCATCGTTGATCGCAGCGCTGCACTGCTGGCCGACTTCACCTGTGGTGCCAACGAAGAGGGCCAGCATCTCACCGGCGTCAATTGGCTTCGCGACTGCGCCCTCGATCAGGTTGCAGACCTGCGCGATGTTGTCGCCGGCGACCCCAGTCCCGACGGCAACGGCCAACTTCAAATTACTCGCGGCATTGAAGTGGGTCATATTTTTCAGCTGGGCACGAAGTACAGCGAGGCCATGAATGCCAAAGTGTTGAATGAAAATGGCAAAAATATCACCGTAACCATGGGCTGCTATGGTATCGGTGTGAGCCGTATCGTGGCTGCGGCCATCGAGCAAAACAATGACGACCGCGGCATTCTCTGGCCTGATGCCATGGCACCCTTTCAACTGGCCATTGTGCCGCTGAACATGCACAAGTCGGAGGCGGTGGCGCAATGCGCCGAGGATCTCTATCAGCAGCTGCGGGCAGCGGGAGTGGAAGTGCTACTGGATGATCGCAATGAAAGGCCTGGCGTCAAGTTCGCGGACATGGAGCTGATTGGTATCCCGCATCGCGTCGTAATCGGGGACCGAGCGCTGGCCGATGGGAATATCGAGTACAAGAGCCGACGCGGCGAGGACTCACAGCTTGTTCCCCAAGCCGATATCATGGCCTTTCTGCAGACCACGTTAGGCTAGCGGAAGGCCCCCCAGGCATTTAGCGATAGCTGCCGGGCGACTGCCCTGTCCATTTTTTAAAGGAGCGATGGAAAGCACTTGGATCGGAAAAGCCGACCTGCTCCGCCACCTCACTGACGGTTAGCCCGTCGCGACGCAGCATCGAGATAGCCATATCCCGTCGGGAATTGTCTTTGATGCGCTGGTACGACGTGCCCTCTTTTTCGAGCCGCCGCCGCAGTGTACGGGCTGACATATTGAGCCGTTTGGTCAGCTCTTCAAAACTGGGCATCTCCTGACGAAAATCGTGGCCAAGGATCTGCCTGATACGGTGGGTGATACTGAGAGTACTGGCCTCGGGCTGAATTACCATATAGTAAGGTGCAAGTTTCAGGAATTCGGTGAGATCCTCCTCATCGCGAACCAGTTCAGACTCCAGATGCCGGACACTGAAGGTCACTGAGTTCTCGCGCTGCCCGTATTCCACAGGACAGGGAAAAAAGTGGCGGATACCGGCTAAAAATTTGGGTTTGGGCCCCGCGCAGTGCGCGCTGGTCACATCGATGTGCTGATCAATTAACCAACCACTGAAACGCATCCACATCGCCAGATTACACACCACGCTGTGCTGCACCTCCCGCGCATCATCACCGCAGAAGTAGGTTAGCGTGGCCTCCTTGCGCTCTTCATCAACAATAAGCTGATTGACGACTTCTGCGCCCTGCCGCACCCGGCAAACCTTATTGAACTCGATTCCACGGTGCATGGCTGCGGCCAGGGTAGAACTGTTGATCATGCTGAGAGCGATCATCCGCGTGGTGCCCAGCGGTGTTCGCACATCAGGCATCACACCACCCGACTCATCACCGAGTTCGCGAATTAGCTCCAGACATAACCGAGAATACTGTTCACGTGAGACAAACGCCGTCTGTACATCCTGACACAGCGGATCGAACGGAAATCGGGCAGCGCGCAGAATGGCGCCCAGATCCCGGTTGTAGGCTCGAGCCTGCGCCAATAGCGCCCTGGTGAACTCCATGGGCACCGGTTCATTGTATAGCGCTGCGTTGATCGCCTCTTTCGACAAGCTGAAAACACCCTCCTGACAAGCGGTACAGCATAGCGCATCCCTGCGAACTCTGTGCAGGCGAGCGACAATTAGTTGGACTCCGGGTTTGACATCACTGTGACGCCTGATCACTATGTATGAAAAACGCTACTTATAAATAGCACACCCTAAATGACAGACATAAATCAACTCAGCAAGTGGAACAGGGATATATCCCGGGCAATTGCGGCGCTGGGTACTGAGCAGTTTTTCCCCACGCTCATCGACGCCATCAATGGGCAGGTTAAAATCGATTACCCCCAGATCTGGCTCTACCACAGGGATCTGCCACCACAAATTCTGTATCACGGCATACCCAAACATGCGGTGGCCAGTCAGATTGATCAATATCTGGAGGGACCTTACCGGGAGGATCCGTTTTACCAGACGTCCATGCATCAACCGCGCTCCAAAATCTACCGGCTGTCGCGCGTTACCATGGGCAAACTGCAGGAATCGGATTACTATCGCAACTACTATGCTGACACTGGCACCTGTGACGAGGCGGTGTACCTGGCTAAATTGCAGGCCGGCAACGTCATCAACCTGAGCATGATGCGCCTCGCCGACCGCCTACCGTTCAGTGATCAGGAATATGAATCGCTCTATCTGTTGGCCGAACCGGTTTCGGAATTGCTCAAGAGCCATACTGAACACAACGACTTTGCTGCGACACATCTCATCCAGCCGGGCATCGATCATCAGATCAATCTCGCATTTCGCACGTTCGGGGCCTCGCTGTTATCACCCAGGGAAAAAGACGTTCTGGAACTCATGTTGCGCGGCTACGGCACGCACATCTCCGCAGAGCGCCTGGATATCGCGGTGGAAACGGTGCGTCGGCATCGCAAGAGTATCTATCGCAAACTGGATGTGAGCTCTCAAACGGATCTCTTTTCACTGTTTCTGAACGCGATGTCTTGCATGGGAGAGGCCGCGGGAGAAGATCCCCTCAGTATTTATATGTCGCCTCCCGGAACGTGATTGCGCATCAAAGAAATGCGTTTCAGTGACACACCGGGAAGAGAATCGCGCACGCCATTCGCTCGCGCGGCAATCCCATTTAACCTGCCCCATGTAGGGTATTGAGTGACCCCGCCTAACCATGGATAGTACTGCATTACCAATGACTGTACGGTGGATGCATGTCGCTTGAAGCCGATTGGTTCCTTCGGGCTCACCCTGAAATTACAACAATAGAAGCGCTGCTCCCCGACTGCAATGGGATAATGCGGGGCAAATGGGTCCCCCGTCATAAACTCAGCACCATCTTCGACGGCGAACTGAAACTTCCCAAGACGGCACTCAGCCTCGATATCTGGGGTCGCGACGTTGAGCAATTGGTGTTTGCCAGCGGCGACGCCGACGGCATCTGCCGCCCTGTGGAAGGTTCATTGCTGCCAACACCCTGGGCTCCCGGCGGCAACCACGGACAGGTCATGCTCTCCATGTTTGACGTCGACGGCACTCCCTACGCGGGAGATCCTCGCCAGGTGCTAAAACAAGTATTAACACGATTTCACAAAGCGGGCTGGCGGCCGGTGGTCGCGGCGGAGCTCGAATTTAGCCTGGTCGAGTGGGATGCTTCGGTTCCGCTGCACACCTGCCCCTCGCCTGTTGGCGGCTCCCCGATTGGTGGCAACACCTATGGCCTGGATGTGCTCAACCATCACCACGCCATGCTGGAAGATTTACGGCTGGCCTGCGAAGTACAGGATATCCCCTTCGACGGCGTAGCCAAGGAGTCCGCTCCGTCACAGTACGAAATCAACATGCAACACGTGGACAACCCGGTACTGGCCGCAAAACAAATTCTTATGATGAAGCGATTGATCAAGGGCGTTGCCGCCAAGCACAACCTGATTGCCAGCTTTATGCCCAAGCCGTTTGAAACAGAATCGGGCAACGGTATGCATGTGCACTGCAGCATGCTGGATGAAAGCGGAACAAATGTTTTCGACGATGGCACAGAGAAGGGTTCTCCCCTGTTACTTAATGCCATTGGCGGCTGCCTGGCGAACATGGCGGACTCGATGGCCATTTTTTCACCGAGTTACAACGGCTATCGCCGCTTTCAGGCGGGCTGTCACGCCCCTACCTATCCCAGCTGGGGCTATGAAAATCGCACCGTTGCGGTGCGCGTGCCTGCCGGAAGTCACACCGCCCGCCGACTGGAGCATCGGGTCGCCGGCGCGGATGCAAATCCATATCTGCTGTTTGCCGTATTGCTGTCCGCCATGCTCGATGGCATCGAACAAAACCTCTCACCCGGTGACCCTACTGCAGGCGATGGGTACGCACAGGAAAAAGGCAAACTTCCTGTGTACATGCCTGACGCGGTAAAGCTTTTTAGCGAGTCTGACTTTATTCACCACAGCCTCGGCAGTGAATTGCAGCGCATTTACACACTGACCAAGCAGCAGGAAGTTGAAGAATTTCGCAAACGGATTACCCTTCTTGAATATCAGTCCTATCTGGAAAAGCTCTAGCATTTTCACTCACTGGAAGCCTGGCGCCGACGAGTGGAACTTCCGCTGCAACGCTGCGGTCGAAGTAGCACGCTTACCGCTGAACAAGGACGCGTAATCTACCGGCAGGTGGGCTGGAATTGCGCGATTCGTGATACCCTAGAACCCGGCTCCGGTACTTTTACAGGAGAGTCTTGTCGTGCAGACAAGCTTTAATCCACTGAAAACTAACGATTATCAAGATTTCAGGCTATACGAGACTCGATAACACCTATGACGACAAACACAAGCAAACCCCCACTGAACCTGGTCAATGTCATCATTTTTGCTGGCTTGCCCATTGCAGCGCTGCTATTGGTGCCCCTATGGGGGATTTACCACGGCTACGACGGCTTCCAGTGGTTATGGGCGGTTGCATTCCTGTACCTGAACGGTCTATCGATTACTGGCGGGTACCACAGGCTATGGTCCCACAAAGCGTATGAAGCCAGTCCGGTACTCAAGTGGTTTTTCGCCTGCTGGGGCGCCGGCGCTCTACAGAACAGCATTTTGATCTGGGCCTCGGACCACCGCAGACATCATCGCCACGTGGATGACAACGAGCGCGACCCCTACTCCGCTGGGCGCGGGTTGTGGTTTAGCCACATGGGCTGGATGCTGAGAGAGTACAACAGCGAAGCGCAGGATTTTAGCAACGCCCCGGATTTGCTGCGTGACCCGGTCGTTGCATGGCAGCACAAACACTACGTGCCACTCACACTGTTCATGAACCTTGGTTTGCCGCTACTGTTGGGCATATGGCACGGCGACATCATCGGCACACTACTGCTGGTAGGCCTGCTGCGTCTGGTGGTGAATCACCACGTCACCTTCTTCATTAATTCCCTTGCGCATTTTTGGGGCAGCCGGCCCTACACCGAATCCAATAGCGCACGGGACAACGGCTTTCTGGCGTTTCTCACGTACGGCGAGGGCTACCACAACTACCATCACATCTTCCAGGCGGACTACCGCAATGGCATACGCTGGTGGCAATGGGACCCCACCAAGTGGATGATCGCTCTGTGCCACCGTATCGGCCTTGCCCACAACCTCAATAAGGTTTCTGATTTCAAGATCCAGCGCGCCATACTCGACACGGCTTTCATGCGCGCTCGCAACAAACTCGAGCAGGCTCAAGACAGCGAGTCCCTGCGGGAGATGCTGGAGCGGGAATACCAGCTGTTCACTGACTCTATAAATCAGTGGACGGCCCTGCAGGCGGAGCGCTATGAGCGCACCAAGGAGCAACTGAGCGGCGCACTCGAAGAGGGCAAGCACCAGCTGCAACAGAAGTGGGAGAATGCCGCTCTGCACACCAAGTTGAAAACGCTGGAATATTCTCTCAAAATGCAGCGCAAGCGCCTGAGCCTTTTAATGGAGCAGGTTCATTTCCATCAAGCCCAGATGGCTTAAGCACTCTGTTTCGGAGAAAACACCATGAGCAATACCGTGTACGAATACAGCTGCCAAACACCCGGTGGCGACAAGAAATCCCTGAAAGACTACGAGGGCAAGGTGCTGCTGGTGGTCAATACCGCCTCCAAGTGCGGTTTCACCCCGCAGTTTGGCGGACTCGAAGAGATGTACGAAAAGTACAAGGATAAAGGCCTGGAAATACTGGGCTTCCCCTGCAACCAGTTCGGCAAGCAGGATCCGGGCAGCAATGACGAGATTATGGAGTTCTGCCAGCTCAACTACGGCGTCAGTTTTCCGATGTTCGGCAAGATTGAAGTGAACGGCTCCAATGCGGATCCCCTGTTCAAGCACCTCAAAAAGGCCGCGCCCGGCGCACTGGGTACTGAGGGCATCAAGTGGAACTTTACCAAATTCCTGATCGACCGCTCCGGCACCGTCATCAAGCGATATGCGCCGAAAGATGCGCCCAAGGCAATCGCCAAGGATATTGAAAAGCTACTGGCCTGAGAGGCCTAATGCTCCCGCGTGGCCCTGAACTCCAGGTCGGGCCACCGCTCCTCCATCAACGCCAGATTGACTCTGGTCGGTGCCAGATAAGTGAGATGGCCACCACCGTCTATTGAGAGATGATCAGCGGCCTTCTTGCGAAAATCGTCCAACTTGCGCCTATCATCGCAGGTGACCCAGCGTGCCGTGTACACGTTCACTGGCTCATAGCGCGCCTCCACTTTGTACTCATCCTTGAGTCGATACGTCACTACTTCGAACTGCAGCGGTCCCACAGCGCCCACCACCAGGTCTGTAGAGTTAATCGGCGAGAATACCTGCGTTGATCCCTCTTCCGATAACTGCTGCAGACCGCGCTGCAGTTGTTTGGATTTCATCGGGTCAGTCAGGCGAATACGGCGAAACAGTTCCGGCGCAAAATGTGGGATGCCGGTGTACTGCAACGCCTCACCCTCTGTGAACGTATCACCAATCTGAATAGTGCCGTGGTTGTGCAGGCCGATGATGTCGCCCGACACCGCCTCCTCTACCAGCACGCGCTCCCCCGCGTGGAAGGTAACTGCATCTGCAATTTTCACATCCTTGCCTATGCGCACGTGCTGCATCTTCATGCCTTTGAGGTAGCGACCGGAGCAAACCCGCAGAAAGGCGATACGGTCGCGGTGACGCGGATCCATATTGGCTTGTATTTTGAAGACAAAGCCACTGAATTTCTCCTCAGTGGCTTCGACGGTTCGATCGGTTGCGACCCTGTCCAGCGGCGCGGGCGCCCACTGCACGAAATCGTCCAGCATTTCCCGCACACCAAAATTGCCCAGGGCTGTACCAAAGAATACTGGACTCAACTGGCCAGCGAGATAGGCCTCCAGATCAAATTGATGGCTGGCACCGCGCACCAGTTCGACCTCCTCACAGAACTTGTCATACTCATCGTCAAGCAGTTCACGCGCTTCGGCACTGTCCAGCCCATTGATGCGCACATCCGGCGACAACACACTGCCCTTACCCGGCGTATAGCGATGAATAGTGTCGGTATACAGGTTGTACACGCCCTTGAACTCATGGCCCATGCCGATAGGCCAGTTAATCGGCGCGCCCTGTATTTTCAGGACGTCTTCGATTTCGTCCAACAGATCGATGGGATCGCGGATGTCTCTGTCCATCTTGTTTACAAAACTGAATATCGGTGTATCCCGCAGGCGACAGACATTCATCAACTTGATGGTGCGGTCCTCCACGCCCTTGGCGCCATCGATCACCATCAGCGCAGAATCCACTGCCGTAAGCGTGCGGTAGGTATCCTCCGAGAAGTCTTCGTGGCCCGGCGTGTCCAACAGATTGACCGTGCAATCATTATAGGGAAATTGCATCACAGAGGAGGTCACGGATATACCCCGCTCCTGTTCCATGCTCATCCAGTCCGAGGTGGCGTGAGGGCCTTTCTTTCCCTTCACACTTCCCGCCACCTGGATGGCGTTTCCCAGTAGCAGCAGCTTTTCCGTGATAGTTGTTTTACCCGCATCGGGGTGGGAGATGATAGCGAAGGTTCTTCTACTGCCGATCTCGGAGGACAATATGGTATCAGCCACCTACACACCTCTTGTTTGTAGCGGAAATTACACGCATTCGTTTGGACTCTTTTGACGCTGTTGTAAAGCGCATCATTTTACTCGTAACCGGGTGCCGTGTCCGAGTAATCCCCCATAAAAAAACCCCGTAGCACACTGCACTACGGGGTTCGTAATTAAAGCCTGGCGATGACCTACTCTCACATGGGGAAACCCCAAACTACCATCGGCGATGCATCGTTTCACTTCTGAGTTCGGGATGGGGTCAGGTGGTTCCAAT
>JBBKWY010000191.1:0-4646 GCA_037969215.1 Halioglobus sp.
GCCATTGGCCTGCAGTATTATTTCGGCCAGTCCATGGCCAAAACCGTTGCCGCTGAACTGTATGCCTCCGCCTCTTCCGGTATTGCCTCAGAGTTGCGCAGCGTGGCGCGTATCAACGCCAATGTTATCGATTTACTGGCTGACAACCCGGTACTCACCGACCCGGCTAACGAAACAGCACGTCTGGACATATTTACTCAGGTACTACTGAAGAACCCGCTGTACTACGGTATCTATCTGGGTGGCAGCGATGGCAGCTTTTTTGAAGTCATCAACCTCAATACCAGTGAGACTGCACGCAAAAAGCTCCATGCGCATCCCCGCGATCGCTGGCTCATCATATCGCTGCAACAGGATCCGAGTGGCCCGGTACGGCACTACCAATATCTGGACGAAAATCTGCAAGTGCGACTATCCCGTGCAGAATCCACAGACTATGACGTGCGCTCCCGGCCGTGGTACACCAGCGCGGTCACATCCGATACGGTGCAAATGACCGAGCCGTATATGTTTGCACAGCTGGAAGCGCCGGGGCGAACACTCTCCAAGCGCCTGAAGAATTCAGACACTGTCGTCGCGATCGATATGACGCTGGCAACCCTCTCCGAGTTTTTGACCAAGCACAAAATCTCCAGTCATGGGGATGTCTATCTCTTTAGCCAGACAGGGGAGGTTATTGCGTCCAGCCTTGACCGGCAAAACGTGAAACACCGTATCCCAGTTCCCGATCTTGTACTCACCGAACAGGAAAAACAGTTTGTCGCTACGCAGCCAACGCTGAAAGTCTCCAACGAACTGAACTGGCCGCCCTTCGACTTCACACAGGCGGGCCAGCCCAATGGTTATTCCATTGATATCGTGAAACTGATCGCAGAGATGACCGGTCTGAAAGTCAGTTTCACCAACGGCTTCAGTTGGACTGAGCTGATCTCCCTCTACCAAAGCGGTGAAATCGATCTACTGCAGTCGGTGATCGCCACGGACGCCAATAAAAGCTTGGGATTGTTCGGCAGCAGTTACGCCAAATTGCCTTACGCCATCATCACTCGCGACAATTTTGGCCCCCTCAGCGATCTAGCCGAACTCACCGGCAAACAACTGGCGATCCCGGCGGGCTGGTCAACCATTCCCATTCTTCGCGACCGTTTCCCACAGATTGACATAGTTGAAACCGAATCGACATTGAAAGCTCTGGAAATGGTGCTGACCGGTGAGGCGTCCGCCGCTCTGGACAACGAGGCGATACTGCGTTATCTCACGCGCACCTATTTCCTGACAGGGTTGCAGTTTCACAACGAAGCCAGTTTTGGCGAGGGCGAACTTCCCGAGACACTGCACATTGTCGTACCCGCAGACAGGCCGCAGCTGCGCCAACTGATTGACAGGGCCATCGCGTCGATTGGCGAAGAGCAATTCAACTACCTCTTCGAAAAGTGGTTTAAGCTCGAGGAAAACACGGGTACCAGCCGATCCAATGCCGTTCCCAGTGACGCACTTATCCAGATTGCCGCCAACCCCGCTATGCAGGGACAGCTCATTGAAACACCGTTTGCAGGGGAAACGTATCTCGCCTATGCAGCGCGCGCAGGTGAGGGTGAGAAGCCGCTGTACATCGGGATATTGACCCCGCGTGATGTACTCGTGGCCCCCTTCCTCGATCAGGTCAAATTGTCCATTGCGATCACTGCCGTCTTTCTGTTGTTGCTACTGCCACTGTCATGGTTTTTTGCCAGGCCCATTGTTCGGCCGATCAGGGAGCTATCGCTGGAGAACGACAAAGTGCAGCGGCGTGAATTTGCAAAGGTGAAGCACGTCCACTCCAATGTGAAGGAGTTGGACGATTTGTCCCGCTCCATGGTCAGTATGGTTGCGGCCATACAAACGCATGAACTGGAACAGCGCGCATTGATGGATGCTTTTATTGAGCTGATTGCGCAGGCCATCGATGACAAGTCCGCCTACACCGGCGGCCATTGCAAGCGCGTGCCGGAGCTGGCACTGATGCTCGCAGAGCACGCTGCGGCCAGTGAGCTGCCGGCATTTAGCAACTTCACACTCGAATCTGACGACCAATGGCGTGAATACCGTATCGCCGCGTGGCTGCACGACTGCGGCAAGATCACCACTCCCGAGCATATCGTCGACAAAGGCAGCAAGCTTGAGGCTATTTACAATCGCCTTCATGAAGTCCGCATGCGGTTTGAGGTGTTGTGGCGGGACGCGGAGCTTGCATACTGGAAGCAACGCCTGAAAACGTCCGAGCAGGAGAAGCATCTGGAGCAACAGCTACAGCACAGACAACGCGAATTACTGGATCAGTTTACATTCGTGGCCAGCTGTAACGTCGGCGGAGAATTCCTTGATCAGGATAAGCTCAATCGACTACAGGACATCGCCAAACAAACCTGGCAACGGCATTTCGATAATCGCATCGGCCTCTCCCCATTGGAAGAACTGCGCCTGCAGGGTACAGCCCCCGAGTTGCCAACAGAGGAGCAGCTGCTAAGCGACAAACCCGAGCATATTATTGAACGGGAGCAGCAACCCATTTATCCGGCGGAGTACGGTATCGACATGACCATTCCCGAGCACCTTTATAATCAGGGTGAGATTTACAACCTTTCCGTTTCGCGCGGCACACTGACCAAGGAAGATCGATTCAAGATCAATGAGCACATGATCAGCACCATCAAAATGCTGGAAAGCCTGCCCTTTCCAGAGGAGTTGAAGAACGTGCCGCGCTATGCGTCCACACACCACGAGACACTGCGAGGCACCGGCTACCCGCGCAAGTTACCCGGTGAAGCGCTGAGCATGCCCGAACGCATCCTCGCTATAGCTGATATTTTCGAGGCGTTAACCGCTTCCGACCGACCCTATAAGAAAGCCAAGCCGGTGAGTGAGGCCATCGAAATCCTCTATAGAATGGTTTTGGACAACCACATCGACAAGGACTGCTTTGAATTGTTTGTGCGAGACAAAGTGTACCTGCAATACGCCAAGGAGTTTTTGCCACCCAATCAGGTTGATGAAGTAGACGTGGAGAAATATCTCGCGACCTAGTCCTTAATAGGCTGCAGGTTAAACAAACGCCCCGGCTTGAATTTGAGTACCGGAAGCCAGCGGCCCAGTCTTCGCAACAGTCCATGCTTTTCGATATAGCGGGCATACTCGCAATAAGCGGGATCCTGCGACAGGTGGCGCTCCTCAGTGCGCGCGCGCAACAGGTAAATAGTATTGAGCAGTAACAGCAACAGACAGTGACGCAGTGATTCGTCGACACCGGAATTAAGCATAAAGGGCATTGAAATCAGCCACCAGGACAGACTCTTGCTGACATAGGCGGGGTGCTTACAGTAACGATAGGGCCCGTTGGTGAGGATGCCACGGTGAGTAAGGTTGGAGAATCGGATGCCAAACGCGAGACTGGACCATACGTAAATGCCCGTTAGCACCAGTATGCTACTGCCCCAGAGTACGTACACCGCCGTGTAATCCCACAACCATTTCCCCCACCCGGCACCGCCCGATTGGTAGTCGATGTAATGCGAGGAAAAGAACGACCAGAACGGCTGATAACACATGATGGCTACTGCCCACCCCAGCATAGTGGGTTCTGTGGAGCGAATGTGCGAATCCGTTGCCTTAAAGGTACAGAGGTAACCCACGCAAGCGATCAATAAATCCACGTAGAACAGAAAATCAAAGGCGAAGTCGTAGAACGTCTTGAAACTGGAGAACACCAGTTCAAAGTGATACCCCCTCAAATAATGTACTTTGCCCGATAGATACACAAACATCAGGGGCAGGAAGAACAGCTTGACCGTCCAACCGAGCAGGTGCTGACCGATAATTCTGCGATCGGCCTGTTGCCAGCGCAATAGCGCCAACTGTCCCATATGCCAGTAGCCGTCGCGCTCGCCGCCATTGCGGCCGTCCATCCAGAAAAAATACGGTATCGCCAGCGTTAGCCACCAGGGTGCCATAGTGCGCAGCGCAGCGTAGTATTTACTGTAGAACGCGCCCCGGTATTCCGGAAACAAGGAATAGATGCCGACGATCAAGAGCAGGGTCACGGCGAATCCGAGCAGTTTCACCAGCACGCGACGCACATTAATTGCCGAGCGAGTATTTCGTTGTACGACGTCACCTGCGGGCTTTAGCCAGATCGCCTCCAACACGATAATCGGCAGCGCGTAGGACACGCCAAGCAACAGCACCGCCTGCAGGCCATCAATACTCGCGCCACTGCCCAGCAGCCACCCGGTAGTCAGCAGAGCGCTCAACAGCGCGATGGCGTTGATACGCATACTGGTGACGGAAGCCGGTGGAGCGGCACTTCCCTTCATAGTCTTCATCCCGAAGTGGTATCCGTCACACTAGCGCACAGCGAATTTTGAGTGGACATCAGAATCGGTATGATACCAACGCCGTCGATCTACGGCGATCTCGAACAGTAGAAACTGGCCGGGCTCGTCTGTGTAAAGACATTATGAACTGCATAAAAAAACCCCGTAGCTCATTGAGCTACGGGGTTCGTAATTAAAGCCTGGCGATGACCTACTCTCACATGGGGAAACCCCAAACTACCATCGGCGATGCATCGTTTCACTTCTGAGTTCGGGATGGGGTCAGGTGGTTCCAAT
>JBBKWY010000192.1:0-50535 GCA_037969215.1 Halioglobus sp.
GACGCGAATGCTGCCACCAGCGATGGCACAGCCTACTCGACCTACATGGTAAAGTGTTCAAATGGCAAGAAAGCTGAGCTGACTGCCTGGGACAACCGTGGCAAGTGGTGTGTCGGCGATGCCAGCAGCGATGTCTGCGAGAAGAAGCAGATCAACGCCGCTAAAGACGCGTGTAAAGCCAAGTAGTCTTACACTGCGATTGAACGGCCGCTATTATCATAGCGGCCGCTCACCCACGCTCAATCCAGATAGCGAGCTTGCAGTTCAGCCACTTCGGCTGGCCCCACCCCCAACGCCTTCTCCAGATAATCTTCCACCGACGGATAACTTTGCTCGATAGCGAGCAGGGCACGCGCCAGATAGTCTTCGTGCACTTCCAACATCGGCAGAATCGACCGCTCATCCATTTGCTGCATCTGGTATTTTTCCCGCAGGCGGGCTAATTCGTCGCCCGGGTGGAAAAACTGCCCGGTGAGCATATAGTCGCGCATCACCACATCCCGTGACACGCCCAGCGCCAAAAGAATGATTGCAGCGGCAAATCCAGTACGATCCTTGCCCGCAGCGCAATGCACCAAAAAGCGCGCATCCTGTACGCTCAAAATCTCTCGAAACATGCGCGCATAGGTCTCGGTCTGCGCCTCGACAAAATCCCGATTGATCTCCACCATAAAATCAAACATGGCCTGCGGGTCAGCCATCCGGCCTTCCGCCTGTTCAAAAAACCGCGAATTGCTACCGGGGATAATTGGTAAGCTGGCGATACGCGGCGTGTTGCTCCCGGGAAGCCGGCTGGGATCACCGGCCTGCTCCTCCTCGCGTCTGAAATCACACACCAGATCCAGCTCCAGACTCGCCAGCAGCATCACATCCTGATCGCTCAAACTCGACAGCTGGCCCGAGCGAAACAGAAAGCCCCACTTGACCATGCGCCCATCAACTGTGCGGTAACCGCCGAAGTCCCTGAAATTCGGAGTGCCTTGCATGCCCAGTTTACGCTCGGCAGCCAGCACTTCTGTGCCGTGTTGATCGCGCAGGCGAAAATAGTGCCGGCTCCCAAGCCCCAGACCCGACATCCGCACACGGCCGGGGTCTTCGCTATAGTGAGCACTCACACTACCATTGGGCTTCAACGGCTCAACCGTCACCTGCGTATCGGGATGACTGGCTTGCCACTCGATATGATAATCGCCATCTGACTCGCGCCAGATTTGCACTGCATCTGAAATCAACATGAATTGTGTCTGGCCTCTTGGAACGGGGAGGGAACGGCTGCCACCGGATCAGGTAGTCGCTGCTGGTTCCCCTTTATATGCAAAAACTGCACGCAGCAGCATCTTAATCAGGTTGAGCTGGTTTTCGAGCGCCGTTTCGCTGAACGGATCCTGGCCCAGCAGATCCCGGTACATCGGCGCCATCGTCACATAGGACATCACGAGGTTGTTAAAGGCCATCACCGCCCAGGGCTGCAACCCGGTGTTCTGAAACAGCGTAATGCTTCCGCCCTCTATTTTGGCATCAGACTGAAACATCGGCCGGAAGAGGCGATCTATCAACTCATTGGTATGGGGCCCACCCGAGAGTGCCGCATGCTGCAGCAGTCTGGCCAGGTTCGGGTTGGCGTGATGCTGGCGCACAATCGTTTCCAGCCAGGAAAAAACGCGCTCGTTGGTGACTGGCCCACCATTCAACTCTGTCAACGGGGCAGAAAAATCCGTCAGCAGGCGCTCTAGCACAGCTTCGTAGAGGGCCTCCTTGTTCTTGAAGTGGTTATACAGGCTGGGAGAGCGAATACCCACACGGTCTGCCACGTCGCCGAGTGATGTCGCGCTATAGCCCTTCTCGGCAAACAGATCTTCCGCTGCATTGAGAATGCGGTCCGCAGTACTGGGCGCCGCGGCTGTCGATGTCGCTGAATTATCCATAGGCAAGAACGCCAACCTCGAGAAGCAGATCAATAACAACTAATAGGCGTTAGTATACATCAGCAGACGTAAGCCAAACCAGTGAGACAGCGGTTGACATTCGGGGGGGCAATGTGAATAATCGCGCCTCCGAATTTTTTGACTCCCTTTGAGGTATTACAGTGGCGAACTCCCCACAAGCAAAGAAACGCGCCCGTCAGGCGGAAAAACGTCGATCACACAACTCCAGCTTGCGTTCACTCGTGCGCACCGTGATCAAAAAGGTGAATGCTGCGATCGGCAGCGGCGATCAGGCAGCGGCCAAAACCGCTTACGATAGCGCCGTTCCTGTTATCGACCGCATGGCAGACAAAGGCATCATCCACAAGAATAAGGCAGCGCGTCACAAGAGCCGCCTGAATGCACAGGTTAAAGCCCTGTCTGCCTGACACCAGCTACGCCGCAGACACAAAAAAGCCGGCTTACAAGCCGGCTTTTTTTATTGCTTACATTTAGTACCCGGGACTGCCCATGTTCCCATGGGCAGCGCCGTGTGATCAGCTACATCATGCCCTGAGGCACACGCGGTCAGGCTGCAGAGCTAGCCTTCTTGGTGTCCGCCTCATGAACCTCGGCGAATTTAGCCAGCATAGTCTGCTCATAGGCCTGCGCCTCTTGCGTATCCAGCGGGCGCTCGAGTTCTGACCAATCGATGTCACCGTCAGTTGCCAGGTTTTCGTAGTCCAGAATGCCCAACGATTCAAATTTCGGACGCACTTTGTCCGTCAGCAAACCGATGCGGTTGAGATTTGGGATCACGCGCTGAAAGAGCAGGTTGCGGAAAGTGGACATCACAAAACCATCGAGCACTTTTTTCCGCGCCTCCTCAACATCCCAACCAAAATGGCGGAATACATCGGTGGCCACCAGGCGCTCGCGGCTTATTGCGCAGGCCTCGTAGGCGAATTGGGCGCGGTCTTCACGCTCTTCATCGGACAGCGTCTTAACGAAATCTTCCAGGTAGTTCACACCGAAGGTGACATGGCGAGCCTCGTCCCGAGTCACCAGATATACCACATCCTTGAGCACCGGATCAGGCGTCGTTTCACGGGTCGTTGCAAATGCCGAGAGCGCGAGACCCTCGATAACAATTTGCATACCGATGAATTTCATATCCCAGCGTGGGTCGGTCAAAATCTTGTCAATAATACTTTTCAGGTGCGTATTGATCGGATACATCATCCCGATACGCGTTTGCAGGTATTTATTAAACACCTCCACGTGGCGGGCCTCGTCAAAGGTTTGCGACGCGGCGTACAGTTTGGCGTTAAATGTGGGGGCGCAGGAGCAGAGCTGGGAGGCTACCAACAACGCACCCTGTTCACCGTGCAAAAACTGAGACAGGCTCCAGGCATTCATATGCAACCAAAACTCGGCTTTCGTCTCCTCGTCCATGGCCAGATAAGGCTCGTAATCATGGAGATTCATCATCTCCGGTGATTGCTGCGCTTCAGGCCAGGGGCGGTCCCAGTCGATATCCATCTCTGGATCCCAGTTGAGCTGCTTGCCCAGATCGTAAAGCTTCTTGATCCTGTCGTCCTGTATCTTGTAGTCCCAGTTGTAGGAACCCGTCAACGGCGTCTGAAATATTTCAGCGACATGATCCACATCCGCACTGGTCAAAACATCTTCCAGAACAGGGTTCTCATGAGGGTAAGCTGCGTCGGGGTAGCGCTGAATCTTGCGGGGGGTAGTGCCAGTCCATTCTATTTTCATAACCATTGCTCCGTGATTTTGCTCGGTAAATGACTATGCGCGATGGCTGCAGGTGCAACAAGGTAAAGTCTTGTCAAAATAGGGTCATTTATGGCCAAATGGCGACATGTCAATTACCACCACACCCGCCCAATACATACTGATCCTGATCGACATGGCCGAGCAGTTGGGATGCGATCAGCAAAAATTGCTCGCGGGCACATCTTTCGCCAATACCGGCCTGGCAACAATCGGCGCACGCATACCTGACGCCGATTTCAACCAACTCGTCGCCAATGCCCTGGAGCTTACCGGTGACCAGGCACTGGGGCTCAAACTCGGACAGCGTCTGAACCTGAGTGCTCACGCCGTCCTCGGTCAGGCTTTTATGACCTGCACCGACCTGGCCGAGGCGATAGAGCTATTCCTCAAATACAATCACCTGCTGGCGTCAGGCCTGCACTTTGAGTTTGAAACCATCGATGAGCAGTCTATTTTAACGGTGCTGAGCACACCGGCGGACGCCTCGGTGGAATTCGGCTATGAACTGTTTTATGGCGCCCTCATCAACACACTGCGCGGCTTGCTAAATACACCCGACTTGAGCATGCGCATGGAGCTGCCTTACCCCCAGCCAGATCACGCCGCACTTTACTACGAGGTATTTGGCGAGGACATCCAGTTCGATGCACCACAGGGCCGCGTACTCTTCGATCGCAAGTTACTCAATACCCCCCTTCCGTCCTCCAACCCGGTGCTGCGCAATCTCTATGCAGCAGAGTGCGCCAGACTACTGGCTGATCTTGAGGAGGAAAATTCCGTTGCGGAGCGGACCCTGCGCCTGCTGCGCAAACTGGAGGGCCAGTACCCGCAAATGCCACAGATCGCCGCGATGCTCAATCTCAGCCCACGCACCTATCGGCGCCGTCTGGACGAAGAGCAGCTATCCTTTCAGCGATTGCTGGATCAGGTGCGCGCTGAACACGCCACCCGCCACTTGCAAAACAAGCGGCTGCCACTGTCCAGCATTGCGTATATGGTGGGCTTCAGCGATGCCTCAAATTTCCGCCGGGCCTACCTGAAATGGACGGGGAAAACACCGCGGGATGTTCGCCGCGGCTAATCCCTCGCTCCAGCAAAACGCAGGCCAGCTAGTGAAAGGTGCCGCCTTCCAGCTCGTAGCGCTCACCACAGCACTCCTGTGCCATCATGTGCTCTAACATTTGCGCGTCCTCGCTGTAGGCGACCGTGCGGCTACCATCGGGCAGGTCAAAGACAGCCACCGCGCGCCAGGGATCCAAACCCTGATACAGCACTGTATAGCCCGCCACCAGGGCGGTGCCGCCGTAGTCCGCCACCAGTTCACACTCATCGCTCTCCCGGCGAACCTGTTCGGTCACATCGGCACACGCCCAGCCCTCGGCGCCGGGTGTGGCCGACCACAGTGCGCAGGCCTGCTTGGTCAACATACCGCTGACTGTCGTCACCAGGCCTACTTCAGCGGGATTCTGGCGCAGCAACTGCGCCATTTTTACCGTTGCCTGAAAGACGAAATTATTCAGCGGGCCACCCCCAAAGGTCATCCCCCCAGTGACGCTGACATCGCCCTGCGGATTCATACCGAACTCCTCTAACTGCACCCGCACAGCGTACGGAAAGCAGGAATACAGCTCACACAAACGTATGTCACTGAAGTTGACGCCCGCCAGCTCCATCGCGGCCTCCCCCGCAATACGGAACCCCGGGCTGGCGCCCAGATCCTTGCGACTGGCGACCACCGACATGAAATTTGACTCCGCAAACGCGCGCGGAAACACCCACTTGCTGCGCTCGATACCCAGCGTCTCGGCTATTTCTACAGAGCACAGTATGAGGCCCGCCGCCTGATCGACATTCCACTGGCTGTTATGGAGCTTGGTATAGGGGAATGCCAACATACGATTGGCGGCGGAATGTTCCCGGATGTGCTCGGCAGGCACCACCTGATCAGACCAGCCATCCGGGTTATCGGCGGCCAACTCGCTGAAGCGCGAATACATGCTGGCCATTTGGTCGCGGTGCTCGTCCAGACTCAGGCCCTGCTTATAGCGCAGCGCGCTGTCGAGTATGGCGTAGTACCCGACCGGCATACCAAGCCCGCTCGCGGACTCCACCGGCGACCACATTTCATCCTCCGGGCGCAGGGTTGTATCCGGACTCACATCCACCTGGGGCGTTTCGGACGCCTCCTGTCCCACCTTTTGTGCACAGAGTGCGCGATGCTTGGCCTCGCCGCCCGTCACCAGTACGATCTGGCATTCTCCCGCCTCAATGCGCTGGCAGGCGCGCGTCAACAGCGTCTGCTGTAGGATGCCGAATTCTGCCAGCAGCGTGGTGGCCGAATTCGCGCCAATGCTGTCAGCTACTAAGCGGCCGGGATCGCTGTAACCCCAGATACTCTTGGGCACCATGATCTCGTCGGCTTGACGCAGGAGATCCGCGCAACCGGCATCCGCCGCCGCATCGCGCAGGGCTTGCGCCATCAGCGCCACCGGTTCCAGCGCCCGCTGGTAATCGTCCACCTTCTGCTGCACGGCGGCAATTCCCACCAGAACGGGTGTGTTGGCGGCATACTCAGTCATGAATAAACTCTCCGGCATACCAGTTCAGCATCGCAATTTTCTCGTCCAGAGGTTTGTCTTCCTCCATTTCGTAAACATTGCGAAAACCGATAATGACCTCAGAGACACCAATGCTTTCGAGCTTCTCAATACCCTCTGGCGTGAAGGCGGCCTGGCCAGTCGTATAGACCTGAAATGGCTTGTCCGCCGTCCCATACTGCTGGCGCAACTGATGTATGCGACCGATATACGTCTCAAGCTCTTCGATACTTGCCCCTGCACACATCCAGCCATCACCTACCTGCGCGGCGCGCTTCAATGCGAGTTCGGTGTGTCCGCCTATCAACAGCGCCGTGGGCTGGCTCGGTACCGGGTTCATTTTATTGGCCGGCATATTGTGCATTTCGCCGTTGTAGCCGAAGTATTCACCGGTTTCGAGACCACGCAAAATGGCAATCTGTTCATCAAATCGCTTGCCGCGTTTTTCCCAGGGGACACCGCAAACCGCAAAGTCCTCCTCCCAGGGGCTGATGCCGATACCAAAATCAAAGCGGTTTTTGGACAGCACCTGAATACCCTGCACCTGTTTCGCCACCACCGCGGCCTGGCGCACTGCGAGTTTGTAGACGAAAGTCGCAAATCGAATTTTCTCGGTGACAGCGGCCATGGCGGCTACGGCGATCAGGCTCTCAACGAAGGGCACGCTCTCCAGAAACTCCCTGCTACCGTCTTTGTTGTAGGGGTATTTGGAGCTGGCCTCCTGTGGATAGCAGATACTGTCGGGTATGGTAATGCCGTGATAACCCGCCTGTTCCGCCGCCTTGGCCAGGGGAAGGTAGTGGTCGGGATCACACATCCCGACTTGATAGCTGAATCTCATCGTGTATCTCCTCAAGTAAATGCACACTCTAGCCCGTAATCGCGCCGATATCCCCGCCCTGCGACAATTTTCGGCAACTGGCCTCACATACTGAACTCCGTGCCCGTGTCTGCGATATACTTTTCACTCACCGCACGTTTAGCGGCGCCCATTGTGCGGCGCGCCAGACAAACCTTGATCACAATGAAAGAATCCCATTCATGAGCAGATCAGCAGATATACCCGGGCCCGATACGGATGATCGATCCCAACGATTCCTGTTTGAACACGCCGACATCCGCGGCGAGAGTGCGCTGCTGGACTCGGCCTATCGCGAGTTACTCGCCATTCATCAATACGCAGACGGCGTAAGCCGTCTGCTGGGCGAGTTTCTGGCCGCCGCCGTACTACTGAGCAGCAACCTCAAGTTTGAGGGCAAACTGGTGCTACAGGTGCGATCCGAGGGCCAGATACCGTTACTCATGGTGGAGTGCGACAATACCCTGCAGGTACGCGGTATCGTCCGCGGCGCCGAGCACGCCATATCGGAGGATTTTGACGTGCTGCTGCACAATGGACAATTGGCCATCACCATAGACCCGACTAACGGGCAGCGCTATCAGGGTATTGTGCCGCTTGAGCAGGGCTCCCTGGCCCACAGCCTGGACAGCTACTTCAAGCAATCCGAGCAATTGAACACCCGCATTTGGCTGGCCGCCGACGGCCAGCGGGCGGGCGGCCTGCTATTGCAGCAGTTGCCGGCACAGATCAGCCCCGACGAGGCGCAGCGGCAGCAGCAATGGGAACACGTGTGCGCACTCGCCGCCACAGTGAAAGACGCCGAATTGCTGGCGCTGGACAGCGCAGACCTGCTCTACCGCCTGTTCCACGAGGACCCCCTGCGGCTGTTTGAGCCGTCCGCAATACGTTTTCAGTGTTCCTGCTCCCGTGAGCGCACCCGCAACGCCCTGTCTACACTGCATCCGACGGAGATCCTCGAACTGCTGGAAGACCTCGGCAGCATCACCATGGAGTGTGAATTTTGTAACCAGGGGTACCGGTTTGAGCGCAACGACCTCGCCGATATATTAGAGGGCCACGGGACTAAAACCTTACACTGATCACACCTTCACTCAAATTCGGGGAAATTATGTTCAATATATTTCGCAAACTGTCGCGCTTCTGACATAATTGCGCCCCCTTGAAGCCCGAAGAATGGCGCTGAGGTCCCACCAGGCCTGCGCTTCATAACGACAGGACGCACCATGACCCAAGACATTCATACCGCTCAGGCGTACACCAACCTGGCGACTGCCAAATTGATTGAAGAAGCGCTTAAGCGTGGTGAAGGCGAGTTGTCCGACACCGGCGCCCTGCTGGTGACCACCGGTCACCGCACCGGGCGCTCTCCGGCCGACCGGTTCGTGGTCAAGGAGCCCAGCACAGAGGACAGCATCGACTGGGGCAGTGTCAACCGCCCCTTCGACAGCGACAAATTTGATGCGCTTTGGGATCAGGTTCAGTCCTATATGGCGATCCGCGACAAATTTATCACCAATCTGCACGTGGGCGCGCATAGCGACCACTACCTGCCCGTTAAAGTCACCACAGAAACCGCCTGGCAGTCTCTGTTCGGTCGCAATATGTTCATTCAACCCAAAACCTACAACGCCGGCCGCAAGCCCGAATGGAACATCCTCAACGTTCCCGGTTTCGAGTGTATTCCAGAGCGCGACGGCACCAACTCCGATGGCGTAGTTATCATTAACTTCGCACAGCGCAAGGTGTTGCTGGCGGGCATGCGCTATGCCGGTGAAATGAAGAAATCCATGTTCTCGGTACAGAACTTCCTGTTGCCGGAGAAAGACGTGATGCCCATGCACTGCAGTGCCAACGTGGGCGAGGACGGCGATACCACCCTGTTCTTCGGTCTGTCCGGCACGGGTAAAACAACGCTGTCCGCCGACCCCGATCGCTATCTGATCGGCGACGATGAGCACGGCTGGGCCAAAGGCTCTGTGTTCAACCTCGAAGGTGGTTGCTATGCCAAAACCATCGACCTGAGCCAGAAAAATGAGCCGGTGATCTGGGACGCCATCCGCTTTGGCGCGATTATCGAAAACGTGGTACTGGACGATGAACGCCATGCCGACTACAGCGATACCAGCCTCACGGAAAACGGTCGCTGCTGTTATCCATTGGAGCACGTCGAGAAACGCACAGAAAACAATTGCGGCGGCGAGCCGAAATGCGTCATTTTCCTCACCTGCGACGTTTCCGGTGTGCTGCCCCCCGTCTCCATCTTATCCAAGGAGGCCGCCGCATTTCATTTTCTCAGCGGTTATACCGCGCGCGTAGGATCGACGGAACTCGGCGCGGAAGCGGGGATTCACCCGACTTTCTCTACCTGTTTCGGCGCCCCGTTCATGCCGCGGCCAGCCAGTGATTACGCGGAACTGTTGATGAAGCGTATTGATGATTTCGAAAGCCGCGTTTATCTGGTCAACACCGGCTGGATTGGCGGCTCCGGTGCGCCGGGCGGAACCGGCTCAAGGTTCCCTATTCCAGTGACGCGCGCCGTGGTGAATGCCTGCCAGAGCGGCGCATTACTCAACGCCCCCACCGCGCACCTCGACATTCTCAACCTGGAATTTCCCACTGAAATCCCCGGTGTCGATCCGCAGTACGTGGATCCGCGCACAGGCTGGGGAACTGACGCTGCCTATAGCGAACAGGCACGCAAGTTAGCCGCGCTGTTTGAGGAAAATATCAAAAGCTTCAAAGCCTCAGACGCCATTGTGGCAGCCGGACCCAAATCTGCCTAAAGCTCTGAAAGACCGCAAAAGGGCCCGCTTTACAGTGGGCCCTTTTTTGTTGCCTGACGTATTTCAGGCTCTCTTGCGGTAAAAAGCCAACACCATTTTCCCGCCACAAATAAGTCACTTTTTTCTAGTATGTTTATTCTAATTTTTTTCCGTAGTCTGGCGACCAACAAGTGGGGTATCCCACTGACACATGCGCCTGATCAGGAGAATCCCCATGGCCGAAGCAACCACCACCACGACCAAAGCAGCCAAAGCAACCACCACTGCACCCAAAACTGCACGCAAGGCCCCTGCCAAGCGCAAGCCTGTTGTTAAGCGCAAGCCTGCGACCAAGCGCGCTACTGCCAAAAAAGCAGCACCTGATTTCGCTGCCAATGCTCAGGAAACGGGCCGCAATGTATTTCTGGCTGGCCTCGGCTTTTACGGCAAGGCATACGACCAGGCGCAAGAGCAGCTGAGCGAAATGCAAAAGCAAATGGAAGCGCGTCGCAAGAAAGCTGACAAAGTGTACAAAGAGCTGGTCAAGCGTGGCGAGAAGCTCGAGAAAGAAGCAAAAGGTGCCATTAAGGACATCGACCTCCCCAAGCTGGAGTCGTTGACCGACCGCAAAAAACTGGACGCCCAGCTGAAAAAGGCAAAGGCACGCTTTGAAGAACTGAAAGATTCCGTTCGCTTCAAATCTGCTGCCTGAACAAATCCCATCCAGGGAATATTACCCTGCTTGTCAGGGACCTTTTTGGGGGCTACTTTGTAGCCCCTTTTTTTTGTCTGCCAATCTGCTTTAATAGGCATCCCTAATCCGCCAGCTTCATAGCACGCCCCCGCACGGGGAAGGCAGTCCGTATGAGTGATGAAAAGAATAAAGTCACCGACAAGGCCAGTGAGATCGCCAAGAATATCTGGCTGGCCGGTGTGGGCGCCTACGGCAAGGCCGTCGAGGAAGCACAAGGTAGACTGGAAAAAGCCATGGAACCGCCAAAATTATTTCGCGATCTGGTGAAAGCAGGCACAGCGCTGGAGGAAGACGCCAGGGAAAGTACTGCCTCCGCCCGAAATTCCGTGGAAGAGCGCATCAACCGCGTGCGCGAAAACTTTCACAATCAACGTCCCGCGCGCATCGAAGACCTTGCAGCCCTGAACAAAAAGGTTGACCAGCTCACGCGTAAAGTCGACAAGCTCAGTAAAGCATTGGCAGAACAGGGCGTAGGGAAAAAGAAAGCCCCTGTCCCAAAGGCACCCCGAAAAACAGTCGCTGGCCGGAAAAAGGCATCGGTGCCCAGGAAACCTGTCGCGAGCAAGAAGCCCAAGGCCTGATCCGCTCACCGCATGAAAACCCGGGATCGCATTCTCCACACCAGCCTGGCACTATTCAATGAGGAGGGTGAGGCCACCACCACGACCATAGACATTGCCAATGAGCTGGATATCAGTCCTGGCAATCTCTATTACCATTTTAAAGGCAAGGATCAGATCATCACCGAGCTGTTCCAGCAATACGAACAGGCGATGCACCATACGCTGACCGCGCCGATCGAGCGACCGCTCAGCACCGGCGACGGCAGCGTTGAGGAAAACTGGTACTACCTCTATGTGGTTCTGGAGGAGATGTATCAGTATCGTTTCCTGTACCACAATCTCGACAATCTCCTGCAGCGCTATCCGGACATAAAGCGCAGCTTCAAGCGGTTGATGCAGTTAAAACGCGCTGCGCTGTACTCGATATGCCAGGCACTGTTACAGCAGGAAGTGATCGACGCGAAAGGCCAGCAACTGCTTGGGCTCGCCGACAACATGACACTCAACCTGACATTCTGGTTCAGTTACGAGGCGCTGCTCCACGACAATCGCTTACCGCAAATCATTATTCATCAGGGTGTGCTGCAATTGCTCACCATGGTTGCCCCCTACCTGGGCGATGACGAGCTCAGCTTCTATCACGACTGCGAATCGATTTACGTCAATATGGTTGCGGAGATGGAGCAGTTCGACCGCGCTGCAGCAGAATGACATCTGCACCGATAATCTCCAGGCTGGCGCCGTGCTGCAGGGCCCACCATTGCCAGGTGTCGGCGCTGAAGAAACACACGTGCGTGGGATCATTCTTGTAGTGCCAGCTGTCGAAGGCGACTCGATCACGTCGCAATTTGGTCATGATGCCCAACCATCCTCCAGGCTGCAGCAGCGACCACAATCGCGCCAGTTCACGGCCGGGATAGTGCAGATGTTCAACCACTTCCGTGGCGCACACAAACGCGTAGTTCGCCTCCAGTGCGGCTTTCTCAGGGGCAAAGATACTGTCGTAGAGTGCGACCTGAAACCCTGACTCGCGCAACATATGCGCCAGTGCAGGTCCCGGTCCGCAACCGAAATCCAGTCCATGAGCGCCCGGTGACAGGCGCGCGACCAGCGGCTCCATCAAACGCGACAGGAACTGGCGATAGCCCGGATCAGCGATATCGTTCTGATGTAGCTCGTATTCAGCGCGCTCCGCATCCCGGGACAGGTAGTGCTCGGGCGGCACAAACACCAGACTGCACGTACCACAGATCAGATAGGGGCGGCGACGATCACTGCTATAGGACGATATCGTACGCCCCGCACACAGCGGGCAGTGCGTTTCACCGCTCATCTGCTATTATCCCATTTCACTTTGGCTTTGCTGAATTTCTAGGAGCGTAACATGACCATCAAAACTGGCGATAAAATTCCTTCCTGCACACTGAAAACCATGGGCGAGAAAGGGCCTGTAGACATCACCACCAAGGACATTTTCGACGGCAAAAAGGTCGTGCTGTTCGCAGTCCCCGGCGCGTTTACCCCCGGCTGCAGCATCACTCACCTGCCCGGCTACGTGGTGAATGCAGACAAAATCAAGGCAAAAGGCGTGGATACCATTGTCTGCATGGCAGTGAATGATGCGTTCGTGATGGGCGCCTGGGGCAAGAGCCAGAATGCCGAGGAATTGCTGATGCTGGCTGACGGCAACGGCGAACTCACGGCGGGTTTGGGCCTGGAACTGGACGGCAGTGGATTTGGCCTGGGCACACGCAGCCAGCGGTTCGCGATGATCGTCGACAACGGCACTGTTACCCAGTTGAATGTGGAAACTGGCCCCGGCGTGGAAGTGAGTTCAGCTGAGACCATCCTGGCACTGCTGTAACCGCACACTCGCTGTGCCGCTCTAGGTGAGCAACAGGTAGCACACACTACTGATAACGGCGACACCCAGCAGGTTGATCAGAAATCCCTCCCGCGCCATGCGGGCGGTACTGATCAACCCGCTGCTAAACACCACTGTGTTGGGTCCCGTGGCAACCGGTAGCATAAACGCACAACTGGCGCTCATAGCCGCCGGTACCATGATCAGTTCTGGCGCAATACCGGCCGCCAATGCCGCAGCAGCCAGCACCGGCATAAGCAGCGCAGTAGTGGCCGTATTGGAGGTCGTCTCTGTCATAAATGTAACGGCGAGACAGACCAGCGCCATCAACGCGTAGGGGTGCATGCTGATCAACCCCACTAACCACTGCCCCATCAACCCACTCAAGCCAGACTTCACAAACCCCTCAGCAAGGCAAATGCCCCCTGAAAACAGCAGCAGTACGCCCCAGGGAATGGTACTCGCGCGCTCCCAGGTCAACAGGCGCTCCCCCTTACCATTCGGCACCAGAAACAGCACGACCACAGCCAATAAAGCCACGGAGGCGTCATTGGCCTCGGGCACACCCCACCAGGTACTCCAGCCACCGAAGGGCTCGCTGCGCGTGACCCACGCCAGGGCCGTCAGGCTAAACACCACCATGACCCTGCGCTCCTGAGCCTGCCAGGGTCCCATCGCGGGCAACTGCAGCCGCAGGCTGCCGCCCATGTTGCGCGTCAGTATCAGCGCCATCGCTGGCACCAGTATCGCCACCACCGGAAGCGCCCAGCCCATCCACTGGGTAAAGCTGATGGCAGTACCGGTGGTCTGCTCATACACCTGCATGAAAATAAGATTCGGGGGCGTCCCAATGGGTGTGCCCAGCCCGCCAATATTGGCCGCATAGGCGATCCCCAGCAGCAGTGGCGGAGCCAGTTTCTCCTTGTCATCAACGCCGTCCAGTACCGCCAGTGCGACCGGTAACAACATCAGCGTCGTGGCGGAATTGGATATCCACATACTCAATACCGCCGCCGCCGCCATAAAACCCATCACCAGTCGGCGCGTACTGCTGGTACCAAACAGTTTCACCATGCCGAATGCGATACGACGATGCGCTCCGGAGTGCTCCATCGCCTTGGATAGCAGGAAGCCACCGAGCAACAGCAGGATCAGGGGTGAACCGTAAGCCTGGCCAACTTCCCGGGGCGTAAGCACCCCCATCAACGGCAATACGGCCAGCGGCAACAGCGAAGTCACCGGAATGGGGACGGGTTCAAACACCCACCAGATGACGCACACCGCAGCGACGAACCCCACTGTCGCCAAATCCGCACCATGGCCAAATGCCAGACTTGCAGCGGCAGTGCACGCACCCAACAGCGGGCCCAGCCACAGCGCCCAATTCGTTATCGCCGACAAATTATTATTCCCTATCAATCAACCCCGCTACATCGTGTCTCAGAGCGTTGATAGTGTAAACCCCGCTATGGAGTAGCCCCCGTCTAAAGGCTACACTGGTGCGGATGAAAAATGCGCTTCCCACAGTATTGATAGACCGCTTTCAACGGCGTGTTGACTATGTGCGACTGTCAGTGACGGATCGCTGCGATTTCCGCTGTGTCTACTGCATGGCCGAGGACATGACCTTTGCCCCCAAACAACACGTACTCACGCTGGAGGAGCTACACGAAGTAGCCCGCGCCTTTGTGGAATTGGGCGTGGGCAAGATACGCCTCACCGGTGGCGAGCCACTTGTTCGCAATAACATCCTGTCGCTGATCAAACCGCTGGGGCAACTCCCCGGCCTGAACCAGCTGGCGATCACCAGCAATGGCTCACAGCTGCAGCGCCTGGCTGGCTCCCTGAGCGAGCTGGGGGTAACACGTATCAATATCAGCCTGGACAGCTTACAGCCCCGTCGCTTTCGCCAGCTAACGCGGCACGGCAATCTCGATCAGGTCATTGCCGGCATTGATGCAGCCATTGCCGCCGGCTTTGAGCGTATCAGGCTGAACGCCGTCATTCTCAAGGGCCGCAATGAGGATGAAGTGGTCGACCTGGTGGACTTCGCGTTACAGCGCGGTATTGATATCGCCTTCATCGAAGAAATGCCGCTGGGGCTGATAGACGAACACGACCGACGCCTGAGCTTCTGTAGCAGCGAGGAACTGCGCGAGATCATTGCCCGCAAATATGCACTCGAACCGCTGGGTGATCCCGCTGGCCAGGACGGCCCCGCCCGCTATTTTCGCACTGCAGGCCAGCCCACACGTATCGGTTTTATTTCACCGCACAGCAATAATTTCTGCCACCTGTGTAACCGGGTGAGAGTCACTGCCGAAGGCCGCCTGTTGCTGTGTCTGGGCAACGAGCACTCGGTAGACCTGCGCGCCGTACTGCGCTCGCCAGACTACACCCTGGACAGACTCAAGCGTAGCATCGTGGATGCCATAGCCATCAAACCGGAACGCCATCACTTCGATCTGGATGAAAGTCCGGATATTGTGCGATTTATGAATACTACCGGTGGCTAGCTTTCCCCGCGTCATCTATCGCGTACAATAGGACCTCCATAGTCGAGGTACGCCGGTGCATACTCTAGAATTTCCACAACTCGCCTCCGTCGAGGCCATTGAGCAGGGTTTTGAATCCCACGGTTATATTTGCAGTCGCAAGATTGCCACTGCGGTATTCCTGGCCTTCCAGCTACGCAAACCCGTGCTGGTCGAGGGCCCTCCCGGAGTGGGCAAGACGGAGCTGGCCAAAACCCTTGCCCAGCTGCTCGATACCCCGCTAATTCGCCTGCAGTGCTACGAAGGTCTGGACGAGGCCAAAGCACTGTATGAATGGAAGTACGGCAAACAGTTGCTGTATACGCAGGTGCTCAAGGAAAAGCTGGGGGATCTGCTGCAGGGCGCACAGAGCCTCGCCGAGTCCGTCGCAAAACTGCATCAGTTCGGGGACATCTTTTACTCCGAGGAATTTCTGGAACCCAGACCCCTGCTCAAAGCCATGCAGCAGGAGAAGGGTGCCATACTGTTGATCGACGAAGTCGACAAATCCGATTACGAGTTCGAATCGCTGTTGCTGGAGATTCTCTCTGACTACCAAATCTCCATCCCCGAGATCGGTACGGTGAAAGCGCGCACTACGCCGATGGTGTTCCTGACCAGCAATAATACGCGGGATATTTCCGACGCCCTCAAGCGGCGGTGTCTCCACCTCTATATTCCGTTTCCCACTATAGAGCTCGAAGAGCGCATTGTGCTCAGCCGTGTACCCGGCATTGACGAGCAGCTCCGCCACCAGTTGGTGGGCTTCGTGCACTCGCTGCGTCAGTTGGACTTGAAGAAAGCACCCGCCATTTCAGAAACTATCGATTGGGCGCGCAGTCTGTTGCTGTTGCACGCAGAGCATCTGGAAGAGGAACTGGTGCGCAGCACGCTGAATGTACTACTCAAGTATGAGGAGGATATCGAGGCTACCGATAACGAACTGCGCGCACTGGTGAACGGCAATATCACCGACGGTCACGCTACCGGATAATACCTCGCCGAGCGGAGAAACAGTTACTATGCAGTCCAATCTGGTCGATTTTATTCAGGTCCTGCGCACCCACGAAGTCAGGATATCGCCTGCGGAGACACTGGATGCCGTGGAGGTTACCCGAAGCCTGGGGTATGCCGACCGCAACCTGCTGCGTGACGGGCTGGCGATGACACTGGCCAAGACGCCAGAGGAAGAAGTCATTTTCCTGCACTGCTTTGACCGATTCTTTCAGCAGTCTCTCGCCGATTTTGCCGCCGAGGACACTCCGAGCGCTACCGACCCCGAGGCCAGCGCATCTCCCGCAGAAAATGCCGCCAGACAGGCAGAGGATTTCACCGCCACCCAGCTGGCAGCACTGCAACTGGCCGCTGAGAACAGTCCAGCCCTGCAATCTGCGTTACAAACCCCGCTGCTGCAAAATCTTCTCAGCAATGATCGCACTGAACTGACACTGGCGATGAATCAGGCCGCAGAGCGTGTTGGTCTACAGCAAATTCAGATGTTCACGCAGAAAGGCCAGTACACGCGCCGTATTCTCGATGCGATGGGTGAGGAGCACATTCGCAACGCAGTGATTGCACTGGAGCAGGACGAGAGCCCGGCCCTGCCCGTGCTACAGCGCTACCGCGATACGCTGCGGGAGCAGGTACGCGACTATGTGGAGCGGGAGTATCTGCTGCACGCCGAGGGTAAGACCCGGCAATTCATGGACGACATCCTGAGCAAAACCCGGATGAACAACATCGAACACCTGTACCTGCACAAGGTGCACGAGTTGATTCGAAAAATGGCCAAAAAACTGGCCAGTCGCCACTCGCGCAGACGCAAGCTCCTGAAACGTGGTCGCCTCGATATGGCAAAAACGATGCGCAAGGGCATCCCCCATGACGGCGTGATGTTTAACACCTACTGGCGACAGGTGAAAAAGGAGAAACCGCAGATACTCGCGGTGTGTGATGTCAGCGGTTCCGTCGCCGCCTATGCCAAATTTTTACTGCTGTTCCTGTACAGTTTGCAGGACATCCTGCCCAAGGTTCGCAGCTTCGCCTTTTCCAGCCATTTAGGCGAAGTTAGCTCGTATTTCGATGACCACCCAGTCGAAAAGGCCATTGAACTGGTGAACTGGAAATACGGCGGGGCCACCGACTACGGCAACAGCCTGCTGGACTTTGCCAAACTCGCGCTGGACGATATCAACAGCAATACCACCGTGATCATTCTCGGCGATGCGCGCAATAATAATGGCGATGCAAAACTGGATATTATGCAAAGTATTTACCAACGTGCGCGACAGGTCATCTGGCTCAACCCCGAATCTCGCAGGGCCTGGGGCAGCGGGGATTCTGAAATGCTGCGCTACCAAAGCGCCTGTCATTTTAGTGCCGAATGCAATAACCTTAAGCAACTTGAACGTATTGTCGACCAACTTCTCAAGAGCAGCCGATAACCCCCATGGCCTATCTCTGCAAAGATTGCAGCTACCGCGGAAAAAAAAGTGGTCAACTGGGAGAATGCCCGGCTTGCGGCTCCCACAACCTTGCTCAACGCTCCACGACGTTCAAGGAACAGCCACCTCCGGCTAAATGGCGCCTCGTGGTGCTCGTTGCCCTGTGGGGTTTTCTCATTGCACTGATCATAGGGAAGTTAGTCCCCTGAAACTCGGTCCCGAACACGTTCCATTCCCCTGTTCACTGCGCGAATTGGTGCTGGACCGCTATGCCGAGCCCGCAGGCGTCAGTAGCCATGCGCACCCCATGCAACTCGACGAATTACTTGAATACCTCAAAAATATCGACAACTTCAGTCTTTCTCCCTGGGTAGCCCTGGCTGGCCAGACCGAAGCCATTGGTGACCCGGCGACACCCTCACCGGAACAGATCGCCATTTTGCGCTGGCTCGGCAAAGCACTGGAGATCTGGGAGAAGCAGTCGCCGCTGGAAGGCCGTGTCGCCGCCCAGGTTCGTCGGCTCAAGCCCCTGTCGGCCGCGCTCGCGCTCACAGACCCAACATTCCTGCAGCCCGGCGCTCATCCCCTCCATCAGTTGCTGGATAGCATTCAGGCCAGGGCTATCGGCTGGCAGGCGCGACTGGATAGAGTGGGCGCGATTCTGGAGCAGCAAGTCACCAATGCTGTGGACGAATCCAGACGGTGGTTTGAAAACCCCTCCACCAGCCTGGCGGATATCTGCGCTGAGTTTTCGACTGCAGCGGAACGCGATCAGGCGCGGGCACAGCGTATGATCCAGCGCGTGGTGGAAGCCGAAGCCGGCAAAGTAAAAACTGCGGCGGCCAAACAGGAGGCCGCACGAATGATCAATGCGGCACTGGAAAAGCATCCCGCACCACAGGAAATTGGAGGCTTTCTCAAAGGGCCCTGGTACACCAGCGCCCAATTGCTCCTGCTGAAGTTTGGCGCGGGCTCCGAACAGTGGGGAAAAATGTCCAGCACCACCAGAACCCTGTTGGACTCGTTCCAGAACACGGTGGAAGCGGATGAAACGCGCCGCCAGCATATTTTTGAGGTGGTTACGCAACTTCCGAAAGAAATGCGGCGCTGGCTGTTGAGCTTGCACCACGATACCGAGGCAGTAAACGAGTCCATGGGATTGGTCGAGTTTGCCCACCTGCGAATCCTGCGCAGGCAGCCGATGGAACTCCTCCACATACCACCCATCGTGGTGGAAGGTGAGCACGTTAACGCCGGCGAAACGCAAAATCCCGGCGCACTGAAGAATTGGCATGAGGGGCAGTGGTTCAGTGTAGAGATCGGCAAAGAGGGGATTGTGCGAGTTCAACTCGTGCTCAAGGTAGAGCAATCACAGCAGTTGTTGTTCACCAATCTGGCGGGCATTAAAGTCCTGCAACTGAGCTTCTCAGAGTTTCAACGGTTAATTACACAGGACAAAGTGAAAGCGCTCAACAGCGGAGCAAGCTTCAGTCTTTGTCTGGCCCATGCGGTAGGAATTGATTCCGTCGAAATCCTGGATGCCCTGGCAAGTGCACTGGCACAAGCGCAACCGACATCGCCCCCGGAGGCGGAACCGACACCCGTCTCAAGGTCGGCGCCGGAGATAGAGACCCTGCCAGTAAGAGAAACGGTGATAGAAGCGGTGCCTGTTGTGGAACCGGATCTGGATTTGGCGAAGGCTCTGGAAGCACTGGAATCTGAGCTGGAACTGACGTTCGAATCGGAGTCAGAGGTAGAGCTGGAGTCAGAGCTGGAACTGGAACTGGAACTGGAGTCAGAGTCAGAGTCAGAGTCAGAGTCAGAGTCAGAGCTTGAGTCAGAGCTTGAGTCAGAGCTTGAGTCAGCGTTGGAATTGGAACTGGAGCCGGAGCCGGATCTTGAACCACAAACGGCGCCGGCGAAGGATCCCGCTTCGGCCCAGGACTCGACCGGGGCAAACCGCGCACACCTCAATGCGCCATCGCAGCAGCGTGATGACCAGAACGCTGCCGTGTCGCAAGGCCAAGCGCCGCAGGACAGAAGCCAGCCCACAGGACAAAAACCCCAAGGTGGCGGTGGTTACCTCAGCGAGCAGGCCGAAGCCATCAAAGCTCGCGGAGGGTATTTTGTTCCGCGAGCGCAAGAACCGGAACCTGAAACCGATAACGGCACAGAGGACATCACTGCCCAAGCTGCAGACAATTATAGCAATCCGGAGTACCTGACCGAACAGGCCGGGCACATCGCTGTTGATCAGGAGAGCCCGCCCGATCTGCCTGAGGACGATGACGCGACTCTGGAATTCCTCCTGACGCAGGTCGAAAGTAACGAACGCGAGCCAGAGACCCTGCCCAGTAATGCGGCGGATAGCCAGGACGATCGGAAAATGCCGGTGACTCAGGGCCAGCAAGAGCGAGAAATCGACCTCCCCATGGGGGCATGGCTGGGGTTCCACGATGGCGAGACTCCGCTAATGGCGCGACTGGCCGTCTACGATCTGGAGAATGATCACTATATTTTTGTAAACAGAAAGGGCGTCAAGATGCGGCAGGTAGGCAGGGAGGAGATGCTCAACCTCATCGACAAAGGCCTGGTCGATGTACTTGAAGCACTCTCGAACTTCCGGGATGACGTCACCGCGGCTCGAAAAGAACTCGATCAAGAGTAGCGATGGAGCACGCCTATGACTGAGCAAAGAAGAAAGCACCTGCGGCTTCCGATAGCCAGCACGACGTTTATCGAACTGCTTTCTCCCCGTCTGGGTCAAAGTAAGTCGGGAACAATGATTACCTGCAGAACTGTGGATGTGTCGCGTGGCGGCTTGCAGGTCATTCTGTCAGAGGAGATTACCGTTGGTGCTATTTTGCACATCGGCATAGACCTGCCCAATGCACCAGACACGCTCTATCTGGCGGGAGAAGTACGCTGGTGCTTGCCGAGTAACGACGCGCAACAACCCTGGATGGCAGGCTTCCAGATTTTGAATGCCGATGACTCTGATATTGACACCTGGGTAGCGATGATTGCGATAATGGAACGTTGAAGCTGGCGCTCACGCAGCCACTAAATATAAGGTCTACACCTGCCCCGCCCTGAGCGAGACTTCGACATAAGGGCGGCACACCAGAATCCGATAAACCAGGAGTTTTTATGGCTGATGTCACGCTGCGCTTTGATATGCGCCTACCCGAATTTTCCACAGCATCGCAGACTGATCTGTATCAGGCTGCCATAGAAATGTGCGCCTGGGGAGACCAACAAGGTATTGGCAGTGTCCATCTGTCGGAACACCATGGCTCCGATGACGGGTATTGCCCCTCTCCGCTGGTGCTGGCTTCCGCTATCGCGACACGCACCAGCAATATGCGTATTTATATCTCGGCGTTGATAGCCCCTCTACACGACCCGGTGCGATTGGCCGAGGATCTCACCGTGCTGGACCATATCAGCCGCGGCCGTGTCATCCCTATTCTCAGCGGTGGTTATCGGGAAGAGGAGTTTTCTGCCGCCGGCAAAAACCTGAAGGTGCGCAAACAGTACATGGACGATATTGGCCCCTTCCTCAAGCAAGCCTGGAGCGGCGAGACCTTTGAATTCGAGGGTCGCACGATCACCATTACCCCCAAACCATTCAGCCAGCCCCGGCCCATGATTCTCATGGGCGGCAGCAGTAAGCCCGCCGCCCGACGCGCCGCCAGAGAAGCTGACTTCTTTGTCCCCTCCGGACCGGAAATCTTTGAATATTATCGGCAAGCGTTAATAGCGCAGGGGAAAACGGATCCGGGGCCGATGCCGTCCGCGCCTTCCACGGTGACCTTCGTCGCAGAAGACCCTGACGCCTACTGGCAGAAAATTGCGCCACACGTGCAGCACGAGACGAATATGTATGCGGACTGGGCGGAACAAGCGCAGGTTTTCAGCCCCTACAAACACTTCGACAACAGCGATGAGCTGCGCGCGAGCGGCGCCTACAAAGTTTATCGTCCACAGGAACTGATTGCGGCGGCCCGCGAAATGGTCAGCGCCCAACCCATTATGTTCCACCCGCTGTGTGGGGGCATCCATCCGGATCTGGCGTGGCAGAGTCTCAAGCTGTTTAACGATGAAGTCCTGCCCACCCTGCGGGAAGAGGGTATCGCCTAGCAGGGCTCAATCAGTGCTCAGCCGGGATTGAATTCGCCATCGTCCATGGAGGTAAGGCTGAGACCCAGAGAATTGTCATCGGCGCCGCCATCGTCCTTGGCGAACTTGATTTTCAGCCGCACGTTATTTGCCGAATCGGCATTGCGCAGCGCCTCATCTTCGGAGATCAGGCCTTCCTGGTAGAGCTCAAACAGCGCTGAATCGAAGGTCTTCATGCCAATATTTTCCGACTTTTGCATGATCTCTTTAATGCCATCAATCTCGCCTTTGAGGATCAGGTCAGCAATCATTGGCGTGCCCAACAGGATCTCGATAGCAGCGCAGCGCTTGCCGTCGACAGTCGGGATCAGTCTCTGAGACACAATACACTGCATATTCATCGACATATCCATCAACAACTGGGGGCGACGCTCTTCCGGGAAAAAGTTGATAATGCGGTCTAGCGCCTGGTTGGCATTGTTGGCGTGCAGGGTCGAGATACAGAGATGGCCAGTCTCGGCGAAAGAGATCGCGTGCTCCATGGTTTCCCGGTCGCGGATCTCGCCAATCAGGATGACGTCCGGCGCCTGGCGCAGGGTATTTTTGAGAGCGTTGTGCCAACTGCGGGTATCCACGCCGACTTCACGCTGGTTGACGATGGACTTCTTGTGGCTGTGCACATACTCCACCGGGTCCTCAATGGTCACAATATGACCGCTGCTATTGCTGTTGCGATAATCAATGAGCGCCGCCAGGGAGGTTGATTTCCCCGAGCCCGTCGCACCCACAAACAGGAATAGCCCGCGCTTGCGCATGACAACTTCCGTCAGCAGCGGCGGCAGGCGCAAATCCTGCCAGCGGGGGATGTCCGCAACAATATTACGCGCCACAATACCGACCTCGTTGCGCTGCAGAAATATATTGATACGAAAACGGCCATACCCGGAAATAGAGATCGCCAGATTCATCTCCAGTTCGGTCTCAAAGGCGGCGCGCTGGGTGGGGTCCATCACTTCGTACGCAATCTCCTTGATCTCCCCCGGCTGCAGGATCTCACTGGAGATGGGTTTGAGTTCACCCTGAAATTTTGCACAGGGGGGAGCACCCGTACTCAGATATAAATCCGAACCTTGCTCCGCAGACAATATTTTCAGCCACTCGGTAATCCGCACTGTACGCTCCCACTTTATAATTGCGCCATACTGTAGCATTTTGCCGCCGACGGACAAGTGCGAAAGGACATCGAAGTGCCGATTCCAGCAGTATTAGTCGATATACCACAGGCCATGGCCAAGCGTCGCCAGTAGTCACTGCGACTGTGCGCACGTATTCTATACAGCCTTACAATAATAAACGTCAGCATCCCGGCGCTCTCAATCCCGGAAGCTACCGGGATGTCCACGCCTGGAGGGCTTGCCCACCTACCAGGACACCATTGCACAATGGGAGCAGGCATCCGGTTACTCGGCACGCGACTACGATTATTACCAGATATTTGCCGGCATGCGCTTCGGCTTGATCCTGTCGCGCATAATGCTCGCCACCGGCGCAGAGAGCGAGGTACAGAACGGTTTCGCCTGCCAGCTGCTGCAAAAATATCTCGACCGCTTGACCTGATACCTCTGCATCGCGTCAATGTCAGTGCAACTGTACTCCACTGACATTGGCAGATACACTTGCCGGCATTTCAGGAAAGCCGCTGTGGGGTCGCCGGTTCGGCACCAGCCTCGCGACTATCGGTACGCCTGCTCAGTCTTAAGGAGATTCCGTTGGCTTCCCATTTGCAAACACAGTTGCAGGCACTGGCGCAGCCAGATGCTCGGGGCTTACTCACCGCCATTAATCGCGGTATTGAGAAAGAGAGCCTGCGCATAACACCACAGGGCAAACTGGCCCAGACACCACATCCAGCGGGGCTTGGGTCTGCGCTCACCCATTCCTCCATTACCACGGATTACTCCGAATCGCTGCTGGAATTCATTACCCCGGTCAATGCCAGCATTGAGCAAAGCCTGGAGCAGCTCGAAGACACCCACAGCTTCGCTTACCAACAACTAGGCGACGAACTGCTGTGGTCCGCCAGCATGCCGTGTATCGTCTCGGGCGATGCCGACATACCTGTTGCGCGCTACGGCAGCTCGAACGTCGCACGCATGAAAACGGTTTATCGCTTCGGCCTGGGCCACCGCTATGGGCGACTGATGCAAGCGATTGCCGGCATTCACTACAATTTCTCGATGCCGCAGGCCTATTGGGACAAAGCCTGGCGGGATGCTGGCAGCCCCGGCAAACAGGCAGATTACATCAGCGAGCGCTACCTCGGACTGATTCGCAACTTCAAACGCTTCTCCTGGCTGCTGATTTATTTGTACGGCGCGTCGCCAGCGGTGTGCTCCAGCTTCCTCAAAGGCCGCGACAACCACGGCCTGCAAGCCTTCGATGAAACAGGCAAGAGCCTGTACATGCCATATGGCACGGCATTGCGAATGGGCGGACTGGGTTACAACAGCGATGCCCAGGGCGAGCTAAATGTTTGCTATAACTCGCTGGACAATTATGTGACCACCCTGTCCAGCGCCATCGTGCAGCCGCACAAGGGATACCAGGACATCCCCGCAGGCCAGACTGGTGACTACCAGCAGTTGAATGACAGCCTGCTGCAAATCGAGAATGAGTTTTACAGCCCTATTCGACCCAAACGCGTTGCCAACTCCGGGGAAACTCCGCTGTGTGCGCTGGTCCGGGCCGGTATTGAATACATCGAAGTGCGCTGCGTGGACATCAGCCCCTTCTCTCCGGTTGGCCTGGACGCCGCGCAGATGCGTTTCATGGACACGTTCTTGCTGTACTGCCTCCTTGAAAATAGCCCTGCCTGTGACGACAAGGAGCAGGACATTCAGGCCGCCAATCTTGAAGCGGTGGTCAATACCGGCCGGCAACCGGGTCTGTTACTCAACAACGACGGCAAAGACATCCCGATGGTGCAATGGGCACAGGACATGCTGGAAGCCATGCGCCCTATCGCCGGGCTGCTGGATAAGTCGCACGAATGCAGCGACTACAACGCCAGCCTGAACGAGCAACTGGCCAAGGTCGCGGACGCTGAATTAACGCCCTCGGCCCGTGTGCTGCGCGAAATGCGCGAGCGAAAATTACCCTTTTTCCGTCTGGCCATGGGCTATAGTGAACAATGGGCGCAGTATTTTCGTGAGCGTGTTCTGCCGCAGGACGTCCAAAACGCTTTTGAAAGTGAAACAAAACGCTCACTGCTGGCGCAGCAAGAGATCGAACAATCCGACGATATTAGCTTCGAGCAGTACCTGGACAATTTTTTCGCGCAATACAAAACCCTGTAAGGCGTCTGGCGGTGAATTTTCTGGCCCATTTTCACCTGGCCTGGCCAGATGAGGGTCTGGTCGCCGGAGGGCTGGAAGGGGACTACCTCAAGGGCTTGCTACGCGGCCAACTGCCCCAGAACGTGGAGCGTGGCGTAAAACTGCACCGCGCTATCGATGCCTATACCGACGGCCACCCCCTGATTCTGCAGCTGCGCCGCGAACTGCCCACCGGTCTGCGGCGCTACGCCGGCATTCTCATCGACCTCAGCTTTGACCACTACCTCAGCCTGCACTGGTCCCGATTTTCCAACATCCCACTCGCCGATTTCAACCAGCAGATCTACCGCATACTGGCTGCCCATCAAAATGTCCTGAGCGACGGTGCGTGCGTGATGGTTGCAAGACTCGTAGAGTACGACATACTCAATCTTTATCTGGAGTGGGACACAGTACCTGCCACCGCGGCACGTATTGGCCAGCGGTTCAAACGCCACAACCCGTTTCTCGATCTGGAGCGCGAACTGTCGCCAGCCAAGGACGCGTTGGAACGAACATTCTTGAACTTTTACCCACAACTGGAGTCTTTCTGTAAGGAGTCCATCGCACGGCTGTGAAGGCCTCCGCGCCGCCGACCGTTGCACTCAAGGCAAAAAATCCCTAGTGTACCGCCGATCCACTGTTGCTTTACCCATCTGCGAGGACGCCAAAGCGCATGCTGCAATCTCTATCCCCACGTCTGGTATTTGCCGGCCTGGTCACACTCGCCATTGTCTCAATGTTGTTTGCACGCGTGTATTTGCAGGGCTTTCTCGGCCTGGAAGCCTGCCCACTGTGCATGACTCAACGTGCCTTCGTCGTACTGTGGGGCATCATTGCCCTGATCGCCGTAGTGCACAACTCACAGGGCCGGGGTAGCCGGATTTACGCGGCGCTGTGCGGTTTGGCTGCCTGGGGAGGGGCCGCCGTGGCAGCCCGACACGTTTGGTTGCAACACCTGCCGGAAAATCTGGTGCCCGCCTGCGGCCCCAGCCTCAATTACATGCTGGAAAACCTGCCCTTCGAGGACACGCTGTCTATCGTTCTGGCCGGGGATGGCAATTGCGCCGAGGTCACCTGGAGCGTTCTGGGTTTCAGTATCCCGGAGCAAACACTGGTGGTGTTCGGTATCGCTCTTCTGGTCTGTCTGTGGCAGACAGTGCGCGTCTACCCCCAAAGGACCTGACAAACATGGGCCTTGCTCGCTCATGCGCGCAGCCATATAGTTAGGGTCAGCATTTTACTCACAGGGAATTCCGCCATGCTCTCCAACACCAGCGATCCAAAACAGCATTTTGAGGCAGTGGAGGATTTGCTCACCCGGTGGCTCAAGGAGAGGCGCGCGCTGCTGGGTGTTTACACCGAGATTATCGTTACACTGGATTATCATCTGGAAGACGAGGCGATGGACCAGCGCCAGCAAGCGCTTTGTGAGCTACTGGTGGACTATGTTTCTGTGGGGCATTTCGAGGTATTTCACGGCTTGATCAACGAAGCAGAGAGTTTTGGCGACGGCAGCTGCATTCTGGCCGAAAAGCTGATGCCCTCTATTGGAGATACCACGGAGGTGATTCTTGCCTACGAGGAAAAATACGCCAATTCACAGGGACACCCGGAAAAATTAAAGCGCGATCTGTCAGCCCTGGGGGAGGTGCTGGAATCTCGCTTTGTGTTGGAAGACCAGCTCATCGCTGGCCTTCACAACCGGCACCGACGCCTGATAGCGCAAGTGCCTAAGTCCGCCTAGCCTTATTTGGCTGCTGCGGGTTCTGCTGCGGCTTCAGAATCGGCAGCATCGTCTTCGCTGGGGATTCCAATCAGTTCCACTTCAAAGACCAGTGCTGCATTAGGCCCGATCACTTGTCCGGCACCACCGGCACCGTAAGCCAGGTCCGCAGGAATCGCTAACTCCCATTTTGAACCCACTGGCATCAGCTGCAGTGCCTCGGTCCAACCTGGAATCACTTGGCCAACACCAAAGGTAACGGTCTCACCGCGGCTGTAAGAAGAGTCAAACTCTGTGCCGTCGGTCAATGTGCCCCGATAGTGCACTTCAACTGAATCGTCTGCGGTAGGCTTGGGGCCAGTGCCTTCGGTTATAACCTTGTACTGCAGACCAGATTCAGTCGTCACCACGCCTTCCTCGGCAGCATTGGCTGCCAGAAACGCTGCGGATGCCGCCACATTGGCTTCGCTCAGGGCCGCCTGTGCTGATTCATTCTCGGCATTGGCTTGTTCCTGATAGGCCTGCATTTCGGCGGCGATTTCTTCCTGGGTCATACGCGAATCTTTGCCATCAAGCGCATCGGACAGACCGAGTCCAAAAGAGCTGGCATCCAGCGGCACACCGTCGGCCTTCATACGCTGGCCAAGTCCGTACGCGATACCGTAGCTCAATCGCTGCTCGGTAGTCGCCAGATCCGTGGCGGCAGGAGCTGCGGCCTGCGCAGTAGCGGCCGGCTTCTCAGCTGGAGGAGTAGTGGGGGTTTTTTGGTCGCATGCTTGCAGAGAGACAGCGCTGACCAGAGCAAGCGGCAGTAGATACGTCTTCATATTGGGTTCCATAGTCGTCAAAGAAATCGTGAGAGTTACGAATACTCCTGTCACCGCACGGTCATGTTTGGGGCGTAACGCACTTATCTCAGCCTCAAGACGTCACAGGAAACCTTCCATCCAGTTCAGCTGGAAAGCCATCCATCGCGGTGGACGACTATCTTACTACCCACCCCTCTCTGGCGCCACCCCTGCCGCATCGCGCGATCAGGGTCGCCAGCTGGCTGATAGTGCTCTCCCATTCTCTATTCCCGGGACTGGCCAAAAGCGCCACTCGCGTCAGATTGCCGAGCAGAGAATCGTCCGCAGAAGTGTCTGTTACAGAGCGCTGATGAAACGCGTACATCACCTCCTGCTGCTCCTGTTCCGCGCGCAACTCCAGCATTTTGAGCTCTTCGCGCACGGCAGTCGCCTCAGTGTAGGTTTGCAGCTGGCGCCGCAGACCGCGCAGCGGTCTCACTACGCTATCGCGCCATTCAGTGACCAGCGCGTCCAGCTCGTTCAGGTGATCCGTGTCGAGGCATCGATTATTGCGCGCCAACCAGGCCGCATACAGCAATAGATTCACGTCCACACCGAATCTGTCCTGCAGCGCCAGACAGGTCGCTGCAACCTCCTCCGCGCGATAGGTGACCAGTGAATATTCCCACAGGGGATTGCTCATAATTTAGCCGCTTAATATGCCTTCCACGGCCAACTTTACACCAGCGGTGCTGGCGCGTACCAGTACGCCAGTCGTCACAGAATCCACAATCGGCCAGCCAACGGGCGCCAGAGAAATTGTAATCGCGCGGGCATAGTGCTGGCCCACAGCGTGAGCGGCGAGTAGAATTCGCGGCCTCATGATTATACTGCGCGAAATCGATCTACGCCGCGGCAGCAAACTGCTGCTGCAGAATGCCAACGTCACCATTCAGCCCGGTCAGCGACTCGCGCTGATCGGTGCCAATGGCTGTGGCAAATCCAGCCTGTTTGCGCTGTTAGTGGGCGAGTTAGGTGCCGATGCCGGTGTCATCGAGGGCATGAACACGCTGCGGCTATCGCACATGGCGCAGGAAATACACGCCACATCCCTGCCTGCCGGCGAGTTTATCTGGCGCGGCGACCGGCAGCTGTCCGACCTGCGCGACGAGGTCTCGATGCTGGAAGCCGCCGGAGAATTCGATAAAGCAGCCAATATACACAGCCGCCTGGAAGAAATTGACGGCTACAGCGCCGAGCGCCGCGCACAGCGTCTGCTACAGGGGCTGGGATTTGCCGAGGGTGCTGCCGAGCGCCCGGTCAGTGACTTCTCCGGTGGCTGGCGCATACGGCTCAACCTGGCCCGGGCGCTGATGACACCCTCGGACATCCTGTTGCTGGATGAGCCGACCAACCACCTCGACCTCGACGCAACGCTGTGGCTACAGCAGTGGTTACAGCAGTATCCCGGCACCCTGGTGATGATTTCCCACGACCGGGATTTCATTGATGCCACCTGTGAACGCGTACTGCATATCGAGCAGCAGCAACTGTTTACCTATAAAGGCACCTATTCCGACTTCGAACGAATGCGAGCTGAGCGACTGGCCAACCAACAGGCCAGCTATGAAAAACAGCAACGCCGTATCACTGAAATCGACGACTTCGTGCGGCGTTTTCGCTACAAGGCGACCAAGGCCAAGCAGGCGCAGAGCCGCCTGAAAGAACTGGAACGGATGCAGACACTGGCGCCGGCCCATGCCGACTCGCCCTTCGATTTCAGTTTTCCAGCACCCGCCAGAAGCAGCGACCCGTTGCTGCGACTGGACGAAGCCAGCCTGGGATATGGCGGCACCACCGTGCTCAGTGGTGTGGACCTGCAATTGCGACCGGGCAGCCGCTACGGTTTATTGGGGCGCAATGGCGCGGGGAAATCCACACTATTAAAAAGCCTGATCGGCGAACTCCCCCTGCTCGGCGGCGCTCGCAGCACCGGTGAGCACCTGAACATCGGGTACTTTGACCAGCAGCAACTGGAGGCTCTGGATCTGCAGGCCAGTCCGGTGCTGCACCTGCAGCGACTCAGCCCCACTGCCCGTGAGCAGGAGATTCTGAACTTCCTGGGTGGTTTCAATTTTCGCGGTGACGCCGCTACCGCCATCATCGCTCCGTTCTCCGGCGGCGAGAAGGCCCGCCTCGCGCTGGCCATGGTGGTCTGGCAGAAGCCCAACCTGTTGGTGCTGGACGAGCCCACCAACCACCTGGATCTGGAGATGCGCCACGCCATGGAAGTCGCCCTGCAAGCCTACGATGGTGCGCTGGTCCTGGTGAGTCACGATCGCCATATGTTGCGCAACACCGCGGAGGAGTTACTGCTGGTACACGATGGCCGCGTCGAAGAATACAGCGAGGATCTCGAGGGCTACGAACGTTGGATTCTCTCGAGTTACAAGCAAACGGATAAACGCGACGCGCCCACAGCGGACACTTCGCGCAAGGAAAAGCGCCAACAGGCGGCCACGCAGCGGGACAAACTGCGCCCGCTACAAAAACAGGTGGATAAAACCGAGGCACAGATGTCGGAAGTTACCCTGGCACTGCAAGCGCTGCGCGAACAGTTGAGCGACACCGATCTGTATACCGAGCAAAATAAACAAGTCCTGGCGGACCTGTTGAAACGCGAAGGGGAGCTAAAAGTACGCGCGGCAGAGCTGGACGACCTGTGGCTGGAACAGCAGCAGAAGATGGAAGAACTGGCGCAATAAGCACCACTGCAGGGAACAACTCAGGCTTGCGACAAACGCAATTTGTCAGCGCGATTCAATTTTTTGATGGCGGCTTCGCGCCGTTGCGCAGCACTGCGATCGGACGCGGTATCTGACCATAACAGCGCCACCGGGCGACGACCTCGCGTATAGCGGGAGCCGCCAACCAATTCGCCATTGTGTTGCTGCAGACGACGCTGCAAGTCTCGCGCTACTCCGGTATACAGTGAGCCATCGGCACACTTCAGAATGTAAACATGCCACGCGTCTTCCATGGTATCAGCCCCGATTCCAGCGGTAATAGCGCTACACCCAGCGCAACACACATTCAGCGATCAACGCTGCAGCATGGTACGCGACTATTATTGAACAGAGAATACGGTCGCGAGGCCGACTACCGCAAAACCTCAGCGGTGAGCACGGAACGCAGCTAATAGCTTTCTGGCATATCAGCATACCAAAATACTCTAGCCCCAGAGTTGTACCCAATCGTCCCAGTGGTATCATGACGCCCTTCAAACCACGCGGGATTAGTAACCGCAGAAAAACCGGAGAACAACATGAGCGACCAAATCGTCCACGTCAGCGATGCTACCTTTGACGCAGAAGTATTAAATTCCGATGTACCCGTATTGGTGGATTTTTGGGCGGAGTGGTGCGGTCCCTGCAAAATGATAGCGCCCGTACTTGATGAATTGGCGGCCGATTACGAGGGTAAACTGAAGATCTGCAAGGTCGACGTTGATGCAAATCCGGAGATTCCGCAAAAGTTTGGCATTCGCGGTATTCCGACGCTTATCATGTTCAAGGGTGGCAATGCCGAGGCGACTAAAGTTGGCGCGCTGTCCAAGACACAGCTGACCGATTTCATTAAGGAAGTGATCTAAAAGGTAGGCGGGGCCACTCCTTCGTGTTTAAGCTGCGCCGCAACAACCCGCTGATTGCCCGAAAAAAGCGGTAGACGGCCCTAACGGGCCGTGCTACATTTCAACCCGTTGCACATTCCTGTGCCATAACAAAAACTCTGCAACCCACGTTAAAGCTAATATTTGTTGGCAGCGCCAACCAGCGTTCGGTTACACCGTATTCCTCCCCTAATCACACGTGCACACTTGTTTTCCCTATGAATCTAACTGACTTAAAAACCAAATCTACTCAAGAAATCATCGATATCGCCAAAGAGATGGGCCTCGATAATATGGCCCGCTCGCGCAAGCAGGACATTATTTTTGCCGTGCTGAAGCACCACGCAAAAAGCGGCGAAGACATTTACGGCGACGGCGTGTTGGAAATTTTGCAGGATGGCTTTGGCTTCCTGCGCTCTGCCGACAGCTCCTACCTGGCAGGGCCCGACGATATTTATGTCTCACCCAGCCAGATTCGCCGGTTCAACCTGCGCACCGGTGATACGATTTCCGGGAAGATTCGACCACCGAAGGACAGCGAGCGCTACTTCGCGCTGCTAAAGATAGACAAGGTCAACCTCGACCGGCCGGAAAACTCCAAGCACAAAATCCTCTTCGAAAACCTCACCCCGCTCTTTCCCGACCAACGCCTGACCCTGGAAACAGGCAATGGCAGCACCGAGGATTTGACTGGTCGTATTATTGATCTGGTCTCCCCCATCGGAAAGGGTCAGCGAGGACTGTTGGTTGCGCCGCCCAAGGCGGGCAAAACCATCATGATGCAGAACATCGCCCAGGCGATCATCACCAACAACCCCGAGTGTTACATCATCGTGTTGTTGATCGATGAGCGACCGGAAGAAGTGACAGAAATGCAGCGCTCGGTAGGTATTCGCGGCGCCGAGGTAGTGGCCTCCACGTTCGATGAACCCCCCTCACGCCATGTACAGGTTGCCGATATGGTGATCGAAAAGGCGAAGCGCCTGGTTGAACACAAACTGGATGTGGTGATCCTGCTGGATTCCATCACTCGCCTGGCGCGCGCCTACAACACCGTGATCCCCAGCTCTGGCAAGGTGTTGACCGGTGGTGTTGATGCCCACGCCCTGGAACGTCCCAAGCGTTTTTTTGGTGCAGCGCGGAATATTGAAGAAGGCGGCAGCCTGTCCATCATCGCTACGGCCCTTATCGATACGGGCTCAAAAATGGACGAGGTGATATACGAGGAATTCAAAGGCACAGGCAACCTGGAATTACACCTCGATCGCAAGATCGCCGAGAAGCGTATCTACCCGGCGATCAACATTCGCCGCTCTGGTACCCGCCGGGAAGAATTGCTCACCGCTGACGATGAACTGCAGCGCATGTGGATTCTGCGCAAATTGCTGCACGGAATGGAAGATACAGCAGCCATTGAATTTTTGTCGGAGAAGCTCAAGGAAACCAAAACAAACGAAGAGTTCTTTAAATCAATGAAGCGTAAGTAGCGCTGAATTTTTGCTTCGTGGCACGCCGTATTGCGAGCCGATTTCACAAAGTGTACTGTCCCTCGTTGACCACTGACGCAAAGGCCGCATTGTGAAATACACCGACCTCAGAGATTTTATCGACGCACTCGAAAAACGCGGCGAATTGGTTCGTATTAAAACCGAAGTCGATCCCAACCTTGAAATGACGGAAATTGCCGACCGCACACTGCGTGCCGGCGGCCCCGCTCTGCTGTTCGAAAACCCCAAAGGTTACAACACACCGGTACTCGCCAACCTGTTCGGCACCGAGCTGCGTGTTGCACTCGGCATGGGTGCGCAGAGCCTCACGGCCCTGCGCGAGATTGGCGAAATACTCGCCTACTTGCGACAGCCGGATGCACCCAAAGGCATGCGCGATATCTGGGAAAAGGCACCCCTGCTGAAGCAGGTGTTGAACATGGCACCGAAGGTGGTGCGCAACCCCGCCTGCCAATACCACGCGAAGCAGGGTGCCGATGTCGACCTCTATGAATTGCCTATCCAGACCTGTTGGCCCGGAGATGCAGGGCCTTTGATCACCTGGCCCCTGGTGATTACGCGCGGTCCCAACAAAGAGCGCCAGAACCTTGGCATCTATCGCCTGCAATTGATCGGGAAAAATAAGTTGATTATGCGCTGGTTGTCGCACCGCGGTGGGGCACTGGATTTCAGAGAGTGGCAACTGCAACATCCCGGTAAACGCTATCCCGTTGCTGTGGCACTGGGGGCAGACCCCGCCACCACGTTGGCGGCGGTGACTCCGATACCCGATGCTATTTCTGAGTATGCCTTTGCCGGTCTGCTGCGCGGCAGCAAAACCGAGCTGGCCGAATGCTTCACCCCGCTGTGCCGCGAACACGGCTTACAAGTACCCGCCTCTGCAGAATACATACTGGAGGGCTATCTCGAGCCTGGCGAAATGGCCGACGAAGGGCCCTTTGGCGACCACACTGGCTATTACAACGAGGTAGAGCGCTTTCCGGTGTTTACGGTCGAGGCGATGACACATCGCGAATCACCCATTTACCACAGTACGTATACCGGGCGCCCACCCGACGAGCCAGCGATACTGGGCATGGCACTGAATGAAGTATTTATCCCGATTCTACAAAAGCAGTTCCCGGAGATTGTCGACTTTTATTTACCGCCTGAGGGCTGTTCATACCGTCTGGCTGTTGTCACGATGCGCAAGGAATACCCCGGACATGCCAAGCGTGTCATGTTGGGTGTATGGTCTTTTTTGCGACAGTTTATGTATACCAAGTTTGTCATTGTCACGGACGCGGATGTAAACGCCCGAGATTGGAAGGATGTCATCTGGGCAATGACCACCCGCATGGATCCACAACGCGACTCAGTGTTTATTGAAAATACACCCATCGACTACCTGGATTTCGCCTCCCCCGTGTCCGGTCTGGGCTCCAAGGTGGGTTTCGATGCCACGAATAAGTGGCCTGGAGAAACGACGCGAGAATGGGGCCGCCCGATCGTGATGGATGATGCAGTGAAAGAGCGTATTGATACGCTCTGGGACGAGCTCGGTATCACGCTCTAGCGCACGCTTGGTCGATCACCAGCCCCGCAGCCAAAAGCTACAATCAGCTGCTGGCGACTATCCGGGTGTCCTGGACGAATTTATCAGGCGTGGGCAGTACCGGCAGATTCGTTTCCTGCTGCAGTAACAACCCCTCGCGAAAGTAGGCAGCCGCCACCGTTGGTTCACCGAGTGCATCCACCAAACGGCCCAGTTCTGCGCAAATTTCGGCACTTTTTTCCAGGCGATACGCGCTTTCAAAATAATCACGCGCCTTGCCCCACAATTCATCACGCGCGGCTAGTCGGCCAACGCATAGCAGGAGTTGCGGCTCACCTGGATGAGCCGTCAACCAGCTCTCAGCTTTAGCCAGCTGACGGGACGAGTCAGCTTCAACATACGCATACAACCGCACCAGCGTAATCTGCCAGTCGCGTTTTAGCGCATGCAGGATAGTTTTCTCTGCCGCGCTATGGTCCGCCGCCGCAATCAGATTGTGCACATAAGCCTCAACCAAAGCCGACTCGCTTTGCAAATGCTTGGGTACTGTTTTCCAACTGGTACGCAATTGCTCGAGATTGGTGCCGCTCTGCGCCAATCTATGGAGATGGATCTGTCTTTCCAACTGCTCAAAGCCCTCACTGTTGAGTGCTTTTTGTTTTTGCAGCTGCGGCAACAGTTCCAGTAATTTATCCCAGTCCTGCAAACCCTCATACGCCTGACACAACAGACTCAGCACACGGGGATGGCGGCTGGGATTGCGCGTGGAATGGTTCAGCGCGGCGATGGCCTGATGGTATTCGCCGGCCTGCAACTTGATCTCGGCCAGCGAAATCTCTACTGCCATCGCAGCGGCGGGCTCACAGTCGCCCGCGCTACGCAGATATTCATGCACTTTGTCGGTGTCGTGCAATTGCGCGCTGGAGCGCGCCGCCAACAAATAGTTCAGCAACGGGGCCTCGTTGTGCTTGGCCCCTTGTACCAACTCGCGCCGCGCGGTGAGCCAGTTGCCCTCGATAAAGCTGATCAACCCGCCCGTGCTGAGACGCTGTGCTTTACGTGACTTTCGCGCGCCCAACCAGGAGACCAGGCTGCGCTGCCCACTGAGCACCTGATACGTCAGGCGCAGTAACAGGAAAACCAACAATACCAGCAGCAGCAGTAACAGCGAGCCGACCCACAGACTGGCCTCCAGCGTATAGTTGCCGTAGGCCACCAGAACATAACCGGGGTCGGTTTCAATGATGGCGACGAGGCCTACACCCAATAGCAGTGCGACAAGCGCGATGGCGAATAATTTACGCATGGTTACTGCTCGCCTCCGGATTGTGCACGCTGCTCAATCGCTTTATCCAGTGCTTGTTGTGAGCGAGAAATATTGGGCTGCGGCACCTGGATGGTGAGCCCCTTGAGTTTCGTTATCTGCGTGGATATGGCGTTTGCCGCGGCGGTGTCCGCGTCCCTGAAATGCACCACCCACTGCTGTGCCTGTGTCAGGCTGGCGGCGTACAACCTTTGATTACCCGCAAGCAGGGCAATCTGGGCCTGCTCCAGCAACATGCGCAAATTCTGTCGCACCAGGCCCTCCCACTGCGGATCCATCAAGGCCTGCATTGGCACATCCCGCCGACGGATAATGATGTAATCGGACAGCTTGGTCAGCGCCGCTTCATAGCCTTGTCGCAGGCGGCCGCGCCAATCCGGAGCTGTTTCGCGCGCAGGTGCAGCGCCCTTTTCCTTGAACTGGAAAATTACCAGCTTGTCGGCCTGTTCTACCAGCGCCGCCAGGCGCAGATAGATCCCTTCCACATCCACTTCCGGCACTGCGCGCAATGCCGCTATATCAGCAGCTACAGCGGCGCGTACCGCGTGCAGATTGGGATCATTGAGATCGCGCAGCACAGAGTCCGCGCCGTTGAGCAGCGCCTGGGCCGCAACGGGATCACCGGCCATGACCAAGCGCTGATTGGCCAGGCGCAGCAGATGTCCGGCTTCTGCCAATAGCCAGCTCTCACGGTCACTGGCGCTAAAGCGGGCCAGTTCCTTCTGTTGCTCCGCCAATTGCGCTTGCACGGATTGCAGATCGCGGGAAACCGTTGCCGTTGGCCCTTCCAAACTGGTCTTCAGTCCATCAAGGCCCGCATTCAACTGCTGCTGCCAGCGATCAGACAGCTCATCCAGATTGGCCTGCTTCTGCCGGGTACCGGCCTCCAATTCAGCCACCCGCTCCACCAGCCCGGCCTCCCTGGACTGGCCTTCGCGCAGCACCCAAGCCGCGCCACCCGCCAGCACAATAACCAGCAACAAAGCCAACCAGGCAACAGCAGCGGACAGCCCACCCGACTTTTTCCCGGGCGGGCTGTCCGCTGCAGGCGATATCCTGGTACTCAAATTGTCTTCTGTAGATGCCACGATTTCTGACGCCTCCTCAGGCTGCGCAGTGTTTTTTGATTCGCTTTCGCTCACTTTTTATTCTCCAGTGCTGGGTCGCCATTCCTGTAGCGCGCGCAGCATTGCCGCATCCGAGGCATTTTCTGCAGTCGCTATTCGATCGAAACCCGCCTCACGCGCCATTACCGCTACACGTTCGGATGGCACGATCAAGCCGATAGCTTTTAACTTAGTGGTTTCTGCCGGGCTAAGCAATAGCAGTAGATTGGCCAGGCCTTCACCGCTACTAATCAGAATTAGATCTATTCCCCAATGCGCAATTCGCGCCGCCAATACCCCAGCGGCCAGATCGGGTAGGCCACGACGATAACAAGCCAGCTCATCGACCAATGCCCCACGCTGCAAAAGTTCCGTGCGCAGTGTATGGCGGCCACCCTCCCCCTTGATAATCAGCACGCGCTGCCCTTCCACATTCCGCAGATAGGGCAGTGCCAGCAGGCCCTCGCTGCTCATATCACTACCGGGGGTGACGGCCTGGATATCGAAGCGCTCCAGCCCCCGCGCCGTGGCTGCGCCGACAGCGTACCAATTAATCCCCACCGGCAACTGCGGCCAGTGATCGCTCACTAGCGCCATGCCAAACCGCACGGCGTTGGCGCTGATAAAGATAATATGCTGGTAGTGATCCAGATCCAGCACCATGTGGCGCTGTGCTGCCGGGAGCTGTGGCAAAGCGCTCAACTCGAGCAGCGGCTGGCTGTAAGCCTCATGCCCCTGCGCCTTAACCGCTGCACACAACACATCGGCGGCCTCCCCCTGCGGACGCGTGACCAGCACCCTACGAACGGCGTCGGCGTCTCTAGCCATCATAGACCTCAGCCAAAATGGCGGCCGCCCCCTGCGACAATAGATCTTCAGCCACGGCTATACCCAGCTGCTCCGCCTCGGCTGCTGGCGCTACCGCTTGTGCCCGCAAGATCAGCGAGCCGTCAGGTTTACCCACCAGACCGCGCAGCAACAACTCCTCACCAGCACCTGTGTATTCGGCATAACAGGCAATAGGCACCTGGCATCCACCCTCCAGCCGGCGATTCATCGCGCGCTCCGCCGTCACCCGAGCAGCCGTACGCCCGTGGTGCAGCGGCTGCAGTAACGACAGCACCGCGCTGTCTGCGCTGCGCAGCTCAATACCCACGGCGCCCTGTCCCCCGGCAGGCAGTGAATCAGCCACGGCCATACGCTGTGCAATGCGTCCGTCAAACCCCAGCCGCATCAGTCCGGCACTCGCCAGGATAATGGCGTCATACTCGCCTTCGTCGAGTTTACGAAGGCGGGTATTAACATTGCCTCGCAGAAAATTGACCACCAGATCCGGACGCCGCTCACGCAACTGGCACTCGCGCCGCAAGCTTGAGGTCCCCACCACACTCCCGACGGGCAGTGCATCCAGCGTCGCAAAGTGATTGCTGACGAAGGCATCAGTGGGGTCCTCGCGATCGCAGATCACCCCCAGACCCAACCCGGGAGGGAATTCCATCGGCACATCTTTCATCGAATGCACGGCGATATCGGCGCTGCCATCAAGGAGGGCCTCTTCCAGTTCCTTGACGAATAAACCCTTGCCGCCCAGCTTGGACAGCGGCGAGTCCAGCAACTGATCACCGCGCGAGGTCATCCCCAACAACTGTACGTCGAGATCGGGATGCTCGTGCAGCAATGCAGCGCGAACAAATTCTGCTTGCCAGAGGGCCAGTGGGCTCTCCCGGGTGGCGATGGTCAGTTTGCGCAGCATGCTTGGGTTTCCATAATTTCCAGCGGACAATGATACCAGTCAGGCTCGGTATCAGCGACTCCTGGCGTGTTTTAGGTAGTGCAGCGGTCTGCACTGACTTTATTGCGTTGCAGACGAGCCCGAGAGGTGGCGGACAAAACTTCGACAGAGACAATTACTCAACTGATATACTTGCCAGCACAAAGCATCAACACGCCCCAAATTGCGTACTACCATGGAATGCACAACACAATGACCAGAGAAAAAGACACCAGTAAACTGTGGGGCGGCCGCTTCAGCGAACCGACAGACGCCTTCGTACAGCGTTTCACCGCGTCGGTCATGTTCGACCAGCGCATGGCCGCAGAGGATATCGCCGGCTCGCTAGCCCATGCCCGTATGTTGCACCGCGTGGGGGTGCTCAGCGAGGCGGAGCTCAAGGAGATCGAGGGCGGCCTCGCCCAGGTGGAGCAGGAAATCAACACGGGCAGTTTCCAGTGGTCAATTGAACTGGAAGATGTGCATATGAATATAGAGGCACGCCTGACCCAACTGATCGGCGTGGCGGGCAAAAAACTGCACACCGGCCGCTCGCGCAACGACCAGGTGGCGACAGATATCCGCCTGCACCTGCGCGCGGCGATCGACACCATCGCCGGCGAACTGACCCGCCTGCAACAGGGCACGATTGGGCTGGCTGCAGCAAATACAGACACCATCATGCCTGGCTTCACCCATTTACAAACCGCGCAGCCGGTGGTGTTCGGTCATCACCTGCTGGCCTGGAATGAAATGCTGGAACGCGATTTCGGGCGACTGATGGATTGTCGCGCGCGCCTCAACCAATCGCCGCTGGGCGCTGCCGCTCTGGCCGGCACTACCTACCCCATCGATCGCGCGCATACCGCGGCGGCACTGGGCTTCGACAAGCCGACAGAGAATTCACTGGACTCCGTGTCGGACCGGGATTTCGCCATTGAATTCTGTTCGTTCGCCGCGCTGTTGCTGACGCATCTTTCACGCATGTCTGAAGAGCTGGTGTTGTGGGCATCGGCGCAGTTCAATTTCATTGAGCTGCCAGACCGTTTTTGCACCGGCTCATCCATCATGCCGCAAAAAAAGAACCCCGATGTACCAGAACTGGTGCGTGGCAAGGTGGGCCGGGTGAACGGGCATCTCATCTCCCTGCTCACGCTGATGAAGAGCCAGCCACTGGCCTACAACAAGGACAATCAGGAGGACAAGGAACCGCTGTTCGATACCATCGACACGGTGTTCGACTGTCTGCGCGCGTTTGCCGATATGGTGCCGGCCATCACGCCCAAAACTGAAGCCATGCGCGAAGCTGCCAGACGCGGATTCTCCACCGCCACCGACCTGGCCGATTACCTGGTGCGACTGGGACTGCCCTTTCGCGACGCCCACGAAGTGGTTGGCAAGGCTGTTGCCCACGGGATTGCCAACGGACAGGATTTGGCAGAGATGAGCCTGGAGACTTTGCAGGGCTTCTGCGCGGATATCGGTGAGGATGTGTTTGAGGTGTTGACGCTGGAGGGCTCAGTTGCGGCCCGCAATCATCTGGGCGGCACGGCCCCAGAGCAGGTAATCGCAGCGGCGCAGCGCGCCAGTGCACGACTGGCAGCCCGCTAAAGTCTGACGCAGCTTGCCGTCAGGCCAACTCAACCACCGCTTGTCGGGCGATAGCGGACACTCGCCTGGAAGGTCACATCCGGCGCAGTTTCCACACGGATATCTTCCACCACACTGATATCCACCGACCACTGTGGTGTAAAATACCAACGTGTGCCCAGCGTCCCCAGGATAGCATCGTCGCCCACGCCGGTGAGTTCGCTGTCGAGCGGGGCTGCGTGACTGTCGATCTGTGCGATCACGGACCAGTTCCGGGCAAATCGCCAGTCCATCGCCAGCCCTGCAAACCACAGGTTCTTCTCCTGCAGCCCCTCGAGCACATCACTGTCACCGGCGCGCAGGTAACCAATCTGTCCGTGCCAGCTCAGGGGGAGATCAGACAGTTGTTCACCGGAAAATCGCAGCGCGAGATAGGCGTCGTCCGCACCACTACCCAAAAAATCCTTGTCGTCACCGGTGCCAAATTTGTACCCCAGTGCAGCGCTGACCGTGGAATTCTCGTCGCGATAAAACGCGTGGCTGACTGACAAGCTGACATCGCCGATTCCGGACGTATCGTCCTGTAGCGAGAAACCGCCTTGCGCAGACGCATAGCGATAATCCAGCACATCCTTTGGCACATTGGAGCGACCACCATCAGACATACCCCAGAAATCGTGCCAGTCGTCGATCAGGCCATCCAGGTCGCCACCGCTTTGATCCAGCCAGGGCACTTCCAGCTGCAAGTCCCAGTTTTCGGCCAGACCATAGCGCAGCTCCAGTGCGACGCGGCCGGTTTCCCCATCAAAATTGAGAGCTTCAGTGGCATTCCCGTCGTTGACGTAGTGGTTGGCCAGGCTGCCGTGCAGCGCCACCGCCCAGTCACCACTTGGCGTGGTCTGAGCGTCGCGTTGCGACGGCAAACCAAGCAACCCGGCCACCGGGCTCAAGTTCTTAACATACAGCGGCTCACTGCCCACTGCGGGCAATGCGCCGAAAACGGCAATAAATCCGGCCAATAATCGCTGCGCATGCGCTTTTTGCAGCGCCCTGCACACGCTCTTACAACCAGGCAAAATGAACACCCCCCTGGGCCTGCATTTGCTCTACCACAAAGGGTCGAAACAAATTTCCGGCGCGAGTGTCCCGCCAGTCGCCGGCCTCTTCATCAAAGTCATAGTGAAAACCGCCGGATTTAGCAGCCAGCCATAGCTGCCGCGTAGGCGGCTGGCGACTGAATACCAGCCGCGTACCATTCTCAAAAACGACGGTGAGCACCCCGCCTGAGGTTTCGCAGTCTATATCTGCTTCGACCTCATCCAGCGCTGTTTCCAGCTCTAAAAAGGTCTGCTCTATCAATACGGTGAATTCTGATTCGGTCATCACAGGGGGTTTTCCAACAAAGTGTGCACAATTCAATGATAAGGGCTGTTCGCACTGCTTACTAGCGGGCAGTATAATTTGCGGCACCATTGCCCGGAATATAGTCATGCATTATTACATTTCAAAGCTGTTACTTGCTGTTGCGTTTGCCACTTTGTGGGGGTGCGGGCAGATGGGACCTCTGTATATGCCACCTGAGGAGACCCCCGCGCCGCCCGCCATGTCTGAGCCCAGCCCTGCGCCAAGCGCTGAACAGCCGCAAAAGCAGTCCTGACAAAAGGTGGACCGATGAACCCGTTCACTTACCGTGAAGGCAGCCTGTTTGCCGAAAACGTCGCCGTCAGAAAAATCGTGGCGGCCCATGGCACGCCCTGCTATATCTATTCGCGGGCGGCACTGGAAGCAGCCTTTATTGAGTATCAGCAGGCGCTGGCGGGCGTCGAGCACCTGATTTGCTATGCGGTGAAAGCCAATTCCAACCTGGCCGTACTCGATGTGCTGGCGCGGCTGGGTGCGGGTTTCGACATCGTATCCGGTGGCGAACTCGAGCGCGTGGTCGCCGCCGGTGGCGACCCCGCTAAAATCGTCTTCTCCGGGGTCAGCAAAAAACCCGCAGAAATGGCCGCCGCTCTGGAGCTCGGCATTCACTGCTTTAACCTGGAATCCGCCGGCGAGCTCGAGGTGCTGAACAGAGTCGCCGGCGAACTCGGCCGCGTGGCGCCAGTGTCTGTGCGGGTCAATCCCGACGTGGATGCCAAAACCCACCCTTATATCTCCACCGGTTTGCGCGAAAACAAGTTCGGCCTGAGCATTGCAGACGCCTCGCAGGTGTATCAACGCGCGGCACAACTGGAGCACATAAAGGTTGTCGGTCTGGATTGCCATATTGGCTCACAGCTCACCGAAGTCAGCCCCTTTATTGACGCGCTACACCGCTTGCTGGCGCTGGTAGATTCCCTCGCCGAACAGGGTATTGCGATTCAGCATCTGGACCTGGGTGGTGGGCTTGGCGTGCACTACCGGGATGAAACCCCACCTTCAGTTGCGCAGTATATTGGCGCGATACGCGAGGTGTTGGGCGATCGTCAGGTGCAATTGATGTTTGAACCGGGGCGCTCAATTGCCGCCAACGCCGGCGTACTGGTGATGCAAGTGGAATACCTCAAATCCACACCAGATCATCACTTCGCTCTGGTAGACGCTGCCATGAATGACATGATCCGCCCCGCACTCTACCAGGCGTGGATGGATATCCAGCGGGTGGAGCAAAACAGTGAGGGGCAGCAGGCGCAGTGGGATGTGGTGGGGCCGGTGTGTGAAACCGGGGATTTTCTGGGTAAGGACAGGACGCTGGCGCTGAGCCAGGGCGATTTGCTAGCGATGTTTGGGGCCGGTGCTTACGGTTTCACGATGAGTTCCAATTACAACAGTCGCGGTCGTGCGCCGGAAATCATGGTGGATGGGGATGCCATGCACCTGATACGGTCGCGCGAGACATTCGCAGATCTCGTGCGCGGCGAAACCTGCCTGCCCGCGCAGGGCGCGGCCGATTGAGCAGGTAGGGATGTATGCTATTAAAATTCACCAAAATGCACGGTACAGGGAATGACTTTGTCGTCATCGACCTGATCAGCCAGCATTACAAAATGCGCTCCCGGGACGTCCGCAAGCTGGCGGACCGGCACTTCGGCGTGGGCTGCGATCAGGTCCTGGTGGTGGAAGCGCCACAGAGCCCACAGGTGGATTTTCGCTATCGCATCTTCAACGCCGATGGCACCGAAGTTGAGCAATGCGGCAATGGCGCGCGTTGTTTCGCGCGCTTCGTGCGCGAGAAAAAATTGACCACGAAGAAAATCATCAGCGTTGAAACCTCCTCCGGGGTAATCGAACTGCGCGTGCGGCCCAATCACGATGTTGAAGTCAACATGGGCGCGCCGCAATTTGAGCCCGCAGGTATCCCCTTCGCCGCCAGCGCGAGGGCGCCCAGTTATCCGCTGCAGGTGGACGGCAAGGAAGTGGAAATCGGCGCGGTGTCGATGGGCAATCCCCATGCGGTGTTGCGCGTCAGCAATACGAGCCGCGCAGGTGTCGAGCAGCTGGGGCCACTAATCGAGCGTCACCCTGATTTCCCACAGCGGGTAAACGTCGGTTTCATGCAAATTGTTTCGGAAAGGGAGATCCGGCTGCGCGTCTATGAGCGTGGTGCAGGCGAGACCCTCGCCTGCGGCACGGGCGCCTGTGCCGCGGTCGTTTACGGGATTTCCCGCGGCTGGCTGCGCGAATCCGTGACAGTTGGACTGCCGGGGGGTAAGCTTTCCGTATCGTGGGCGGGGGAAGGCCAACCGGTGATAATGACCGGCCCCACCGCAATCGTATTCGAAGGCACAATAAAAATTTGAGACTCCGTTAGCGGAGCACATTCACAGCAGGGAGAGGCAGCGATAATGTCAGCCAGTAAAAAACGGGACGCAGCAGTCAAGGTTGCAGCGGAGCAAGGCAGTGACTCTGGGCTCACCGACGAATCCGTGCGCGAATACCTCAAAAACCATGACGATTTTCTGCAGCGCTATCCCGATATGCTGGATTACCTGCACGTCTCCCACGCCTCCGGCAGTGCAATATCACTGGTGGAAAAGCAGGTCAGTGTACTGCGCGAGCGCAACACCGAGATACGCCAGCGACTCAAGGTACTTTCCACCAACGCCAAGGACAACGACACCTTGTACGAGCAGACCCGCTCACTGGTGCTGAAGTTGCTCGACGCCGATTCTGTGGAGGCCCTTTACAGTAGCTTCATGGCGTCCATGAAAGAGGACTTCCACGTCGATTACGCCAGTATGATTCTGTACAGCGACAACAGCAGTGATCAGGGCTGGCGCACGGAATCCCGCGAATCGGTCAAAAAGGAAATCGGCTCCCTGTTTCGAGGCCACAAAGCGGTGTCAGGCACTCTCCGCACAGAAGAACTCAATTTTCTGTTCGCAGAGGGCGATGCAGTCGGTTCTGCGGCAATGATGCCGCTGTCTGACAAGGGGCCCGAGGCAGTATCGCTGGGACTGATAGCAGTGGGCAGCGCGGACCCGAACCACTACGGCAATACGGTAGGCACACTGTTTCTGTCACATATCGCAGACGTTATCGTCAAGCTGTTAGCGCGCCTGAACTACGCGCGAGACTGAGGCCGCCGTGCACACGACGCCCGCGCAGGACGAACCGCTGGGGGTATCTGCCACACGGTTCCTCGACTATATACGTGACGTACGTCAGCTCTCGCCACACACTATCAGTAATTATCAGCGCGACCTGATATCACTGGAACGCTACTGCACCAAAAATGGTAAGGGTGCCATCGAAGCGCTGGTAGAAGCCGATATCCGCGATTGGGCAAGCCAGTTACGTCGTCAGGGCCTCGCCGGCGGCAGCATTCAGCGCAGCCTGTCCGCGACCCGCTCATTTTACAATTTCCTGGGCCGCGAAAGCGGGCTGCTGCGCAATCCGGCGGCCAGCGTTCAGGCGCCGCGCAAACCCCGTAAACTACCCAAGACGCTGGATGCCGATCAGGTCAACAAATACCTGTCCTTCGACTCCGAATCCGTGACCGCCCGTCGCGACAGCGCCATGGCAGAATTGTTTTACTCCTCCGGCCTGCGACTTGCAGAGTTGGCGTCGGTGGAAGTTGACGACATCGACGCTCACTCCAAACTGTTAACAGTGACCGGCAAGGGCCGCAAGACCCGCACCGTACCCGTCGGCACCGTGGCGCTGCAGGCCATTGCTCGCTGGCTGGAAGTGCGCCCGCCTGCCTCGGCAGACGGCAGCGACTGCCGCGCGCTGTTCACCAGCAATCGCGGTCGCCGTATCAGCGTGCGCAACATTCAGGCGCGACTCAAATTGCAGGGGCGCAAGTCCGGGATGCGTCAAGATATACACCCCCACATGCTGCGCCACTCATTCGCCAGCCATATGCTGGAATCCAGCGGCGATCTTCGGGCCGTACAGGAACTGCTGGGGCATGCCAATATCTCCACCACCCAGATCTACACCCACCTGGATTTCCAACACCTCGCCAAGGTGTATGACGCCGCGCACCCCAGAGCCAAGCGGCGCAAAGGCGATTAATATGGCTATCTCTGTGATCACCTTCGATCTCGACAACACCCTGTGGGAAGTAGAGCCCGTTCTCATCAAAGCGGAAGAAGCGCAGCAGGCCTGGCTCAAGCAGCATAGACCCGGAGCCGCGGAGCTATTTGATCACGAGGCGCTATTTGAATTCAAAAAGTCGGTGTGGAAACGTCACCCCGAATTATTACACCACGTCAGCCAGATGCGCACCCAGATGCTGTACGAGTTACAGGTAGCTGCGGGTTATCAGGAGGCGGAGGCCCGCAGCGGCGCGCAACAGGCATTTGACATTTTTTTGCGGGAGCGGCGCAAGGTAGTGCTCTATGAAGAGGCGCTTGGTGTACTGGAACTGCTGGCCAAACAGTATACGCTAGGCGCCCTGACCAATGGCAATGCCGACATCTACAAAACCGACGCCGCCGAATATTTCGACTTTGCCTTCCTGGCCGAAGATATCGGCGCCAGCAAGCCTCATCCGGATATGTTTCACGCGGCACTCAAACAGACCGGCGTGCGCGCAGAGAACATCATTCACGTGGGCGATGATCCGGAGCACGATGTCCGGGGTGCTCGCGAGGTGGGCATGCATACCGTCTGGGTGAATACGCGGCGCAAGGCCTGGCCCAGTGGCCAGCCGGCGGATGGCGAAGTAGTGAACCTGCGAGAGCTGCCCGACGTCATCGACAGCATCAGCGCCAGAGTTTGACAGCATTTCGCAGGCGCCTGAATTTAGCGCCGACGATTAACGCGGCAGGCTGTCTACAAAGGCCTGAAACGGGGCATCCGCAAAGTGCTGCTGCGGATAATCAATACACTCCAGCACCGTCTTTACCTGTTCCTTGACGCCATCCAAGCGCAAGGCATTGCCGCGGGCCGCAACCAATATGGCACTGGGCTCGTCGTTCGCCTGTATAAACACGACCCCGGTCTGGAGACTCATCGTCTGGACCTTGCACACATATTCATTGGCAGGCAACGCAATTGCGCCTCCGGCCTGCCCGAGCAGCGGGGCCACGATGCATGCGGCCGCAATCACTTTCTTCATAGCGCTTACCCTCATTTCCTAGTTCCAACACTCATCCGCGTTGCTACCCGTAGCGGTCTTTGCACCTGTATAGGACAGCATAAAAGTGGTGCACTGCGCGTCACTGGCCTGGGGGGATGTACTTTGCGGTGTGGCTGTCAGCTCATAGCAGGTCGCCTCAGAGCCGCCGGTACAGGCCTCCGCATCGATGGTGTAATGCCCCTCCTCGGTGATCATAGGATCATCGGCATAGCCGAGCTCTTCCATGTCATACGTATAGGTACTGCGATCCAGAATGTATTGCTCCATACGCCCGGCAACGGCCATCAAGCCTGCCTTGGCATCGCTGCGGTGGGCCTTGCGCACACTGTTCTGATAGGCTGGTAACGCAATAGTCGCGATAACGCCGATAATCACGATCACAATCATAACTTCCAGCAGTGTAAACCCACTGTGCGAGCGAGCCGTGATCTGTGACATTCTACTGCGGTCGATCATCAATCAGTATCCATGTGCCAGTAGGAGCCGTAGGGCGCGGGTATCTGGGAATTCGTCTTCAGCGGGTTGCCGGCGACATTCGTGGATGATACGCCGGGGGGCAGCAACAAACGAATTTCACCGTCCTCCCCAAAGTGGGCAGAGGGCGTGTCGGGTATCAAGCCGCCGACCAACAGGAAGCGATCATAATTGCCGTCGCCGTCAAAATCCATGACCGATGCAGCCCCCTGCAAGCCGACGTTGTAAAGCCGTCCAGTACCCGGTGAGGGCTCACAGATATTGGTGACCTGGGAATCCGGGGAGAACGTGGTGAAATAGACCTTACCATCGATAGTCAGCGCCTCTGCCAGGCTCTTCTCGCCATTGGCTGTAAGATTCAACAGCCAGCCCGAGGCGGCGGACAACCCCTCCTGTGCCGCTATCTTCTGCGCGGCAGTACCGTCCTGCAAAAGATTGGCAGTGGCGTCATACAGGCCATTCGGACTCAGCGGCATTCCACAGCGCGCATCATGGTCCGGTTCTGTGGTGCAAAGACTGTTGTCCAGCGCAGTGAAATACGGGTTCACCTGCTTGTCGCGGATCATATAGAACTGGTTATCCACTGAAGGGTTATTCACATCGCTTTCATCATCCAGTTCACCGGGGTTGGTCCTGTCGCCGCTGCCAATCAGGATCGCTTCGACAGCGGTACCCTCGAACGTAGTGCGCACCAAATCCGGGGCACTGAAAAATCGTCGATCAGTGCGTTTGTTGCCGCCATTGGCTGCAAACATTTTCACGATACGCCAGGTGTTCTGACTGCTGGTCGGCAAGACGTCATAGGGAAGGTCAATCCGCCAAAGATTGCCGCCTGAATCGCCAAAGTAAATCCTGTCAATGACCCCATCGCCGTTACTGTCCAGAGGCCTTACGGAGGCTGGCACCGAATGAAGAAGCCCCGTTTCCTGCAGGTTTTTAGGCGAATTGGCCGCGGGCGTTACGCTCCATACTTTCGCACCGGTTACTGCATCAACTATATAGATACCACGGCCCATGCTGTCGCTGTTGGTACCGGCCAGTGTATCGTGATCGTCCTTAACGGGGTCGTAACCGGCACCAAAAATCAACACCGGTTTGTGAGAACCATCGTCATCCATGTAACCGGGAATGCGTGCCACTGCGGGCACAGACCAGGTTTGTCCCAGTTCTTCGAAGTCATCGTCATCATCACTGATGCGCCACAGAAACTTCGGCGTGTTCGGGTTGGAGACATCGAGGGCGTACATCTGGCGACCCCCTCTGCGCAGACCAAAATAGACCCTCGCCGTGTCACCGTCCGTATGGTCTATCGTGCCATCCAGATTGAGATCTTCTGTGGCAACGACAACGGGGGAATCGATGCCGTAAACGCGCTCTGAGGACACCTCGTTATCCTTGCGACGGGTCAACACCGAACCCAACTCCTTGGCAAAGAAAGCCCAATCCTCCTGGCCATCACTGTTGCCGAACATATGCAGGAAACCGGCGTTCGTGCCTACCAGAATACGGATATCGGGATTTTCTTTAGTGAAAGAACCGAGGGCACCGTAGTTCACAATGTGCGGTTTACTATGCAGGATGTCCCCCAGCAACCACGGCCTGTTGTCACTGGTTGAGTCGTCTTCATCTTCATCTTCAGTGTCGTAGCCGATGCCCCATCTGACAACCTCGGTAAGTTCACTCAGGCCGCTGACCCCCCAGACAGAATAGAGCAATTCGAGTTGACGGAGCGGTTCGGTAATATCGAAGCCGTAGGCCGCTGCGTCGATGTTCGCGATATCGAACTTCTCCAAAGCCTGATTGGTACCGGTGTTGGTGTACAAGCGGTTAGCGCGCGAGGCCAAATTTGTCGTAGCCAGCAGGCCACCCACACCCCCTTTTCCGACATTGGCACCATCGATTTCCGGGCTCCAGAGTGTCGTCGCATTGTCCTTGATCAGACCGGTGGATGCATCTATTGCCGGATCACCGTTACTATCCTCCAGCACCGCGTCACCCGAATCGAAGGCAATATCAAGGCGCTTGATATTACCCGGCCAATTCATGGAGTCATCCGGCTTGAACATCGCGAAGAACACTTCATTGCGACTTTGTACCCGGGTGAAGGTATCGACCGCCACCGCAGGTGAGGTGAAGGTGGAGTCTGTGGAGAGGATACTGAGTACAGCCCCCTGAAACGCCGCCGTCAACTCTTCGGAGTTCTCAGCCTGATAGTATCGCCCCTTGCCTTTGGCTGCGGCCTCCTTCAGAAGCTCCTGCTGTTGTGTAAAGCCGATGGTATAGGTGATACCAAACTGGTTGCCATTGCTGCTCACACCATCAAGATCACGGTTCGCCATGTATTCAGTCAGTGTCGGCAGGCAGTTTTTGCCGGTGTTACCGGAGCTATCAATTTCGTAGCGGCTACAGGTTTTACCGGTGAGTGCCTCAATGGCGGTGTTGGCGTGGGAGTCGTAGGTGGGGTAGCCGTCCGTCATCAATATGACATAGGTATACGCGCAATCGCTGGTGGGTGCTGCATAATTGCCGCCACTTTCGGCTGAGAGATCACGATCAGGACTGTCACTGGAGCGTTTTTTGTTACCGTATACCAGGGACTTCCCCGACAAATAGCGATACACCTCATAGGTAGATTCACACAAAGGCGTCCAGGTATCGGGGCTCAACTCGCTTACCACTTGCGTCACGGACGCACGCTGCGCCGCCGTCATATTGGCTACGATACGCTTCACAATCCTGCCACCATTGTTATTGTCGGAGCCGTCGCCGTTATTGGTGTTAAATACCGCCAAGCCAAAGTCGATGATCGGATTTGTATTGATCAGGCTGGTAACCACCTCCTGAGCAATCGTCATACGTGTCTTTTCCTCTGACACGATCGTGTCGTCATACAGCC
>JBBKWY010000193.1:0-30086 GCA_037969215.1 Halioglobus sp.
GAGTACATTGCGGGGCATACCTCGCTGGAAGGGCGCGTCCTGTTTACCGACTCACCCGCGGGGACACCCGAAGCAGCCTTTATGAAGCGCAATAATCCGCTGTCCAACCCCGGCGAGATCGCGTCTCTGGTCGAGCAAGGCTATATGGTAAGAACGCGCGCCGATGCCGAAACGGAGCAGGCACGCAGCAACGATACTACCCAACGCGACGCGGCATTGGCCAGCGGCGCGCACTTTATCAGCACCGATTATCCCGTGCCCAATCTCGATTTCAGCGAGTATCAGGTCACCTTACCCGGCGGTGGCGTGGCGCGTTGCAATCCAGTCAACTCGGGATCTTGTAGTGCCGATAGCCTGTAGCCGACGTTGCTCTGCTGAGGTAAAAGTGTTTCCAGTAACCGCTGCTTGAGCCAGCTTTTTGCCTGCCGGTCCAACCCGCGAAGATCCTCAATCACCAGTGCCCGGTTATTGATCAGGCTGAAGAGAGTGTCACGGCGTATCTCGAGCCGCACATAGCCGGCGTTGGCGGGTCGACTTTGTGCAAGCGCCGATTGATCGGGAATAAGCGCGTCGCTCTCATAAGCGCGGGCGCCAGAGAGCGGCGCTGAACCTGTGAATTCATCAAAATAGAGCCGCATCGCTTTACTCTCCGAGTTACTTTGCCAATTTCAGAGCGTACAATGGCCCTCTTTTAAATGCAAATGATTCTTATTCGTTTAATGATCTTCCAACCGTGGACGCCTACCGTCTACTGTGCCAGCACAAAATCGGCCAGCGCCTGGAGCTGCGCATCACTCAGGTTCGACATCGGAGGCATCGGCACCTGACCCCATTTGCCCGCACCGCCTCGTTGAATCGAAGCTGCCAATTTGGCTGGCGCATCCTTCTCACTCGCGTATTTAACAGCGACTTCATTAAAACCAGGGCCTACCACCCTGTGGTCGATGGCATGACAGCCCATACAGGCATTGGCTGTCAGTAACGCTTGCACATCTATGGCCCCTTCATCTGTTACGGAATCTGCTTTGGAGGCCTTCTCCGCAGCGGTCAGCGCCTGAACATCCACATCTGTAGCCTTGGCGCTGCCGTAGGTGACGGCGAGATACGCACCCAGCAGGTTGATCTCCTCCTCACCCAGCGGGGCGCCGTAAGAGTGCTGCATTTTGCCCATCTCCGCCGTCCACTGCGCCAGGCTCAACCCGGGCGGCTGAAAGTTGATGTAGTCTGCGGAATGGCAGATACCGCATTTTTGCAGGGCTATGGTATAACCGGGCAAGCTTGACTCAAGCAGCGTGGAGGTGTCTGCTGGCAGCATGATTTCCACGGGTTCCGCAGTGGCTGGCAGCGCGCTGAAAGTAGCCGCTAGCCCGAGTATTGCGATCGAAATTTTCATCATGGGGTGGGTCCTCATGAGACCACTACAGGCGTGGATTCAACGACGTTGCGCATGTAGCCTGCCGGGTTCCAGCTGGCCTTCATCGGCTGCTCTTCGCCCCCATTGCTGGTGGCGCGCACCATCAGCACGGTTTTCCCCTTTTGACTGAAGGTCAACGGTAGCCGCCACTCACGAAAGGAAAAGCGGCCGAGATCCTCACCCAGATTGGTCGCGTGCCAGGACAGTCCACCATCCGGTGAGACCTCCACCTGCTTGATCCCAGTGCCCCCGTCGAAAGCCAGGCCCTTGAGTTCGATGGGACGCCCTGCAGGCAACACTTCGTCCGACATGACACTCGTGATGAAACTCCGTACCAGCAGCTTGCCGATAGGGCGGGTTTTATCAGCTGTACTGCCGGGGCTAATGCAAGCGCAGTCGTTATCCGGTATGCGATAACCCTTGTTCATGAAATATGCATCATGCCCGTCAAACTCATGATCAATGACTTCGATTTCAGAGAGGTGCTTGACCCAGTAGGTTCCAAAATATCCCGGCACTATGAGTTTTAGCGGATACCCGTTGAGAAACGGTAAATCCTCCCCGTTCATTCCCCAGGCCAGCATCGGCTCGGCACTCAGTGCGAGCTCTATATCCAGTGCTTTGCGATAGTCCGGTGTGCTGGCCATCACAGGCTTGTCCATACCGTTAAACGTTACTTGTCTGGCATTAGCCTGCACGCCAGCTTTTTCCAGAACGGTCTTAAGCGAAATGCCGGTCCAGCGCGCATTACCCATGGCGCCATTACCCAGTTGTGCGCCGAATACGCGGGGTGACGAATAGCCTCGACTGTTGCCAGAACACTGATTCACCGCCACCACTTCGGTCGGCCTTGCCATGGCCTTGAGATCGGCGAGCGACAGGCTGAGGGGCGAGTCCACCTGGCCTTTCACCGTAAGGCGGTACGTCTCGGGGTCGATAGAAGTGGGGAAATCCGCTAAGTGATAGCGCACAAAAAAGGCATCGTTGGGGGTGAGTACACTGTCATTAAAGGTGGAGAAGGGTGTTTCAAGGTGCGGGGGCCTGGAATGTACCAGTATCAGATCGCGCTTACCGGGGTAGCGCACCAGCGGCCTGGGACCTGCAGCAAAGCTGATGCCCTCATCCGTGTCCGGTGCAGCCAAGCCGCGTAATGGCGACATTGCTATCGCAGCTACACCGGCATTTTTTATGAATTGACGTCGGCTCCTGTCGGATTTGCTATCCGTATCGTCTGTCATCTTGAATCTCCTGTGAGCAGGTCAGCTTAGGTCAGCACGAAAACCTACCCCACCCTGTCGTATATTACCAGCCGTACAATCCTCGCGAACCGATCAAGCCCCGATTAGTGTTTGCACAGCGGTCCATTGTTTCGCGCTAACGGGCGCAATGGAGAGTCGACCCTGCTTGAAAATACTCAATTCAGCCGTCGCCGGATTGGCTTTCAACACTTTTGTCGGGATCACCTCAGGGTATTTCTCGAGCAGGCGAACATCCACGCTATACCAGCGAGGAGTATCCATACTGGACTTGGCATCATAGTATTTACTGTCGGGGTTAAACTGGGCGGGGTCCGGGTAAGCCGCCTTCACCACTTCCATGGTGCCGGCGATGCCGATTCGCTTGCAGCTCGAATGGTAGAACAGCACGAGGTCGCCTGCTTGGACGAGATCGCGCAAGTTGTTACGCGCCTGGTAATTGCGAATTCCGTCCCAGCGTGTGGTTTGCTGATTCAACGCCGCCAGATGATCAATGCCGAATTCATCGGGCTCGGATTTAAATACCCAGTAGTTCAAGGTACCCCCCCTGATCACAGGCTGTGCGCACGCACATTGCCGTCAGTCGCCCTCAAACTCGGTCTGCCAGTAACTCGTCACACCGAGCTTCTGAATTTTCCGGCTGCCGCCTATATCGGGCAAATTTACCACCACGGCAAACCCCGCAACGACACCACCCAGCTTTCGAACGAGATTGATTGCCGCCACGGCAGTTCCGCCAGTGGCGATCAAGTCATCGATGATAAGTACTCGCTGGCCCTCGGCAATGGCGTCCCTGTGAATCTCGAGAGTATCGGTACCGTATTCCAGTTCATACGATTCAGAAACGGTCTCTGCCGGCAACTTGCCTTTTTTGCGTATCGGAACGAAGCCCTTGCCGAGCACATACGCCAGCGCTCCACCAAAAATGAAGCCACGCGAATCAATGCCCACTACCAGATCAATGGCGATATCCCTGTAGTGTTTAGCAAAATCATCTACGCTTAGACGCAGGCCCACCGGATCGGCTATCAAGGACGTCACATCCCTGAACATAATGTCTTTTTTGGGAAAATTCCTGACCGTTCGTATTCTGCTTTTAATCGGCATACTAGCGCTTGGGCCTCGTCACACTCTGCTTCAGAGTGCCACTTCCGCCAAATCCCCTTTCTCTTCCAGCCACGCTTTACGATCCGGCGCACGTTTCTTCGCCAGCAACATATCCAGCATCGCGTTGGTGTCGTCACCAGCGTCCAGCACCAGGCGCACGAGACGTCGGGTATCCGGGTCCATGGTGGTTTCACGCAGCTGCAGCGGGTTCATTTCGCCAAGGCCTTTGAAGCGCTGCACGTTCACCTTGCCTTTTTTCTTCTCCGCCTCGATGCGGTCGAGCACGCCCTGTTTTTCCGCCTCATCCAGGGCGTAGAACACTTCCTTGCCAACATCGATTCGATACAGGGGCGGCATCGCGACGTAGACATGGCCAGCCGCTACCAGGGGCCGGAAGTGGCGCACAAACAGCGCGCAAATCAAGGTCGCGATGTGCAGACCGTCAGAGTCCGCGTCCGCCAGAATACAGATCTTGTGGTAACGCAGTCCGGCGAGGTCATCGCTGAGAGGATCGATGCCCATAGCGATCGAAATATTGTGAACTTCCTGCGAAGCGAGAATCTGCTGTGAATCCACCTCCCAGGTATTGAGAATCTTGCCGCGCAGCGGCAGGATGGCCTGGAACTCACGGTTGCGCGCCTGTTTGGCGGAGCCGCCGGCAGAGTCACCCTCGACCAAAAACAGCTCGCCGCGAGAGGCATCGCCGCCCGAGCAATCTGCCAGCTTACCCGGCAAGGCAGGGCCAGCAGTCACTTTCTTACGCGTCACTTGTTTGGCCAGACGCAAACGACCCTGCGCGTTACTGATGCACAGATCCGCCAGTTTCTCGGCTTCTTCCGTGTGCTGATTCAGCCATAAACTGAAAGCATCCTTAACCACACCGGACACAAATGCAGCGGCTTCACGCGACGACAATCGCTCCTTGGTCTGACCAGAAAATTGCGGATCGCCCATCTTGGACGACAGCACATAGCAGCAACGATCCCAGATATCATCCGGGGCGAGCTTGATGCCGCGCGGCAGCAGATTGCGCAATTCACAAAATTCGCGCATGGCATCCAGCAACCCGGTGCGCATACCGTTGACGTGCGTACCGCCTTGAATGGTCGGAATCAGGTTCACGTAGGACTCCGCCACCACGTCGCCACCTTCCGGCAACCACTGCACCGCCCAATCGACGCCCGAGTTACTGCCACTGAAACTGCCTACGAAGGGGACTTCAGGAATCACCGGTAAATCGATGGTAGCGTCGGCGAGATAATCTGTGAGGCCGGCCTCGTAATACCACTCGTCTGACTCGCCCTTTTTCTCGTCCTTGAATTTGACCCGCAGCCCCGGACACAACACGGCCTTGGCGCGCAGCACATGCCTCAGGCGGGACAGGGAGAAGACGATGGAATCGAAATACTTTGGGTCAGGCGTAAAGGTTACTGTGGTGCCGGTATTGCGCTTGCCACAGGTGTCGACGACTTCCAGATCGGTTTTCTTTTCCCCACCGGCGAAGGTCATGCGGTAAATATTGCCATCGCGGCGGATCAGCACCTCCAGCGCGCTGGACAGGGCGTTGACCACTGAAACACCCACACCGTGCAGACCGCCGCTGAACTGGTAGTTTTTATCCGAGAATTTACCCCCGGCGTGCAGCGTGCTAAGAATTACTTCCACACCGGGCTTGCCCTGTCCCGGGTGGATATCGACCGGCATGCCCCGGCCATTGTCGGACACGCTCACCGATCCGTCCTTATTCATGCTGACACTGATCTCGTCGGCATGTCCGGCCAGCGCCTCATCGACGCTGTTGTCGATGATTTCCTGGGCGAGGTGGTTGGGGCGGGTAGTGTCGGTGTACATACCGGGGCGCTTTCGCACCGGCTCCAGTCCCGTAAGGACTTCAATATCTTCGGCGGTATATTGGCTCATTACTTTAACTTTTCATGGTTTACTGGGAAATTGCGGCGGGGCCATTGTACAACGTGCGCTGCGCAAGACGCAGTTATAAGTAGCCGCCAGAGTCGAGTTCTACCTCGAAGTGTACATCCCTCACCCTGGATACAGCGGTTTCAATACTTCCGTCACCGTGTAATTCCAGCCAGCGATAACCGGGCGGCTGATCGTCGGCTTTGAAAGTCTCACAATTGGCGGCAAACTGCACACAGGTTGAAGGTGACGCCAGCAGGCGGACGCCGTTGCGCTGGCGATCTATCTCCTGATGCACGTGCCCCCAAAGGACTGCGCGAACGCCGGGATAGCGGTCCAGCACAGCAAAAAAGGCATCGGCATCGGCTACCATTTGCTCATCCAGCCAACCGCAGCCAATTGTCACAGGCTGGTGGTGCAAACACACCAGGGTGTGCAACGCATCTTCCTGCGCAGCCTGTAACGCGCGCTCCAACAGCGCCAGCTCACTCTCGCCCAAGGCGCCGCCGACTTGCCCTGGCACCTGGGAATCCAATAAAAGCACCTGCCATCGGGCGACACGAATTTCCTTGCAGAGACGGTCGGGGCGGCTGGCGGCAGCCACCATGGCCTCGCGTCTGTCATGATTGCCCGGCAGCCAGTAGTTGTCTGGGCTCAACTGGTCAAAATAGCGCTGTAAACGGTCGTAGGCCGGTCGGGCACCGCCGTCCGACAGATCCCCGGTGCCGAGCAACAGGTGTACATCTGGTCGCTCTTGTTTGACCAGATCGATGACTGCCTGCAGTGAGTGGTCGGTATCCATTCCCAGCAACGTGCCGCCGCGAGTCTGGCACAAATGCGTATCGGTCAGCTGCACGACACGCACGACATCATCCGGTATGTCGATAAATTGAATATTGTGCTGAGGCTGAGGCATGAGGACTGGCGAGACTAACCGGGCCGGGAGTCCGTCAGGGGCGCCTCGACGTGAAGCGAGGCACGCCCGTTTTGCAGGCAGTGTTCCAGCCAATCTGCCAAAAAGCGATTTTGCTGGTACTTTTCATCCTGCGCAAACATGCGTTCGTTTGGGTAATGGTAGCGCGCGGCTACTTGGCGAGAGGACTGAAACACCGTAACTTCCAGCATACGCACATCGTGGTAGGCGCGTACCTCCACGCGCAACATGCCCAGCCAGCGCGATTCAGCACGCTGTTGGTGCAATTGGAATATCGTTGTATAGCGACAGCGCTCTATCACGGACAGGCGCACTTTCGCGGTGCCAACCAGAAGATCCCGCGAGTTGCAGTTTTCATAATCCGGGAAAAGGCGAAGCAGCCGAGCGTAGTTGGCATCACAGATGGCATGCAGCTGGGTTAAATCAAGTCTGAATGGCTTTTGCTTTAGCTTCTGCACAACCGGTTCCGAGGCCTCGCCCCTTACACTAGCTCCAAAAAATTACGATAGCACGGGCAAAAAGCGCCGGCACACCACCGCAAACCTGTGGTCTAAGATCGCACAAACCACGATTAACTGCACCTTTTCATTGCCGTTTCGATGTATGCATCACAGTCCGTAGACTGTTAAACTGCGGCTCACCAAGACGGCTACGACTCCTCCGGGGAATTATTGCATGAAAAATCTGATTGTCGCGCTCTCGACGCTGACACTCTCGCTCAGTTGCGTCAGTTTGCAGGCTGATTCACTGCGCGATATTTACGAACTGGCCCTGGAGAACGACGCCCAGTTGAAAGCCGAAGAGGCGACGTATCTGGCCAGGCGGGAAACGGAGAATCTGGCCCGTTCAGCACTTTTGCCACAGGTGTCTGCGGCCTATTCCTACCAGAATTCGGACGCAGACACAGATGGTCTTCAGCCCTCCCAGGACATCAGCGGTGCCGTCGTCATTCGTGAAATAGCCACCAACCGCAACACCGACACCGACGGCTATGTGATATCCCTCAGCCAGCCTTTATTCGATCTGTCCGCCTGGTTTAGCTTTCAATCCGGCAAGGAAGTCACCAAAGAGGCAGAGGCGACATTTGCGTCCAACCAACAAAACCTGATTGTGCGAGTAGTGGAAGCCTACCTGCTGGTACTGCGCGCACAGGACAATCTTTCTGCGTCACAAGCCCAGGAGCGCGCATTTGAGCGCCAGTTGGAGCAGACACAACAGCGTTTCGAAGTGGGGTTGATTGCCATCACAGATGTTTACGAAGCACAGGCGGCCCGGGATCTCTCTCAAGTCAACCGCATAGTGGACGAAAACAATGTATCGGTCGCCCTGGAGCGACTCTCCGTCCTCACGGGCCAGCCACAGGCAAACCTCAATGTGCTCGTCGATGATTTCAAAATTGTGCCGCCGAACCCGGCTGAGCGTGCCGCCTGGGTAGATTTCTCGCTGGCCAATAACTTCGAGCTGCAGTCAGCGCGGTACCGGCAGGAAGCGGCACGCCAGAACGCCAAAGCCTTTAAAATGGAACATGCGCCCGTTGTCACCGGTGGCTATGAATACTCAAACTTCGATGTCAGCGGCAGCAATACGTCAAGGCCCGACTCCGTGTTTACCACCCCACCAGACAGCAACTCCGAAGAGAACATGTGGCAGGTCCAAGTCAGCGTTCCGCTATTTAGCGGCGGTGCGATCAGCGCAAATCGGCGCAAATCAGCTCAGGAGTACAATTCCTCGCGCGAGCAGCTTATCAACCTGTCACGCAATATAGTGACGAATACACGCTCACTGCATATGACCGTTCTGAGCGATGTATCACGGATTGCCGCACGCAAACAGAGCATTGTGTCCTCCAGAAGCTCTCTGGATGCAACACAGGCTGGCTACGAAGTAGGAACCCGCAACGTGGTCGATGTGCTGAACGCCCAGAATACGCTGTTTCAGGCCGAGCGCGATTACGCTAACAGCCGCTACGATTATGTACTCAATCTGATGCGTCTCAAGGAACAGGCCGGGCTCCTCAGTCCCGAGGACGTGATCCGGCTGGATTCCTTCCTGGTGCCGCCATCCGCACCTTCTGCCACCTCAGTGACAGCACCCAAATAACGGCAGGCCCAAGCAGCCAGGTGTTGCGCCATCAGGCCAACTCCCTGTGCTGCTCTGCCATCACCCAGCCCGAGATTCTCCCAAAATGATTCCCAACCTGCCCGCCGACATCGATGATATCAAGGGCTTTCTGGCCGAGGACGAAGCGCAGGCACTGTATGACCACGCACTACAGCTCAGCGCGCGGGGACCGGTGCTGGAAATCGGCAGCTACTGCGGCAAATCCACCATTTATCTGGGGCTGGCGTGTCGCAACAACAACAGCACGGTATTTGCGCTGGACCATCATCGCGGCTCGGAGGAACACCAGCTGGGTGAGTTTTTCCACGACCCCGCGCTGTACGACGCAGGCGAGGGCATCATGGATACCTTCCGTGAGTTTCGCCGCAATATTCGCCGGGCCGGTCTCGATGAGGTGGTAGTGCCGGTGGTCGCGGGATCGGAGGCGGCAGCAAGGCACTGGCAGACACCGCTGGCGATGGTGTTTATCGATGGTGGTCACAGTATGGACGCCGCGCTCACCGACTATCGCTGCTGGACAACACACTTGATGCGCGGCGGCGTGCTGGCGATTCATGATTTGTTCGAGGATGCCCATGCGGGAGGGCAGGCGCCATACGCGATCTACCGTATGGCAAAGGCGTCCGGCTTGTTCGAGGACCTGGGTCAGGTCAACAGTCTGGGGTTGTTGCGACGCTTATAGTGCCTGACCCAAGCGATTGAGCCTTTTAATCCACCAAAGAACGACGTGTGCGCACAGCTTCCTGCTCGCCCAGCAATTTGACGCTGCAAAACAGGTCTGATGCTGCGGTGTGCTTGGTGAGGGCATCCGCCGCCAACATAATGGCGCCGGCAGTCCAGGTGGGCTTCTCATCTGGCCACAGCAGATCTTCCACCAACTGGTAACCTGTCCAGTACGAGCCGTCACTGGCACGCCACTGCTGGAGCCAGCTGTACACCTCTACCGCTCGCGCGTGATCTCCAGCCGCCAACAGTGCCATGACCAGCTCACAACTTTCAGCAATGGTCACCCACGGCTGCTGCTTTTCGCAACGACAGCCCAGCCCTTCTTCCACGAATTCATCCCAACGGGCTGCCAGCCGCGCCCGCGCATCCGCGCCGGTGTAAACGCCTGTCAGTACCGGATAAAACCAGTCCATGGAATAGCGGGATTTAGTTTCCCAGGTGCGATCAAACCGCTCCGGCTTATGCCGCAGGGCTTTGCCCAGGCTCTCGCGGGCCGTTAACCACTGCGCGCGGTTCTCTCCCAGAGTGACCGCGATGTTATGTGCACACTCCAGACTCTTGTAAATGGAGCTGCAACCAGTGACCAGCGCATCGCCCTTGGCCTGCCCGCTCCCGTCAACCGCCCAATCAATTTCGCCGTGCTCAGACTGTAGCGACAACACGAAGCCCACCGCCTTGTCGACGACAGGCCACATTGCCCGCAGGAAGTCAGTATCTCCACTGATCAAATAGTGGTGCCAAACACCGGTTGCCATATAGGCGACAAAATTCGATTCGCGGCGATTGGCATTGTCGATTTCATCGCCGCGATACGAGGCCCACCAGCTACCATCATCAAGCTGTTTCTCGGCCAACCATTCATAAGCTCTGCGCGCGGCATCCAGCTCACCACCTATCGACAGGCCCATCGCCGATTCCACATGATCCCAGGGATCGGTGTAGCCACCTTCAAACCAGGGGATCTCGCCGCTGCCGAGCTGACAATCGAGAATAAAATTCACCGTAGGACGCAGGAACTCTTCTGGAAACAGTCCCCTGCTGAGGTATAGCCCACTCATGAAGCGGCCTCCTTACGAAAATACATCACCACACTCTTGCCCATGAAAGGATTCATGCTCTTCTCCAGAATTCGGGTCAACGCCGGATTCTTCATCAGATCCCACACCAGCAGACGGTGATATTGTTTCACCAGCCAGTTGCTGTCCTGACTCTGCCAAAACAGGCATTTTAGCCACCAGAACGGCACATGCAGTGCGTGTGCCCAATGGCGATCGTAATGAGTAAAGCCCAAACACTCTATTTCACTACGCAACTCCTCACTGCGGAAAATGCGCAGGTGGCCGCCCGGAACATTGTAGTAGCCTTCACTCAGGGCCCAGCAAATTTTCTCCGGCCAGCGGCGTGGCACACTCGCACAAAAGAGCCCACCAGGCTTAAGCACACGCTCTATCTCACGCAGTGCACTATGATAATCCGGAATGTGTTCCAACACCTCGCTACAAATGACCTTGTCGAACGTATTGTCGGCGAACGGCAGGTTCAGAGCGCTGGCTGATGACAAGCCAAACGATTTGGCATCGTTGTCCGGTTCGGCAAAACTGGCAAAGCGTTCGCGGGTGATTTTCAGGTCTGCCAGCGACAGGTCCACGCCGACAGAATGTATGTTCGCCTCGACATAGGCGCTGATCACATGACGGCCTTCGCCGCAGCCCAGGTCCAGTACAATATCGCCCGCGTCCAGCGACAGGCGCTTGAAATCAACTGTTTTCATTTGCCAACACCTGTCGGTAATACTTCGTCATCTGTCCGGCACATACCTGCCAACAAAAATTCTCTTCGATACGCTGTTTCCCACGAGCACCCAGCTCAGCGCGCCTCTGCGGATCCTGCAACAGCGCGTCAATCGCCGCTGCCAGTGCATCGACATTTTTAGCCGGAACAATCACTCCGGCATCGCCCACCACCTCAGGTAACGCGCCACCGTCAGTCGAAACTACCGGCACACCGCAGGCCATCGCCTCGCCCGCTGGCAGCCCGAAGCCCTCATAGACCGAGGGCACCACTGCAATTGCCGCTTCGGCGTAATACTGCACCATCTGCTCGGTGCTGATACCGTTGACGAAACGTACTTTGTCGTCCAGCCCCAAGCGGCTCACCAGGCGCTCGGTCTTGCCGCCGGGATTGGGCTTGCTGACCAGTAACAACTCCAGATCAGGGTAGCTCTCCAGCAGGCGAGCATACGCGTGTAGAAGATAGCGCAGGCCTTTCAGCGGCGCATCGGCGGAGCAAGTGGCCATCAACCGCATAGGATTGCGTGTGACATCCGGCAGCGGCTTGAACACTTCGATGTCAATGCCATTATGTGCGAGGCTGATACCTGCAGGTTGTAACCCGAAATCCCTGGCGATGTCCTGCCTGGAACAATCCGAAACCGTGACGATATTTCGCAACTGCTTGATAACCTTTTTCTGCATGTTCAAAAACGAGTGCCAGCGCCTGATGAACATCCGCTCCCGCCAGGTGCGCGCCGCGCCAAGTGCAATACGTAAATCACTGGTGATAGGGTGATGTACCGTGGTCACCAGCGGCAGACCCATTTTCTGGATTTCCAGCATGCCGTAGCTAAGGCTCTGGTTGTCATGGATCAGGTCGTAGTTGTGGCCGTGCTGACGCAAGTACTTTACCGCTCGCCGTCCAAACGTCCGGGGCTCGGCAAATCCACCGGTCAGCTGACTCAGCCACTCGATAATATTGCTATACGACTTAAGGTGGTGTGGCCGCAGGGACCCCAAGCCATTCACAAACAGATCCATGCTGGGCAATTGGATCAGGCGCACCCTGGGATCCAGGTGCGGATAAGGCGGACCGGAGATCACATCAACGGTGTGACCTGCCTCCACCAGAGCCTTGCTCAGGTAGCGCATATATACACCTTGACCGCCGCCATGAGGCTGGCTGCGATAGCCCAGCAGCGCAATACGCAGCGGACGCTCCACCGCCTCTGTGGACACGGTTTCATCCGACGCGCCTGTCATTGGCCGTAGTTTTTTCTGCACGGTACCAAGATGGGAAATATCGGCTTCCTCTCAACTGTCTGAATAGAGTTAAATACGTGGGGTTGTGAAGCGGGCACTGGGACCTCGATATGCACTGAATGGCACCGATCTTCCCGAAATCCACTATCAAAAGGGTGTAGATTCTACTCACCTGCCGGTTAAAAATCCAGCCCCGGCCTGTTCCAGTGGGATATACATCTGAACTATGACGATCGATTCGTCCAAAATGGGAGTTGCGGATCAGGCCCTGGACTCGCAGTCGCCAATCCCGCTCAGATGCCGCTATAATCGTTCATTTTGCAGCCAGGACTGTTTCCAATGACATCCAAACCCTATAAAGGTCTCATCCTCGCGGGTGGGTCAGGTACCCGCCTGCACCCACTAACCAGCACAGTCAGCAAGCAATTGATGCCGGTGTATGACAAGCCCATGATCTACTACCCGCTCGCCACACTGATGCTGGCCGGTATCCGGGATGTCCTGATCATTACCACACCGCGCGACCAGCTTGCCTTCAGCGAGTTGCTCGGTGACGGCTCCAACTGGGGTATTAACATCAGCTACGCCGTCCAGCCCAGCCCGGACGGACTTGCCCAGGCGTTCATTTTGGGGGAAGAGTTCATCGGCAACTCTCCGGCCAGCCTGGTACTGGGGGACAATATCTTCTACGGCGGCGGCTTTTCGCAGAAACTGACCAGTGCCGCCAGTCGCGACACCGGCGCCTCAGTTTTCGCTTATTATGTGCAGGATCCCGAGCGCTACGGGGTGGTCAGCTTTGACAAAAACGGCGTGGCCGAGAATATTGAGGAGAAGCCTGCCAATCCGCGCTCCCACTACGCCGTCACCGGTTTGTATTTCTACGACAATGACGTGATTGATATAGCCAAAGCAGTACGCCCTTCACACCGTGGCGAACTGGAGATAACGGACATCAACAAAGCCTATATGGAACGGGGCGATCTGCGCGTAGAGGTCATGAGCCGCGGCACCGCGTGGCTGGACACCGGTACCCACAACTCGCTGCTCGACGCAGCCAATTTCATCCGTGTGGTGGAGGAGCGCCAGGGCCTGAAAATCGCCTGCCCGGAAGAAGTGGCCTACCGCAAGGGCTACATCGACGCAGAACAGTTGTTGGCACTGGCCAAGCCGCTGGAGAAAAGCGGCTACGGACTATACCTGAAGAGCCTGCTCAGAGAAGAAGGAGTCGTTTTCGCATGAAATTTGTAGAAACCCCTCTAAAAGACGTCTATCTGCTGGAACCCACCGTCTTCGGTGACCAGCGCGGGTTCTTTATGGAAACGTGGAACCGCGAGGCGTTTCGCGCGGCGGGGTTCGACCTCGATTTTGTCCAGGACAACCACAGTCGTTCCGCGCACGGCATCCTGCGTGGCCTGCATTTCCAGACGGAGCATACCCAGGGCAAACTGGTGCGAGTGACCTCTGGCGAAGTATTCGATGTCGCCGTGGATCTGCGCCAGAGTTCCCCAACCCTGGGACAGTGGTTTGGCGTAAGCCTCAGTGCCGAGAACCAGCGCATGCTGTGGGTTCCGCCAGGCTTTGCCCACGGTTTTTACGTCACATCCGATTACGCAGATTTTATCTATAAGTGCACAGACATCTACCATCCGGCCAGTGAGCAGACCTTGGCGTGGGACGACCCCACCGTGGGTATCGAGTGGCCGGTGCCTGCGGGAGAGACCCCGCAATTATCTGCCAAGGATGGAGAGGGACTCAACTGGGATAAATGTCCGCGCTTTGATTAAAAGCGCGGCGCTGTTTGACAGGCAGTTGTCAGGCGGGCAATAGAGGCCGCCACCACTCCTCATTGGACAAATACCAATCCAGGGTGCGCTGCAGACCCGTTTCGAAACTCTCATGCGGTTTGTAGCCCAGCTCATCCATAATTCTGGAGGCATCGATCGCATAGCGCCAGTCGTGTCCGGCGCGATCCTCTACGAAGACAATCAGATCGCGAGCGCTGCTACCTGTACTGCCCGGTGCATCGGGAAAGCGAGCTGACAGCGAGGGGTCTGCAGCAAAGCGCGCATCCATCTGGTCGCACAGCAGGTGCACAATATCCAGATTATTCCACTCGTTGTTACCGCCGATATTGTAGGTTTCCCCCACCTCGCCGCGCTGTAACACCAGCTCGATCCCCCGGCAGTGGTCGTCTACGTACAGCCAGTCACGAATATTACTGCCGTCACCGTATACCGGCAGCGCTCGACCGCGCAGGATATTGGTGAGACACAGCGGGACCAGTTTTTCCGGGAAGTGATACGGCCCATAGTTATTGGAACAATTGCTGGTACTTACCTGCAAACCGTAGGTGTGATGATAAGCCCGCACCAGGTGATCAGAGGCCGCCTTGCTGGCGGAATAGGGCGAGTTGGGTTCGTATTTTTGCTGCTCATGAAACCCGGGCGCGTCAATACTCAGGGAGCCATACACCTCGTCGGTGGACACATGGTGAAAACGGTGAGGCAGAGGCTTGTCACCGGACAACCAGACTTCTCGCGCCGCTTTTAACAATGTATAGGTGCCGACAATATTGGTTTCGATAAAGGCATCCGGACCGGTGATCGAACGGTCCACGTGACTCTCGGCGGCAAAATGCACCACTGTATCAACACGGTGGTCACGCAGTGCCTGTAACACCCGATCATAGTCGCAGATGTCTGCGTGAACAAAACTGAAATTCTTATTGTCCTGCAGCGCGTCAAGGTTGGCGCGGTTGCCCGCGTAGGTGAGTGCGTCATAAGCCACCACCTTGTCCTCGGGATGTTGTTGCATCCAGTAGTGCACAAAATTGGCACCGATAAAACCGGCTGCCCCGGTTACCAAAAGCGATTTAGGCATCCGCCAGCTCCTTATAGTCGATGAGCATGGCCCGCAATTGCCGGCGCCAGTGGACGCCCTCCACGGCAAAATCACGCCAGCTGCTCGTCTTGTCCAATACACTGTAGGCCGGGCGCTGCGCCGGCGTGGGGTACTCGGCCGCAGCAATCGGTCGAATCTTCACCGGTTTGGTCAGCAGCCCGAGGGCTAGCGCCTCTTCATAGATGGCCACCGCAAAGTCATACCAGCTACAGACCCCGGCATCACTCCAGTGATAAAAACCCTGCAGCTGTGGTAGCACTGCAGCGGCCCATACCGCTTCGGCCAAGCCGTGCGCCCAGGTGGGCGTTCCCACCTGATCGGTGACCACCCCCAGTTCATCGCGTTCACCCATCAGGCGCAGCATCGTCTTGACGAAATTTCCGCCAAAACTCGAATACACCCAGCCGGTGCGCAGGATCAGCGCCTCGGGCAGCGCGCTCAACACTGCCAGCTCACCCTCGCGCTTGCTGCGTCCGTACTCTCCCAGCGGTGCGGTAACAGCCTCTGGCAGATAGGGCTGGGACGCTGCGCCATCAAATACGAAGTCGGTAGAGATGTGAATGAGCCTTGAACCCTGCTGAGCACAGGCGCTTGCCAGCACCCCCGGGCCTTCGGCATTGCCGCGATGCGCGGCGGCAGATTCTGATTCGGCTTTATCAACCGCGGTATAAGCCGCGGCATTAATCACCAGCTGTGGCGCCAAGCGCTGGAGACATTCAGCGACGGCACGGGGGTCGCCAATATCGAGTTGCGCGCGCGTCATGGGCACACATTCCACACTGGATGGCAGGGTGCGCTGTAATTCACGACCGAGCTGCCCGCCGGCGCCGAGCACTAATACTTTTTGCGTCAAACCAGTCCCTCTGTTTCCAAACTACTGCCATCAGATTGGTCGTAATGATAACCGCACACTCTGCCCGTGGCCACTGCAGCGCAAGCTCAAACAAAAAGGTAGAGACCGGCCGCGGGAGCCGAGTAGTATAGTGCCCGTAGGGTTTTCACGAGGTGCACCGCGATTAGTACTGATTCCGACGTTGATAAGTTGCGCCAATGGGCCCTGCAACTGTCAGACGATTATTTGCCGGACGGCTGGGAGCGAGTGAAAAGCTCGCCGTTCACGCGGGTCGCTTTCAACCCAAAGCGTCAGATCTATTACAAGGAATTCCTTAGACGTAGTCCCGCCGCAAAACTGAAAGGTCAGGTCAAGGGGAGTCGAGCGACGCGTGCCCGCCTCAATGCCGACACGCTGTTACTGATGGGAATCGACGCACCGCACAGTGTTCTGTGGGGAAAAATCCCAGGGCGAGGGGAGTATCTCTTTACCGTTGCCGCTCCCGGCGAGCGCATGGATCGCTGGCTGTGCGAGACTGTCGCAGGACATGATACCGAAAAGTTGCGACTGAGACGCCAACTACTGCATGCGCTGGGGACGTTTGTCGGCCGAGTACACGCAACCGGTTTTATTCACGGTGACCTGAGACCGGAAAATATACTGGCCGCAGTGGTGCAGGATGGGTTTCGGTTTACCTTGATGAACAATGGGCGCAATACGCGAAGAATCCCGACACCGGGACGACTGTTACTGCGTAACCTGATTCAGCTGAACATGCTGCCACTGGCCGATCTCGGCCGGACCGACCGCATGCGTTTCTTCCGCGCCTGGCGGCGCCAGATGCGCGATCTGTCTTCAGTGGAAGCCAAAATACTCGCGGTGGAGGCCTATCGCCGTGCTCTACGGCGCTTGCCCGTTAACTCTGACGCGGTGCGCTAACACGCATCGATTGGCGGATGATCACACCAGGCGCTGCCCGTATCCACCCGACAAATGCTGGCCGCGAATCCGGTAAAGAGGCCGTATCATACGTTCGATCACCTCGCGTCGAGTGCCCGGCACACCCTCCAGATACACTTCCAGAAATTGTTCGAATAGCGATGAGCCAATCTCAAATTCTTCCGCGTTAGCCGTGAATCGGGCCAAATCTCGCGACTGCGGTACGCCGCCGATGGCGCATTTTCGGGTGCTGTCCAGATCGGTCAGGTAAACACGTTGTCCATTCCAGTAGAGCTTCGCCCAGCCGCAATCACCATAGGTGTAACCGGCAACGTGTAAGGTCGCCAGTGTTTCTCCGGCAGATCGCATCATACCTTCGAAACCATCCTGCGTAGTGCGGTTGTGCCACAGCTCGGCGAGATTCCCACCGCCCGACAAACCCTCAATGGCTAACAAGGTGCCCTGCTGCACTGCCAGGCAAGCTAGCGGCTGCGGCACGGCAAGGCCTTTTTCATGGAGCTTGCCAGCCCGGCGGAAGTTACGCAGGGACTGTGCCCTCCCCAAAAGGACCAACGCTTTGTGCCGGAATGATTTGAAGCGGTAAAGCTTGAGGTACGCCAGCTCATCATCAACGCGTAGCAAGCCGGACAAGCTATCAATAGTGCTGTTAAGAATGTGCGTGTGTTCTTCCATCCATTCGGCAGCACCCTCCGGGGATGCCGCCAACTGATCCTTCAGGCGCGCGGCCCAAATATCGCCGCGCTTGATCCTTACTTTACCCGCCATGAATATATCTTCCAGTGTCGCGCATTCGGGGGAGTGGCACCATGCTGTTCAATATACCTTGTCCGGACTGGATGCAAAACCTGTCAGACTACTGGCTCCAACCACTGGCTATTTTGCGGGCGATTGCCACGCACAGAATCAAAGTACATTGCCTGCAATTTTTCTGTCAAAGGGCCGCGACTGCCGGTGCCAATGGTGCGACCATCCAGCATGCGAATCGGCACGACCTCGGCGGCAGTACCGGTGAAGAAAGCCTCATCGGCAATGTAGACTTCATCCCGGGTTATGCGTTTCTCACGAATTTGGTAGCCCAGTTCCGCCGCCAACACAAATATCGCATCGCGGGTAATACCCTCAAGGCACGAGGTCAGTTCGGGCGTATATATTTTGTCGCCACGAACAATGAAAACATTCTCTCCACTGCCTTCTGCGACGTACCCCTCGTTGTCTAGCAGCAACGCTTCTTCGGCACCGCTCTCGATGGCTTCACGCAGCGCCAACAGGGAGTTAATGTAATTGCCGTTCGCCTTCGCCTTGCACATGGAAATGTTCACATGGTGGCGAGTGTAGGAGGAAGTTCGGACCTTGATACCCCGATCACGGGCGGCGGGATCCATGTAGGAGGGCCACTCCCAGGCTGCAATCATAACGTGAGTGCGCAGATTATCCGCTCGCAGGCCCATCCCTTCCGAACCATAGAAACACATGGGGCGCAGGTAACCTTCCTCCAGACCATTCAAACGGACGACATCTTTCTGTGCCTGATTGAGGGTGTCCTTATCAAAGGGCATGGACATACCCAGGATATGGGCGGAGCGGAACAGACGGTCGGTGTGCTCTTGCAGCCTGAATATACAGGTGCCCTTATCTGCGGTTTTATAAGCGCGCACGCCCTCGAACACCCCCAGACCGTAGTGGAATGTGTGAGTCAACACATGCACTTTGGCCTCGCGCCAGGGCACCATTTCTCCATCCATCCAGATTAGACCATCACGATCGGCCAGGTTCATCACGTCACTCCTGTTAAATTCATTCTTCTGTTTTAGTGTCAGTTATATAAGGCGCAAATAATTGCTGCCACTTGCTGCTAACCGCCGTGCGCGCTTCCTCAAAGTTAGCCTGAGGCGCGGTACCCGGTTGCTGCTGTAGGGACAGTTGATGGGCAGCGGAGCGGTAAGCAAGATAAGCTTGTGTCAGCGCGTCACACTCCCGTCGCTCAAACAAGCCTTCCCGGCCCAGCACCTCGAGAATGCGTACATTATCGGACCAGCGCGTCAACTCGGGCACGCGATGGGACCACGCCAAGACCGCGTATTGCACCATAAATTCTATATCGACGATACCTCCCGTGCCCTGTTTTAGGTGAAATTCACCTACTTCAGGCCGCTCTTCGGGTAGTAAGTGCTCACGCATTTTTTCGCGCATGGCCAGCACTTCACGCGCCAGGGCGGTCTCGTCGCGCGGTTGGCGCAAAATTTCTTCGCGCAGCTCGCTGACGGCCGCCGCCACGCGTGAATCACCGGCGACAAAACGCGCTCGCGACAGCGCCTGATGCTCCCAGGTCCAGGCAGAGTCGAGCTGATAGCTGCGAAATGCCGCTGCCGTGCTCACCAACATGCCGGATTTCCCCGACGGGCGCAGGCGCATATCCACCTCATACAATTGGCCCATGGCCATGCGTGTTTCCATAATATGGATCATGCGCTGGCCCAACCGGGTGTAGAACACAGCATTGTCGATGCTGAGTTCACCGTCGGAGACCCCGCCTTTGGTCGCATCGTAAATGAAGACCAGATCCAGATCCGAACCATAACCGAGCTCGATACCACCCAGCTTGCCATAGCCAAAAACAGCGAACCCAAAGCCATCGCCCTCACGTGCCGGTTGTCCGTATTTAGTGATCATCTCGGCCCAGGCGACGGCGAGTACCTGTTCCAGGATCACCTCGGCAATCCAGGTGAGTTTGTCACTTACCTGCATCAACGGTAAGCGACCGACCAGCTCACTGGCGGCTACTCGCAGCACATGAGATGCCTTGAAATAGCGCAGCGCATCCATTTGCGCTTCCAGGTCATCAACCGCCAACCGCGCCACCTGCTGGCGCAACTCATCGCGCAGTAATGCTTTATCTGGCGCTGTGTACAGGCTGGCCCGATCCAGCAACTCGTCCAGCAGTACCGGGTAGCGGGTAAGCTGGTCGGAGATCCAGGGGCTGGCCGCACAAAGGGTCACCAACTCGCCCAGCGCCGGCCTGTTCTCCAGCAACAGGACCAGATACACGCTGCGCCGAATGACCGCTATGACGAGCGGCAGAACTCGCTGTACCGCCAGGTCGGGATCGCCGGGCACAGCACTGCGCGGACTCAATTCGCCGGGATCGTCATCGGCCAATTCGGCACAGGCGCGAAGCAACTGCGGCATAAACTGCTCCAAGCGTTCACGGCCCTCCGCCTGCAGGGTTACCACACGGGGATTCTGTTGCAGTGCCTGCAGCGCCGCAAGCGTCTCACTGGGACGTTTATAGCCCAGTGCGATCAGCGAATCCTCGCACAATCCCTCTCCCCACAGCGCCTCCTCTTCCTCGGCGCTCACCGGATCAGCGTCCTCCGGGTCAGCGATTAAATCCCTGAAGTGACCGGCGACCAGCTCGCGATGTACCTTCAGCGCCGACAGGTAACTACTCCAATCGTCATAACCCATCACGGTGGCCATCGCGGCGCGCGGTAACTCCGCCACGGGCAGTTCCTGACTCTGTTTGTCCTGGTAGCCCTGAATAGCGTGCTCACTGTCGCGCAGAAACAGGTACGCGCTGCGCAACTCGGTGACGGCCTTCGCCGGCAAGCAACCCAGTTCCACACATTCGGCCAGCACTGACAGCAACTCACGCTGCTGCAAACCCAGATCGCGACCACCGCGAATTAACTGAAAACACTGGGCGATAAACTCCACCTCACGAATACCACCGTGACCCAGCTTTACATTGTCCTGCAAACCGCGACGACGCACCTCAGTGTTGATCATCTGCTTCATGCTACGCAGTGCGTCTATTACGCCAAAATCGATATAGCGCCGGTAGATAAAAGGCCGCAGCATTGTCATCACTTCCTGCGCACACTGTGGATCCCCAGTGATAGGCCGCGCCTTGATCAGCGCGTAGCGCTCCCAATCGCGGCCCTGCTCCTGGTAGTAGTCCTCCAGAGCGGTAAAGTTGTGTGCCAGCGCGCCGCTCTCACCGTAGGGCCGCAGGCGCATATCCACTCGAAAGACAAAGCCGTCGACCGTGACCTGATCCAGCGCATTGATAACGTCGCGTCCAACCCGCGTGAAAAACTCTTCATTGCTGAGGGACTGCTCTTCGGAATCTGTCTGCCCCGCCTCGGGATAGGTAAAAATCAGATCGATATCGGAGGACACATTCAACTCACGCGCGCCGAGCTTGCCCATCGCCAGCACAATTAACTGCTGCGCAGCACCACTGTCGCGACCGCGAGGCACACCAAAGCGGCGCTGCAGCTGACCCTGACAGTGCGCGAGCGCTTCGCCGACAGCTGCCTCCGCCAGCAGGGAGGTGTCGCGCACCGTTTCCAACGTATCCGCCAGACGGCAGAAATCGCGCCAGACGATACGCAGCATGTGACGCATGCGAAAATGCCGCAGCACCGGGGCAAGCTCAACGCCCTCTGCAGACAGCAGTTGCTGCAATTCGCTGCGATAGGCATCTTCCGGCAGGGCTTGCTGTAACTGGCCGCCAGACACCAGATCGAGCAGCAACTGCGGCCGACGCCGCAGCAGGTCCGCAACAAAAGGGCTACAGGCCAGTATGCGGGGCAGTTGTGCCGCTTCGGGGCCGTGCGCGAGCACCTCGTTGAGCTGCGCCGCGAGCGCATCACCGGCACGCTCCAGGATATTTTCCCATGCGCGCCAGGCCTCTGCAGCCAGCAACCGGGGTAAGTCTGAGGTATCTGGATTCATGGTCATAAACGCTGCGATAGTAGAAGCTTAAGCATCGATCATCGGAGCCACGCGCATCACTTCTTCGATGGTCGTCTCGCCGCGTGCCACCCGCGCCGCACCACTGAGACGCAAAGTGCGCATGCCTTCGCCCATCGCGATTTCTCGAATCTTGTTGGTGTCCAATTGTGCGCGGATTTGCGCTTGCACGGCCCGACTGTTGACCAGTACCTCGTAGATGCCCTGACGCCCGGCATAACCGGTTTCACGGCAGTGGATACAGCCCACCGGTCGCGCTATCCGCGGCGGTGGTTCCATGTTCCACGGCTGGGTAAGCTGCTGCCACGCATCGATGTCCAGTTCGCCATAGTCTTTGCAGTGCGGGCACAAGATGCGCACCAGACGCTGTGACATGATACCGCGCACTGTCGCCCGGATCAGGTAGGGCGGTGCCCCCAACTCCATCAGGCGCGAAATGGAACCGGGGGAGTCATTCGTGTGCAAGGTGGACAACACCAGATGCCCGGTTAACGCGGCCTGAATCGCCATATTGGCGGTTTCAAGATCGCGGATCTCGCCCACCATGATGATATCGGGGTCCTGCCGCATCAGTGCGCGCACGCCGGTAGAAAAGTTCAGGTCTATACTGTGGTTGACCTGCATTTGGTTAAAAGCGCCCTCAACCATCTCGATCGGATCTTCAATGGTGCAAACATTGACTTCAGGTGTCGCCAGTTGGCGCAGTGTGGAGTAGAGCGTAGTCGTTTTGCCAGATCCCGTCGGGCCTGTCACCAACACGATGCCGTGGCCGCTGGACGTCATCTCGTGCCAGTGCTGCAAATCGGCATCCTCCAGCCCCAGTTGTTCGAAGCTGCGCTGCAGCACATCCGGATCGAAAATACGCATCACCAATTTTTCGCCAAACGCGGTGGGCAAGGTTGCCAGTCGCAATTCCACTTCATTGCCATTGGGGGTGCGGGTTTTAAGTCGCCCGTCCTGCGGCCTGCGCTTCTCGGCCACATCCATCCGGCCCAGAATCTTTACCCGGCTGCTGACCGCAGCACAGACGTGTGCCGGCAGCTCGTACACTGTGTGCAGCACACCGTCGATACGAAAACGGACACTGCCCACGTCCCGACGGGGCTCAATATGAATATCGCTGGCGCGCTGTTCAAACGCGTATTGCAGCAGCCAGTCAACAATTTTAACGATGTGCTGGTCGTTGGCGTCCAGCTCGTTCATCGAGCCCAACTCCAGCATCTGCTCCAGGTTACCGACACCAGCGGGCGCACTCGGCCGCTCCTTCACGCGCGCCCCGCGCACTGAGCTGGCCATACTGTAGAATTCGCTGGTATGCCGCGCGATCTCGCGTGGATCTGTCACTACGCGTCGTATGCGTTTGCGCAACACGTGCTCGAGGTTGGTCTCCCAGACGCGAATATAGGGCTCGGCTGACGCGATCACGACCTCATCATCCTGCACCTCCACCGCCAGAATACGATGCCGCTCAGCGAACGCCCTGGACATGACTTCAGCAACGGCGGTGACGTTGATTTTTAGTGGATCAATCCGAAAAACATCCTGACCGACCCGCTTGCCCAGCCACGCCAACAGCCGCTCCATGGTGAGCACTTTTCCAGGCGCCGAGGCATCGGCCAACTGCTGCTCCGCCAGGAACACCAGCGGGTGTACTTTGAGCTTGGTAGCCAGACCGATGCGGATGAGATCCTGGTCTGTCAAATGGCCGTCCTCGTTCAAGTCCTGCGCAACGGTAGACAGACTGAGGCGGTATTCCAATAACTGTTCGCTAAACTTGCTTGTCATGTTCTCTTCAGGCTTCGTTCACACAGTGAGATTTCAGATAGAAACATGCTAACACAGAGCTTCTGAATCCGAAGGCGCTATCCAACATGGCGCAGTGACAAGCAAGACAACCTATCGTCTCTGTGTCCATTTATTGTGACATCTTCAAATTTAGCCCCTACACTAGCGCCACGTAGATTGAGGGAGTTTAGAGTTATGCCCATTTTGAGCCCCTTGGGCAACCTGTTCGGCCGCTCGCCCATCGGACCCATCCAGGAACACATGGCGATGGTCGATCAAGCCGCACAACTGGTGCCGGACCTGCTTCGCGCATCTTCGGCAGATGACTGGGAAAGAGTAGCCCTGCTTCACCAGGGCATAGTAGAAGCGGAAGCCGCAGCAGACACACAAAAGCGCTCTGTGCGACGACATTTACCCAACCGCCTCTTTCTCCCCGTGCCGCGGTCTGATTTGTTGACACTGGTAGGTGTTCAGGACCACATCGCCAATACGGCAAAAGATATCGCCGGCTTAATCATCGGCCGCAAAATCCGTTTCCCGGAATCTCTGCGTGATGCCGCAATCGAACTCGCTGAGGCCTCGGCGGCCACATCCCATCACGCTCTGAAAGCTATCCAGGAATTGGACGAGCTGCTGGAAGTCGGGTTTACCGGCAGTGAGGAGATTCGTCGCGTGGAAGCCATGCTCAAAACAGTAGATCAGCTGGAAGGCCGCACCGATGACATGGCCGTACATTTGCGCGCGGGGCTGTTTGAACTGGAAAAAGAACTGCCGCCCGTTGACGTGATGTTTTTGTACCAGATCATTACGCTGCTTGGCACGGTCGCGGACGATGCCGAGAGCGTCGGTCATCGTCTTCAAATCCTGATGGCTAAATAAGAGCTAGGAGTCAGTATGGAAATCATTGCCCAATATGGCAGTATTTTCCTTGTCATGGCCTGCGTGTTTGGCTTTTTTATGGCCTGGGGAATTGGTGCCAACGACGTAGCGAACGCGATGGGGACCTCGGTCGGTTCCAAAGCACTGACGCTTAAGCAAGCTATCTTTATCGCCATGATTTTTGAGTTCCTCGGCGCCTATTTCGCAGGCGGCGAAGTCACCTCCACCATCCGCAAGGGCATCATCGATGCCGACGTCATGAACAACAATCCGGAGCTGATGGTATACGGAATGTTGTCGGCACTGCTGGCTGCGGGCACCTGGCTATTGATAGCGAGCATTAAAGGCTGGCCCGTCTCCACCACCCACTCTATTGTCGGTGCCATCGTCGGCTTTGCGGCCGTAGGAATCTCCGTTGACGCCATTTACTGGTCGAATGTGGGCTCCATTGCCGCCAGCTGGCTGGTCTCGCCGGTGCTGGCAGGCTCCCTCTCCTACGGCCTGTTTATGAGTGTAAAAGTTTTTATTCTCGACACGGACGACCCGTTTCAACGAGCGAAGAAGACCATTCCCATTTACATGTGGATGGTAGGCTTCATGATTTCCATGGTCACCCTGCTAAAAGGCTTGAGCCATGTGGGCTTGAACCTCGATCTCGGCCTGGGTAGCAAGTTTGCCGACGCGGCCCTTGTCTCTGCATTGATCGGCCTGGCTGTGGCCGGCATTGGCGCCCTGATGTTGCGCAACGTCAAGGACATACCGGATGAGCAGCACCGCTTCCGATCGGTAGAGCAGGTGTTCGGTGTACTGATGGTATTTACCGCCTGTTCCATGGCGTTCGCGCATGGTTCCAACGATGTTGCCAATGCGGTGGGGCCACTCGCCGCCATCGTCAGCACGGTGCAGTCCGGTGGCCAGATCTCCGCCACCGCAGCGGTGCCCTGGTGGATACTACTGGTAGGCGGAGCGGGTATTGTCGTGGGACTGGTCACTTATGGCTGGCGAGTGATTCTCACCGTCGGCAGTCAGATTACCGAGCTGACACCCAGTCGCGCGTTTGCCGCCACATTGGGCGCGTCGGCCACGGTGGTAATCGCCTCCGGGACCGGCTTGCCGATCTCCACTACCCACACTCTGGTCGGCGCGGTACTAGGCGTGGGCTTCGCCCGCGGTATTGGCGCGCTCAATCTGGGCGTCATCGGCAGCATATTCATGTCGTGGATCATCACTTTGCCCGCCGGCGCGGGCCTGGCGATTATCTTTTTCTTCATCTTCAAAGCTATTTTTGGCACATAGTGATGGACCGATGCTTGGCGCCACTGTCACCCTTGGCTAGACTGGACGACGCGCCCCCTCAGCAATCCCCGTAAACCCAACATACGGAGTCCCGATGCCGCAGTTCGAGCAACGCGTTTTCGACCAACTCAGGCAGCTGGTGGGTACCCCCTCCGTCAGCTCCACCGACGCCAGTTGGGACCAGGGCAATCGCGCCGTGATAGACCTGTTAGCCAGCTGGCTATCCGACATGGGCTTTCAGATTGAGATCCAGAACGTCACCGCCGACGGCAACAAGGCAAACCTGATCGCCACACTGGGTAGCGGGCCGGGCGGCCTGGTGCTGGCGGGACACACCGACACCGTACCCTTCGACGAGGGCCGCTGGCAGAGCGACCCACTGCGCCTGACAGAGCGCGACAACCGGCTGTACGGCTTGGGCAGTACCGACATGAAAGGCTTTTTCCCCCTCGCTATCGCCGCCGCGAGCGCCTTTACTGCCAAGGCACTGCAACAACCCCTCATCCTGTTGGCGACCGCCGACGAGGAGAGCTCAATGAACGGCGCGCGGCAGCTGGCCGCAGCTGGCCGCCCAAAAGCACGGGCCGCCATCATAGGTGAGCCCACCTCGCTGGTACCAGTGCGCATGCACAAGGGCATTATGATGCAGGCGGTGCGGGTCACCGGTCAGGCCGGCCACTCCTCCAACCCGGAACTCGGTAACAGTGCGCTCGAGGGTATGCATGCGGTAATGGCCGATTTGATGGTCTATCGCAAAGAGCTGGCTGCCCGTTTCAGCAACGATTTTTTCCAGGTCGCTTTCCCGACACTCAATCTGGGATGTATTCACGGCGGCGACAGCCCCAATCGGATCTGCGGCTCAGCAGAACTGCATTTCGACCTGCGTCTGACCCCCGGTGCCGACAACGCCACGGTGCGCGGTGAGCTGGAACAACGCATGCACGCCCTGGCCGCGCAGCATAGGCTGGAGATCGAGTTACGCCCACTGATTGTCGATATCGCCCCCTTCGAACAGAGTGCACAGAGCGAACTGGTGCTGCTGGCAGAAAAACTGACTGGCCACTCGGCAGAAGCGGTCGCCTTTGCCACCGAGGCGCCGCTTTTACAGCAGCTGGGAATGGAAACTATCGTGATGGGACCGGGTTCCATCGACCGCGCCCACCAGCCCGATGAATACCTGGAACTGGAGCAGATGCAGCCCTGTATTGCCCTGCTGCAGCAATGCATCCGTCACTACTGCCTGTAAACACTGTGCAATATTGCCATTAGGTAATCCGCACCGCTTTCTGTACTCTTAATAACTTTCTATTTATCAATAGCTTGGAAGACAACGTGACAACGTCGGGGCGATCCCATATTCGCTGGTTGAGAAACACCGCACCCTACATCAATGCACACCGGGGCAAGACCTTTGTGCTGATGCTGGGAGGTGATATCGCCCAAAACGAGAATTTCTCCCATCTCGTGCACGATATCGCCTTGTTAAACAGTCTCGGCGTACGCCTGGTGCTGATTCATGGTTCACGCAGCCAAATCGACCAGCGTCTGCAACGCGCGGGACTTAACAGCGTATTGCACGACGGCATGCGCATTACCGACAACGCCGCACTGGAACACATCAAGGACGCCGCCGGCTCGCTGCGCGCGCAGATTGAAGCGCTGCTCTCTATGGGCTTGCCCAACTCTCCGATGCAAGGTTCGCGTATGCGCGTGTGCTCGGGCAACTTCGTGACCGCACGCCCCATGGGCGTGGTCAATGGCGTCGATTTTCACCATACCGGCAAAGTGCGACGTATCGACGCACAGGGCATACACCAGCAGCTGGCGAACGGCTCTATCGTGCTGTTGTCGCCGCTGGGCTATTCACCCACCGGAGAGATCTTCAACCTGGCGCTGGAAGACATCGCGGTGCACTGCGCCGCTGCAATCGGGGCGGACAAGCTGGTGTTGTTTGGCACGGCGCCCGGCGTTGTGAACGAGGCGGGCGATTTGATTCGCCAGTGCGCCGTGGGCGAAATCGATGCGCTCTCCATCAATGACCCCGAGCAAATTTCCCTGCTACATACCGCCAAAAGCGCCTGTCTGGCGGGGGTATCGCGCTGCCACATCATTAGTCACGAGGACGACTGCGCACTGTTGCAGGAACTTTTTACCCACGACGGCTGCGGCACACTGGTCGGTAACGATGAGTACGAGCTTTTACGCCAAGCTAACATCGATGATGTGGGTGGCATTCTCGAGTTGATCGAACCGCTGGAACAAGAGGGCGTATTGCTGAAGCGCTCGCGCGAACTGCTGGAGACGGAGATAAGCCAGTTCCGGCTGCTGGTGCGCGATGGGCGAATCATCGCTTGTGCTGCACTGTATCCATTTCCCGATGACAGTACCGGCGAAATCGCCTGCATTGTCTCGCACCCGGAGTACCGGGGTGGCAGACGCGGTCAACGGTTGCTGACCACACTGGAGCAGGAGGCACGTCGCCTGGGCCTGAAGCGCGTGTTCGTCCTCACCACGCAAACGGCACACTGGTTTATCGAGCAGGGTTTTGCGGAGACCTCGCGCGATGAACTGCCGTCGCAAAAAAAGTTGCTCTACAACCTGCAGCGCAACTCGAAGGTATTTTTTAAGCAGCTCTAAATCAGAGACAATAAGCTGCAATTCTCCCGCAGCCCGATCCACTCTTGCGCAAGGGTGGTGCCTGATCGTATCCGTTCAGGCTATCAATTCACCTACCTGCCGTATTAGAAAACTTCTGCTTGGAAAAAGCTGCTACTGTGAAAAGACGGCGGAGGACGCTATTCGTCACGACAATAGTTAAAAATCATCATAACAACAGGATGTCGAGTATGAATACGCAGCACAGAACAGCCCTTTACCTCGCGCTCGCCAGTACCCTGGTGCTGGGCTCCACTCAGGCTTTGGCCCAAAATGGGAATACGAAGTTTGGCGTGAACGCACTCGGCCAAGTCACCACCGGTGATGTCGATTCTGCTTTTGGCAATGGTGCGCTTTCTTCCAACACCAGCGGCAGTTACAACACGGCCAGTGGCGCTGGTTCGCTCTATTACAACACCGAAGGCAGCGAGAACTCCGCCACTGGCTATCAGGCACTCACGAGCAACACCAGCGGCAACAAAAACACCGCCAATGGCGCAAATTCGCTCGTAGATAACACCACTGGCGAATACAACACGGCCAATGGCGCAAATTCGCTTTATTCCAACACCACCGGCAGCAACAACACGGCCAGTGGTCGTGACTCGCTCCGTTCCAACACCACCGGCGAATACAATACAGCCAATGGTGCTTTTTCCCTCTATACCAATATCACCGGCGGATACAACACGGCCAGTGGCTATGCCGCACTTTTGGAAAACACCACTGGTGAATACAACTCGGCCAGCGGCATTCGTTCGCTCTTCTCCAACACCACCGGCAGCCACAACACAGCCAGTGGCGCCAGTTCGCTTTATTCCAACACCACTGGACAAAACAACACAGCCAGTGGCGATGAATCGCTCTATTCCAACACCACCGGCAGCTACAATACGGCCCGTGGATCTGGTTCGCTTTATTCCAACACCACCGGCAGAAACAACACGGCCAGTGGCGAGGGCTCGCTCTATTTCAACACCACCGGCATAAACAACGTGGCCAGCGGCAGTCGTTCGCTCTATCGCAACACCACTGGAGGAAACAACACGGCCAGTGGCGATACTTCGCTCTATTTCAACACCACCGGCAGCTTCAACACGGCCAGTGGCTCTGCCTCACTCGTACGCAACACTACCGGCAGTAGCAATACGGGCAGTGGCTATCGGTCGCTCCGTGGCAACACCACTGGGGAAAACAACACGGGCATTGGTAGCTACTCGCTGCAGGACAACACTACCGGCAATGACAACGCGGCAATAGGAAACAGTGCGTTGTATTCAAATACCATCGGGAAACTCAATACCGCGGTGGGTTCTACTTCGATGTACGGTAATGTCTCCGGCAAATGGAACAACGGTGTAGGCGGTAAGTCCTTGTATTCCATCACCACCGGTAACGGCAACTCCGCGCAGGGGTTTGCCACGCTCTACAACACCACCACGGGCTCCAACAATATGGCCATTGGCAACACCGCCGGATACCACAATAAAACCGGCAGCGGCAATGTCTTCCT
>JBBKWY010000194.1:0-46804 GCA_037969215.1 Halioglobus sp.
ACATGGCTCTCGGCCATGCCCGCGTTAGTGACGCGCACGAATTCTGGCCGCGTTCGCATGGTTTCCATATCCGCGCTGCCGGTATAACCCATTGCCGAGCGCACCCCGCCCATCAACTGATGAATGATGGCGGAGACAGGGCCCTTGTAGGGAACACGCCCTTCAATACCTTCTGGCACCAGCTTTTCACTGCCGCGGCTGGCATCCTGAAAGTAGCGATCGGAGGAGCCCTGCGTTTGCGACATTGCCCCCAGTGAACCCATGCCACGGTAGGCCTTATAGGTGCGGCCCTGAAACAACTCCACCTCGCCCGGCGCCTCTTCGGTACCGGCAAACATACTGCCCACCATCACAGAATGCGCGCCGGCCACTATCGCCTTGGCGATATCGCCGGAGAAACGGATACCGCCGTCGGCGATTAGCGGGATATCGGTGCCCTTCAGGGCTTCGCTGACATTGGCGATCGCGGTGATCTGGGGCATGCCAGTACCGGTGACAATACGGGTGGTGCAAATAGAGCCGGGGCCAATACCCACTTTAACGCCGTCTACCCCGGCCTCGGCAAGGGCGATCGCTGCAGCAGCGGTGGCGATATTGCCGCCGATGACCTGCACAGAGGGGAAGTCACGCTTGATCATCTTGACCCGGTCGATCACGTTGCGGGAGTGTCCGTGAGCGGTATCCACCACCAGCACATCCACCCCTGCAGCCACCAGTGCTGCCACACGATCGTCGGTGTCTGCGCTGGTGCCAACGGAGGCGCCTACGCGCAACTGGCCAGAGGAGTCCTTGCACGCGTAGGGAAAGCTCTCCGCCTTATCAAAATCTTTCACGGTAATCATGCCGCACAGATCGAAGGCATCGTTGACCACCAGAATTTTTTCTATGCGGTGTTCGTGCAGCAGTTGCTGCACCTCGGCCAAGCCGGCGCCCTCCTTCACCGTCACCAGTTTGTCACGCGGGGTCATAATGGCGGAGACCAGCTTTTGCGGGTTGGATTCAAAGCGCACGTCGCGACGGGTAACAATCCCCACCAGATCTTCGCCATTGAGCACCGGCACACCGGAGATACCGTGGGCGCTGGTCAATTCAATCAACTCGGCAATGGTGGCGTCTTGCTGAATAGTGATGGGATCCTTGACCACGCCACTTTCGAACTTTTTGACCTTGCGCACCTGTTCGGCCTGCTCCGCAATGGTCATGCTCTTGTGGATGATACCGATTCCGCCCTCTTGGGCCATGGCGATGGCCAGGCGAAACTCGGTGACAGTATCCATGGCGGCAGACACCATCGGAATATTCAGTTCTATTCCACGGGTGAGCCTCGTGCGCAGCGACACATCACTGGCAATCACGTCGGAGTATCCGGGCGTCAGCAGAACATCGTCAAAAGTAAGGGCTTCTTGAGCGATACGCAGCATAGGGGGCGCCTCCGGCGTGCTGGGTTGAATTAAACGAGTAAGTATAAATCCCCAAGGCCTGCAGCACAATTGGCGCACTGCCATTTATGTACTCAGCAGCCGAATACAGTACACTTCTCCCTCACAAAATTGGCATATTGGGTCCCCAGCGACATGCGAACACCCGGCACACCGGATAACCCACCTCCTCTGCTCACCGTCAGCCAACTCAACCGGCAGGCAAAGTCACTGCTGGAAAGTCACTTTGACTTTGTCTGGGTAGAAGGTGAGATCAGCAACTTTGCCGCACCGTCCTCCGGACACTGGTACTTCTCCCTCAAGGACGGACAGGCCCAGGTGCGCTGTGCGATGTTTAAAAATCGCAACCAACGGCTGAAACTCACCCCCGAAAATGGCGATGCCATACGTTTACGCTGCCGCGTATCCCTGTACGAAGGCCGGGGCGAATTTCAGTTGATTGTCGAGCATCTGGAACTTGCCGGAGCGGGAGCACTGCAGGCCGCGTTTGAAAAACTCAAGGCCCGCCTGCTGGCGGAGGGCCTGTTCGATCCCGCCCGCAAGCAGGCGCTGCCAACGTCCGTGTCTCAGCTCGGGGTCATCACGTCACCCACCGGCGCCGCCATCCACGACATACTCACAGTGCTGCGCAGGCGCTGCCCCTCCATTGCGGTCTTCCTGCTCCCGGTCGCGGTCCAGGGTGAGGGCGCCGCAGCCCAGATCGCCAGTGCGATTGAGCGCGCCAATCGATGGCAAGTGGAGGGCAAGATTCAACTGGACGCGCTCATTGTCGGCCGTGGGGGCGGTTCGCTGGAGGATTTGTGGGCCTTCAATGAGGAGATCGTGGCGCGCGCGATAGCAGCCAGCGCCCTACCCATTGTCAGCGCCGTCGGGCATGAAGTGGACTTCAGTATCGCCGACCTCGTCGCGGATCATCGCGCGCCCACACCGTCGGCAGCGGCAGAACTACTCAGCCCGGACCAGCGTGAATGGCTGCAGCGTCTGCAGGCTGCCGAGAGGGATTTACAGCGCCTGGTCCGGCGCAAGCTGGCAGATGCCTCATTACAGCTGACGCACTTGAGACAGAGGCTGAAACACCCCGGGGCGCAACTGCGGGAACAGGCCCAGCGCCTGGATGATCTGGAGCAGCGGCTGTTGCTGGCGCAGAAGAACCTGCTATTGCGACAGCGCAGCAAACTGGCATTGCTGGACAGCCAGCTCCTGTCCCGCTCGCCACTCCCACGCCTGCAGCAACTACAGCGCGACACCACGCAGTGGCGGCAGCGCCTCGAGGCGGCCATGCGTCAACAATTGCAGGCGAAAAAGCATCGGCTGGGTCATCTCGCACAAATGCTGGATTCCCTGAGCCCACTGGGCACTTTGCAGCGAGGTTTTGCCATTATCACCGACACCAGGGGTAATGTACTGCGCGATACTAGCAACGTTGCCGTCGGGGATGAAGTAGAAGCCAGATTAGCCCAAGGTCGACTTGGGCTAATCGTTAAACATAGGGATTAGCGAGGCGTAATGCCAGTGTGATACCGGCATTCGCAGGGGCAACCAGACAGGCTTAGTACTTCGCTGGCAAGCGGGAGTTAATAATAATATGCCGCCCCTCAAAACGAATATACTCGCCGATGGTGAGATCCTTGAGGATGCGCGCCACCATTTCCCGTGAGGCACCGACGCGATCGGCAATGTCCTGCTGCGTCAATTTCTCAGGAATATACAGCGTGCCGTCACCGCGCTCCTCGGAGAGATCCATCAACACATTGGCAACGCGGCCGTAAACATCCTGCAGGGCGAGGCTTTTGACATCAGCCGTCAGCTTACGCACACGCTGTGCAAGGTTTTTCACCAGCTGGCGGCCGATATTCGGGTGTTGATCCAATACCCGGTTAAAATCTTCCTTGTAGATAATGCAAAAACTCGACTTCTCTACCGTGCGGACCGAGGCCGACCGAGTGGAATCATCGAGCAGGGCCAGCTCACCGAAATAATCACCGGCGCCCTGCGTGTTCATGATGAATTCCTTACCATTCTTGTCACTGCAGTAGACCTTGACCTTCCCGCTCTCGATGACAAACAGCGAATCAGCCGGATCATTCTCATGAATCACCACGGTATTTTTAGGAAATGACCGACTGGTACTGCTGGCCGCTAGTGCGTCCAGTTCTGTCGGTGATAAACCCCGAAATATTTCAACTTGTTGCAACATGAGAACACTGACCCCTTTTATGCGTGACCGGTTTAACCGTCGCGATAATAGTACCCCAAAGTTTTGGCAAAACGCACCTTTGTACGCAAATTTGATGCACTGCTGCGTTTCGAGCAGACAATTCAGGTTTTCACGGTTCCACACAGCTGGGTATACTCCGCTGCAACCCTATTCACGGACAGGGCTAAAACGCAGTGTAAGACAGGCATCATATTGGTACACTCCTGACACTCCCACATACGAGAATTATGGTGCCACTCGCACGGCGGTGCCCGACGCGCAAAATCATGACTACCCCGACAAATCCCACGACACAGCCCTGGATAGCCACTTTGCTAGGCGAGATTCGGGCCCTGCCACACGATTTCGCGGTGCATCGCGAACAGTTTGGCGAGGAGACCGTAGACGACATCTCCCACCTGCTGGAGGCCGCCAACCGCCTGGACACCATGCTGAGCAGCACCGAGCAACCGGCCAATAACCACGATCTGATGAATGTCCTGACCGCCCTGCGTGGCTACGCAGAAATGTTGCGGGAGGACATCGGCCCCCAAAGTCACACGCTGGATACCAGACTCTCATCCCTGCTGACGGCCGTGAAGGCCGCCCACAGTGGCGATACCGAGCAGGCAACGAGTCACAGCCGGATTCTCCAGTCGGACCCGGGCTTCATCCTCGCGGTGGACGACCTGCAGGAAAACAGGGAGTTGGTGGCCAGAAACCTCTCTCGCAGCGGGCACTTTGTAATCACCGCTGCCAGTGGTGAAGAGGCGCTACGCGCGCTGGAGCAGAGCGATGTCGACGTCGTGCTGCTGGATCTTTTGATGCCCGGCATGGATGGGCGTGAAGTACTGCGGCGCATCAAGGAACACCCCGATTGGCGAGCGACGCCGGTGATCATCATCTCGGGCAGCCAGGACATGGACGGGATTATCGAATGTATCGAGGCTGGCGCCGACGACTACCTGTTCAAACCCTTCAATCCCGTTCTGCTGCAGGCCCGCATCAAGGCTGGCATTGAGCGCAAGCGCTGGCACGACAAGGAAGAACAGTACCGTCAACAGCTGGAACGCAATGAGAAATTCATCCGGGCGACATTTGGACGCTACCTCTCTGACGAAATTGTGACCGACATACTGGAGCGCCCGGAGGGTCTGGAGCTGGGCGGCGACCTGCGCAGGGTCAGTATCATGCTGTCCGATATTCGCGGCTTCACCTCGCTCAGTGAAAACCTCGCGCCGGCGCAGGTGGTGACAATGCTGAACCGCTATCTCGGCGCAATGACCGATATTATCATGGCCCACCACGGCACTATCGACGAGTTCATTGGCGATGCCATCCTCGCGGTGTTCGGCGCACCCCAGCACAGGGACGATGATGCCGACCGCGCGGTAAACTGCGCGCTGGCGATGCAGGCCGCCATGGTCGATATCAACGCGCTCAATGTGGCGGATGGGTTCCCCGCCGTTTACACCGGCATAGCCATTAACACCGGCGACGTGATTGCCGGTAATATTGGCTCTGAAAGGCGCAGCAAGTACGGCTTTGTGGGCCACCCCATGAACGTGACCTCGCGCATCGAAGACGTTACCCGGGGCGGCGAGATCCTGATCTCCGACAGCACGCTCACCAGCCTCAAAGGCGAGTTTTCGGTGGGTCGCAGCGAGGAAATTAACGTCAAAGGCATCGACGAAACCCTCCTGGTCCATCAGATCATCTGGGAGCAGGTATGACCCCGGAAAAGCTCATTTTGCTGGTCGAAGACAACGAATTGAACCGCGATATGATGGTGCGGCGACTCAAACGCGCAGGGCTGGCGGTCATCACGGCCGGCAACGGTCAGCAGGCATTAGATCTGATGCTGTCTGAGCAACCCAGTATCGTACTGATGGACATGAATCTGCCCATACTCGACGGCTGGGCCGCCAGTCGCCGCGCCAAGGAAGATGAGCGCATTCGCCATATTCCCATTATCGCCCTCACTGCCCACGCGACAGAAGGCTACAGACAGTATGCGCTGGCCGCCGGCTGTGATAGCTATGCCACCAAACCGGTGGATTTCCCAGGCCTGCTGATCCAGATTAAACGACTCACCCGCGCATGAGCTTACGCCGCCAGCTGACACTGTCACTCATCACCATACTGATGCTGTTTGCGGTAAACGTGGGCACGCATTTCTGGGGTAGCTACGCGCGAAACGAGAGCATGATCGCGTACCGCAATTCAGTCTCCGCGACACAGCTCTCTACACAGGTCGAGCAGTTGCTGGAAGATCAACGACAGCAAATCCTGATACTGGCCACCCTGCGAGAGACTACCGAGGACCGACTTGAGGACGCCGAGTTGCAGCGTGCGGAGGACGCCATCGAGACCATCAATGGCAAGATTCAGAAACTCGGCAGGCTGAGTCATAGCGTGACAGAGCTGGACTTCGAACTCCTGTGGGATAAAAGTAGCCACCTGCTAAAACGCTGGCTCACCTTCTATCGCAGCTATAATGATGCAAATTTCCAAATGGAGATGAATGACCCCCTGCCCTTTCTCGCGGTCAGCCAGCAATTAAAGGAACTGGAGCAGCGCCAGGCATTTATCGCCGCCCAGCGCGCCAATATTATCGATCGCACCATATCCCTGACTGACCGGATCACGGTGATCGCCTTTTTCTCCTCCATATTCCTCACCGCCACGCTGGGGTATTTTCTGGTGAGCTATACCAACACTTCCTTCAAAAGTCTTAAAAAAGGCACCGAGCGATTCGGCAGCGGCGATCTCGACTACCGCATCGACGACATCAACGATTCCGGGGAACTGGGCGACCTGGCAGATGCGTTTAATGATATGTCTGACAAGCTGCGCAATGCCATTTACGACGTGCACAAAGCCAGGGATATAGCCGACGAAGCCAATGCCACCAAAAGCATGTTTTTGGCCAATGTCAGTCACGAACTGCGCACCCCGCTCAACTCTATCATCGGCTACAGTGAAATGTTGCACGATGAATTGGGCGATACCCAGGAGATAGATCGCCCGCAGTTTCAGCAGGATCTGGACACGATTATCAAGTCAGGGCGGCAACTACTCACCCTGATTGACGATATTCTGGATTTGTCAAAAATTGAGACAGGCAACATGTCGCTACACTGCGAGGCGTTTAGCCCCACTGGTTTACTCAACGAAGTCTTCGAAGTGTTCGCGCCACTACTGCGAAATAACGACAACACGTTGCAGATAAGCGAGTTCGGGGAATTACCTGAATTCTACAATGACCCGGCCAAGTTTCGGCAGATCTTCACCAATCTGCTCAGCAATGCCAACAAATTTACTCACGCGGGCTACATCACAGTGAGTGCACAGGTGCTGCATGATCCAGCCGGATGGGTAGAGTTTACCGTGCGCGACACAGGGATTGGCATGACCAGTGACCAGGCTTCTCGCGTATTCAACGCGTTTGTGCAGGCTGATTCATCGACCAGTGCCAACTATGGCGGTACCGGGTTGGGGTTGGCGATCTGTCGCGATTTTTGCACACTGATGGGAGGCAGTATCACCGTGGAGAGCGAAGTGGGGGTCGGCTCGACGTTTACTGTACTACTTCCTTCTGACCCAGCATAAGCTCACGCAGACGCCGCAGCGCTTCCTCGCGCTTTTCCAGGTTCTCGCTCACGACCGCATTCTCGCTCTGCAGATCATTAATCTGAACATGCAGGTCTATCAATATTGACAGCATGTCCCGCATCAACACAATTTGCTCGTGCAGCTGAACACCCGTGGGCGGCTTTCGCATCAGGCGCAGATAAGCTTCGCGCGAGGCCCGCCAGTTGTAATAGGGACTCTGGGGAATCATCTTGACATAGGAAACCGCAATATTGGCTTCCCAATCGACTCCGGGGGAAGATTCCAGGCGCTGATACCGTCTGAAATAGTTAACGGCTTCGCGGTAGTCACCTGCGGCCAGGTTAGCGAAACCCTTCTCCAAAAAGGTACGGTCTACACTCACCTGTGGCTCACAGTCACACTGACCCGCCGATGAATCAGGCAAATTAAGGGTCAGTTCTGGCACCGGCCCCCGCTTCGATACCTCGGGCGCGGGCTCGGCGGGAGATGCCACATCGGGGGCTGTTGCACACGCCTGGAGCAGAAAAATTAGTCCACCAGCGGCAAGAATATGAAGACGGTTCGCGAGCAAAGTTACATCCTCAGGCTGAACGAGTTGCTTGCAGTGTAGCGCAATAAAAACGCGCTGACACTGCCAGACTGGAACGGCCGCACACTTCTAAAAATTGCAGGTCTGCCACAGGGGTAGTTGCTATTCAGGCCGCATGTGCGGAAATAGAAGCACATCCCGTATGGACGCGGAATCGGTCAACAACATCACTAAGCGATCGATGCCAATCCCCTCGCCTGCCGTGGGTGGCAAGCCGTATTCCAGCGCGCGAATGTAATCGTGATCGTAATGCATCGCCTCTTCATCGCCGCTGTCCTTCTGCGCCACCTGGGCCAGAAAGCGCTCAGCCTGATCTTCCGCGTCATTCAGCTCGGAAAAGCCATTGGCCAGCTCGCGACCACCGACAAAAAACTCGAAGCGATCGGTCACGAACGGATCGTCATCTCTGCGCCGCGCAAGCGGGGAAACCTCGGTGGGATAAGCCGTGATAAAGGTGGGCTGATCCAGCAAGTGCTCCACTGTTTTCTCAAATATCTCGATCTGTACCTTGCCCAGCCCCCAGTTATCCTTCACTTCGATACCGAGGTTTTTGGCGATGCTGCGGGCGCCGGCCTCATCGGATAACTGCTGTGCGTCTATATCCGAATTGTACTTGAGGATTGACTCGAACACCGAGATCCGCGCAAACGGCTGGGAGAAGTCGTAGGTGCTGCCCTGAGAGTGCACCGTGGTGCTTCCCAATACTGTTTCCGTCAGCTTGCGCAGCATATCCTCGGTCAAGTTCATGGCGTCGTTGTAATCGGCGTAGGCCCAGTAAAATTCCAGCATTGTGAACTCGGGATTATGTCGAGTGGACAATCCCTCATTGCGAAAGCTGCGATTGATTTCAAACACGCGCTCAAAACCGCCCACCACCAGGCGCTTCAGATAGAGCTCAGGCGCAATCCGCAGATACATGTCCAGGTCCAGCGCGTTGTGGTGGGTGACGAAGGGCTTGGCCGCCGCCCCGCCGGGAATGCTCTGCATCATCGGCGTTTCCACTTCCATAAAATCCAGCCCCGACATATAGTCGCGAATAAATTCAATCACCTTGGAGCGAGTGCGAAACACCTGTCGCGCCTCGGGATTCACAATCAAATCCACGTACCGCTGGCGATAGCGCAGCTCCTGGTCAGCAAGACCGTGGTACTTGTCTGGCAGGGGGCGCAGCGCTTTGGTCAGCAGACGCGCCTGTTCCATGTTGATGTAGAGATCGCCCTTACCAGACTTGTGCAGCGGGCCGCTTGCGCCGACGATATCGCCGAGATCCCAACCCTTGATCTGCGCCAGGATATCCTCTGGCAGGCCCTTGCGATTGACGTAGAGCTGAATCTGGTCGGAACCATCCTGAATCAAAAGGAAAGCGCCACGATTTCGGATCAGGCGCCCCGCCACCGCGAACTGATGATTGGCCTGCTCCAACGCCTCCTTGCTGCTTTCGCCATAGTCCCGCTGCAGATCTGCAGCCTCTGCGGTCCGTCGGAAGTCATTGGGAAACGGGTTGCCGTGCTCACGCAGAGCCGTCAATTTACCGCGCCGTTCGGCAATCAGTTTGTTTTCATCAGACGCCTGCGCTGCTTCGCCGCTCGACTTGCCCTGTTGCTCCTGCTCGCTCATAAGTCTCTCATAGGCCGCTTTTCAGCGACGCCTCTATAAATTGGTCAATATCACCATCAAGCACAGCCTGGGTGTTGCTCGTCTCTACGCCTGTGCGCAAATCCTTGATACGGGAATCATCCAGCACGTAGGAGCGGATCTGACTGCCCCAGCCAATATCCGCCTTGCTGTCTTCCATCGCCTGCTTTTCCGCATTCTGTTTTTGCACTTCCAGTTCATATAACTTGCCGCGCAATAATTTCATCGCATTGTCACGGTTCTGGTGCTGGGAGCGTTCCGTCTGGCACTGCACTACGGTATTGGTGGGGATGTGGGTAATACGCACTGCGGAATCGGTTTTGTTGACGTGCTGGCCGCCGGCGCCGCTGGCGCGATAGGTGTCGGTTCGCAGGTCCGCCGGATTGATATCAATCTCGATATTGTCGTCGATCTCTGGCGACACAAAAATAGAGGCAAAAGAAGTGTGTCGACGACTGCCCGAGTCAAAAGGCGATTTGCGCACCAGGCGATGCACACCGGTCTCGGTGCGTTACCAGGCGAAGGCGTTCTCGCCCTCAAAATTCATCGTCGCGCTTTTGATACCGGCCACATCGCCACCTGAGGCTTCGATCAGTTCGGTATTGAAGCCCTTGGCCTCCCCCCAGCGCAAATACATACGCAGTAACATCTCGGCCCAATCCTGAGCTTCGGTGCCACCAGAACCCGACTGAATATCCAGATAGGCATTGTTGGGATCCATCTCACCGGCAAACATACGGCGAAATTCCAGCTTTTCCAACAGCGCAATCAAACCGTCAATCTCAGTCTGGATTTCCGCTACTGTAGCCTCGTCATCCTCTGACGCCGCCAGCTCCAGCAAATCGCGGGCATCGCCGGTACTGGAGTCCATCTTCTCTATCGTGTGTACAGTCGTTTCCAGTGAGGCTCTTTCACGCCCCAAATCCCGGGCGCGCTCTGGCTCACTCCAGACACTGGGTTCTGCCAGCTCCAGCTCTACTTCAGCGAGGCGTTCCTTGCGCACATCAAAGTCAAAGATACCCCCTAAGCACGCCGGTGCGCGCCTCGATGTCTTTCAATTGGTTAAGCAGAGGGTTTATCTCAAGCATGACTCAAACCTGTAGTGGCTAAAGCGGGGCATTCTACCGCAGTGACCAAGGCGGGGACAGACCCAATAAATGGGCAGGTATTTCTTTTCCAGAATCTCACCACGAAATCCCGCAGCGCCTGGCACTCAAACTCAACAAGCCACCAAATGCTCAACCATAAGCTGCACTGACCGCTGCCCGCGAAACTCATTCACGTCCAGACGATACGCAATCTCAATTTCAGCGACAGACGGGTCCGGCCAAACACCCGGATCAATATTGAATGCTATCGCATCCAGCAAGGTGTCGCTCCCGCTCGGGGTTAACACCAGTTTGAGGTGCTTCTCCCCCACCAATCGCTGGCTCACCACCCGGAACCGCCCATCAAATATCGGCTCCGGAAAATGTTGCCCCCAGGGGCCCGCAAAACGCAGCTCAGTAGCGAGCCCCAATTGAAATTCATCGGCGACTAATTCGCCGTCCGATTCAATCACCGCCTGCAGGTGCACATCCTGCGCATGCCGCTCCACTTCCTCTACAAATGCAGCAGCAAACGTCTCATAGGCCGCTTGCGGCAGCGTCAGTCCGGCCGCCATCGCATGCCCACCGAAGCGCGTCACCAGGCCGGGGTGACGGGTCGCCACCGCATCGAGAATATCGCGAATGTGAATACCGGGAATGGAGCGCGCCGAACCCTTGATTTCACCCGTATCACCGTCCGCGAAGGCAATGGTCGGCCGGTGTAACCGCTCCTTGATACGCGAGGCGAGGATGCCAATCACGCCCTGGTGCCAACCGCTCTGGTAGAGCGTCATCGCGACCGGCGCGCTGGCACCCTCGGCCAATGAAAGCTTCTTCAGGATCGCCAGCGCTTCATCCTGCATATCCTGTTCAATCACGCGTCGGTCCAGGTTCAGCTGATGTAGCCGTGAGGCACGTGGCCTTGCGTCCGCCATATCCTCGCTCAACAGGCACTCGATACCAATCGACATATCCTCCAGACGCCCCGCCGCATTAATGCGCGGCGCGACCGCAAAGCCGAGATCAGATGCCACCACCGAAGCGCATTGGCGGGAGGCGACCTCCAGCAGCGCGAGAATGCCGGGGCGACACTGGCCCCCGCGAATACGTCGCAGACCTTCAGCCACCAGAATACGGTTATTCCTGTCCAGCGGCACGACATCGGCGACCGTGCCCAGCGCAACGAGATCCAGATACTGCGCCAGATTGACCTCCGCGCGCTGTGCAAACCAGCCTCGGGTACGCAACTCCGCCCGCAGCGCCAGCATGATATAGAAAATAACACCCACACCGGCCAGCGCCTTGCTGGGAAACTCGCAGCCGGGCTGATTGGGATTCACAATCACCGCCGCCTGCGGCAGCTCTCGACCCGCCAGATGGTGATCCGTAATAAGTGTGGTAATGCCCAGGGCGCTGGCAGCAGCGACGCCCTCCAGGCTGGAGATGCCGTTGTCGACAGTCACAATGAGATCGGGCTTGTCTTGCGCGGCCAGCGCTACGATTTCTGGCGTCAGGCCGTAGCCGTATTCAAAACGGTTGGGAACAAGGTAGCGAACCTGACGGGCACCGAAGGCGCGCAAGGCTGACACCACCACGGCAGTGCTGGTCGCGCCGTCGGCATCAAAGTCGCCAATCACCACAATCCGCTGGTCCGACGCCAGTGCATCTGCCAGCAAGGTGGCGGCGCGATCGGCATTGAGTAACAGCTTTGGGGGCAGCAGGTGTGTCAGTGCCAGATCGAGCTGCGCCGACGAAGCGACGCCACGGGCACTATAGACCCGCGCCAGCAGCGGATGAATACCGGCATCGAAAAACGTTTCGGTGGTGGCGACCGAGCGACGTCGAATCAGTTTCTGCACGGCGCGGTCGGCCAGATCAGGCCTTGGTATTCGCAGTGATAAAGGCCTGCACCGCAGCCAGATTATTGGGCACCACGTCCATACGTTCGTCGCGCTCAAAAAGATCCTTTAGATGCAGCGGCAATTCAACCACCTGACTCAGGCCAGACTGTTTTATCGCATCGGGGAATTTGGCAGGGTGCGCAGTCGCCAGCGTAATCACCGGAATGGCGGGGCTGATATCGCTTTGTAACGCCGCTCTTACGCCCACCGCGCTGTGCGGATCCAGTAGATATTCACAGTCACGCCAGGTACTGGCGATCTGCTCACAGGTCTGTTCATCGGAAACGCAGTGACTGCTGAACAGTGCGCGTGCACGCTCCATCGCGGTATCGTTGAACTGAATTTCGCCGTCGTCAAATTGCTGCATCAATTGGTCGATGGCTGCGCCGTCGCGATCGTATAGATCGAACAACAGGCGTTCAAAATTGCTCGACACTGTAATATCCATACTCGGGGACAGCGAGTGCTCCAGCGGTTGGCGCCCATAGGTCGCATTCGTGATAACTCTGTGCAGCACATCATTGCGATTGGTAGCAATAATCAGACGCTCGATGGGCAGCCCCATTTGCCGCGCCAGATAGCCGGCGAAGATATCGCCAAAATTACCGGTGGGCACAGAGAATGCCACCGGGCGAGCGGGCGCGCCCAGCGCGACTGCTGCGTAAAAATAATAGACAATCTGGGCCATGATCCGCGCCCAGTTGATCGAGTTCACCGCGACCAGCGAGCGGCCATCGGCCAGAAAATCCTGATTGTTAAAACTGGCTTTGACCATGGCCTGGCAGTCATCGAAATTACCCTCGACGGCCAGATTGTGGATGTTGTCACCATGCACAGTCGTCATTTGGCGGCGCTGTACATCCGATACCCGGTTGTGTGGGTGCAGTATGAATATGTCGATGTTTTTGCAGTGTTTGCAGCCTTCTATCGCGGCCGAGCCGGTATCACCTGACGTCGCTCCCAGTATCACGACCTTCTGGTGTTTGCGCTCCAACACGTAATCCAGCAAGCGACCGAGCAACTGCAATGCAAAGTCCTTAAAGGCCAGGGTCGGGCCGTGAAACAACTCCAGCACCCACTGATTGGCACCAATTTGAACCATGGGTGCGACCGCATTGTGGCGAAACTCGGCGTAAGTCTCTTCGATTATCACGCGCAGATCGTCCACCGGAATACAATCGTCCACGAAGGGCGCGATGATTTTTTGCGCCAATTGCGGATAGTCCAGCCCCGCCATTTCGACAATTTCCTCACGGCTGAACTTGGGCAGAGACTCGGGCACATAGAGACCGCCGTCCGATGCCAGGCCTGTCAGCAGGACTTGTTCAAAATTGAGAGCCGGTGCCCGGCCCCGGGTACTGATGTATTTCACTTGTCGTCCATCCCTGTTAATAACCCAGTGTGGTTAACCATCCAGCGATTCAACACGAATACGCGTCACCTTGCCATTGATAGTATCCAACGCCTCGATGAGACTGACCGCCGTATCCACCCTGCCTTGCGGTGCTTTGTTGGTCAGTACAATGAGTGAGACCAGAGTCTGCCCCTGTGCCGGTGCCTTCTGGATCAGGGCTTCAATACTGATGCCCTGCTCACTGAAAATACTGGCTACTCTGGACAGCACACCCGTCCTGTCTTCCACCTCCATGCGCAAATACCACGGCGTTTCGACCAGTGCCATCGGGATAATTGGCAGGTTGCGCAAACTGGAGCGTGGGACACCCAATGCCGGTACCCGCCCACTTTGCCCGACGCCAAAATCGCGCGCCAGGTCGACCAGGTCAGCAACCACCGCCGATGCTGTCGGTTGTGCTCCGGCGCCAGCGCCGTAATACAGCGTGGGGCCCACAGCGTTGCCCTCCACCAGTATCGCATTTTTGACACCGTCGACATCGGCCAACAGGAGATTGTCCGGAATCAGTGTGGGATGCACACGCAACTCCACTCCGTTGGCATTTTGTTTGGCAATGCCAAGATGCTTGATGATGTATCCCAACTCCAGGGCGTAACCCACGTCCTGTGTTGTCAGCTGCGTAATCCCCTCGGTGTAAACAGCGTCAAATTGCAGCGGTATACCAAACGCCAGTGAGGCGAGTATGACCAGTTTGTGCGCGGCGTCGATCCCCTCTACATCAAACGTCGGATCCGCCTCCGCGTAACCCCGCGCCTGCGCTTCAGCCAGTACATCGGCGAATTCTCGCCCCTTGTCACGCATTTCGGTCAGGATGAAATTGCCGGTGCCATTGATAATGCCCGCCAGCCATTCAATACGATTACCCGCAAGGCCTTCACGCAGCGCCTTGACGATGGGGATGCCGCCGGCAATGGCGGCCTCGTAGCGCACTTCCACACCGTGTTCATCTGCCAGCGCGAAAATTTCGTTGCCGAACTCGGCGATCAACGCCTTGTTGGCCGTGACGACATGCTTGCCTGCGAGAATGGCTGTTTCTACCAGTTCACGGGCGACCGTTGTCCCGCCAATGAGTTCGACCAGAATTTCGACGTCAGGGTCGCGCGCCACTTCAAAAATATCACGGCTAACCCGGATACCCGACACATCACAGGCGGGGTTGTCGCGGCGTGCGCCGACATGAATGACCTGCAGGCTGGCCTGCGCCCGCGCGGCAATCAGTTCGGCGTTGTCGCGCAGTACATTGAGCGTACCGCTTCCCACGGTACCCAGTCCGCAAAGTCCTATCTTTACTGGTTTCAAACTCGATCCTGCTCTGTTGTATAAGAAGGGTGGCGCCACACGGCGATCAGGCGAAACCGTCGCTCTTGATCATACGCTTGATATTGCGAATAGCCTGGCGAGTGCGGTGTTCGTTTTCGATCAAACCGAAACGCACGAATCCCTCACCGTATTCGCCAAAGCCGATACCAGGAGAGACGGCCACCTGTGCTTCAGTCAACAGTTTTTTACTGAACTCCACAGAACCCATCTCGCGATAAAACTCCGGAATTTTGGCCCAGACAAACATCGTGGCCTTGGGGGGCGTCACCGGCCAACCCACTGCATTGAGGCCACTGCACAACACGTCGCGACGGGACTGGTACATATCCCTGATTTCAGAAACGCATGTTTGATCGCCCTCCAGCGCGGCGATCGCGGCCACCTGGATCGGCGTGAACATGCCGTAATCCAGATAGGATTTCATACGCGCCAACGCCGCAATCAAGACACTGTTACCCACGCAGAACCCGACACGCCAACCGGGCATATTGTAGCTCTTGGACATACTGAAAAATTCCACCGCGATATCTCTGGCCCCCTCAACCTGCAGGATCGAAGGCGCGACATAACCGTCGTAGCACAGATCGGCATAGGCCAGATCCTGTATCACCCAGATGGAGTGTTCACGGGCAATGGCGATCACCCTTTCGTAAAACTCCAGCTCCACACACTGTGCGGTCGGGTTGGACGGAAAGTTCAGCACCAGCATCTTGGGGCGTGGCCAGCTGTTTGTTATACCCTTCTCCAGCTCGACGAAAAACTCCTCCTCGTTATCACCCATTGGCACATGGCGGATATCCGCGCCAGAGATGACAAAGCCATAGGGATGAATCGGGTATGAGGGATTTGGCACCAGTATCGCGTCGCCCGGGCCTGTTGTTGCCAGCGCGAGATGTGCCAGGCCTTCCTTGGAACCCAGAGTGACGATGGCCTCGGAATTTGGATCCAGAGTCACATCGAAGCGGCGCTGGTACCAGTCACAAATCGCCTTGCGCAGGCGCGGGATACCTTTTGACTGTGAATAGCCATGCGTATCAGGGCGACGCGCAGTCTCGATCAATTTCTCGACAATGTGGTTGGGTGTGGGCTGATCGGGGTTGCCCATGCCGAAATCGATGATGTCCTCGCCCGCCGCACGCGCTTGCTGCTTGAGATCACCGATAATATTAAAAACGTAAGGCGGCAGGCGTTCGATACGCCGAAATTGATCGTCCACGATAATCCAACTCTACAGGGTACGCAGGCGCTGGCGCCGCGTTTCAAAAAAAGGGGGCAAACAGTACTGAGTCAGCCCCATACTGTCAACGCAGCACGGGGCACATAGGCATTATTGGCGCTATTCTCAGTTCAGCTCCAGATCGCCCATCAGCTCACTTGCGGTGCGGTAACCGGGAATCATTTGCCCCGACTGCGTGATAATGGCCGGTGTGCCACGCACCCCCAGCTCCTGTCCCAACTGGTATTGCGCCGCGATGGGGTTGCCCTCACAGACATTTTCAGGCACTGATTGCTTGGCGACCAACTTGTTCAGGGTCTCCTGCGGATTCTCTGCGCACCAGGCACTGGCGAGTTGCTTGAACGCGTCCGAACCCAGGCCGGCGCGCGGGTAAGCCAGGTACCGCACCTCGACACCATTCTTGTTCAACTCTGCCACTTCGTGATGCAGTTTCTGGCAGTAGTAACAGGTATCATCAAAAAACACGGAGACATACGCACGCGTTTCACCTTCCGGTGAAAAAACAATCATATCGTCCTTTTTGACCTTCGCCAGTTGCTCAACTCGCTCGCCGTCGCGGCGTTTTTCTGCCAGATTGACGTAACCGTCCGGGGTCACTGAGTAGAGGTCTCCGACGATGAAAAAATCACCCTTCAGGGTCGCATACACCAGCGGACCATCGGCGAGCTCTACCTCATACAAACCGGGTATTTCACTCGTCTGGGCAGCGATGACCTTCAAACCGGTACCGGGTGCCTCCATTGCGGCACGGAGTGTCTCGAGCTGGGCCTTATTAACCGCTTCACCCGCCAGACTAAACTGGGCAACCAGTGTGCACATCACAACTAATGCCGACTTCAAAACTCGGTAACTCATCTTCCGTCCTCAATTATCGTGGGTCACTCCCCACTGTATTTGCCAAAGTAACGCTCATTGGAGCGAAATTCGGCGCGTTAGTTCCTCACCCGCGCGGATGATGTTGTTGGTGCAGCTCCTGCATGCGCTGCTGGGCGACATGTGTATAGATCTGCGTGGTCGACAAATCGCTATGACCCAGCAACATTTGCACCACTCGCAAATCTGCACCGTGATTCAGCAAATGCGTGGCAAAAGCGTGGCGCAGTGTATGCGGTGACAAATGCTTTTTGATGTCCGCGCGCTGTGCGTAGATTTTAATACGATACCAGAAGGTCTGGCGAGTCATTTGCGTACCGCGGCGACTGGGAAACAGCGCATCCGACGGAATATCCTTAAGTAGCTCCGCCCGCGGGCCCGACAAGTAGCGTTGTAGCCAGCGCAACGCCTCTTCACCTACCGGCACCAACCGCTCTTTACTGCCTTTGCCAAACACCCGCACAACGCCCTGGTTCATGCTGAGCTGCCCCACCTGCATGCTGGTGAGTTCGCTGACCCGCAAGCCGCAGGCGTACAACAGCTCCAGCATAGTGCGATCACGCATTTCCAATGCGATGTCTGAATCGGGCGCTTGCAACAACCGCTCAACATCCGCCTCGGACAGGGCCTTGGGTAGTGGGCGGCCCAGGCGCGGGCTCTCCACGTCGAGTGTCGGGTCAACGCTGAGCTTGCCCTCACGCAACTGATAGTGAAAAAAGCCCCGCGCACAGGACAGGAAACGCGCGGTGGAACGCGGCGACATACCCTGTTTCAGGCGGGCTCCAAGGTAGCCCTGGAGACTGGCGCGAGTCGCCTCGAGAATCGAGGCACCCTCCGTCTGTTGCAGCCAACTATTGAATTGTGTGAGATCGCGGCGATAGGAGGTCAGCGTATTATCGCTCAAGCCCTTCTCCATCCACAGGGCATCGATATAACGTTCAAGGTCAGCGGGAATCGCGGGGTCCGGGAGCATGCGCCCACCCTATCACGAATTACCGACAGGAATGACGGTGCCAGACAGCGTACTTACACCGCGATCGGCACCACTCAGCCCTGACAGCGGACACAAAAAAGCGGCCGCACGGGCCGCTTTCAATCGCATAATAAACGTTGCGTCGACGGCTACAACTTTTCTTTGATGCGGGCAGCGCGACCGCTCAGATCGCGCAGATAGTAGAGCTTGGCCTGACGCACGTCGCCGCGGCGCTTGACGTTGATGCTCTCAACCAGAGGACTGTAAGTCTGGAACGTACGCTCCACACCGACGCCGTGAGACACCTTGCGCACGGTAAACGCGGAGTTCAGGCCACGATTGCGCTTGCCGATGCAAACACCCTCAAAAGCCTGCAAGCGCTCGCGTGCGCCCTCTTTTACTTTCACCTGAACAACTACGGTGTCACCGGGACTGAACTCAGGGAGTTCCTTGCCCATCTGCTCCGCATTAATCTCGGATATGATCTTGTTAGTGCTCATGTGGTACTCCTGTTAAAAACTGTGCAGCTTCACAGCTAGCGTTTTGTTGATAATTCCCGTTCGCGGATATAGTCCGCCAACAATGTCTCTTCCTCGGCCGTCATGGCCCGATCCTGTAACAATTCGGGACGACGCTCTAACGTTCTTCCCAATGCCTGCTTCAGGCGCCAACGGCGAATCGCTTCGTGATTCCCGCTGAGCAATACGTCCGGCACGCTCATTCCCTGGTACAGCTCGGGCCGGGTGTAGTGTGGACAGTCCAGCAGACCGTCTACAAAGGAGTCTTCGTCTGCCGAGGACTCATGCCCCAGTACACCGGGTAATTGGCGTGTCACGGCATCGATAACCACCATGGCGGCCAGTTCGCCACCGCTTAACACGTAATCCCCGATGGACAACTCCTCGTCCACCTCAGCCTCTATCAGGCGTTCATCGACGCCTTCATAGCGCCCCGCAACCAGTACAAATCCTTCCAGCTGGGCCAACTCCATCGCTTTACGGTGATGGAATGGCTGTCCCTGCGGTGTCAGGTATATTACCCGGGCATCCGACCCTGCCACCTCCCTTGCAGCGGCAATCGCCTGCTGCAGGGGATCAATCTTCATCAACATCCCCGGGCCACCGCCGTAGGGTCTGTCATCCACCGTGCGGTGCTTGTCGACGGTATAATCTCTGGGGTTGCAGCAGGTCAGGCTGGCCTGACCCTGTCTGAACGCCCTGCCGGTCACGCCGTGCTCACCCACTGCGGCAAACATTTCTGGAAACAGGCTCACCAGCGCTATGCGCATTGTGAGCGCCTCATTCCTCGTCGACGAACCAGTCAACCTCGATCAACGCCTCCTCCAGATCTACCCGCAGCACTGTGTCGTCAGGCAAATACGGGATCAGGCGCTCCCGCTCATCAATACTGCCCTCGCAGGCCTTTACCACCAACACATCGTTGGCGCCGGTTTCGATCAGGTAGTCCACGCTACCGAGCAACACCTTCTCATCCCCGTCCTGGCACCACACCTGTAAACCTTCCAGATCGCGCCAGTAATAATCTCCGGTTGGCAACGGCGGTAACTCACTCGCCGGCACCACAATCTCAAGCCCCCGGTACTGCTCGGCCAGCGTGCGATCATCCAAACCCCGGATGTGCGCCACCAGACCTTTGCCCTGAGGTTTAACCGCGTCGAATACTACGGTTTCGTAACCACCACGGCGCTTCAGTTGCCAGGCACCAAACTCCGAAAAACTTGCCGGAACTGTGGTGTACGGGTGAATTTTCACCCAACCCTTAATGCCGAAACAGCCGGTAATTTTACCGACCACCAGCATCTCGCCAACGTCGTCACCGCTCATCGATTCCGCCCCGTGAGCCGGATTCGCTCTAAGCCGCTACAGCGACGTCCTTCAGAAGCTTGGCAACGCGCTCAGACACCTGTGCGCCCTGGCCACGCCAGTACTCAACGCGATCGGTATCAATGCGCAGGCGCTCATCCTGACCGCGTGCGGTCGGGTTGAAGAAGCCAACGCGCTCGATAAATCGGCCGTTACGTGATTTGCGGCTGTCGGTCACCGTAAGGTGGTAAAAAGGGCGTTTCTTAGCGCCACCGCGAGCTAAACGAATCGTTACCATTTGATATGTTCCTAAATATAAGTGGGTATTTGTTGTGATCTGGCACCAACGCCCACGACAAAAACCGGCTGGCAAGCCGGAAAGGTGGCGTATCATACGGAAAATGCGCGGGAGTTTAAAGCCCGTGCCCTATTATTTTTTAGTTAAATCGGGAACTTAGGACTCAGCGGAACGGAAAGCCGCCACCGGGGCCGCCAGCGCCGCCGGCGCCACCGCCCGGGGGCATCATTCCGCCCAGGCCGCGCATCATCTTCTCCATGCCGCCACCCTTCATCTTCTTCATCATCTTCTGCATCTGCTTGTGCTGCTTTAGAAGGCGATTGAGGTCCTGCACCTGCGTCCCCGAACCCTGGGTGATGCGCCGCTTGCGGCCGCCCTGGATCAACTCGGGGTGACGACGCTCTTTGGGGGTCATGGAGTCGATCATCACCTCCATGCGTGCAAACATTTTCATATCGACATTCTGCTGCGCCATTTTGGCCATATTGCCCATGCCCGGCAATTTATCCAACATCCCCGCCATGCCACCCATATTGTTCATTTGCTGCAACTGGTCGCGGAAATCTTCCAGATCGAACTTCTGACCCTTCTTAACCTTACGCGCCAGTTTGGCGGCCTTCTCTTTATCGACCTTTTGCTCGACGTCTTCAATCAGCGACATCACATCGCCCATACCCAGAATGCGCGAGGCCAGACGGTCGGGGTGGAAGGGATCCAGCGCCGTGGTCTTCTCGCCCACACCGAGGAACTTGATCGGCTTGCCAGTAATTGAGCGCACTGAGAGCGCTGCCCCGCCACGCGTATCCGCATCCACCTTGGTCAACACGACCCCGGTCAATGGCAGGGCCTCACCAAACGCCTTGGCGGTATTGGCCGCATCCTGACCGGTCATGGCATCTACCACGAACAGCGTCTCCACCGGCTTGACGGCGGCGTGCAACTCAGCGATTTCAGCCATCATCGCCTCGTCGACAGCCAGGCGACCTGCGGTATCAACAATCAATACGTCGCTGAACTTGATCCGGGCGTGCGCCAGTGCAGCCTCAACAATCGCAACGGGTTTTTGGCTGCTGTCGCTGGCAAAGAAATCCACGCCGACTTCTGCGGCCAGGGTTTCCAACTGCTTGATGGCCGCCGGCCGGTAAACGTCAGCGCTGACAACGGTGACCTTTTTCTTGTCGCGCTCCTTGAGCAATCTGGCCAGTTTCGCGACAGTGGTCGTCTTACCCGCCCCCTGCAAGCCCGCCATCATGATCACTGCCGGCGGGGTCGTAGCGAGATTCAGCCCTTCGTTCGCCGAGCCCATCATGGCTTCCAGCTCAGCCTGCACGATCTTCAGGAAGGCCTGCCCCGGGCTGAGGCTCTTCATCACGTCCTGGCCCACGGCACGCTGTTTCACCGCCTCCACAAATTCCTTGACCACGGGCAGCGCGACATCGGCCTCCAGCAACGCCATGCGTACTTCCCGCATAGTGTCCTGAATGTTTTCCTCGGTTAAGCGCGCCTTGCCAGTAATACTGCGCAGGCTGTGGGACAGTCGATCGCTTAAACTCTCAAACATAGTGCATCTCTCCTGAGTCGCTGTTCCTCACGACATTGGTACGCGACGTCAGTCACTATTGATTCTGTTGTGACAAGCCGGTACAAAGGGCGCAGTATACTTTACCCAGCCCCCCGGCCCAAAGAAATGTCTATCACTTTACTCGCCCCGCTCTGCGCACTGCTGTATCTGACCGCGACTGGCCTGCAATTACTGCATCTTTCACAGCGCCGCCGGCAAATCAATCGCAACGTGCTCATTTTGGCTCTGGGCGCGCTGGTACTGCACGCGCTGGTCGTTTGGAAAACTGCTTTTCCCGGCACAGGCGTGGATCTGGGGTTTTTCAAAATTGCTGCGCTGCTATTTTTGGTGATCAACCTGGCGTGCATTACATCCCTGGCCAGAAGGCCGCTGCAAAATTTGCTGATAGCACTGTTCCCGCTATCCGCTCTGGCGGTACTGGTCTCTACCTTCGCGCCCGATACCACGCCCCTGCTCAGCCACCTTGGTAGCGGCATGATACTGCACATCAGCAGCTCCATATTGGCCTATGCCGTACTCACCCTGGCCGCGATTCAGGCAGCAGTGCTCGCCCTGCAGGACCACCAGCTGAAGCATCGCCACACACGCGGCATCATACAGATACTGCCACCGCTGCAGTTAATGGAAGGCATGTTGTTCGAATTGCTCTGGATAGGCGTGGGCTTGCTCACAATCGCTATCGTGTCGGGAGCCGTCTTCATTGACGATATTTTCGCCCAGAGCCTCGTGCACAAAACCGTGCTGACGATTGTCGCCTGGATACTGTTTTCCACACTACTGTGGGGCCACTATCAACTGGGTTGGCGCAGTAAAACCGCCGTGCGCTTAACACTGACGGGCTTTGCAATGCTCATGCTGGCCTTTTTCGGCTCGAAACTGGTGCTGGAACTGATATTGCACCGCACGTAGATACCCGCATAAACACACTTTCGGCACTTGCTCCAACTCCGCTTTTTCTTCAAGATGGAAACCGCTTTCACCTACGAGGTCTGAACCCGCTTTGAACGAAGCACCGCTGGGATTACTCTTTTCCATTCTTGTTGCACTTATCTTCCTCTCCGGTTTCTTCTCCAGTTCAGAAACCGGCATGATGACCCTCAATCGTTATCGATTGAAGCATCTGCAGAAGCAGCACCACCGTGGTGCTATACGCGCAGGCAAACTACTGGAGCGACCGGACAGGCTGATTGGCCTGATTCTGATCGGCAACAATCTGGTGAATATTTTCGCCTCTGCCATCGCCACTGTTATTGCCATCCGGCTGTGGGGCGATGCGGGCGTGTACATCGCCACCGGTTTCCTCACTCTGGTTATTCTGATTTTCAGTGAAATCACGCCGAAAACCATAGCCGCACTGCATCCGGAAAAAGTGGCGTTTCCCTCCAGCTGGGTGCTGCTACCGCTGATGAAAATCATGTATCCGGTGGTTGCCATGGTCAACTTCATCACCAATGGGCTGTTGCGAATGCTCGGTATCGACCCGGAAAAAAAGCTCGATCCACACGTCTCGGCCGATGAATTGCGCACCATCGTAACCGATGCCGGCAAGCTGATTCCCGCCAGACACAGGGAGTTGTTGCTGAACATTCTCGATCTGGAACATGTCTCAGTCGACGACATTATGGTGCCGCGCAATGAAGTGTACGGAATTGACCTCGACGACACTGACGACGAGATTCTGTTAAAAATTCAGACCAGTGATCACACCCGACTACCGGTATGGCGCGATGACATCAACAATATCCTGGGCGTATTGCACATGCGCAACATCAGCCGCGTCATATACAAAGATGGACTGGACAGGGCAGCACTGGAGCGGGAGATGGAAAAACCCTATTTCATTCCCGAGATCACCCCCTTGCACACACAGCTACTGAACTTTCAGAAAAAGAAATCGCCCCTGGCGGTGGTGGTCGACGAATACGGCGAAGTAATGGGCGTGGTGGCACTGGAGGATATTCTGGAAGAGATCGTGGGTGAGTTCACATCCAATATGGCCGAAATGACAGAAAGTATCTTTTTACAGCGCGATGGCAGCTACATCATCGACGGCACCACCAATATTCGCGACATCAACAAATCACTGGAATGGGACCTGCCCACGGATGGCCCCAAGACCTTGAGCGGCCTGATGCTTGAACATCTGGAATCGTTTCCAGATGCCTATGCAGGGCTGACTATCGGCAGCTACCGATTGGAAATACTCGCACTGGAAGGGAATGTGGTGCAATCGGCTCGGGCACAATTGGCGCTCTGATACGGCCAGAATACGGCAGCGGCTCACGGCGCAGCCACATCACCTAGAGTCGAATAACGGAACTCGCCTGCAGGCGCTCATGCGCCTTGCGCAAAATCTCGCGCTTTTGCTCATCTGAGCCCATAGACCAATCGGTGATTTCATTCGCTGAGCGGTAGCAACCCATACAGATATCATCGTCGTCCAGCACACAGACAGAGATGCAGGGCGACCTTGGTGTGACATCGCTCATTCCTGTTCCCTGAGATGCTCAGTGTAGCGCTGGCCGTTCTGAACATAGTGTTCTGCGCTGAGCAGGAGGCCCTGCTGCTGTTCGTCAGACAGTTGCGATTTGATTTTGGCCGGCGAGCCCAGTACCAGCGAACCGTCTGGAATCTCCATCCCTTCTGTCACCAGCGCATTGGCGCCGATCAAACACCCTTTACCCACCCTGGCGCCATTGAGCACCACAGCGTTGATCCCAACCAGGGAGCCATCGCCGATCGTACAGCCGTGCAGCATCGCGTTGTGACCCACGGTCACATTCTTCCCCAGCGTGAGGGGATGCCCCGGATCTGCATGCATCACAGTGCCATCCTGCACATTGCTGCCCGCGCCAATTTCTATATGGTCGGCATCGCCACGCAGTACGCAGCCAAACCACACCGAGGTGTTTTCCTGCAGGGTGACATCCCCGATGAGGACTGCATTAGGGGCGATGAAATGCCCGCTGCCGACCAGAGTGACTTCTTTATCGCCTAAGCTGTATATCACGGCGCTTGCTCCCAGTTACGTTGTAAATCAAAACCTGCATCGTAGGCGACATTGGCCAACATCACCAGTATCGCCGCCGTCACACCCCATACGTTGTCATTACCCAATTGATAGTGCGGCACCTTGCGCGCGACCCTGCCATCGGACATGGTCTCCAGATGAAATATCCCGCGGTCGGCAAACGCCGCCAGCGGTGCAAAAAAGACACTCTCGAATTCACCGGTATCCACCACCAGCGTGGGCGCCGCGGGAATACGGGCAATACAGGGGAAAACTTCAAACCCTGTGCGCGTTATCAGTGGCTCAAATTCACCCAGCGGATAAATGAGTTCAGCGGGGAGGCCCACCTCTTCCATCGCCTCACGCCGGGCCGTCTGCCAGGGCGAGACATCCGAGAGTTCGCGCTTACCGCCGGCAAAGGCAATCTCTCCCGGGTGGTTATTGAGATGCAGCGCCCGGCGACCTAGCAGCACGCGGGGCTCGGCTTCTTCAGTGAGCGCGACCAGTACGGCGGCCTGCGGCCACTGCCCATCACCCATTGGGCTCTGCCAATCCTGTTCGTGCAGCGGTAGGCCCGCATCAACGCGTTGTAGTATATCGTTGGATGCAGTCATTTTTACGGTAACTCCGTGACCAGTGCGACAAGATCCCATGCGGGCGTTTCATACGGGTGCGCCTCGATGAGTGCGGCCACGGTCGCTCGCACAAACGCCGACTCGCACACCATTTCCACGCGATACTCGGCAACGACTTCGACCTCGCCCTGCTGCCCAATAAAAGGCTTACTGCCATCCAGCGGCCGGAACTGGCCCTGCCCAAGCACTTGCCAGCAGCAATTGTCGTAATCGCCAATCCTGGCAGCACCTGCGGCAAAGACTGCCGTCTTGACCGTCTCCAGATGGCTTTGTGGCACATAAAAACAGAGCTTAAACACTACACACCTCTCGCCTGCTGCTCATAGAACTCGCTGGCATACTGCTCCAGCTGCCCCGCTTCAATTGCGCCGCGGATAGCCGCCATGTGCTGCTGGTAAAAATGGAGATTGTGAATGGTATTGAGTTGCGACCCCAGAATCTCATTACACTTATCGAGATGGTGTAAATACGCCCGGCTGAAATTCTGGCAGGTATAGCAGTCGCAGGACTCATCGAGCGGCAGGGTACTCGTCTTGTGACGGGCATTGCGCAGCTTCAGCGCCCCCGATGACGTGAACAGGTTGCCATTGCGCGCATTGCGCGTTGGCATCACGCAGTCGAAAAGATCGATGCCACGGCGCACGCCTTCCAACAGATCCGCCGGTGTGCCTACGCCCATCAGATAGCGGGGCTTATCCTGTGGCATGAGCGGCGTCAGGGTTTCGAGAACATTCAGCATGTCCTCCTTGGGCTCGCCCACCGAGAGGCCACCAATGGCATAGCCGTCGAAACCTATATCCGCAAGACCGGCAAGTGACTCCCTGCGCAGCTGTGGATACATCCCGCCCTGCACAATCCCGAACAACGCCGCAGCACTGTCTGCGTGAGCCGACTTACTGCGCAGCGCCCAGCGCAGTGATAATTCCATGGACTGGCGCGCTTCAATTTCAGTCGCCGGGTAAGGTGTGCATTCATCGAAGATCATGACGATATCCGAACCCAGGCTTTTCTGGATACGCATGGAGGTTTCCGGATCGAGAAACACCTTGGAACCATCGACCGGCGATTGAAACTTCACGCCCTCTTCAGTGATTTTGCGCATCGCGCCCAGACTAAACACCTGGAAGCCACCGGAATCGGTCAGGATGGGACCATCCCAGCCCATAAAATCGTGCAGATCGCCGTGCTGTTCGATGATATCGGTGCCCGGGCGCAGCCACAGGTGAAAAGTATTGCCCAGGAGAATTTCAGCACCGGTGGCACGGATATCTCTCGGCAACATGCCCTTTACCGTGCCATAAGTCCCCACTGGCATGAAAGCCGGCGTTTCCACCGTACCGCGCGGAAAACTCAGCCGTCCTCGACGCGCAGTGCCATCACTGCCCAAGCGCTCAAACTGCATATCACATGTGCGACTCATACCCGGCCCTGTGCGTGCTGATTTGCGGTAATAAACATAGCGTCGCCATAACTGAAAAAACGGTACTGCGCCGCAATCGCCGCAGCGTAGGCTGCCATTATAGGCTCCCGGCCGGCAAAGGCACTCACCAGCATCAGCAGCGTGGATTCCGGCAGGTGAAAATTGGTCACTATTGCATCGACGCTGTGGAAACGGTAACCGGGATATATGAAGATATTGGTATCCCCGCGCATGGGCGCTACCTGTCCCGTCACCGCGCTGGCAGACTCCAGACACCGCACCGCAGTCGTACCTATGGCAACCACCCGGCCGCCTCGCGCGCGCGTCTCACGTACTGCCGCGCATGTCGCCTCGTCTACCTCAACATATTCCTTGTGCATGAGGTGGTTTTCAATATCGTCCTCGCGCACCGGCTGAAAAGTGCCCGCTCCGACATGCAGGGTCACGGTCGCACGCCGGATGCCTCGTGCATCAAGCTGCTCCAACATCGCCTCAGTAAAATGCAAGCCCGCGGTGGGCGCAGCTACGGCCCCGTCGCGCCTGGCATATACCGTCTGGTAGCGCTCTTTATCTGCAATCTCGTCGCCGCGCTCAATGTAGGGCGGCAGAGGCATATGGCCGATGTCCTGCAAAATATCAGCCAGTGTTTGATCACCCTGCGCGGCAACGCAGAACAATTCCCCCTCGCGACCGGTGACAAGCAGGTTGTAGGGGCCTGGTTCGCCCTTCGGTTCACGACTCAAATGAAGAAGAGAGCCTGGCGGGGGGGATTTACTGGCCCGAATGTGAGCCAGCGCGGTTTGGGACCCCGTCAGCCGCTCGAGCAGAATCTCAACATTGCCCCCGGTGGCCTTACGCCCCCAGAGTCTGGCAGGTATCACCCGGGTATCGTTAAAGACCAGTAAATCGTTGGGGTGCAAGAAATCCAGCAGCTCACCGAAGCGGTGATGGCTGACGGCTCCACTCGCCCCATCCAGCACCAGCAAACGGCTTGCACTGCGCTCCGGCAGTGGGTGCTGGGCGATGAGCTGTGGCGGTAGTTGGTAGTTAAATTCGCTGCGTTTCATCGATAAAAAAGCCGGCGCAGGGCCGGCTCTCGCGTAAGCTGATCAGCCTACTTGCTCTCTTCTTCCGCAGCGTCCTCAGCCGGCGCGTCTGCTTCAGCTTCAGCAGCCGGCTCTTCAGCAGGTGCTTCCTCCGCTACAGGTTTCGCAGCCGCGGGGGCCTTGACCAGCTCTTCGGCTAACAGAATGGCGACTTTCTCATCACCATTAACTGCCTTTTTGTTGGCGTCTACAACCGCGTACCGCTCATCACCACGTTGGTAAATGGTGTATTCAGCTGTTTTCTTGACTAATTTCATGGCCATGCTCTTTTCTCCCGAGATACTCAGATGATTGGTTCAGAATGAAACCGGGCGGCAGTGTACCCGCAAAGTTGCGACGAGTTAAGGATAAATATTGAACTTTCACCGCCGATTGCTATAATCGCGCGCTCTCCGAGGATGCGCGTCATTCTCACTAGCTGCTTCGTCAGCTACGTAAAAGGTTTAAATGCCGGTGTGGTGAAATTGGTATACACGAGGGATTCAAAATCCCTTGCCGCAAGGCGTGGCGGTTCGAGTCCGCCCACCGGTACCACTCAAATAAAAAAGCCCAGCTCATTGAGCTGGGCTTTTTTATTTGTCTATTGCTGAATTGAGCTATTGCGCTAGCGCAGCATGTACAGTTTCCTCAGGCAAAGGGTGTCCCAGGGCTTGCGCAAAGCCATCGAGACAAGATTGTGACAACCAGGTGCCCTTTAAATCATGATCGGCGATCCCAACGTCCTGGAAAGACGAGTCCCCGCACGCTGAACTATCCAGTCGTCGACTTCGCCGATACGAACGATAACAATCACAGGCTTACCAAAGCTGCCGGCCGGCAAGGACAGGACTCCAGAGGGTGGCGACATGCCGCTGATTTGACCGCCCTTCAGCAAACAATCGATTGGCTGCCACAAAAATCGTATCGACATGTTTCGCTGCTTGCACATTGTCATCAGAGATACTTTGCACGACCGCTTCAGCTTCAATCACCAGTTGCTCTGTAGCAATACTATCGGCGTGACTGCTGTTTACCGTGGCAAACAGTAATAGATACGCAACACATAATGCCTGCCGATAGCCCGCTGACTTCATCATATCTTCACTAGACCTCGTCGCATCAGTTGACAGAACAGCCTTTGGCAGCACTGAATGATTCACGGCTCACTGCGCGCGATGAAATCTGCATCCGCACTCTATTCTCCGCGCCAGCGTGCCATGTAGAATGCCCTATTGGTAAGGCGCGCCATTATCCAGCCAGTCCTTCATCAGCGCCCTTTCCTGCGCTGAAACTCCCGTGTCGGGATGTCCGGCCTTGTAGTCAATATCCCAGTTATAGGTAGCATTCGTCCGACCGTCCATGCGCTTATTATTGGCGTACCAGTAGAGCGGCGATTCAAGCGCAAATTTTGATACAAAGCGGCTGGTCAAGGGCCGCCACAAGGTGTTGTCGCGTACACCCGGCGTTGGCGGGGTGATGGGGAGCCATGGCTTGAAGTCGCGCTGCTGTGTATCCCAGACAATCCTCGAATACAGCAGTTCGTCGTTCTCAAAACCCGTGTGGCAGTCACCACAGGCGCGGGTAAGTATGGGTTGAATCTGGGCGAACTTGGGTAGCTTGTGGATCGTCCCCGCTTTGGGTGTGCTGTTGGCGGCAAGGGTTTTGGCAAAGCGCTTCACTGCAGGGACTTCGCCCAGTTCAGCAAACCGCTCCTCTGAGTGCGCATCGTGGCAGCCGTGGCAAGTTCTGGTTTCCCCCGGGCGCAGCGAGTGAAGCATATCGTCGTGGGCGATCACCTCGCCGTCGGCATTCTCGCCGCTCATCAGCAGAGGGGTATCACACGGAACCTCCATCTTTACTGATCCATCCGCTTCCAAAGGAACTCTCTGATAACCCTTCACATCCCGATAACCGAGCGTATTCATGGTCATCTTGTACAGTTCGTCATTGCCCTGGTAGCTTATGTCCCACAGCGTGGGAAGCGTGATCGAGAGGTACTTCATATTGTCAGAGAAATAGTCAGGATCTTCGGTCTGGGGTTGCACCGCACACCCCTGCCAGGCACACCGCTGGGTAGAGGCGGCCTGAGGATGTGACCCCGGACGCCCATACAACTCGGCTCTACGCGCATCGACTACCTGCAAATAGCACTTTCCCGGTTTCAGTGGCGCAGGCCGCTCTGGAGCCGCCTGTCCAAATATCGCCTGGTAAGTCTTGATCGGCTTGGCATCCCACACCTGATAGTTGGGATCATCCACCAACGGGATCATCTGGGCTGGGTCAAACGGATTGGTGGTGCTGGGGAGCTCTCTTGTGGCCCCTGCTGGCGCGTTTACCCTCATGATTGTCCTGCGACACACCGTGGTGTCTCCCAGCCATTTCTTCGTCACTTCTGCACCGGAGGCGGCGGCGTAACACTGTCCGCGAGCATGCGTAATCAGAAAATGATCCGCGTCCAATGCCGCCGGATAGCCCGCCTTGCCAAAGGATCGATCAGGTATGCCTTTTCCCCTGTACTCAAAACCCGGGGAAGCATCGCCTGATTGCCCCCACGGCGTAAGCGCCTTGAAGGATGACGGCAGAAACGTCCCACTGCCGGGCGCATTACTAGCCGGCTGGAGGTAGGGATAGGTGATACAGGAGGCTTTACTGCACCCCTCTACATGGGGATTGCCATAATCAAACGCGTAGATAGCACCATTACTGCCATTGTGGTTGGCACGGTAGTAGGTTGTTAACGCCAGCTTATTCTTGAAGATCTCCGCAACCGATCGCAGCCCCCGGACTTCTTCAAAACCGATGAGCCCACCTTTTGCTGTGCTGACCCCACCAATAGTCGGCGCGGTTGGCAGCCACCCTCGCGTCTTGAGAATATTCTGTTTATGGCCGTGAAGCTTCACCGTCATATCAGCGCCGTTGCCATCCACCCGACACAACCACATTAGATTGGGTAGCGCGACTTGCGTGTTCTGGCCGGGGTAGAACCCTTTATCGGCGTGCGCGTTATAGCAGGAATACACCACGTCACCGTTGGCCATCACCTCGGGCGCCAGCGCGTTGAGATCTTGCGGTCCCCAGTTAACCGCCTCTGTGCCATCGACATTCATCTTCCACAACTGCATGGCCTGTCCTGCCGGGCCGTAAGGATACGTCTGCGAGACGCAGTAAGGGTGGTTATTGCAGTACTTTAAATGCTGATTGCCGCCTTCGCGATTGGGCCACTTCCCGCCACGATTGGAGACAAACACAAGTTCGGTATTGGACAGCCATGCCGGCTGTCGATCTATCGCCTTGGCGACGTTGTTATAGTTGTCAGCACACCCCCCGCCGGGGTGATTGCCGACAGGGGTATTGGTCTTTTTCTCAATATCGTAGATGTAGAGCTGCGCGCATAGCAGCGCCCCGAGTTCCTCTATCTGGCCGTTGAACTGCGGCGTGAGCCCGTTTTTACCCGGCGCGGCGAATCCGACGCTGTAGACGATTTTTTTGCCGTCGGGACTCACTCGCGCCTCCTGCGCCACGCAGTTGTAATCATCGTTACCCGTACAGTCGAAAATCACTTCAGGGGTGCTGCCATCCAGCGCGTCAATCACCACATCGGCCTCAGCCAGCAGGTCGTTGATCCTGCGGACATCTGTCGCATACTGGAAATTGGCCACCTCTGAATCGGGGGTATTGCCGGGTATCGGGTGGGATTTGTAGGGCTGGCGCGTGTACACCAGTTTGAGATCGCCTATGTCCGCCGGTGGCGCAATCTTCACTGGGACCGGTGTTGCTGGCGCTGCGGATGCTCGTGTTGCTGGCTTTTCGGGTGGCGACGATGGACGCACTTTCGGCTGAGAATTTCGCGTGCTGGTTTCCCGCTGCACAGCGGGCGTACCGGTCGGCTCAGACTCTGGCTCAATATCATCGCCCAGCTTGATTCGCCTGAACTCCTCCCAAGCGCTGACGTTAGCCAGGCTATAGCCAGCAGCAATGGACGACTCGCCCAAATCGACCTGAAAGGTTGCGTCGGCAATAACGGGTTGTGATAGCGTAAAAAAAGTAACAAGTGAAACCAACGGCCGGCGATATAGCGAAGATATAAGGGGGTTAAACATCGGCTCATTCCAAAGAACGCAAAAAATCGACACGTGTCTCTACGCGAAGTACCTCCCTGAAGCATACCAGAACATTGAAGCGCCCTCCCACCCAGTCTGCTGGCGATAAGCACACGGTACAACTGGAAGCGTCCAAGCGCGACCGCACAGCCATTCTGGGGAGCCACCAGGCACTGTTGCAGATGCAGTCCGGCAGTAAAAACTCGAAGATACTGCAGTCATAGTGGTTTTTATACCGACAACAAGGGCAGCTAAGCGCCGTCGGACAGCAGCACCAGAAGTGTCAGCTGCGAAGCCCCGCCGTACATGATCGGCGAACTGCTCCATCCCAGCAACGGCAGGATACCGGAATTTAAAATGGTAATACCGACTACCAGGGCGAAGGGTATGGTCGGGAGGAAAACCGGCAGTGCATCTATGATTCCCCGAAGTCTGGCATCCCTCATTACATCGCCACCTGTAAACCAAGCTCCAGCACTCGCTCCTCGGGAAGGTGGTAGTACGTTGTGGCCCTGGCGGCATTGCGATTCATCCAAAAAAACAGCCTCTCCTGCAGTCTGGCAAACCCGCGCATTCCCGGCTGGGGAATCAGCGTTTCTCGCCCGAGGATGTAAATCGCCGAGTCGGTATCAATGGTCAGCCCCAAATGCTCGCCAAGTTTCAGTGCAACGGGGATATTCGGCGTTTGCGAGAAACCGTAGTGAACACGCACCCTGGTGACCCCTTGCCCCAGTTCAACAAACTCCAACCGATCTGCGGCCGGTACATGTGGCTGGTCGTCGGTGATGACATACAGCAGAATAAGCCGTTCGTGCAGTGTCTGCGTGCAAGCGAGATGATGTTCCAGTGCCACGGGAATACTGGGTGCGTCCCTGCTGGTCAGCACGACAGCCGTACCGGGCACGCGGTGCGGTGGATGCAGCGCGAGTTGCTCCAGGAACTGTTCCTGACCGACAGACCGTTTGCCGAGCTCCAGCGCCAGCTTTGATCGACCAGCACGCCAACTCCACATCAACAGAAATATGATTGCCGCAATCAGCAGTGCGTACCAACCGCCGTCGGGTATTTTCGACAGATTGGCAGCCAAAAATGCACTGTCGATAACAACAAAGACAGCGCCGACACCTACCGCCAGCCATAGGTGCCAGCCAAAGCGCCGAGCCACCGCCACCGCCAGCAGCGTTGTCACCACCATATCCATTGACACGGCGACACCGTATGCGGATGCCAGCGCATCCGAACTACCGAAACCGGCCACCAACGCCACACAGGCGCCCATCAACAGCCAGTTCACCAGAGGAATGTAGATCTGACCCGCTTCATCCGGTTGCGTGTATATCACCCGCATACGCGGCAGTTGCCCGAGCAGGATGGCCTGTCGGGTAAGCGAAAAAGTGGCGCTGATCACGGCCTGCGATGCGATGATCGTCGCAGCGGTAGACAACAGCACCAATGGTATGAGCATCCAGTCAGGCGCGAGGTGGAAGAAAGGGGCCTGAATGGCATTGGGATCGCTCAGCAGCAAAGCGCCCTGTCCAAGGTAGTTCAACAGCAGCGCCGGAAACACCACAAAAAACCACGCCCGCCTTATCGGGGAGACACCGAAATGTCCGAGATCGGCATACAGTGCTTCACCGCCGGTCACGACCAGAAACACGGCCCCCAGGGTGAGAAATCCGGTCATCCCGTTGTCGGCGAAAAACATTACCGCATACCAGGGATTGAACGCCGCCAACACTGAGGGCGCCATGATAATCCCGCGCACGCCCAGCACCGCCAGCACCAAAAACCACAGCAGCATGACAGGTCCAAACAAGCGCCCTATCCGGCCACTGCCGTGGCGCTGCACGCTGAACAGCGCAACCAGAATCACGATGGTCACAGGCACCACATATGCAGACAGCGCGGGGGCCGCAACGTGCAAACCTTCAACAGCGCTGAGCACGGAAATCGCGGGGGTTATGGTGCCATCGCCGTACAGCAAACAAGCGCCAAACAAGCCGAGCAGCATCAGCCAGAAGCGCGGCTGCTCCGGACTACTGCGCCAGGGGTTTAGCAGCGCCACGAGCGCGATAATCCCGCCCTCCCCGTTGTTGTCAGCGCGCAGAATAAATACCAGGTACTTTATAGAAATCACGAGGATCAGCGCCCATAAGATCAGCGACATCACACCCATCAGATCGGGCGCGTTCAGCGGCGTCGAGCCCGGGGCAGCAAAACTCTCTCGCAGTGCGTACAGAGGACTGGTACCAATATCACCAAACACGACACCCAGTGCGGCCACCAACGCTGCTCGCGGCGCCGTACCGGATGTGTCCGGGGACTCGGGTATAGTGCTATTCATTTACTCAAGCACATCGGGGTAATTTCCATGCAGCGCTAGCTGCGGCTAAAACAGAACGGGGGTTCGGAAGGCGCGCTATTGCGGTATTCTACACCAGACACAGGATTACAGCGGACCCGACAGCGGAGCGGTCGCGGTAACTTACATTCCCATAGGATACCAGAGGAAACGCGTATGGAGTCTGGCTACATTGTCGATGGAATTCGGATACTGCTCGGTGTGATCCTGTTGGTGGCGGGTAGAAATGTATTCTGGCTGTTTATCGCAGCAATCGGATTTTTGTTTGGCCTTGAGATCGCCCAACTCTGGCTGTTGGATCAGCCCACCTGGATGACAGTGGTCATCGCAGCAATCTTCGGACTAGGGGGGGCACTGTTGGCCATCGTGTTCCAACGGCTTGCATTTGTGCTGGCAGGATTTTTCGCCGGCTGCATGCTCATCATCGTTGGCGCCGAAACCCTCAGCCTGGCGCAGATGCCGGCGGCGCTTCCCTTTATCGCAGGAATCCTCGGCGCTGTATTGGCCGCACTCCTGACCGACTGGGCAATCATTGTTTTGTCAGCGGCGGTAGGCGCCGCAGTTATTGCCTCGACGCTTGCTTTGCAGCCCATGTCGACGTCCGTGATTTTTCTGGCACTCACTGCAATCGGCGTATTGACACAGCGACGTCTGCTCACTCGCCAACGCAACCCGTAATCGACACTAGCGGAGCCCACCCCCGATCAGCGATTCACCCTTGCGTTCATACCAGAGTGTTAATCCCTGCCAGGCTTCTTGCGCCGTTTCGGCATACCAGAACAGATCGCGGTCTTCCACATCGATCACACCTTCATCGACAAGAAAATCGATATTGAACGCGTTTCGCCAATACTCCTCGCCGATCAATATGACGGGCAGAGGCTTTATTTTTCGAGTCTGTATCAGTGTGAGCGTTTCAAACAGCTCGTCAAAGGTGCCAAAGCCACCCGGAAAAGCCACCAGAGCCCTGGCACGCAACACGAAATGCAATTTGCGCAGCGCGAAGTAATGAAACTGGAAACACAATCCGGGCGTGACGTACGGGTTGGGATACTGCTCGTGCGGTAAAGTAATATTCAGTCCAACCGTCTTTCCGCCGACGTCGTGTACCCCGCGGTTAGCGGCCTCCATCATGCCGGGGCCACCACCCGTCATAACGACAAGATGGGAGTCGCCCGGGCCTTTTCCCGCATTTGCCACCAGGCGTGAAAACTCACGCGCTACTTCATAAAAATGACTTTTGGCAAGAATGCGTTCGCTCACCGCCAGCCGGCGCTTGAGCTCGCGGTCGTCGGGTTGAGCCGCCAATGCTTCACGCAATTGGTCGACTCTGCTCTGCGCGACAGGAGGCTCGACGATTCGTGTGCTGCCAAATACCACGATGGTTTCTTGAACACCGTGCTCCCGCAGTGACCGCTCTGTCTTCAGGTAGTCGAGTTGTAGGCGCAGCCCCCGAGTATCTCCCCCACGGAGAAAGTCGACATCCTGGACTGCCGGCAGATAGGACTGATCTTCCATCACTGCTTTTAGCAGGTTTATACACTGCGCATCCTCACAGACCGGTTTGGGTTTCTGCCACGGCAATGGCTCCCTGCGCAGATTGGACTGCGCCGGTTCCGGCACTACAGTTTTAAGGTGTTTATCCTTCACAGTGCAACCCCTTCCAGTCAAACGGTATCAAACGCGGGCAGGACATCATCCAAACCGCCGAGCTGTATCAGCGCCGCCAGACTCTGCGGCAGCTGTTCCAGCTGCAGGTTTTTACCCGCAGAGGCTGCGGTTCGCAGCCAGCTAATTAACAAGGCGGTACCTGCACTGTTACTCCGGCTGACGGCACTGAGATTGACACGGCACTTCTGGGGCGCCTGAGTCCGCAGCCAGGCTTCTCCTTCGCGCTCCAGGCTCACTACGCTGGTGAAATCAATCTCACCGGCCACGGACATACAGTCAGCGGTAATCGCAATCGAAGCTGGAATACTCATTGCGACGGCGCCGCATCACCTGCGCTAGCGGAGGACTTGTTATGCAGCATAATCTGAACCCAGTGATCGACCACATAGTCGACATCACCTTTGTGATTTTCGACCGACTCGGCGAATTGGTTGCGGTATGTCAGGCCGAGATTGATATGCTCGACTATCACATTGGAGACCATCCAGCTGCCGTCTTTCACCCTGTGCAAACTATACTGGATCACGTAAGTCTTCCCATTTTCGTCGTGGACGGTCTGCTCCATGCTACTGCGACCCTCGCTCTCATCGCCGGTGACAAGCTTGGCCAGGTCGATACGTTCGCCACTAAAACTGAGTATGCTATCGGCGTACTTGACCATCCACACGCGTTTAAGCGCTGTTTCGAAGCGCGCCAGGCGGTCGCGAAACGCCGCGCGTTCGGCCTCAGTCTCTAGCGATTTATAGAGACGGGCACTGGCGTAGGTCGCCATCACGCCCTGGGCGAAATAGCGAATATCCATGACCTGGTCCAACACGGGGGCGACTTCGGCGTAATAGCGCTCACGATCCGTATCCGCATACGCCCTGGCTGCCCTGGATATATCAAGCAGCTGCTTGGTAGCCTGCTCGAGCATTAATTGTGGATCGGCACGGTCAATGGGCGGCAGCGGCGCTGCAGGCTGCCCCTGAGCGACGGCCACTAACAACAGCGCGCTCGAGAATGCTAGCAACAACTTTATCGTGGTAGTGACAATGTTCATGCTTTACTCCCGGTGAAGCTAATTGACGATCATTACTTGTCGTTGAAATCCGTTACAAATTTGCCAATCAGGTCTTCCAGTATCATCGCAGACTGGGTGTCCTTGATGGTATCACCCGCCTCGAGAATATCCGGCTCACCGCCAACGGCAATGCTGACGTACTGCTCGCCCAACACACCGGCCGTCTTGATCGAGGCAATACTGTCGGTAGTGAGGTAATCGACATCCTCATCGATGGCCATCTCCACCACCGCGCGGACGGTGATCGGATCGATGTGGATATTCGTCACATGGCCAACGGCAACACCTGCGACCATCACCTTGGCCCGCGAGGTCAATCCGGCAATCGTATTGAACTGCGCCGACAGTGTGTAGCTGTCGCGACGGGCGTCCGCCACGCTCAGGCCACTAACCTGGATAGCGAGAAATGCCAGGGCCACAATACCCAGCAATATAAACGCCCCCACCGTAATCTCTATACTGCGCGATTGCATTTAATCCACTCCAAACATGACTGCCGTCAATAGAAAGTCCATGGCCAGCACAGCCAGGGAAGAGTACACAACGGTCCGGGTCGTGGCAGTACTGATACCCTCCGGCGTGGGCTCCGCGTCAAACCCCTCAAAGACCGCTATCCAGGTCACCACCACACCAAAGGCGAAGGCCTTGATAATGCCGTTAACCACATCCTCGCGAAAATCGACGATGTTCTGCATATTGGCCCAGAACGAGCCGGCATCGACGCCCAGCCAGCTCACCCCGACCGCCACGGCCCCCAGGATAGCGACCATGTTGAACACCTGCGCGAGGATGGGCATAGCGATAATCCCCGCCCACAAACGCGGTCTGGCAATTCGTCGCAACGGGTCGACGCCAATCATATCCATTGCCGCCAGTTGCTCGGTGGCTTTCATCAAGCCGATCTCTGCGGTCAGTGCAGAACCGGCCCTGCCGGCGAATAACAGGGCGGCCACCACCGGACCCAATTCCCGCAGCAATGTCAGCGAAACGAATTGCCCCAGAGCTGACTCAGCGCCGAAGCGAACGAGTACTGTGTAGCCCTGCAGAGCAAGCACCATCCCAATCAGCGTGCCGGAAACGACAATGATAATGAGGGAGTAGACGCCAACAAAATGTAACTGGCGCACCAAAAGTTTCGGCCCGTTACGCCAGTCAGGGGCCCCCCACATGGCCTGCCATAGCAATATCCCGGCACGACCGAATCCAGCTGCAGCATTCAATCCGGTGCGTCCCAAACGCTGTAGCAGGTTCAGCAACTAGCGCTCCTCCATCTGCAAGTCCTGACGATAATCCGGCGCCGGGTAGTGAAACGGCACGGGGCCATCCGGCAGGCCCTGTAGAAACTGGCGCAGCCAGGGATCGTCGCTGTTCTTAACGGCATCGGGAGTACCGCGGCCGATGATCCGGCCATTGGCCAGCACATAGATATAGTCTGAAATCGCGAGGGTCTCAGCGATATCGTGGGAGACAATGATACAGGTGCAGCCCATCGACTGGTTGATTCTCCGGATCAGGTCACGCAGTACGCCGGCAAAGATCGGGTCCTGGCCGACGAACGGTTCATCGTACATGATCAACTGCGGATCGAGGACAATCGCCCTTGCCAGTGCCGCGCGACGCGCCATTCCGCCCGAGAGTTCGGCCGGCATCAGGTCCCGGGCTCCGCGCAATCCCACGGCGTGCAGTTTCATCAACACCAGGTCACGGATCATGCTCTCGGGCAAACTGGTGTGCAGGCGCAGCGGAAAAGCCACGTTTTCATACACGGACAGGTCCGTAAACAGCGCGCCGGATTGAAACAACATTCCCATCTGTTCGCGCAGCTTGAACAGTTCCTTGCGATGCAGTTGGGCAACATCCGTACCATCGATCAGAATGGACCCCGCTGTCGGGCGCAGTTGGCTGCCGATCAAACGCAGCAGGGTCGTCTTGCCGCAACCGCTGGGGCCAAGAATGGCGGTAATCTTGCCCTTGGGTATATCAAAATCGAGAGTATCGAGAATCGCTCGCTGGCCGCGACGAAAAGTCAGGTTCCTGATTTCTATCCAATTTTCCGACATGGCCTGTTTGATTACATCAGCAGCATTAAGTTCGATGGACGCGGAGGGCACCGCCACATTGCAGCAACCTGGTCCCGTGATTGCAAACAGGTATAACGATACGCGCCGCACGGGGGGGTGCGCAATGCGTCAGGTGGCCGTTCTCTTTAACGGCCGCTTCCCGTACCATGCCTACTGTAAAAGACTGCCCCTCACCACGGAAATTACTCTGCGCCGATGACCACCACCCCTGTCACTCCCCCGCACAGATCCGTCATAAAACGACTGTCTGCCATGCTCGGACCGATCTTCAGTATCGCCATTCTGGGCGTCGCATTGTGGTTTTTGCACCGGGAACTGGCGGGGCTGTCGCGCAGCGCTCTGATCGATCAGATACGCTCTATACCCCTACTAGCGCTATTCGCGTCGGTGGCGTTTGCCGCTTGCAGTTATACGGTGTTGACAGGCTTTGATGCCACCGCGCTCAAGTATCTGAAAAGTGACATTCCTTACCGGCGTTCGGCGCTGACGGCTTTCATGGCCTATGCCGTAGGTAATAACGTCGGGGTCGCGGCCCTCTCCGGCGGCGCGATCCGTTACCGGATGTACACACTCGCCGGGCTGACCGCCACCGATATTGCGCGCATCATTATATTTGTCACAGCGACATTTGTACTGGGCGCCTGTGCGATGTTCGGCATGGCACTACTTCTCATGCCGGAAACACAGACCACCCTGCTCCGAATCCCGCATCAGGTTTTGCAGTGGCTGGGTTGTTTACTATTCGCCGTACCCTTGGCCTACCTGGCCAGCTCGATACTGCGTCGCGCGCCCTTAAAACTCGGACACTGGCAGTTTCCCCTGCCGCGCCCCGCCATCGCCTTTACGCAATTGGGCATCTCGATCTGCGACATGACGTTCGCCTGTGCGACCTTGTATGTGCTGTTCTCGGCAGAGCTTCAGATGGGATTTTTCCCATTCCTCGGCGTGTACCTGCTCGCACTCGTTGCCGGCATTATCAGTAGTGTGCCCGGCGGAATTGGCGTGTTCGAAGCGGTACTTGTAGCGGCGCTGCCACAATTGGATACGGCCGCGCTGCTGGGTACAATTCTGGTTTACCGACTGATCTACTATGTGGCTCCGCTGACGCTTGCGCTGCTGTTACTCGTCGGCCACGAGTCGCGGCAACACGCCCACGTGCTGCGGCGCTCAACCGCACAAGCCCGCCACTTTCTCTCCGGTATTGCACCTCAGGCAATGGGCACGGCGGTGTTCCTCGCCGGCGTAGTCTTGCTGGTGTCCGGCGCAAGCCCGGCCATCGAATCACGGTTGCACCTGATTAGCCGGATGATCCCCCTGCCCGTGCTGGAACTGTCCCACATGGTTGGCAGCGTGGTGGGTGTTGGCTTGCTGATTCTGGCTCGTGGTCTCCACCGCAGGCTGCACAGCGCCTATCTGGCCGCGCTGGCGGCACTGTTGACAGGCATCGGTATGTCGCTGCTCAAAGGACTCGACTACGAAGAGGCACTTTTACTCGCCGCTATTGCAATCGCGCTGTGGGTCTCACGCCACGAGTTCTACCGGCAGGGTTCGGTCTCAGCGCAGCGTTTTCCTGCACCTTGGCTCGGCGCGATCGCATTGGTCATGTGTCTGGCCACCTGGGTCAGTCTTGTCACTTTCCATCGGGTCGATTATTCCAATGCCCTCTGGTGGCAGTTCGCGCTGGACGCGGAAGCACCCAGAATGCTACGAGCAAGTTTCATTGCCGCCTTAATGGCATTGGGCTTTGCGCTATGGGCCGCGCTGCGCAAACTACCGATGACTGTGCTGAACGAGGATACCGGTGCAGAAGATGAAAACCTGCGTCAGGCGCTCGCTAACGCACACTATGCCGCCGCCAATATTGCTCTGCTCGGTGACAAGCGCTACCTCTGGTCGGCTGACCGGCGGACTTTTATTATGTACCAGATCCGCGGCAACAGCTGGATTGCGATGGGCGATCCAGTGGGGCCAGAGGAACAACACGAGGCGCTGGCATGGGATTTCCGCGAGTTGGTGGACAGCTACAACGGGCGCGTAGTGTTCTACCAGGTCTCCGACAAGTCACTGGCCCTGTATGTCGACCTGGGCTTGGCGCTGGTTAAAATCGGCGAAGATGCCAGGGTATCTCTGTGCGGCTTTTCACTCGAGGGAAGCGCGCGTGCAGACCTGCGACAGGCCCGCAGTCGGGCAACTCGCAGTGGCGCCAGTTTTGAAGTAGTGCCCCGGGCAATGGTGCCCGCTATCGCCGCCGATTTGCGCCGAGTTTCCGACAGCTGGCTGACAGAGAAATCCGTCGCTGAAAAAGGGTTTTCCCTGGGATCTTTCTCGGAACCCTACATCGCCAATTTTGACTGTGCCGTGGTGCGGGTCGACCAGGAGATCGTCGCATTTGCCAATCTTTGGACAGCCCCCCAGGGCGGCGAATTATCCGTAGACCTCATGCGGTATGACCAGCATGCTCCCAAAAGTATTATGGATTACCTGTTCACCGAATTGATGGTCTGGGGCAGTCACCAGGGTTATCAATGGTTTAGCCTGGGAATGGCGCCACTGTCCGGCCTGGAGCAACGCCCGTTGGCACCCCTATGGCACAAAATGGGCAACCTGGTTTTCACCCATGGCGAAAGCTTCTACAATTTTGAAGGACTGAGAAAGTACAAGGAAAAATTTTCTCCGCAATGGGAATCGCGTTATCTGGCTTGCCCCACGGGATGGTTTGACTTGTCATTGGCGCTACTGGATGTCTCCAGCCTCATCTCAGGCGGCGCAACCAAACTCCTGGGCAGGCAGCACCACTTAAAAGACCCGCAGTAAGACGAAATGTAGCTACAATGTCCTCTCTCCTGAGGAAACTTCACATGAGCGCTTCAATATACCGAGCCAGCCTGATACTTGCGGTGTGCACCGCCAACCAGAGTCTGGCAGGCGGGTTGTGGCTAAATGAATACGGCGATTTTGCCGGCGGGCGAGCCACAGCCGGTGCCAGTGCGGGCACCGATGAAGCATCGACTATCGTGCACAACCCGGCCTCCGCTGGCCGCAACGAAAATAGCCAACTGTTTGCCTCGGTAGGAGCGTACTTCCCCACTATTAAATTCGATATAGAAAACACCGATCCACTGCTGGGCAACGGCGATGGAGGGCAAGCTGGGCAAGCGATACCCGGTGCTGCTTTTGCCTATATCCAGGATATGGATTCCAGCAAATGGGGGTTGGGGATTTCACTTGCCGGGATGGCTGGCGCCGGCCTGAAGTACCAGCAAGACTGGGTGGGCCGCTACCAGGACACAGAAATAGAACTCTCACTGCTCCGACTCGCACCCGCTGTGTCCTACAACATCACCGAGCAGTTCGCCGTCGGCATCGCACCCCAATTCTATTACGCTTCGCTGATGCAGAAACTTCACCTTCCAGCAGGTTTAATCCCCGAGCAGGATGAGGGCCGGGTAAAAATTGATGGCAATGATACGGGGGTCGCCTATATGACAGGTGCCACCTATGACTTTTCCCCTACTACAAGAGTGGGCCTGTCTTACCAAAGCGAAATCAAGATTAACTTCGACGGTCATCTGGAAATCAGCCCTATTGGCACAGACATAAACTCAGATACGGAACTCACCATGGCCGGCTACGTAAGAGCGGGCCTACACCATGACCTGAACGACAAACTGGGTCTGGACCTGACGGTCGGCTGGGACAACTGGAGCGCCCTGAACAATATCTTTGTATCCACCAGTGCACTGGGCAGCACCGATCTGGTCACTAACTGGGAAGACACCTACCACTACGCTGCAGGCTTCCAGTACAAACTTGACAGTGACTGGGATCTCACAGCAGGCATTGCCTACGACACCAACCCGGTCAAATCACGTGACCGCACGCCTGAGCTGCCGGTAGACAGGCAGATTCGCTACAACATGGGAGTTCGTTACGCCTATAGCAAATCCCTGACGCTGGGTGGATACCTCAACTACACCGATCTGGGCGATGCCAGGATAAACGCGGACTACTCTGGCAAATATTCCTCTAACGAAGTCGCGTCCTTCGCCGCCTTTTTGAACTGGCGGTTATAAGACAGCGATAGCTCGTTACTCGCTTCCGGGTAGCGGAATGTATTCCGCTTCATCGCCCGGCACCAATGGAAAGCGGCGCGCAGCCCAGTCTTGCTTTGCCTGCTCTATACGCGCCTTGCTGCTGGAAACAAAATTCCATTCGATGAACCGCTGCGGCATTGACTGCCCGCCGATAACAGCAATGCGAGCCGGTTGCAGCGCATGGACACTGGCCGACGCACCATCCTCCAGAATAGCCATGCTGTATTGCGAAATTTCCTGGTCATTAATACGAATGCTGCCACTCGCCACATAGACGGCAATCTGCTCACACTGAGGCAGTTGAAACGTTTGTCCAGTCGTCATATGGGCTTCCAGATACAGCGTATCTGCGAACGTTTTTACCGGCGAAGTCACACCGTAAGCGGTGCCCATCAAAAGGCGCAGATCAACAGCGGCTTCCGAGAAATACGGCAAATCTTTCGCCGCATAATGGTAAAAAGCCGGGGCCATCTCCTCATCCGATTCAGGCAAAACATGCCAAAGCTGGAGTCCATGCAGCTTGTGATTACTGGACCGTATCTCCTCACGTTCCCGCTCGGAATGCGTGATGCCTCGGCCCGCCACCATAAGATTAATGTCACCGGGATAGATGCTCTGTGAATTGCCCAGAGAATCGCGGTGAAAAATTTCACCTTCAAACAGGTATGTCACGGTGGCCAGATTGATATGCGGGTGGGGTCGTACGTTAATACCCTTACCTGCGGGAAAACTGACCGGCCCCATATGGTCAAAGAAAATCCAGGGGCCGACCATCTGTTGCCGTGCGTCGGGGAGTACCCGGCGGACCGAAAATCCGCCTAATTCTTTCTCCCGCGGCGAGATGATGTGTTTGATAGCCATATCGTCCTCACCTATTGTCCCGGTTAATGTATACGCATTATTAATCGGAATGCCAATATAAGCTTCGGTCTTAACTGCGCACACTCTGCCCGTCGCGTGTCAGCGAAGCGCTGTTACAAATGGCAGTAGTACCGCCAAGTGAAGCACTGCAGCGAAAGATGATGTTGTCGGACTCGTAGTTACCCACTACATGAACCTGGTCGCCATTGACGATGACGTTGATGCCGTTGAGCCCGATGGCGGCCATAGAGACTTCCACATTGTTAAAGGGCTCGGTAAGTGTTGCCCTTTCATCCTGCAGGCTCACACTGATGCCAATTTCATCACCCATCAGCCGCCCCGCTATCGCTTTTCCAGCGAGTGATGCTGTCGATTTTGGATCAATGCTGACAAATACCGGTATACTCATCCAACTTCTCCTTTACCATTAAAGTGCTATATCACCGCTCAATAGCGCAACAGGATACCACCGTGTCCAGCGCGGGTCGGAGTATAGGATAACATTTTTGTGTGCAGCGCCACCCTCCACACCGGTAGGCATTCCCGGTTGCCGGGCGCTCAACGACAACGGCCTGCGACGGCAGAGCCTCAAACAGATGAGGATGGCATGAACAGCTTGGGCAATTTCTCTATTTCACCGAAGGAATCCCTGGACTTCGCGCATGTCTCGGGCGACTTTAATCCACTGCACCTGGATTCGGTAGCCGCAAGACGCACGCGGTTTGGCCAAACCCTGATTCACGGGGTTTGCGGCAGTATCAAGGCCCTCGATTTGCTACTCAAAAGCAGAGGTACTGATGCAGCGCTTGCCAGCATCAAGGTCAAGTATAATAAACCGGCAACACAAGGCCAGACTTTGGAGGCGTTCGAGCAGACGACAGACGGCCTGACTCGTCTCGAGTTATTCGCTGACGGCACGCGCTGCCAAATCATTGATCTTGAACTTGTTGATATCCGGCACGCCAGTCACCCGAGTGCGGCAGCATTAAGCGCGTGCACTGGCGCAGCTGATGTGGCTGTGGATATCAGCATCGCCGACTGCAACGGCTTGTCAGCGGCGCTCGAACTCTGTTGGGATGCCGCGCTTATGGGCTCGCTATTTCCCCATGCGACCCAATACCTGCCCGCGTGGCAACTCTCCACGCTGCTCGCCAGCACGCGAATCGTCGGCATGAAGTGTCCAGGCCTGCACTCCGTCTATGCCAAACTGGATTTACAATTTTCCACCGCCGAGCCCGACGCGGCGACGACTGAGATCGCGCAGTTGGAATACCGGGTCCTCAGCTCCGACCCACGCATCGACCGAATCGAACTGGCTCTGCAAAGCGCGGCTGCGACGGGTACGATCGAAGCATTTTTTCGGCCGCCACCGGTGCGTCAGGCCAGTTTCGAACAAATAGCGACGCGGGTCCCGGATGGCGAGTTCAAGCAGCAGCACGCGCTCGTTATTGGCGGCTCCCGGGGGCTTGGAGAGGTGATATCCAAGGTACTTGCCGCAGGTGGTGCCAACATCATGATGACCTATGCTGCCGGGAAGCAAGATGCCGTAAGCGTATCCGAAGACATTGGGCGGGATCGCGCTACACCCACCGTAGTGCCTTATGATGTTCTCGAGGGGTCACTGTGCAATGAACTCAAAGAGTTCTGTGCCTCGGTGACGCATATTTACTATCTGGCATCGCCAACAATCATCAAAAACGACAGCAAAAAATGGGACCGGCAACTGTTCACCCGCTACTGCGATTTCTATATTGACGGTTTGGCAACACTGCTGGAACAGGTTCTGCAGTGCGGCGTCGGAGACCGCGCACTGCAAGTGTTTATTCCTTCGAGCGTATTTCTGGAGCAGAGTATCAAAGGCTTCGACGAGTATATTGCGGCCAAAAGCGCAGCGGAGGCCTTCGCAAAATGCTTTGAAAAAAACCATCGCAATTGCTCGGTAGTCGCCCCGCGACTACCGCGGCTCTATACCGATCAGACCAGCAGTATCAAAAACACTGACGAGCAGCAAACACTGCAGGTAATCATTGATCAACTGCGGCTGACAGCCAGCACCATCGCTGCTACCGCGCAAATGCCTGGCGAAACCTAGAGCCAGCTTGTTCAATTAGCCCGAGAACCTGTTCCACCCAGCGCTTCCAGAGATCCTTCTTCTTCTCCGTAAAAGTGGACAAGACAAAAACCGACACGAGAGTACACGGCACCACTATCAGGTACCTCGGAAGGCCCTCCTCAACGGAAGCGAAAACAGCGCTGTAAAACCATAGCAGCGGCTGATGAAACAGATAGATCGAAAACGTTGCCCCCGCCAGATAGCGGATAGCCGTTGTCAGTCGCTTCGGCAAGTCATCTACCTGCGCCAACAACACACGCAAACCGACGAAGTGCAGCGATAGCATCGCGCCCAGATAATAATCACTGATAAATTGGCGACTGAA
>JBBKWY010000195.1:0-9800 GCA_037969215.1 Halioglobus sp.
CCCATAGTGCGCCGAACAAACGCCCGAGTGTGGATATCTCTGTGTTTATGTCACAGCCCCGTATCGCATCAGCTTTTCAATGTTATGTACCAAACAATATAGGCGCCATTGGCCTTGAACCTTCTTTTTACCGCGAAGTGTGAAGCGATTCAGCCGTTTATTGGTGCCGATATTGGCAAACACAGGCTCCACCACTGACATGCGATGACTGTAATGGTGTTTACCGATCGCGCTATCGACTCTGCGCATCATCCACTCCGTCGCGGATCGGCCTGTCGATACGGTAAATGACACCTGACGACCGTGACCCTCACGGGTATCTGCCGAACCCGGGTTGCGCATGCACTCATGCTTTCTTGTGCAATGGCGACAGTCTGTCAGCTTGCCCTCGAACGCGAGTTTGGACCTGCCTCCGCCGTGGGTAGCCTCGCTGCGCAGCCACATCTCTTTACCGGCAGGGCAGATGCAGGTTTTCCTTCGCGGATCGAACGAGAACTCACTGGCTGGAATGACGGGTTGAATACCCTTCACTTTATCTTGGTGGCGTTTTCCGTGTTTAGTTTTCTGATGCTTGAACTTCGGATCGCGTGAGCGGAACTGTTTGTCGGGTATATAGGCGTTGATGTCTGCGCCTTTCAAATACGCATTATTCTCTTCGTTGGAGTACCCCGTGTCCGCGGTGACGACGATGCCATCGGCGTACACGTCCTCGCTGATTCCTGTGCGCTGGTAACGTTCTTTAACGGCGTCCAGAACAGGTCGTAATGTATGGTATTCCTGGCCCTCGCCAAATGCCTGAGCATCCACGATGACCTGGTGCTTTTTGTCCACTGCGGCAATACCGTTGTAGCCCTGTATCGTGCCTTTGCTGGTCGTCATCTTGGCCGATTCATTGTCGGTGATATTGCTTTTTACTTCCTTCGACTTTTTACCCTGCCCCATCCGTGGGGCTGCTGTCTTTAGGAACTGGTCAATCTTTTCGAAGTGCTTGTCGAGTGAGGCCAGGTTCTTTTCCAGGCGCTCCTTGCGCTCTCGTTCTCGCGGCTTACGTTTATCGAGATGCTTATGTTCCTTCATACAGTGGCGAATGCGTTGTCGGATTTTTTCTCGTTTCTGCGTTAACTCACTCAGTGTCCCTGAGTGTTCCTTGGCTGCATTGGATGACATCTTGCAGCCGTCGATCGCTAACAACTCATGCCCGAGAAGACCTTGCTGATCACAAACCAGCAGAACCTGCTCGAACACAGATTCAATGGCGTCCGGATAGGCGCTGATAAAATTGGCGATACTGGTCCAGTGCGGCACGCTATCGCAGGACAGTGCTTTGAAGATGATATTGTGTTCGCATTGCCATTGGATGTCGCGGCTAGACTGAATACCTTTTGAGTAAGCAAACAAAATTATTTTCAGCAGGATCGATGGATTATAGGCAGAGCGTCCACCCGAATCATTTTTGTACTTCTCGTAAAAGATAGACAGGTCAATACTGTTATCAATAAGGTAGTGTAGCGTCAGGGCAAAGCGATCGAGTTCTAGTTGTTCTTCGAAGTTTATAACGACCATCGCAGATTGATCGTAATTATGCGGTTTGAAGTTTGGCATGCGTTCACTCCGTTGGTGATGCCGCATTTTATCAGAAATATGCTATTTATTAAGTGTTTTTCTACAACATCAACGCTTACCGCAGCGGCGGGCAAACCGCGTAGCGGTTTGACCGTCCGGCCCCGAAGGGGCGTACTGCCGGTTTTTGTTATCTGTGGGCTTCACAGTGCCCCCCTAAATTTGTAGACAACCTTTATAGCACATGATGAGTGAACTCCAGGTCTTAGACCTATTTCAAAGCTATCGTTGTACCACTCTCCGATCCGTGCTCTTGATACTTCAATTCCACCAGCATCAGTGGAATAGAATATGCCACTTTCATCTCGAAAAGGAGTTCCTGAGATTGTTAATGATCCCTCTTCGAGCCAGCCTCCCACGTAGACTTCTAGGCCAGTAGTTGAATCAAATCTCGATAGCAGAGGCCAGTATGGTCTGGAAATCATAATCTCTATGTCTTGGCTACATTGTAGGAATTCAGTGGATCGGAACCTGGAAGTATCCAGATAATAGGCCGCACAATACGCATATATAAGTACAACTATTGGGCTTACAATTATTAGAAATCTTTGCAATCTCGCTCCTACAGATAACGCCCACAGCAAAGGCGGCGCGTCAGCGTCGTCCAGCCCGTAGGGCGTTTTTGCCTGTGCTTGTTAAGTGTTTTACTCCGTTTCATCACTGGAGCCATTTAGTGCTCTGATTTTTGAGTATGATAAATCTATTAGCACGACTGCAACAGTCACAATAAATAGTATGCTGAGGTTATCTGTCCCTCCAAGCGCAGAGACCACGAAGTTATCAGGTTTGTTGCTAGAACTGGCACCGTATACTGATGCACCAACCAAAATAACAGCAATAATATGAAGTAATGACTGCACTACGAATACTCTCCTACTGACACTTAACGCTCCGCGCAGAGGCGGACTGCACAGCAGGCCGTCCTGCACGCGTAGCGTGCGCACTGGCGCGGCTTGTTATAGGTGCGGCCCAACTTCATGGTAGGTAGACCACCATTAGAAGCGCCAAAAATATTACCGCTTTAAGACCAAGCTCTCCTAGTGAGAGATACCATATTTTTCTGGACCCTTCTGGGTTGGACCATTCGCCTGGCAGATCATCATCCAGTGTCACGAAATGACCCAAAAAGGTCCAGCCAGAAATTACAAGCGCTGGCGCGCCGAGGACCATACCAACTAAGTTCAAGTCTGCAAGGCTAGCTGCCAGAGCGCCCACATATGAGATCATAAAAAAAGCATATGCGAGCTTTCGCTTGGTCACTGAACTAGCACCTATAACGCCTGCCGCAGCGGCGGTGAAAACGCGCAGCGGTTTTGCCGTCCCGCCCCGCAGGGGCGAACTGCCGGTTATTGTTAGAGCGGCTAACCCGCACTAGCCAATCCAACCCATTTAGACTCCTTGAAAGCCAAGGAATCAAAGTATGTTCGAAATTCCTCGATCTCCATTGTGTAGAAACTAGTGACTAGATCCATAATGTCTTCTAGTTCTGGAACGAAATAGTCTTTACTATAGGTCGATCGCCACGACATTTTCCAAAACCTTTTAGTAAAACGACACTCAAGGCTGACACGATAATCTGTTTTGGAGTCCATCGCGACCTGGATAAAATTATTATTATCACGGCAAAAGTTGAATAGAGATATAGCGAAAGGATCTTGGTCAGAAGAATACTCGTCTCGCTGCCCGTCGCGATACGCGAGAACTATATCCTTCGCCTCATCAAGAACGACGGAGCCATCTGGTCTATCTAGACTATTGCTGTATTGGCTAAAGGTAATACTCATACGTAGCTCTAACGCCGACGGCATGGGCGCGCGCTGTTTGCGCGTCCCATTTGCCCGACCTTGTTACATGTTTTAGTTGAAACGAACATGCCTTGCCACGCGTGCCTCTAGAAGCCTAACTAATTCTGGTTGCATCCGGTCATAATTGTCTGGGATGTCTAAGCAAACCAGTCTCTTACCACGCAAAAGATCTTTAAATTTTTTGGACACCTTATTCTTATGGCTCTTTTCCATAACGAGGATCACATCAGCCCATTCTATTAGATCGCCGCTAACAGGAGTGTCGGCATCCGAGTTTGTGCCAGATCCAATAGCATTTACACCCGGATACTTCGAGAATACCTCTTCCCCTGTCGGACTTCTCAATCGATTTTCGCTACAAACGAATAGTAGATTCACTGGCAGACTCGTGACATGTAACGCCTAGCGCAGCGGTTTTGACGTCCGGCCCCGTTGCCGCTTCTTGTTACGTGTGTATCGAAGTGCATAACTATAGCAACCTTTCACCACAGAATGGGCAGTAGCTGATTGCGAGACTAGAAGCAGCTAGTACCTCCGCTACATTTTCCGCCTCACCTAGCTCCACATCATGAAATGTTGCTAGACGAACATTAGCGAAATACCATGCGGCCCCTTCTTGACCAGGTACCCTACACATCATGATTTTTGATGACTTATCAGAAGGAATTGAACTGCATGAGTGATTATCAATACACTCAAATTCGAAAAGCTCTTCCCAAAAATCGATCGCGCCCTTGTAGCTATCCAGTATCTCTCTTTCTTCGTCATTGTTCATGATGGAATTTACACGTAACGCTTCAAGCACTGGCGGCGAAACCGCGCAGCGGTTTTGACGTCCATGTGCCTTGACTTGTTATTGGGCCGAGTTTCATAGCAATTTCCTGAAATAGACCGCTGATTCTTCATATGAAATTGCCTCATAGAAGGAGGACGCTCGGCGAGTGGCCAAAGCAGACAAAATGGCTCCTTTGGATTGCGCCCATTCTTCGTAAGCAGACATCAACGACTCACCGACTCTTCGACGGCGATAATCAGAAGCCACCATTATCTCCTCTAGCCAGGCAACACTACCATTGGCATAGAAAGTATCGTGGCAGAACCCAAGGCAGTAACCAATCAAATCATGGTCTTCTTCTGCCACCAGAGCAAGTGAGTTCGGTTCATCTAGCACTTTTGCAAAAGAACTCCGAAATTTGGATTCATCCACTTTGAAGCTGGTTGCAAAATCTCTAACCAGAGGAAGAACACGCTCGATGTCCTTTTCAGTCGCTCTGCGAACCCTGATAGTCATGCGATCTTAGGCCCTATAACGCTCCGCGCAGAGGCGGACTACGTAGTAGGCCGTCCTGCACGCGTAGCGTGCGCACTGCCGCGGCTTGTTATGCATTTTTGTTCTTCTTCGCTCGATTGTGACTTTTTAATATCTCTGCGCACTCGTCTTCCGTCGGAAGTGGGCGAGATTCCCTTATTTGATGCCAACCTCCACAAGTTGGATTAGGACAACCACAAACTACCGTGTCTACGTGAAACTGTTCTTTACGTTCCCGTTTTCTCAGTGCATTTGTTCTTTCTTTACTTTTTTTGAGGTCGTAAAGTTCTTTATCTTTTAAAAATGGACCCGCCATCTATTACCTCCAAACTGGTGCATAACAGCTACATATATAGACCGGTCTATATAACACCCAGGCCCAGTATGTAGATTTTAAATTTTCGATTATTGAATGCAAATCAGTCTCTTATCGTCGTTTTTGGCGCATATAACATTACATAAGGGGCCAAATACGTCCCCGAAATTGATATGTCGCGAGCGTCCGCTTTGAGTCGGAAGCAGACATGCGGTCAAATTTAACACAAGCCGCCAGCGTCTGCTTTGTGCCATAAGCGGACGCTCAGTAACGCCGCCAGCACAGGCCGGAGCACGCAGTGCGGAGGTCCAGCCCCGAAGGGGCGATTGTGCCTGGCCTTGTTATGGCTTTACTCGATATACGGTTTGAAGTCATTTATGCGTAAAACCTTATTCTTACTTTTCCCTATATAAAGCAGCTCTAACTCCGACTTCAGAAGTTGCTCCTCGGAGGCACAAACCATGATTGATGGGACATCATACTCCAGGAAAAACTCACTGATTATTTTATTTCCATTATGGGTTCGGAATGCTGCTTGCTTAAGCTTATTTCCTTGAAACTCTATGGGATAGCCAAAAATTTCTAGAAACTTAACCCCCTTACAAGTAGTGACATGATCTCTAGCAAAAATGCTCATTTCATATCTTTTTAGGAAATCAGAATCTACTAAGGTCTCATCCCAATTTTGAGCAGACCCTGACAAAGGGAAAGCTACCAAAATTATCAGTAAATAAACTACTTTCATCTCAGGGGCCATAACGCCGACGGCATGGGCGCGCGCTCTTTGCGCGTCCCATTTGCCCGACCTTGTTATGAGTCTTTGGCACTGGCTCTAAGCCCGCTGAGCAATTTGACGAATTGATCATCTTCAAGGTAGAAAGCACCACCTAGGACACCACACATATTTATGTAATCCTTTTTGAGGCCTTCAGGCCTCTCTTCTATAGCTACTAAGTAAATAAGGCCAGGTAGGAGATCAGCAAAGCCTGTACCAATACCCACCATATCAATGAGTTCACCATCCGATTTGCTTTCACCCTTCAGGGCCTCCAAGACACTATACTTTGTAAGTAAAAGCTTAGCGTGCCTCCCATCCTCTACATTTTCATAGAATTCAGTGCTGTTGATGCGAATGACGTACACCGATACAGCTTTTTCAAAGGCTTTCTCAGGGGAGTGATCCTGAGGACACTGAAATGCTTGTACGCTGGAGCAAAAAAGTAGGGCTATAAGAAGTATTGCTCTCATCATCTTGGACTCATAACGCTTGCCGCAGCGGCGGCGAAACCGCGCAGCGGTTTTGACGTCCGAGACCTCCCCCCTAAAAGTAGACACCCGATTCGACAACATCATGCTGCCATACTTTCATATCTACTAGGCATATTGAAACCCAATGATGAATGGAGACGTTTGGTATTGTAGTAGTCTTCGATGTAACACGCTAACGTCATCCGCAGATGCGATATTGACTCAAAATACAAGCCATGGAAACTCTCTGTTTTCATCGTTCTGAAGAATGACTCAACATGGGCGTTGTCAGTCATATGCTTTGGTCGGTTCATGCTCGGCAATATGCCAGCGCGTTTCAGTTCATCCTGGAAGTAGTGAGCTCCATACTCCGCGCCACGATCGCTATGAAAGATCATTCCTGGCTTAACATCCCGGTGTAGGAGTGCATTTCGTAACGCTGCGACAGTTAGATCCGCTGTTCTCGACTGGCTCAGTTCCCACCCAACAATGCGCCTTGAATACAGATCCAGAATAACCGCCAGGTAAGACCAGTGCCCATTTACTCTAAGGTACGTGACGTCTCCGGCCCATTGCTGGTTGATCGAGTTGGGGCGGGGCTCAAGTCGTCTAAGGTTCTCCACCGTAATACACGAATTCTTAGCCAGCGGCTTGCTGCGATACAGCCTGCTGACCTTGCCCACAAGCCCCATATCTCGCATCAGCCGCTCTACGCGCTTGTGGTTAACTCGTTCACCCTCATGCCTTAGCGCAGCATCAATGCGTGGGCTACCATAGTTACCGTCGTGTTCGAAATACAACTGCTTGATCCGCTGGGCTATACGTCGGTTCTCCAAGTAACGCGCCGAGTCTTTGCGATCCCGCCACTTGTAGAAACCTTGGGATGACACATTCAAACGATTACAGAGGTATCTGATACCAAAAACAGCACTGTGTTCGGCTATGAATCCGAATCGCGCTGCTTTTGGTCCTTCAGATACCTGTCCCACTTTTTTAGAAAATCGTTCTCTTTTTTTAGCTCCGCCACTTCACGCTGCAACCGCTTAATTTCGGACTTTTCTTGGGCAGCTTCGGGGTGCTCGGGTGGCTCCCTTGTCATACTGATCTTCCTTGTAGGTTTGGCAACAAATCGACCTTCCCGGTATTCCTGACGCCAGCGATAAACCATCATGGGATGCAAGCCCAGAACGGTAGCGATTTCCACTGCTTTAACATCGAGGTGTTCTGTCAGCTCTACTACTTTCTGCTTGAACTCTACGCTGTATTCTATAACTCGTTCTTTGCTACGTATCTTTGCCATTCTTGACCTACCTCTTGGTTGAGATAGGTGTCTACTTTATTGGGGGAGGTCTCTCCGGCCCCGATAGGGGCGAACTGCCGGCACTTGTTAAGTGGCGTCTATTTAAGCTTTGGATACCAGATGCCTCGCTCGCTACAAATGCCCATGTTTGGAATTACATGCTGCTCGTCTAGATCACGAACGTCAATATCCTCTATGACATCGGTGAAGCTTGGCCGCATGCCCATGACCCACCCTTCCGAGCGAACGAGGCTCTCCGCTTCGTGTCTCGAATATGCAGTAACGCCAACTCCTTTTCCCTCCTCAGAACGAAACCAATAACGTGTGAGATGTTTCGAAGGAGAAGCCATTTAACGCCGACGGCATGGGCGCGCGCTGTTTGCGCGTCCCATTTGGCCGACCTTGTTATATGTCTTACGGACTACGAACAGCATAATATGAAACCCGCCGCAAGATTCTTGTTTTTCGTACGTTGAACTTAACCCGATTGCCCTCAGAAGCTCCATAGATTTCCATGTAGATCGATTTTCCATTATCTAGGCGAACATTGGCAGATGTCGTCGCTGCAAGACTACGATAGCCAGTTGGAGTTGGCGCTATAGAAATTACAGTTCCCCAGACCGTTTCACCCGTCGACATCGGGTTATCAAAATGAGCTATACCAAAAATCAGTCCCGCAGCGATTAGAATAGCACCGGCCATTTTGATGAAAATCTTGTCTGTCGTGTCGAATGATTCCACGATCAGTGATCAGCTTCGGACATATAACGCTCCGCGCAGAGGCGGACTACGTAGTATGGACCTGCACCATGGCAAGCCCCTAGTTTCCTAGACACTTGATAGCTTCTCATAATACTTCTTCTCGAACTCCACCGGCGATATCCCGCCATTGTTGCCATGCCTCCGGCTTGGGTTGTAGAAAAGCTCAATATAATTGAATATCTCTGCCCGGGCTTCAGAGCGTGTTTTGTAGATCCTTCGCTTGATGCGTTCTGTCTTCAGTAGTGAGAAGAAGCTCTCGGCTACAGCGCTGTCATGGCAGTTACCTCGGCGCGACATACTGAGCTCCGGATTGTTATCCCTGACAAACCCTCTCCAATCGGCACAGGTATATTGGACGCCCTGGTCGGTTATGGTTTGATGCTGGGCACTGGAGTCACCGTACTTCTTGGTCCAGTCATGCAGACTCTTGGCGGTCACCCCGAGTCTCTTGGCCACCTCACCGATCTTGTAACCGGGATCAGTGATCTGCTTTACCGCTTCAATCTTGAATTCTTCTGTATAGCGTTTGCCGCTTATAATAAATACCTTCTGTTTGCGTCAATAGTAACGCTGTCAGGTATCTACGATACTAGGGGCTTGCCACTGTTGTGCCACCTGCCGGGTGTTCTGAGCCCGCCGATTCTCTTCAGGTCGGCATAGTTGCTGATTCGCCATAGCTTCACGCGAAGTAACCGGCGTCAATTTGATTCAAGGTATCTTCCACCAGTTGTGCGCCAGCCTCACTCTGAATGATCATAAGGGCCGACTGACCACCGAACATCGTTCGCGGTTTGTGAAGCCACTTGATTGCCTTGTCCTTATCCGCAAACACCTCTTGCGCCAGAGCTTGTACTTTTGCCGCCCGCAGCCAGCGTCCTGTTTCTGGTGGCGTTAGGGTTTCAGACTTGCTTTTGCGATGAGCCAGGGTGCGAGGCTTGATTATCCAGTGTAGATCGGCACTGTCCGCACCCATTTTCTTTAAGGAATCCAGGGCTAGGGGTGCTATACCTCGTTGCGTCAGCTGAATTTCATCAAGGGGGGTCTTAAGTGTGACCCCGGCGATCTTACTGACGGTGTCCATAGCCCTCTTGGAGGCCGTTGGTGCAGAGGCCTTCGAGGGCTTAAAAATCTGTGTGGCAGTACTCATGACAAGTTCTCCTGTGCAATATGCCTTATTTTATTCGGCATATTGCCGATATCTGCAAGCCTTTTGGCCTAGGCAGTGGTGTGTCAATAGACACTCTCAGCCTATTGGTCAGATTTGACTATCCCGAGGCTCACAAGTAATTCTCGAGTTTTGGGCAGGTGTTGCAGGTGCTTTCGCAGAAACTGATGCCCATCTACGAGGTAGTCTATTCTTCCGAGCGACAATTTGTCAGCCTGGGCGATTCCAGCTATTTCTCTAGCGAGGCGATCATCCTCTTTGCTCCAGTCTTTCAT